>JAFQOR010000023.1 GCA_017403125.1 Alistipes sp. | reverse complement strand
AGGGCGGGCTGCTTAACTCATTGAGCAACAACAAAAAAGCGAGAAACTTTCGTTTCTCGCTTCTGTACCCCCTCAGGGGCTCGAACCCTGGACCCCAACATTAAGAGTGTCGTGCTCTACCAACTGAGCTAAAGAGGCATTGCTAACCTTTCGGTTGCGAGTGCAAAGATAAAGCACTTTTTTTAATCTGCCAAACTTTTTTCGAAAAAAGTTGTACTTTTTTTTGTGCTAAAATATGATAGCTGGCTCAATGTACTATAAATCAATAGGTAATAAGGCGGCGGTGAATCAAGAGAATATGCAAAAAACTATATCGGCACTATTGTACAATTCGATTTTGTGGCTGTACACCATTATTATATTAGGATAAATTTGTAACTTTGTACATCCTCGGAAGGAGACGCCGGATAGTCCGCAGCCCTCGGTAGGACCTAAAAGATTTCATGATACACTGGATTATCTTAATCTTCGCCGGCATGTTCGAGTGCGGATTTACCTTCTGCCTCGGCAAAGCAAATCTCGCCGTGGGCGGCAAGGCGACACTATGGTATGCGCTATTTGTGGTGTGTTATATTTTGAGTATGGTACTCCTCGCGCGAGCGATAAAGGAGATTCCGATAGGTACGGCATACCCTGTATGGACGGGCATAGGTGCCGTGGGCACTGTCCTTATCGGCATCCTTGTGTTCAAAGAGCCTGCAACCTTCTGGCGACTATTCTTTGTGGTGACACTTATAGCGTCGATTGTTGGACTTAAAATGGTGCATTAAGTGGCTATGAAGGCGAACTGCGACGTTACGCAAAGAGTAGCAGAAGGGTAGTGAAAGGGTAGTAGAAGGATAGTGAGAGCGTGCCGAGGAGGAGTGGTCGGGAGTGAGAGGCAAGGGGGGCGCCGTAGGGACAAAAGATAACCCTGCGAGGTTATCGCAGGGCTATTGTATGCGGCAGAGGTTAGTTCTCGAAGGTTAGTCCTTGGCCATCGGCGTCGAGCTTTATAGGTCGCTCGCGATCTACCTTACCTGCAAGGATGCGTTTCGAGAGTTCGTTTAGCACCTCGCGTTGTATCGTACGCTTTATGGGGCGTGCGCCATAGCGTGCGTCGAAGCCTATGTCGGCGATGTGGCGACGAGCTGCGGCAGTATATATGAACTCCACGCCGTTGTTACCCAACATCTTGGCTACGGCGCGCAACTGCATATCCACAATCTTTTCTACGGCCGTTCTATCCAGTGGCTCGAACATGATTATCTCGTCCACGCGATTCAGAAATTCGGGCTTAAAGTGCTGGCGCAGCATCTCCACAACATCGTCGCGCACGCTTTCGACAAGCTCGGATGAGGGGTTATTGGCGGCGGCTGCAAATCGCTCGGCGATGATGTGCGACCCCATATTCGATGTCATGATAACTATGGTGTTGCGGAAGTCCACCGTGCGCCCCTTGTTGTCCGTAAGTCGTCCGTCATCGAGGAGTTGCAGCAGTATGTTGAATACGTCGGGATGAGCCTTTTCGATCTCGTCGAGTAGCACCACCGAGTAGGGCTTACGTCGTACCGCCTCGGTAAGTTGTCCGCCCTCGTCGTAGCCCACGTATCCCGGAGGCGCACCTACAAGGCGTGATACGCTGTGGCGCTCCTGGTACTCCGACATGTCGATGCGTGTCATCATCGTATCGTCGTTGAACAGAAACTCGGCAAGAGCCTTTGCCAATTCGGTTTTTCCCACACCCGTGGTGCCGAGGAAGATGAATGAGCCTATGGGACGATGACCATCCGACAACCCTGCGCGCGAGCGTCGCACAGCATCGGCGATAGCCTCTATGGCGTTATCCTGACCTACGATTCTGCGGTGTAGCTCTGCCTCCATGTTTAGCAACTTCTCGCGCTCCGACGAGAGCATGCGCTTCACAGGTATTCCCGTCCATCGCGATACCACCTCGGCAATATCTTCGGCATCTACCTCCTCCTTTATCATTGCTGTGTCGGACGAAAGACGTAGCTCCTCCTCCAAGGTTGCCACGCGACGTTCGAGCTCGACAATGGTGCCGTAGCGTAGCTCTGCAACACGTCCGTAGTCGCCACTGCGCTCCGCCTGCTGTGCCTCGATTTTCGCCTGTTCGATACGCTCCTTGGTCTGTTGCAACTCGTTCAGACGCTCGCGCTCTGCCTGCCACTTGGCACGAAGCGCCGAACACTGCGCCCTCTTCTCGTCGATGTCGCTTTCGAGACGCTTTATGCGTTCGTCGTCACCCTCGCGACGTATCGCCTCGCGCTCGATTTCGAGCTGACGTATGTGGCGGTCGAGTTGGTCTATCTCCTCCGGCACAGAGTTCATCTCCAATCGTAGTCGCGCTGCCGCCTCATCCACAAGGTCTATCGCCTTGTCGGGCAGAAAGCGCTCGGTGATGTAGCGATGCGAGAGCTCCACCGAGGCAACTATCGCCTCGTCCTTGATACGCACGCGGTGGTGACTCTCGTAGCGCTCCTTCAATCCACGCATGATGGATATGGCATCTTCGACTGTTGGCTCTGCCACCATAACCTTCTGGAAACGACGCTCCAACGCCTTGTCTTGCTCGAAATACTTCTGATATTCGTCGAGCGTCGTGGCGCCAATTGTGCGAAGCTCGCCACGCGCCAACGCCGGTTTTAGAATGTTGGCTGCATCCATCGCACCATCACCCTTGCCCGCACCTACCAACGTGTGTATCTCGTCTATGAAGAGTAGCACTTCCCCCTCTGATGCCGTGACCTCCTTGACAACCGCCTTCAATCGCTCCTCGAACTCGCCTTTGTACTTCGCTCCCGCAATCAAGGCTCCCATGTCGAGCGAATATATGGTCTTGTGGCGCAGGTTTTCGGGCACGTCGCCACTCACTATGCGGTGTGCTATGCCCTCGGCAATGGCCGTCTTACCCACACCCGCCTCACCAACAAGGATGGGGTTGTTCTTGGTACGTCGCGATAGAATCTGCAATACACGACGTATCTCTTCGTCGCGCCCGATAACGGGGTCGAGCTTGCCACTACGCGCACCCTCGTTCAGGTTTATGGCATACTTGCCCAGAGCGTCAAACTCCATGCTCTCGGTGGATGACGATATGGTAGAGCCGCGACGAAACTCCTTTATGGCTGCCACTATCTGCTCCTCGCTTATCCCCGCGCGATGCAGTATGTCGCGTGCCGACGAACGCTCCTTCGCCATGGCGGCAACAATGTGCTCTACCGAGGCGTAGCGGTCGCCAAATGAGGCTGTTAGTTCTACGGCACGCTGTATCACGGCCGAGCTTTCGCGCGAGAAATAGGTGTTGTCGTCGCCACCCTCGATGCGTGGCAGGCGCTTTATGCCCTCCGCGACCTCGCTACGTAGCGTTGCGAGGTTTGCTCCCACGCGCGAGAGCACGTAGCTGCCAAGAGAGTTGTCATCCTTGATTGCTGCGGCGAGAATATGTAGCGGTTCCAGTGCCTGCTGCTTGTTCTCGCGTGCCAGAGCCATTGCCTCCTGCAATAACTCCTGTGCTTTGATTGTCAATGTGTTAATGTTCATATTGCATTTTGTTTTGTTGTTCGTCTAACCTCTTGCTTCGAATGTTTCAAAACTCCTGCCACTTGCAAAAAGAAGATATTATGTCAGTTGCAGAAGACATTATGACATTTGTTACGATCTTGCCTTGCCATTATGGCAGTAAATCAGCCAAAGCCGCCATGTTGTATATAATACTAAAATTATTGTAAAAAATTTTTTTTATTAGAATAAAATAGCATATCTTTGTATTGTTGTTTGCACGTGATGTGTAATCAGCAGACATATTTTAGTGAAAGTGTTTCGCTAATCCTTATCAAGAAATCTGGAAAATTTCACCGAATACAGGGTAGCTACAACACTCATTTCTTGTATTAGTATGAATTGTAGGCAGTTCTATGCTCGCCCCATACTGTACAAGTGTGGGGTTAGTTTATTTGTATTCGGGCATTCCAGAGCCTCTTGATAGATAAGCGTGCGACCTCACACTTTCTTTATATAGTAATAAAAACACATAGAGGTCGGGTGTGCAATACTATATCGTATGTATATCAAACGACTTATTGCCCTTGCAGGTGCCGTCATTGGTATCGCAGTGGAGGCTAATGCCCAAACTGTTGATTACTCTATTCCTTTTGTCCCCGAGGAGAGTGGTCTTGACATTATGAAGATTTCATCCGACAATGACTATGTGTGCATGCCGGAGGTAAAACGCTCAAAACGCCTATTCAGTTGGGCGACCAATCGAATTTTAGATGTTTCGAATGATGGAGCCAACATTGCATATCTGTCGTATCGTAACGATGCTACCAATATTTTTATTAAGGAGTTAGGCAAGCAAGGTGGTTCGGTTCAACGTACTAATCGCAAGAATGTTTTGGATTTTGCCTACTCATCTAATGGCAAAACTATATGTTTCTCGGAGAATCGTGGCGCTACAAATCAAATCTTTATCACGGATGCTGTATCGGGATATGTATGTCGTCAGATAACATCTGCAAATATTGATAGCTCTCCCAAATATACATCTGATATGAAGCAGATACTTTTTACTCGTATGGAGAGTAATAGCTCGAGTATTTGGGGATATAATATCGAAAGTAACTTTGTGTTAAGCTATACGAATGGAGCCGATCCGTGTCCAATTGGACCGACTACATTTTTGTGTACACGCAAAAATAGCGAAAATCGTAATGAGATATGGAAAATAGACTACTCGACGGGTGTCGAGGAGTGTATCGTTGCTGACCCCGAGCATAGCTATGCATCGCCTGTTGTATCGCCAGATGGTAAATGGATTCTATTTGTTGGTGAGTCTGTTATATCGGGTGAGGATTTCATTTTCCGTAATGCCGATATCTATGCATGTCGTTTGGACGGAACCCAACTTACGCAAATTACATATCATGCGGCAGATGATTTAAGTCCTGTATGGAGTCGTGATGGCAAGTATATTTATTTTGTATCACAGCGTGGTAGTGCTACGGCGACTGCTAATATTTGGCGCTTGACATTCCAATACTACTAAATTCTCAAACTTACAGATATTAACCTTTAATTACAAAACAAGTATGAAAAAATTAGCCCTTTTAATGACTGTATGCATGTTCGCATTTGTCACTAACACATCAGCACAGTTCGTGAATACAGGAAATTCACAGAAGCTTAAGAACTCGTCTAATAGCGGCAGTCTTTTGTCGAATATGACTACCGACAACTATGCCCGATTGACTTTTAGCTACAATCCCGTGAAACTTAAATGGGAGCATGATCAGGATATGTGGGATAAAACTTTGCCTTTGAAGCATGGATTTACCGTTGGAGTTATTGGTGGTGTGAATCTTACAAATAAGGCTCCTCTCTACCTTGAGTATGGTCTTAACTATCAGGGAGCGTTCGGTAAGTACAAGGCAGATGGAGGCGCCATTAGGACAAACCTTCACTCTTTGAACATTCCCCTAAATCTTGCATTCCGTCTATCTTTCAACGACAATAAGATATCTATTACGCCCTATATCGGTCTCAATGGACGTATAAATTTAGCCGGAAGTCAAAAGGTCGATTATTTCGATAATCGTTATTATGATGACCAAAAGTTGGATTTGTTCGATGATTCTACTACCTCTGAAGAGGGTGTGGGTAAGCAGGCGTTCAAGCGTTTCCAGATTGGTATGAATCTCGGTGTAGGATTTAGTTTCAGCGCATTCTATTTAGGCGTAGGTCATACCTTTGACTTCACGAAGATTGCAAATTGGGCAGAGGCAGATTACGAGGCGAAATATGGCGTAACCAGCATATCTATTGGTGTAAACTTCTAAAAGGTATCGGTTGAGTAGCTAAAAAGTTGATTTCTGCAATAAGCAGTTTCTTTTTAGCTACTTTTTTTTGTATAGTGATGTGAGTATGCTTAATTGAACAAATGTTATGCGTAAGATTCTATATTTATGTCTATTTCTGACAACAATATTGGTATCATATACCTCGTGTGAGAAAGATGAAGATAGGGCGAGTTCTTCCTTGATAGGGTGGTGGACAGACCTATCTCGCGTAGCGCACGCAT
The DNA here is from genome assembly GCA_017403125.1 of Alistipes sp. GTDB lineage: Bacteria > Bacteroidota > Bacteroidia > Bacteroidales > Rikenellaceae > Alistipes. The sequence goes on along the minus strand of JAFQOR010000023.1, from coordinate 91,114 downwards.
CGGATTTTAGTCGTATAAACCAGGCAATAGCCAACAATGAGTTATTATCATCCTATAAGTATGGTGGAACGACGCATAAGTATTATGCAACACGCGACTTCTTTTTCTACGATACAGGTATGTGGACGAGTTCGGATGCGCACTATGGAGCATGTCGTTTTATTCCCGAGTACTACCAGATTACAGCACTCCACTTTTTAGATGGAAACACCGTAACCATACACTATGCATGGTTGTGGGATCCAGATTATTGTTATGGAGAGGTTGCTGGTAGAACAAATGGTGGTACATATATTGGCGATTTGGTATATTATTGTGAATCCCCAAGAACTTATACTTATGCTGTATATAACAATAAAATCATAATAACCAACGGAGATATTTATACTATAACAGGCAGTGGTTTGATTAAGGATGGTGATTCAGGTATATTAAGCAAGTATGACCCCAATAAAAACTTTTAATATAATTAACAATTGAGTGCTTATGAAAAAAATGTTGATATTAGCGTGTATGGCGATAGGTATCGTCGCATGCGGCAAAGAGGAAAATAACGGTGCGACATCTGGTCCCGTGCAAAATTCTCCCCTTACACCGGGACAACATCAGCAGAAATTAGAGGATATTGCTCTTGAATTTGTAGATTTGTTCAATACAAATGATACAAAAGAGATTATTGATGCCCTTAACGAACTTGAAAGATGCTTTTATTATGCAGATTTTCCAGAGTATAGCTTTGAGTTGCTGAATGCAATGAGTCAGGCTGCAAACTTTTCGGTAGATGGTCTTGCTAAATTTATGACTCGTGCTATATACTATGATTATGTTTTAGATCTCAATGATAGAGATATGAATCCATTAGCCGGTAATAGTTATACTTTTAATGACTATACATATGAATGGGATATAGATAGAGTAGATAGTAATAGTGTAATACTAAATTGGAGTAACGCATCGGCTAAAATTTCATGGACTTCATCAAACTATCGATGGACGTGGGATAATGTGTACGATGAGGAGCGATATACGGCATATATACCGTTGTCTATGGAGTTTGTGCTAATGATTGATGGCAAGCAGCATGCGAAGATAGTTATTGTCACAAACGTAACAAACGAAACAACAATGTCGCCCGAGGCAACATTATATCTTAATGGTAATTACGTGTTTACTGTGACAACTACTCTCACAGAGCAATCCATAGGTGCACAGGCAACAATATCTGTTAATAACTCTCTGGTAGCAGTAGCGCAGTCGTCAGTTGCAATATATGGATTGACTAATCCTGATAATTGGATATATGAAGATACATACACCTGGACCGATGGATATGGCAACACATACACGGAGTCATGGGTAGAGTTAGACCCCTTCTCGTATGTGTATGATTATGTTAAAACGGGTGAAGCCAGATTGAGTATATTGGATTTAGCAATTATTGCTCAGGGTGATTTTCGTATGGTTAAGGATGAGATAGAAGAGTATTATAGTGATGATAGTGAGCGTTCGTGTGATAATCTATGTAACGCGATAAATAGTAACTCATCTGCCGTACTGTACTATAATTCAACCCAGGAGAAAGTTGCCGATATCAAGGCACAAACTGTAGAATACAACGGTTATTATTCTGATTACTATGATGTTGAACCAGTGGTAGTATTCCCCGACGGTAGTAAGTATGCATTTGAGGGTTATTTTTCAGATAATAAATTCAGTGCTCTTATAGATACTGTTGAAGATCTTATCAATTGGTATGATAGAATGATCGGATAAATGCAATTAACAGTTCAAGAGGTCGGCAGAAAGGACATTGGCCGACCTCTTGTTTGTCGATATTTATATGAGGTTGTCTCGGATATTTATAATACTATTGCTACTATCTCCCATTTGTGCTTATGCAAGTAGAGATACTACAGCAAGGCATATTGTGATTGATGATATAGTGGTGAGGGCTAAACCTACTGCTATATCGCCTGCCGATAAAAATGGTAACGTCTCGATTAACATTCATGCGCTTCACTCATTGCCTCGTTTTGGTGGAGCTGTTGATATTATCAGTGCCTTAAAATATACTCCGGGAGTTATGGCTACGCAGGGAGGTAATAACGGACTGCATGTTAGAGGGGGAGACAATGGCCAATGTAAAATATTATTAGGAGGGGCTCCAATATACTCTCCATCTCATTTATTCGGATTCTTTTCCGTATTCAATTCTGCACATTTAAGCGGAATGACATTATACAAATCCAATGTCCCTGCGATATATGGGCACGCAGCGTCATCGGTATTGGATATCCGCACACATACATATATCCCGCAAAAGAGTCGATTTGAGGGAAATGTCGGCATAATAGAATCGGATATTGCATCTCATATAAGAATTAACGATAGAACTGCAATATATGCATCTGCTCGACATTCGTATGCATCATGGCTTCTTTCAATGATAAATAATCAAGAGAGAACAATAAAATATGAGTTTGGGGATTTTGGCCTGGGCTTGACAACAAAAATTGATAAGGTGGGTACGCTCATGTTTAACGCTCATTTTAATAGAGATATAACATTTTTAGATGTAATGATGTACGACAGTCGAGGTACCTTGAATTGGTGGAACATGGCATCTTCGCTGTCCTTGTCTTCTCCAATAAGCCAAAATGTTGTCCTGGATAATACCTTATATTTATCAATCTATGATAATAAGTTTGATGTATCATTAGTAAACAATAAGTTGAAAATAGGTTCAAGTGTTAATGATTTCGGAGTGCGTAGCGTTGTATCATATAAGCGTGGAGATATAAGTGTATATGCTGGCATGGAATACAATTACAGAAACATCAAACCGCAATATGTGGTAAGTTCATTCTCATCAGCGAATATACATACTCCGTTTGATAGTAGTCATCAGTTTGATATATTTGTTGATTCCAAGTGGAAACTTGCGCAATTCATCCATGCGGATGTGGGGTTGCGAATTAGCACATATTGCTCGGATAAGTTATGGTTGTATCCTGAACCTCGTATAATGTTGTCGTTCCCAATAACAGCCAATAGTCGTTTAAGTGTATCATACAACATGATGACTCAGTATATTCATCTTGCACCACAGTCCAATACATCGTTTGCCACCGATTTTTATGTTGGAGCATGTCGAGAGTTGCCACCTCAAAGAAGTCATAATTTTAATATTGGATATTATCAATCTGTATTATTGGATAGACTACATTGGTCAGTAGAGATTTATTACCGATACTTGAAAGGGTGTGTGGAATCGATGACAAACATCGTAGATATGGTTTCGGGGAAGTATAAATGCAAAGATCAGTTATTTTCTGGTAGAGGTGAGGCGTATGGTATAGAGACAAGTATTGGCTATCATGATCAAAAATTCTCCATAACTGCAAACTATACAATAAGTAGGTCATTGAGGCAGTTTGACAATTTTAATCAAGGAAGAGTCTATGCTGCAAAATCGGATAGATTGCATAACATATCGTTATATATGTCATATGAACCCTCGCCTCGTTGGACATTATCAACAACCTTTCAGTATGCAACGGGTGCTCCATATACCAATTCCATGTCAGTATATTTTAACAATGGCAGTTTCTTAAAAGAGTATGGACCCTATAATGGTTCCCGACTTCCAGATTTACACCATTTAGATATATCTGTTACATATTGGTTTAAATCAAATAAGTTTGAACGCAATGGAATCAATGTGTCGCTTTACAACGTTTATATGCGTAAGAACCCATTATTGCTGTCATGGTCGGTTTTTAAGGGAGGACACCCAACACAACTATATATTAGTGAACGACATCATTATCTATATACCATTATCCCATCAATAAGTTGGACATTCAAATTTTAAGTGTGATGAATTATAGATTATCTCTCGTATTGATAGTTTTTAGCCTATTATTTGGGTGCTTGAAAGAGGAATCGTATGTTCCAGCATATCAGCAAAAACTTATTGTAGATGGGCGCATCGAGTTAGGTAGGCATGCAATTGTCTCGCTCTCTCTTAATGAAAAGTATGATGGTGGTATTGATTCTCTTGAATTAAGTGATATGATTGTTCGATGGGCAAAAGTGACGGTTAGTAATGGTGTCGAAAGTGAGATTCTAACAGGTAGATTTAATGAGGACTATCAACAGAAATTTATATATACGGGTTCTGAGATTGTTGGAAAGGAAAATGAAACATATACTTTGAATATTGAGTATTCAGGGCAATCTTGGTCGGCAACTACTACAATACCGGAAGCGTCTGAATTGCATGATATTAGTGTAGAGTGGGTTAATGATACGCTATATCGAATTAAAGCCTATCTTCCACCAACGCCAAATAATGTTCCCTGTATGGTTGAGTGTGCTCTAAACGAGAGTATGTATTATAAACCTGCCCTTGCATGTATATTTGATAGTAATGTTAGTGGGGGGTATGTAACAATAAATCGCCCAATAAACTATACGGAGATAAAAAGTTATACCACGTTGTTTAATATTCAAGATGTTGTCAGGCTTCGATTTAGTACTATGCCACAATTCGGATACGACTATTGGAGCATGTGGGAGAACAATGTAATAAATAATCTTAACCCAATATTCCCTGCACAACATAACCCTATATCCAATATTTCGAATGATGCTATTGGGGCCTGGATTGGATATGCGAGTGTTTATTATGATGTGAAGAAAGCTGAACCACAACAATAGTATTGTTGCATTATACATATATAATCTTGATTAACGTAATTTGACCATGTTTGACTATTGCATAAGTGGTTGAAATTGTAGGTAAATCCCTTCGAATAATCTTTGGTCGAAGGGATTTTTTTTTCTGCGGATAACAATATTTTAGTTTTTTTGTCGTATCTTTGTTTGCGGAAAAACAATTACTAACATATTAAATTTTTACGATGAAAAAACTATTGACACTGTTGGCTATGGTGGGCATTACGTTTACTGCCGTTGCCGACGAGGGTATGTGGCTGTTGCCCTACATCAAGAAGATGAACAGCAAGGACATGAAGAAGCATGGCTGTAAGCTCTCTGCCGAGGATATATACTCTGCCGAGAAGTCGTCGTTGAAGGATGCTATCGTTATCTTCGGTGGCGGATGTACTGGCGAGATAGTATCGCCCGATGGTCTGCTCTTCACAAATCACCACTGTGGCTACGACGCCATTCAGAAGTTGTCGTCGGTGGAGAACGACTATCTTGCCGATGGTTTCTGGGCCGAGAACCGCGAGGCAGAGCTCCCCGCCGAGGGCTTGGAGGTGCGCTTCGTGCGTAATATCTACGATGTTACTGCCGACATCATCGGTAACATCCCATCTACTGCTTCGCAGCAGGAGTTTACTGCTATTGCCAACGAGAATAAGGAGGCTCTTATTGCCAAGCTCGAAGCCGAGCACCCGAACATGGAGGTTGTAATTCCGGGCTTCTTTGGCAACAATCAGTTCTTTGCCTTCGTATATGAGGTGTATAACGATATCCGCTTGGTGGGTACGCCTCCCTCATCTATTGGTAAGTTTGGTGGCGACACCGACAACTGGATGTGGCCTCGTCATACAGGCGACTTCTCTATCTTCCGCGTCTATGCCGGCAAGGATAACCGCCCCGCCGCCTACTCGGAGGAGAACGTGCCCTACAAGGCAGAGAAGTGGCTCGACATCTCGCTCGATGGCATCGAGGAGGGTGACTTCGGCATGATTATGGGCTTCCCCGGCTCGACGCAGCGCTACATGACATCGCACGAGATTGACTACATGTTGCAGGTTGATAACCCCCAGCGCATCTATATCCGTGGCGAGCGTCAGGCCATCTTGCGCAAGTTCATGGACGAGGATCAGGCGATACGTATCCAGTACGACGCGAAGTTCGCACGTTCGGCAAACTATTGGAAGAACTCTATTGGCATGTCGCGCGGCATAGAGAAGCTCAACGTTCGCGATAAGAAGGCTGCCCAGGAGGCTGCGTTCCAGGCGTGGGCCGAGGCAAACACTCTGCCCGAGGAGCGTTACATCGACGCATTGAGTCTTATCGAGCAGTCGCAGAAGGAGGATAGGGTAGAGGATGCTGCGTTGCAGTATCTCTCGGAGGCATTCTTGCAGTCGGTGGAGATGATTCAGGTCTTCCTTGGCGGAAACCACGATTTGGAGCAGTTCTACAAGGACTTCAATGCCGATGTAGATCGTGCTGTTGCCAAGCGTATGTTTGTTATCTATCGTGAGAATAACAGCAAATTACCCTCGATTTACAAGAAGATTGACGAGGAGTTTGGTGGCGATAGCGATGCCTATGTAGATTGGCTCTACGACAACTCGTGCGCAACAAGCTACGAGAAGATGTTGGCTATGCGTAATGTCGAGAATGGCAACGAGCTCATCGAGGCTGACCCCGCCTACGAGCTTGCATCGTCTATCATCGACCTCTATCGTGAGCTCTATCCCGTGGTTGCAGCTGCCGAGGAGAAGTTTGCCGAGGGTCATCGTCGCTATATCGATGGTCTGATGAAGATGCAGCCCAATAAGGCGTGGGCATCGGATGCAAACTTTACAATCCGCCTTACCTATGGTAACGTATTGCCTTACAGCCCCGCCGATGGCATCATCTACAACCACTACACAACGTTGGATGGCGTTATGGCGAAGGAGGACCCCACGAATCCTGTTGAGTTTACCGTTCCCGAGCGTTTGAAGGAGTTGTATCGTGCGAAGGATTATGGTCGCTATGCCGATAAGAATGGCGATTTGCCCGTAGCGTTCCTCGTTAATTGCGATATTACGGGTGGTAATTCGGGTTCGCCCGTGATGAACGACAAGGGTCAGCTTATAGGTCTTGCCTTCGACGGCAACTGGGAGGCAATGTCGGGTGACGTCGCTTTCGAGCCCGAGTTGCAGCGCACCATCGCCGTAGATATTCGCTACGTGCTCTTCGTTATCGAGAAGTATGCCGGCGCCGGATGGTTGCTCAACGAGCTTACTATCAAGTAGCATAGGCTCTTACCTACAAAAACAACAGATGCCGACCTCACGAAGGTCGGCATCTGTTGTTTAGTCTTGTTGTGCTATGTTGCACTCGTCGTGCTATTGACGCTTGGCGTCGATAACGGCACACAAGCGCTCGAATACCTCATCCATGCTACCCACACCATCGATTGCAGAGTACTTGTTTTGTGCGGTGTAGTGCTTGGCAACCACCTCGGTCTGGGCTCTGTACACCTCGATGCGGTTGCGGATAACATCCTCCGATGCATCGTCGGCACGTCCCGAATCCTTGCCACGAAGCAGGATGCGCTTTACGAGCTCCTCCTCGGGAACATCCATGTAGATCATGACATCTACCTTCGACCCTATTTCGGCGAGCAGCGTGTCAAAAATCTCTGCCTGTGCCGTGGTGCGGGGGAAGCCATCGAAGATGCAACCCTTGTCGGCGTGGCTCTTCATGTAGTCGCGTACCATCTCCACAACTATCGAGTCGGGAGCAAGCTCGCCACGCGAAATATAACCCTCCATGCTCTTTCCGAGCTCCGTACCCTGCTTAATCTCTGCGCGGATAACCTCGCCCGTAGAGATATGATATAGGTCATAGTGCTCTGCCAAACGCTGTGCCTGTGTTCCTTTGCCACATCCGGGCGCTCCAAAAAGTATAATATTTAACATCTCTTTGTTATTTAAGTTAAAGTTATCAAGAGAAAAAAAATTCACGCAAAGGTAGCCTTTTTTTTGCAACTTTACAATCAAAAGGGTACTTTTGCACAAAATTTTGTTACTATGGCACAGAGTAAATCAACCGAAATAGCAACGTTGGGCGAGTTCGGACTTATTGACCGCCTTACGGGCAAGCTTGGCAGGAGATGTGATACAACCCTTATGGGTGCCGGCGACGACGCCGCAGTCATCGACATGGGTGATAGCGTGATGCTCCTCACGACGGATATGATGACCGAGGGTATCGACTTCGATTTGAGCTACTTCCCGCTCAAACATCTTGGCTATAAGGCTGTCGTGCGTGGCGTAAACGACATCTTGGCTATGAACGCCTCACCTCGCCAGATTACCGTTGCGTTGGGTGTGTCGGCTAAAATTTCGGTCGAGGCTCTCGACGAGCTGTACGAAGGTATGGAGCAGGCGTGCAAGGAGTTGGGCGTAGATATTGTGGGTGGCGATACGACGGCATCGATGAATGGTCTGATTATAACTATCTCGGCGGTGGGCGTCGCACGCAAGGAGGAGCTCGTCTATCGTTCGGGAGCCAAGGAGCACGACTTGATATGTATCACGTCGAACCTTGGTGCTGCCTATATGGGCCTTCATCTTTTGGAGCGCGAGAAGAGGGTGTTGAAGGATGTGGAGAATCCCGAGCCCAAGTTCGAGGGTTATGAGTATCTGTTGGAGCGCTATCTCAAACCTCGTACAAGGCAGAATGTGCTTGCGGCACTACGTGAGGAGGGTATTGTGCCTACGTCGATGATTGACCTCTCGGATGGTCTTGCAAGCGATTTAAGGCAGATTTGCCGCTCGTCGCACTGTGGTGCACGCATCTACTTGGAACGCATACCCATAGCGCGCCAGACATCGGAACTTGCCGAGGAGATGCACATCGATCCGGTTATTGCCGCTTTGAACGGTGGCGAGGATCACGAGTTGCTCTTTACCATCCCTCTTGATAAGCAGGAGCAGGTTATGCGTCTTGGTCTTGTGGATGTCATTGGTCACATCACAAGGGAGGAGAGTGGTGTGGTTCTCGTTACGCCAGACGGCGAGGGCATTGCCCTCAAAGCGCAGGCTTTCGATAGATAAAATCGGCAGTTGCGGATATTGTAGAGATTCGGGAGGGCAGGCGAGATTGGTGGATGTAAGTATGGGCAGCTATTGCTCGCCTTAAATTCCCTAATCTCACCTGCCCTCCCGAAATTCGTTAAACTCGCCCCCTTTTTTTCGTTGGCACGGGGCGTTCCACAAGGTTGGAGCCTTACGCCTAACGGGCTTTGAGTCGAGAGGTTGTGTAACCACTATTTTATGGCGTAGGGTTGCGATATTTGCAAAAATGTACTACCTTTGTGGGTTGTATGTGCGTGTGCGTACGCGGGCGTGTACGTCGCGCGACTTTTGGAGATGGAGTATAAAGTAAAATTAGAAACAGTATAAGACTATGACACAGGAGGAGTTGTTTAAGAAGTTGGTCGCTCACTGCAAGGAGTATGGTTTCATATTCCCGTCGAGCGAGATTTACGATGGCTTGGGCGCCGTATATGACTATGGTCAGAATGGTGTTGAGCTAAAAAATAACATCAAGAGTTATTGGTGGGACTCGATGGTTAAGCTCCACGAGAATATCGTAGGTATCGATGCAGCGATATTCATGCACCCGCGTACGTGGGAGGCTTCGGGACACGTAGGTGCCTTCAACGACCCGCTTATCGACAACAAAGATTCGAAGAAGCGTTATCGCGCCGATGTCCTTGTCGAGGATTGGATGGCGAAGCAGGATGAGAAGATTCAGAAGGAGGTGGAGAAGGCGCGTAAGCGTTTTGGCGAGCAGTTCGACGAGGCGCAGTATCTGGCAACATCGCCCCGCGTAGCCGACATCGTTTCGAAGCGCGATGCTGTGCATAAGCGTTTTGCCGATGCTCTGAACGACAACAACCTCGATGAGTTGAAGCAGATAATTCTCGACTGCGAGATTGTATGCCCCATCTCGGGCACTCGCAACTGGACAGATGTGCGTCAGTTCAACCTTATGTTCTCTACGCAGATGGGCTCTACGGCAGATGGAGCGAGCACCATCTATCTGCGTCCCGAGACGGCACAGGGTATCTTTGTCAATTATCTGAATGTGCAGAAGACGGGTCGCATGAAGCTACCCTTTGGTATTGCACAGATTGGTAAGGCCTTCCGTAACGAGATAGTTGCGCGTCAGTTTATCTTCCGCATGAGGGAGTTCGAGCAGATGGAGATGCAGTTCTTTGTGCAGCCCGGTGAGGAGATGAAGTGGTGGAACGAGTGGAAGAATACGCGCATGGCATGGCATCGTGCCTTGGGCTTCGGCGACGAGAACTATCGTTTCCACGACCACGACAAGTTGGCGCACTATGCCAATGCCGCTACCGACGTAGAGTATAACTTCCCCTTTGGCTTCAAGGAGGTTGAGGGTATCCACTCGCGTACCGACTTCGACTTGGGTCGTCATCAGGAGTTCTCGGGCAAGAAGATTCAGTACTTCGACCCGGAGCGTGGCGAGAGCTATGTTCCCTACGTTGTCGAGACCTCGATTGGTGTGGATCGCATGTTCTTGCAGATTATGTCGGCTGCCTACACCGAGGAGAAGTTGGAGAATGGCGAGGAGCGCGTAGTATTGCGCATCCCGGCACCGTTGGCACCTACCAAGGTTGCCGTAATGCCGTTGGTTAAGAAGGATGGTCTGCCCGAGGTTGCTCGTGAGATTATCGACATGTTGCGCTTCGACTTCAACGTTACCTACGACGAGAAGGACTCTATCGGTAAGCGCTATCGTCGTCAGGATGCTGTGGGTACACCCTTCTGCGTTACGGTCGATCATCAGACGTTGGAGGATAGAACCGTTACGGTGCGTCACCGCGACAGCATGGAGCAGGAGCGTGTTGCCATCGACGAGTTGTACAGATTGGTAGATAGCAAGGTTGCCATGCGCCACCTTCTTGCAAAGGTCAAGGCATAGATGTCGCGCACGATAGCCATCGACTACGGTACCAAGCGTACGGGTATCGCCGTTACCGACCCTCTGGGCATCATTGCCTCGCCGTTGGAGACGGTCGATACCAAGCAGTTGGAGCGTTTCTTGGCGGACTATTTCTCGCGCGAGGAGGTCGATACCATTGTTGTGGGGCATCCGCGACAGATGAGTGGCGCCCCCTCGGAGACCATGCGCTTCATAGCACCGCTCATGGGACGTCTGCGCCACGCCTATCCCGACAAGAGGGTTGTTGCCTACGATGAGCGATTTACGTCGGTATTGGCGCAGCGCACCATACTACAAAGTGGCATAGGCAAGATGGCGCGACGCGATAAGTCGCTCGTAGATAAGGTCTCGGCGGCGATAATACTGCAAGACTACATGGCATCCGAAGTGAAGTAAACGATTTTGAATTAACACATTTTTTTTACTATGATATACCCGATAGTAATCTATGGTTCGCAGGTACTGCGCAACAAGTCCGAGAATATTACGCCGGACTATCCCGACTTCAAGAAGCTTGTCGAGGATATGTTCCTCACGCTCGAAGAGGCCGAGGGCGTGGGTCTTGCAGCACCCCAGATAGGAAAGAACATACGCCTCTTCATCGTCGATTGCACGCCGGGGGGCGAGGATGACCCATCGTTGGCCGACTACCGCAAGGTGTTTGTCAATGCCGAGATATATGAGCGTTCGGAGGAGACGTCACTCTTCGAGGAGGGTTGTTTGTCGCTGCCGGGGCTGCACGAGAATGTGCGTCGTCCGGTAAGCATCCGCATGCGCTATCTCGACGAAAACTTCGTGGAACACGACGAGGAGTTCACGGGTAGGCCTGCTCGTGTCATACAGCATGAGTATGACCATATCGAGGGTCTTGTCTTTACCGATAACCTCTCGCCCTTGCGTCGCAACCTTATAAAGAACAAGTTGCAGAAGATGGCGCGTGGCTCGTATAGGGCAGCGTATAAGACAAAGCGATAGGCGAGCACAACGTAGGGCTACCAATAGTAGTCGCAGGAGCCGGGGTACCGTAATTTAGTTGCGGTATCTCGGATTTTTTTTGTTAGGCGGGGTGATGAACGCCACGTGTGGCGCTTTTTAGGTGGTGTAGGCGGGGACTTTGCGAGCTATCGTAGCTCTCCCGCGGCACGGAACGAGTAATGACCCGTAGAGGCAACTATTACATGGTCCGTAAGTTCGATGTCGAAGAGTTGTGCCGCAGCTCTCACTTTATCGGTCAATGCTCTATCCTGCGGACTTGGTGTTGCACTACCCGACGGGTGGTTGTGTGTGAGGATGATGCGCGTGGATAGTAGCTCCAAGGCGCGCTTTATGATAAGGCGGCAATCTACGACCGTCGCCTGAATACCACCCTGACTTATGCGCATGCGCTCGATAACGCGATTCGACGATGTGAGATAGAGCACCCAGCACTCCTCGTGCTTCAAGCCTCCGATTAGGGGTTGCATCAGTCGTACTACATCGCTATCGTTATCTATCTTGTCTGCTGTCGGAGCCTCCGAAAGCGCTACTCGGCGCCCAAGCTCCACTGCAAGTTTCAGCCTCTCGGCTCTGCGACGTCCCATGCCCGACACCATACGCAGACGAGCCATGTCGAGTCCTGCGAGGCGCGACATCGAGTTGTCATGCTCCGTAAGTGCGTTGCGAGCGATGGACATAGCCTCTTCGTCGATTGCACTCTCCGCCACAACGAGCGTTACCAACTCGTCGTCATCGAGGCTCTCAACACCTCGCGAACGCATCTTATCTACGATGTTCTTCATGCTCTGTAAGTGGGGTAGTAGGCTTGCGTTGTGCGTTGTACGTTGTACGTTGTGTCTTACGTCTTGCGTTGTGTGTTGCGCTTGTGTCTTACGTCTTGCGTCTTGCGTCTTACGTCTGGGCGTTGTGTGCACCCTCTTTGGCACTCTGTTTAGTTGGCTATCTTATCCAAGTGGTCGAGAATCTTTGCGCTCTTCTCGTCGTTTATCGATATCGAAGTCTGTGACACCGAGAACGATGCGCGCTGCTCCGCCTCCTTCTTCGACTCTCCCGAGCCATAGCCCACGGCGATGCCATCGATATAGACCGTTGAGATGAAGGTGGGATGTGATGAGCTGTGACCCTTGTCATGCTCGGTGCGGAACTCTATGGAGTAGTGGCTCTTCTGACACCACTCTATAAGGCGACTCTTGAAGTCGGTCTCGGACTGCAATATGTCGTCGATATTCAGATGCTTGCCAAATATGTCGTTGATAAGCAATCGGTTGGCAAAGTTATAGCCTTGGTCGAGATATATGGCACCCATCATCGCCTCAAAGGCGTCGCCAAAGATATGTTTTTGCGACATGTTGCCTGTGGCGTGCGATATTACGTAACGGTCCAAGCCTATCTCGGATGCTATGCGGTTGAGTGACTGACGCGATACAATCTTCGAGCGTACCTGCGTCATGAAGCCCTCGTCGCGGTCGGGGAACTCTATGAAGAGGTAGTCCGATGTAATGCTCTCTATTACGGCGTCGCCCAAAAATTCGAGGCGCTCGTTGTTTACTAACGATCCATCTTCGAGTTCTACCGAGGCAGACTTGTGTATCAAGGCGAGTTTATACAGCTCGATATTGTGTGGCACGAAGCCAAACATGTTATCTATGGCTGCATAGAAAGCCTTATCGCGCCCGAAGCGACGGCGCAGTGGACGTAACAAGAAGTCGAACATGGTCTTATATGGATGTTTATAAGATGATTCTCTATTTTGCAAAACGGCGGAATATCACCGTAGAGTTGTGACCGCCAAAGCCGAATGTGTTGCTCAATGCCACATCGACATTGCGCTTGCGTGCTGTGCCGAGTGTGAGGTCGAGGTTGGGATTTACGGCGGGGTCGAGATTCTCGACATTGATTGTCGGTGGCACAACGCCACGCACGATAGTCATTATGCAGGCGAGCGCCTCGATGGCTGCGGCAGCACCAAGGAGGTGTCCGGTCATCGACTTTGTTGAAGATATGCTTATCGAAGGCAGGGCATCGCCAAATACGGCATCCAGAGCCTTCAACTCGGCAACATCACCTAATGGGGTAGATGTGCCATGAACGTTGATGTAATCAACATCCTCCGGATTTAGCTCCGCATCGCGCAGAGCCTCCTCCATCGATAATATAGCTCCTGTACCCTCGGGATGGGGAGCCGTCATGTGGTGTGCATCGGCAGACATGCCGCCTCCTACAACCTCACAATATATCTTTGCACCGCGCTTCAAGGCGTGCTCCAACTCCTCCAACACCAGCGCACCGGCACCCTCGCCAATGACAAAGCCATCGCGGTCACGATCGAAAGGTCGTGAGGCATGCTCCGGATCGTCGTTGCGCGTTGAGAGCGCCTGCATCGAACTAAAACCGCCCACACCCGTCTGGATGATAGGGGCCTCCGAGCCACCTGTTACGATAAGCTCTGCCTTGCCCAGGCGTATGAGGTTGAAGGCGTCGATGAGTGCATGGTTCGACGACGCACACGCCGAGGTAACGCTGTAATTCGGACCCATGAATCCATACTTCATGGCGATGTGTCCGGCAGCGAGGTCGGCAATCATGCGGGGTACAAAGAATGGACTAAACCGAGGGAGACCATCTCCCTTGGCATAGTCCATACATTCGTCGAAATATGTCTCGATACCTCCGACACCCGAGCTCCACACTACGCCACAACGACGACGATTACAATCCTCCGAAAGAGCTGCATCGGCAACTGCCTCCGAGGCGGCAATCATTGCGTACTGCGCAAAGCGGTCATACTTTCGTACCTCCTTACGGTCGAAATATCGAGTCCAATCGTAATTTTTAATCTCGCAAGCAAAACGCACCTTGAACTGGCTTGCGTCAAAGTGTGTTATAGGAGCGGCACCGCTAACCCCCTTTTCAAGATTGTTGAAATACTCTTCAACTGTCGAGCCAAGCGGATTTATTGTGCCAATACCAGTAACAACAACTCTGCGCAATTCCATTTCAATGTACCTTTCTTTATATAGTTTCACTCACGAAGTGTCGAATCATCTACTACTTGTGTGACTCGATGTAGCTGATAGCGTCACCTACGGTAGTGATCTTCTCAGCATCTGCATCGGGAATCTGAAGATCGAAAGCCTTCTCGAACTCCATGATAAGCTCAACCTGATCGAGTGAATCTGCACCCAGGTGTGCGGTGAAGCTTGCCTCAGGTACTACCTCTGACTCCTTAACACCCAACTTGTCAACGATGATCTCGACAACTTTTGACTGAATTTCTGACATAATAAATAAGTTTTAGTTAAACATTATAGTAGTAAATATCATGCTACTCTAATCCCCGAATCAACATTTTTTTTATCGGGACGGTACAAAAGTAACACTTTTTTTATTATCTTTGACATTATGACGAGAAATTTTATTGCTAATTTTTTGACAAACTATTTTAACTAACTAATAATTAGAGTATTATGAATCTTTTGCTAATTTCCAATTCTACCAATGCCGGCGAGGCTTATCTCAAATATCCAATCAACGAGATTGCAACGACTTTGGCGGGTGTGACCGAAGTAGCATTTGTACCCTATGCCGCCGTAACCTTCTCGTACGACGAGTATGAGCGCAAGGTGCAGGATCGTTTCAACGAGATAGGCATCAAGGTACGTTCGGTACACCGTGTAATCAACAAGCGCAACTTTATTCGCAGCGCACAGGCTATTGTTATTGGCGGTGGTAACACCTTTGCTCTCTTGAAGAAGATGCAGGAAGAGGGCCTGTTGAGTGCCATACAGCGTCGCGTGAAGGCGGGAACTCCCTATGTAGGTTGGTCGGCAGGTAGCAACGTCACTTGTCCCACGATTTGCACAACAAACGACATGCCTATCGTGCAGCCCGAGTCGTTCCGTGCCATCAACTTGGTGCCCTTCCAGATCAACCCCCACTATCTCGACGCCAACCCCGAGGGTCATGCAGGCGAGACGCGAGAGCAGCGCATATTGGAGTATCTTGCTGCCAACCGCAACCGTTATGTTGTGGGTCTTCGCGAGGGTTGCATGCTTCGCATCAACGACGAGGGTATCCAGCTCATTGGCTCGCGTCCCATGCGCATATTCCACAAGGGTAAGCAGACCTATGAGGTGCAGCCCGGTGACGACATCTCGTTCCTTTTGAACAGATAGGGCGTTTGATGAGTGGCATCACCACACATATTGGCAATCGAGGCGAGGAGGCTGCTGTGCAGTGGTTGCGCGAGCAGGGCTACTATATTGTCGAACGCAATTGGCGTGCAGCGAGTTACGAGATTGATATTATAGCCGAGCACTTCGATACGATGCACTTTATCGAGGTTAAGACGCGCCACATAAGCGGATGGCAGTCGCCCTTCGACAGCATTGATGGGCGAAAGATGCGATCGTTGCGACGAGCAGCCACACTCTATCGCACATTGCGCCATCTTCCTCATAAGATGCAATTCGACCTTATTGCCATTACGATTGATGATCATGGGAGGTATTCGGTAGAGTATATCGAAAACCTAATGTAATAGCGGCTATAAAGGCGAACTGCGGCGTTACGCTTGTTCTCGAAATCCTCATTTACGCTAAGTAAACTGCGGTTTCTCGAACTACGCAAGCCTTGCATTTCATCCTTTATAGCCACTATTTTTTTGGCGGTATGGGCGAGCTGCGCTTTTCCAAACTGTGTGCGCCTAAAACTACACACTTTATAATCACTCTGTTGTGATGGTAGGGCGGCGAAAGCGAGTTTAAGGAGAATAGGGAGTTTAGTGAATTTAAGGAATTTAATGAGAGTAATAACCTTATAACAATCTCTAACCTCTCTAACTTCCCTAACCACTCCCCCCCTCTTCATTCCCCTGTGCTGAATACCTATTTATATAATATTGTAATAAAAGATGGGCGGGGATTGCATATCAGCATATTTTTTCTTACCTTTGTATAGCTAATCACGCATAAACTAAACAGTGCAATACGATGTGTTTGTATAACGTAGGTATGTTCCTCTACGAGAAGGCTGTCGGCATAGCCGCACTGCGCAACCCCAAGGCTCGTAAGTGGAAGGAGGGACGACGCAATATCTTTGACCGTTTAGAGAGTAGTATCAAGCCCGGTGAGCGCATTATATGGGTGCATGCAGCATCGCTTGGTGAGTTTGAGCAGGGGCGTCCTATCATCGAGAGTATTAAGGCTCAACGCCCCGATATAAAGGTTCTACTCACCTTCTTCTCGCCGTCGGGCTACGAGATTCGCAAGAACTATCCCGGTGCCGACTACATATTCTATATGCCCATCGACCGCCGACGTTATGCAAGACGTTTCCTCGATATTGTAAAGCCCGAGGTGGCGATATTCATCAAGTATGAGTTTTGGCTCAACTACCTCTCGGAGTTGCGTCGTCGCAATATCGAGAGCTATGTCGTGTCGGCAATCTTTCGCCCCAACTCCGTATTCTTTCGTTGGTGGGGTGGTGCATGGCGCAAGGCGTTGCACACATTCAAGGTGATGTTTGTTCAGAACGAGGAGTCGAAGGCGTTGCTTGCGAAGCTCGGACACACCAATGTCGTTGTTGCTGGCGACACACGCTTCGACCGCGTGGCAGCCATTGCGCGCAACGCTGTGCCCCTGCCGCTTATCGAGCGCTTCAAGGGCGATAGTCGCCTCTTTGTTGCGGGCTCGACGTGGGGCCCCGACGAGGAGTTGTTGCAGCAGCTCATCAACGACAACCCCTCGATACGCTTTGTCGTGGCGCCGCACGAGATGGATGAGGAGCGCATAAATCGCATCATTCGGCAGACAAAGGGTGGCGCTGTTAGATATACGCAGTCGAAGGAGGATGACGATTTCGGCGATGTGCAGGTGCTTATTCTCGATACCGTGGGCATACTCTCGTCGGTATATGGCTACGCAACATGGTCCTACATAGGTGGTGGCTTTGGCGTGGGTATTCACAACACGTTGGAGGCTGCGACTTTCGGCTTGCCAATAGCCTTTGGTCCGAAGTACCATAAGTTTAAGGAGGCGTGTGACATGGTAGAAAATGGTGCAGCGTGCAGCATCCGCAGCTACGACGAGTTGGCGTTGTGGTTTGCCCCCTTGCGTGACGATGACGTGCAGCTCAAAAGGTGTGGCGACGCGGCACGTACCTATACCGAGAGCAACCTCGGAGCAACGGACCTTATTGTCGGCACGGTGCTCAACAATCGATAGCGAACGTTGGGAATATAGCGATAACGACCCCGATAGTCTGCACACTATCGGGGTCGCCTATATCTTCGGTACCATATACTATCTGTCGTTGTTCCACTCGTTGCCGCCGTCGCGATAGAATATGGGTCGCTCCTGGGCTATCGCCTTCATTGCAAGGTAGCTCTCGTAGAGGCATATACCGTTGGCGCTATCGTCCGCAAGGAAGTAGGCTATTACCGAGGGGTGACGCTTCGTGGAGTGTATCATCTGGCAACTACGCACCACATAGTCGTTGCGCCATGCGGGGTTATTCGATGGGTTGCCGCCTCTTTTACGCGACTTACCCGACTTCGATGAGTTTATGGGGGCGGTGAGGGCTACGTATATACCCCTGTCGTCGCAGTACTCCAAAACCTCGTCTGACACACATCCCGCCGTGAATCTTATGGCGCTATGTCCCATATTCACAGCCTTCGCTATATCTTCGATTGTCGATAGTGGCGACATGTCATGCCACTCGACCTCTACCGGTATTCCGTTAAGGTGGAAGGTGCCGTTGTCGAAGAGGAGTTCGCGCATGGCGACAGCGATGTTGTAAAACTCGACGTCGCGTCCTGCAATGCGGTTGTGCAGACGCAGACTCAATGCCATAGGGTTGCTGTTACTCCACAGCACGCTGTCGGGGATGGGGGCTCCAAAACGCATGGTGTCGCAGCCACGCATGCCGAGCTTCACGTCGAGATGTCCGCCAACAAGGCGTATGGTGTCGTTAAGATAGAGCTCATAGTAGAGGCGTGAGCTCTTCTCTCCGAGAGTCTCGTTGTGCATGACAACGCTGAAATCGGCATTTACAACACTCCCCATGCCCTTTGTAGCACGCCACGCCACGTCGCGCACGCGCACGCGCGGCTGTGATATGATATATATTGTGGGCGTGGGTGAGTTTGTTTTGTCGAAACACTCTATGGCTGTCACGTTGTCGCCGACCAAAGGCACCAGCTCAACGCTATTCTTATCCTCCTCCGAGAGCTTTGTGATGTTGAACTCCGCAGCTGCAAAGCCATTTGTCGAGGCTCCGGCACGTCTGCCGTTGATGTAGAGCTCGTAGGGCTGCCCCATGGGCTCGACGCGGGCAAATATCTGTCGTTCGATCCACGAGAATGGGTAGGTAAACTCGCTGTGCAGGCTGCCCTCGGCAGTTGTTGTCCACGCTGTCAGGGGCTGCATATATCGCTGCTGCTCCAAGCCTCGCTCGGCAGCGCTCGCTGCCGTGGGATAGGGGATAAGACGTGTGCGGTGAGGGTCGCAGCTCTCCTCCACGACGGTGGATTGAGCCTGGGCTGTCGAGCTAAATGCACATAGGAGTGCTATGGCAAGCATCGTGCGACGTATGGTGTTGTATATGAGCTTCATGGCTATTGTCTGTTGCGGTTACGTGACTCGCGCCACTCTATGATGTCGGGTGTGAGCTCGTCGGCGCGGTCCTCCCAGATGCCGTTTTCGGTGAGGCGACGACGGTCATAGTTTATGCGGTCGGTAATGGGGAACTTGGGCTTGCGCTTGGTGCTCTGTGCCTCGCGCTTCGATGGACGTATGGTGCGGTCGAATATCGAGTCGCGTGCGGGGCGCTTGTCGTAGTGCCACACGAAGTCGGGGAGGCGCAGCTCCTGCGTCTCGGGAACCATGTTGATGGGGTAGAGCACATACTCCGGATTCTGGCGATAGGTAATCTTATCCATCTGACCCTCGTCCAAGTAGAATGTGATGCCCGCACTCTCGATATACATCAGTGCTGTAACATCCGTGGGGTTATCCTCGTCCTGCATGTAGTATATCGTCTGGGCATTGCCATCCACCACATTGCGGCACACCTCGCCATCGGCAAAGTAGGCAACCATATCCTTTCCCTTGACCTGATTGTAGTAGGTGGTATCTATCTCCGTGCCCATCAGCGGGTCGCCCATGAAGTGAGCCTTGGTGATAAGCTGACCGGCGGTATAAATTGCCATCGAGTCCGACACAATCTGGTTCTGCTCGCTCCACAATACGGGGTCGAGGTAGAGGCGTATTATCGAGTCGGTATTCAACGTTACAAGCGAGTCGCAAGCTATCTGCGTGTCGCTACGATACATCCTTACGTTACGGTATGCTTTGACCATCTTATACACGCTGTCGGCAGGTATCACGTTAGCCATAGCCGTAGAGTCCATAGCCGTAGAGTCCATAGCCAATGAGTCCATTGCGAGGCTGTCGCGTCCTCCGACTACGCTATCCTGTGGCATGCGACCCCCCAACGTATCTGTGGCCATCGTGTCGAGAGTATAATCCTCGCCCGTGTACTCCTTGCCGCGACGTGCAGCGCGAGCCTTCGCCTTGTCAATCTTGCGACGATGACGCTCGTCCGCCTTCTGCTTTATGCGCTCCAAACGAGCCTTCTCCTCGTCGGCGAGGCGGCTGTTACGTGCCTGACGCTTCGCCACTATCGAGTCGAGCTTGATGTCGAGTAGCGAGTCGCGTATGTAGCGCAACGAATCCCTCTCTGCCTGCTTGATTGCCTTTATCGAGTCGCGCTCGGCGCGCTTTATGGCTTTGAGCGAGTCCCTCTCGGCGCGTGCTATGTTGCGTATCGAGTCGCGTAGGGCACGCTCCTCGAGTTTCGCTATGCGACGTATCTGCTTTGTTGTCAGACTTATGCTGTCGCCTGCGGCGGTGTCGAGTGTTGTGCTATCTGTTGTGGTGACTGATGCTGTGTCGACTCTCATGGTGGGGTCCGAATCGGGTTGCTCAGCGGGTGTTGTGGTGTCGGCCTCGGTTGCAACGTCGCTCGTTGTGGCATCCTCGCCATGTGTCACCTCCTCTGCCGCGATAGCTGTCGGCAGCTCTGCACTTTCACCGCTCTTTGGCTCCTCGGGTAGGGGAGCCTCGCCACTCTCTCTTGTTGTGTCCGATGTTGTAGCGTTGTCGCCTATGGGTGTCTCGGGCAGCTCCTCGGCTACGCCGTCATGTGCACCCTCGCTCTCGGCTTTGCCATCTGTTATGGCGTGCTCCTCGATGTTTCGACCCTCCGCAGATGCCATGGCACTGTTGTGTGCTGTGCTGTCTGCCACAGAGCTCTGCTCCTCGCTGCTTGTGGCTGCGGGGAGTGCCGATATGGTGTAGATGCGCAACGTATCTGCCGTAAGGAACAACGAGTCGGGTTGTATGGGGTCGTAGTTTATCATTACGGGACGACGCGTAAAGAGTGCATTGCCCGGTTCATCCCACCACTCGCCATAGTCGGCAAAGCCCATGAACTTGTTGGTCGTGTCGTCCATCTGTATGTTGTTGCGTCCTATGATGTGACCATCAGTACGATAATACTCTATGGTGTCGCTCCACACCTCCTGCTCGGTGGTGAGCAGATAGGCGTTACGTGTCAAGTAGTGTAGGTCGCGCGCCTTGGTGTAGCTGCCCTCGTCGGTGTAGAGGTAGTCATCCTTGTCGTTCCAGATGTTGGAGTTTGTGAAGTAGCGCGCATCCTCGGTCTCGGTATTAAATATCACCGAGTCGCCATGCATCATGTAGGTCTCGTTGCGCATCTCTACACGGTTTACCGCCGTAAGCTCGTGTGTTTGTGTGTTATAGAAACCCTTTTCGGACTCCATGAGGCTCTCCCCCTTCTCGACAAAGCATCCGCCATAGAACTCGCCAACCTCCAACGCCGTGTCGTAGTTGCAGTGGTAGGTGTACATCGTAGCCTCGCCATCGACAATCTTCACAATGTCGGAATAGACCGTAGCAACGCAGCTATCGTTATTGTACGAGGCGCGGTCGCCATAGACGTAGGTCGTATTCTGGTTTATAAGCACGTTGCCAAAACATTCGAAACTCTGATTCGAGTAGCGCACGGCGCTATCGGCAAGGATTATAGCACCATTGTGGTGGGCTGCGAAGTTGCCAACGAGGATAAATATCGTGGAGTCGCCCTTCTCGATGAAGTAGGAGTCGTCTGCCATCATATCAATCATTCGACGCTGTGTGGGCTTCGATGTTGTTTGGGGGGGCGTGGCAGCTGCGAAGTGGTCGCGGTAGGTGCCGCTTGCCACGCAGATAAAGCCTACGGTAGCAACCAACATCGCCATAAAGGGTGTAATATGCTTTCGACGCATGTGCTTCAAGTTCGTGCTTAATGGTTAATGGTGAGCAATGTGTTACTTCACCCAATTCTTATTCTTAAATTCGCAGTCGCGGTAGTCGGGGTCGATGTATATGTACATCGATTTTATCTTCTCGTCTAACCACTTGTCAAACACCTTCTCCTGCTTATCCATCAGCGCCATCTCTTCGAGGCGTATGTAGTCCTCGTCGAGCGATGCTACGTGCGAAGGTATAATCTCCACGAGCTTAACGATTTTACTCATCTGGTTACCCATGAGGTCGGTTGTCTGGAACGAGTTCGACACCTCGCCAACTTTCAGGCGCATAAGGGCGTTGTAGTCGTCGAGCGACTTGCCACCCTGCATACCGAAATCCTCTTTGAGAAAGCGTGTTGCCGTGAGGCGCGCACCATCATAGACACCCTGACGTGCCAAGATGTCGTGGTTGGTAACGATGCCGCCATTCATCTTCGACGAGGCGTCGTCGGAGTGTTGCAAGGCTGCAGCCTCGAAGGTTATCGAGTCCTTGCGTATGAGGTTGGCAATGCTATCCAGACGTTGTGCCGGCAGCATGAGCTCCTCGCGTGTGAAGGTGGGGCGGAGTACGATGTGGCGGCAATGATACATGTCGCCCTTCTTGTCAATAAGTTCGATGATGTGGAAGCCATACTCGGTCTCGACAATCTCGGATACCTGTCCCGGCTTCAACTTCTCCAACGCCTCGGCAAAGGGCTGCACGAAGTATGTTGCGGGCATAGGCTCCATCTCGCCACCATGTATTGCCGAGCCATCTACGGAGTACATGCGTGCCAATACCGAGAACTTCGTCTGTCCCGTGATGACGCGCTCACGCATGTCGAGCAGACGCTCCTTCGTACGCTGCTGTGCCTCTTTGAGCGAGGGCGGGAACATCGTGATTTGGGCATAGACATACTGGTCGCCGATTATGGGCAGGCTATCCTTGTCGATGCGCTCGTAGTAGCGCTCCACCTCGCCCGGTACCACCGTGACCTTGCTCACTATCTCGCTCTGCATAGCTTGTGCATAGCTCTGCTCCTCGTAGCGCTGGCGCAACATCTCGCGGTAGGTGTAGATGGGCATATGCTCCTTTGCCTCCAACGCCGCTATGCCTCCCTCCTGCTCGATGAGGGCTTGCAGATAGGTCTCGATGCGTCCGGAGATGTCGCTCGTATTCACCTGCACCGAGTCAAGGAGGGCTTGGTTGTAGAGCAACTTCTGCTGCATGAGGGCCTCCAATGCCTCGTCCATAGGCTCGCGGTCCGACGTGAAGCCCATCTCGCGGTACTGACGTGTAAGCTCCTCGGCGTATGCCTGTACGTCGGAGTGGAATATCGAAGAGCCACCAACAACGGCGGCAACCTTGTCGAGCATGACCTGACGTCGCTGCTGCGCCGCAAGAGGTGTTACGTGGAGCACCCCTGCAAGTATGGCAATCATGGGCAGCACGTGGTGCAGATGTCTGAAAAGTGTCGTTAGTTTCGTTATCATGGTTTTATGCGTTTTGCGTTATCTATCTCGCGTTACAACAGCTCATGGCTCTCGTTGTCGCTATGTTTGTCATTGAACTCTTGTGTCGCCAACCCCTTTTGGCGCATCTTTGCAGCCTCCTCCATCTCGTCAATCTCGCGTATTTCGAGCTCCTCGGCAGGAGATGGTGGTGCGGGTGTGTAGAGAACGGAGTTGCGCAGCACGCTATCGCAAATCTTCACGCACCCCTCGCTCATGGCACTCTGTCGCAGCTCGTTCTCATACTGCTTGACTATGGCGGCACGACGCTCCGAGTAGAGCATGCGGCGAATGTCGCCCTCGACATACTCTATGGGGGCTATCGAGCCCTTGCGTGCCGTGTTGGTGATGATGAAGTGATAGGTCATATCGTCGCCCGACATCTGTTGTGCGCCACTCTTTTGCAACAGGTTGTCATACGAGCGCGAACGTTCGGTAGGCAGGTTGCTCAAAAAGTCGTCGTACGACACCCACGACGTCGAAAGGTCTATGATGTAGAGGTCGTGCTTCTCGCAGAGGGCCAATATCTCCGACGAATCGCCACTCTTGGCACTTTCGAGTGCCGTTTTAAGCGTTGCCGTATTGCGGAAGTTCTCGGGCGTGCGCACTACGATACCCTCGACAAGTGTGTGGTCGAGGCGGAACGATGCGCTGTTGGCGCGATAATGTGCCAATATCTGCTGGTCGTTAATGTCGAGGTCAATCGCGTGATCGACATAGTATTGGTCGAGGTTGCGGATGATTAGCGAGCGACGATAGTCCTCGACAAGTCGTTCGATGTTGCTCTCGTAGTTCGACAACACCTCCTTGGCGTGGTCTATTTTCAGCTGTGTGAGCACCCAGTTGTCGATATACATGCGGGCAAAGGTCACGCTATCGGTGCCGACAAGTCCTGCGGGCATGTCGAGCATGAGCCTATCGGTGGTGAGCACCTCTTGGTTTACGGATGCAATGACGTTGTCCGGGGCCGCCTCGTCACCCCTGTTTGGGGCTTTGCTGCCGCACGCCGTCATTACAATGACGATTATGGGAATCGATATGTGTAGTAGGTTTCGCATAATAATCTCGCAAAGATACGATTTTTACTCGAAATAAACGCATCTATTGGCGAGAATATTACGCCGAGCCCCAATATTTATGAATATTGGGCTATGTCGCGGTGTGCTAATCCATCTGTATGTGTGTCACCTCGTCGATGCCATCGATGTGAGAGATGCTGTGCATTGCCGTCTGCAACTCTTCGAGCGAGTGCACGGCAAAGTCGATGGTGCATATGGCTATGCGGTCGATGTTTTCGGTAGCCAAGCCCATCATCGAAAGCTGCAGTTTGTCGGTTATGCAGTCGATCAGGTCGCTCATGAGGTGGTAGCGGTCGATGCCCTTGATGCGGATGCGCACGGGGTAGAGGAATGCCTCGTTCTCCTCGAAGTTTATGGAGATTATGGAGTCGCCGTGCTGTGCAGCCAAACGTATAGCATTGGGGCAGTTACGCTTGTGAAGCGTTATGGTGCCGTCGGTGGCGCGGAAGCCTACTACATCGTCGCCGGGTAGCGGGCGGCACTTCTCGCATAGCTCGTATTCAAGACGCGGGGTGTTGGCAAAGTAGTTGCGCAGGAATCGCTTGGCGCGGTAGGTCATGACATGCTCCAACCACTCTATGCGTGGTGCAGCATCCTCCGCTGTTCCAATCTCCACGCAGTCGCCACGACGCAGCGTCGTGCATACCGACATCAGCTTGCCGTTGATGCGTGCATAGACAGCTTTCTCGCCAATCTTGCTGTGTATCTCGAATGCAAAGTCGAGCGCCGATGCCCCCTTGGGTAGAATAACGCGGTCGCCCTTGGGCGTAAGTACCATTATATCATCGTTGTAGAACGACGACGTAATGCCGTTCATGAAGTCTGCATCGCGGTCGTCGTATGCCAACTCTTGCAGTATCGTTTTGAACTTTTTGAGCCACATTTTCAGGTTGTCCTCCGTGCGTTCGGCGGTGCATCCGAGGCGCGAGTTGCGTACCATGCGCTCCGACGATATGTGTATCTCCTCCCAGATGCCTTGCTCGCTCAAAAGTTTTACGTGAAAACTCTGATAACCATTCTCTTTCGGGGCGTCGATGTAGTTTGCAACGCTGCCGGGACGCTCCTTGAAGGTGTCGGTAAGTATGGAGTAGATGTGTAGGCTTATCACCTTCTCCGAGAGAGCTGTGTCGTTGGGGTAGATGATGCGTATGTAGTGCTTGCCATCGACATGGCGCAGGTCGCTGTTTCGTGCCTGCATCTTGCGCCAAATGCTGTAAGGTTTGCGGTAGCGCACCTCGGTGCGCGCCTCGATGCCTGCTGCTGCCAGAATCTCCGAAATCTTCTCGCTGAAACGCATCAGGCGCGGGTGGTCCGACGAGCGTTCGAGGTTGAGCTCTCTCTCCAACATGGCGTAGTCGCGCGGGCAGCGATAGCGGAACGATAGGTCCTCCAACTCGGTCTTGATGTGGTAGAGGCCGAGGCGGTTTGCCAGCGGGGCATAGAAGTAGTCGGTCTCGCCCGCAATCTTCATCTGCTTGTCGGCGCGCATGCTGTCTAACGTGCGCATATTGTGCAGTCGGTCAGCGAGTTTTATCAGAAGTGCGCGCACGTCGTAGTGTACCGATTCGAGTATCTGGCGATAGTTGTCTATCTGTTTCGAGTGCTCATACTTCTCCTTTTTCTTCTTTGTCACGGTGCCCACCAAGAATGCGACATCTTCGCCAAAACGCTCCTTTATATCCTCGATTGTGTACTCCGTATCCTCCACCACGTCGTGCAGGAATGCCGAAATTATGGGGTTGTCGCCCAACTCCAACTCTTGCGCCACGATTGATGCTACGGCAATGGGGTGTATTATGTAGGGCTCGCCACTCTTGCGACGCTGGTGGCTGTGAGCTTCGGACGCGAGTTCGTAGGCTGCGCGTATGCGTGCCATTTCGTTTTGCGACGAGCGCTCTGCCATGTAGCTGAAAAGCTGGTTTATGCTCTCGTTAATCTGTGCGGCGTAGTTCTTATTCATAGGGTTTGGGCTTTAACGTGCACTCTGTGGTACACGAAAATATACCTGCAAAGGTATCAAAAAAAGTGTGTCGTTGTTCCGAAAAGTGCCAATATTTTCGACCAAAACCGAAAATCTAATCAAAAAAATGTCGCACAATACTATATTTTATATATCTTTGTGCCTTGGTTAATGATAAATATATTGTGTATGACAAACATTCGTCTTTATGGTTTTGCTGCGTTGCTGTTTATGGCAATGGGTTTTGTTGCCTGCGAGAAGAGCGGGGGTGGCGCTATGCAACCTGTTGAGGATGCGGACTTCGAGTTCGAGAATATTTCGTCGGATTATGTCTCGTTTTCGCTCGATATTTTACCCAAAGATAAGGCTTCGGAGTATATCGTTTTCATGTCCGACAAGCGCTATTTCGAGGTGAACGGTATCACCACGCAGGAGGCACTTATCGAGGATGATGTAATCTACTTCCGTGAGTATGCCGCAGCTGCCAACCTCGGTCTGCACGAGTTTCTTACCAAGGCGGGATGGCTTGTGACGGGTGATAAGATTGGGTATGGAGGCATCAACCTCATGCCTGCTACCGAGTATGTCGTCTATTGCTATGGTGTGGAGTTCACGGGTGACTACTACACTGTTACCACCGACGTGAACTACACCGTTGTGAGCACCACTGCTCCACAGTTGGAGAGTATCAACTTCGATGTTGAGTGCACGGTCGAGGGTAATATACTCAACGTTGCTGTAACGCCCGAGGATGGCTACGACGGACTATATTATGTATATGTTGCCGACGCCATGAGTCCCGGATATGTTATTCAGGGCAACGAGCTCACCGACAAGTTGCTTGTCGATATGCGCAACCATATCTTTACAATGTTCCGCGGATATGTCGATGGCGACGGTAAGGCGCCTGCGTCGTTCTGTATGCGTGGAGTTACGGATATCTCTCATCGCCTCACGCCCAATACCAACTACATGGTTTCGGTCTTTGCCGTGAGCGACGACCAGGTGCCTGTGATGTGTTCGCAGCCCGTTATTGAGCATGCTCTCACGGGTGAGGTGCAGCTCTCCGATTTGGAGTTCGATATAGCCATTGCCGATATTACGCCCTATACGGCACAGATGAGCATCACGCCGTCGCGCAACGAGGAGTATGCCGCGCTGATGATTTCGGCGGCAACTTTGGATAATATGCCCGAAGACGAGCTGTCGAAGATGTACGCCATGATCGAATACTTTGTTCCGGCAATATACGATGAGCCATTCAGCGAGATGCTTACGCCGCTCATGCCCGAAACGGAGTATGCCATGATAGCTTTTGGTTGTGTCGATGGCCACCCCACGTCGCATATCACCATCAAGCACTTCACGACCAAGTCGGCTACGAAGGGCTCAAATTCCATCCAGAATGTGGTGATACACAAGGTGTGGGATGTTGGTGAGATTGTGGCTCTCGACCCGACTTATGCGCCCCTTGCCGAAGAGGCAGAGTGCTTGGTGCTTGTCGAGGCTATTGTCGATGACCCCACGTGCCCCATCTACTATTGGTGGTACGAAGGATTTGCCCGTGACGAGTATAGCGACGAGGCATTTTTGGAGGATTCGCTGCTCTTTGGCCCGACACCCTCGCCCGAGGTTATGGGCTTGTGGTACGACTTCGAGTTCTTCTTTGCGGGTGTGGTAGAGGATAGTGATGGCAATTTGAGCGATATGTACTATGGCGACATCATAACTCTCAGTCGTGAAGATTGTTCCGATGCGCAGGAGTACCTCGATATGGTGCGAACCGGAGTACTGCCCATCGAGCCCTCGATGTTTCGTCAGCGATAGCCAAAAAGGGCGTTTTTGCAAAGTTTTAATAAATTGTTACTAATTTTTTAATGAAAAAAGTTGCGTAATTATTGATTTTAACCTATATTTGCACTGATAAACCTTAATATCTCAAATTTTTATTTTTATGAAAAAGTTTTCTTTTTTAGCACTTTCGTTGCTCGCTACGGCTTTTGTAGGCTGTAAGGAGGACAATCCGGTGATTGACGAGCCTGTCGTTGTTACTCCGGAAGTGACTTTGGAGGCTGGTGAGACTACAGAGACCACCATCGCTTTCACAGTTACATCAAAGGACGCAGAGGCTGTTGCTTACCTCGTTTACGATGGTGAGACAGTTCCTGCCGCCGAGGACATTTTTGCTAACGGTACAGCTGTTGAGGTAAACAAGACAGTTGAGGTTACCGTTGAGGAGCTCACCGCAGAGACTACCTATGGCGTTATCGCTGCTGCACGCAATGGCGAGGAGGTTAAGGTTGCCGATGCTATCGAGCTTACTACTTTGAAGGCAGAGGGACCCGATGGTCCTGATGGTCCCGATGGTCCCGAGGAGGAGATTAAGATTGCCCGCGTTGAGGGTGGTTTGAACTCATTCAAGGAGTATCGTTTGTGGCTTCACCTTAACAACGGTGGCTTGGTTTACTTGACCGTAAATTGTGTTGATTCAGAGCACAATATCCTTCCTGCAAACGAGTATCCCGTAGTATTTATGGGTGATCCCGAGGCAGAGGTAGAGACAGACTATGACTACTATGTTCACGGTGATGGTTCAAGCTACCAGCTTGGCTACGACATGGTTGCTATCCGCGAGGGTAAGCTTGTTGTTACTCACCTCGAGACTGAGGGTTATGGCCTCGACCTCGACGTTATCCTCGACGATGAAGAGAAGACAGCTCTTAAGCTCTCGTTCGAGGGTGTTATCCCCGCTTCGGAGATTGGCGGTGACTTCCGCAATCCTCCTTACGTAGAGCCTGATAAGAACACTGTTGAGGTAACTATCACTGACCTTGGTGCTGCTTTCGGTAACGAGCCTGGTACCACTTGGTATTTCTGGATCGACACTCAGGATGACGATAAGTACAGCGCATGGCTTCAGCTCCACTTCCCCAAGGTAACTGACGGCGTTCTTCCCGCAGCTACTTATACTTGGGCAAAGGATTACAGCACATTCCAGGATGATGAGGGTAACGTAAAGGCTGGTGAGTATCGCATGTATTGCGGTTCGAGCTACGACTCACACCTTGTTCTCAAAGAGGATGAGTCTTACGTAGCGTTGGTTGAGGGCTCTACTTTGAAGGTTGAGCACGATACTGCTAACAAGGCTTATATCCTTACTTTGAACCTCGTAGGTGAGAATGGTGATACCGTTACATCTACCTACACTGCAACTACTATGCGTAAGCAGTGGGATTGGGCAGGTGCTAACGAGTTCAAGTTCCCCGGTGAGGGTGGCGCAGCTCCTGGTTATGCTTGGGAGTATATGCATGGCCGCGTTTACAACTCGTCTAACTTCGCACTTTTGGGTCGCACAATCGACCAGACTACCGAGTTCTTCTTCGATATGTACTGCCCCGCGCAGAGCCAGAACGTTCTTCCCGCTGCTACTTACGTTGTAGGTGGCGAGGGTGACTACACAATTGATGCTTATTCATACGTTAAGCTTGATGGTATGGCTCAGTCGGAGTACCTTCAGGGTGGTAATGTAGTTGTTGAGCACGTAAACGGTGTTTACAAGGTTACTTGTGACGTTACAACTACCAGCGGTGCTAACTTCGCATTTGTTTACGAGGGTCGCATCGAGGATGGCGTAGGTGAGGGCTTCCTCAACCCCGGTGAGGGTACCCAGGAGCCGGAGCCTACTCCCGGCGAGGGTGACTGCACAATGAAGGGTGCTTGTCGTAGCAACGCTTTCGAGTTGTGGGTTTATGAGCCCGAGCAGACAAGCGAGATTCTCTATATCTCTGGTTCTCACACTGGTACTATAATGAACGTTATCCCCGAGGGTGAGTATCCTTTCTATGCAGAGTACAAGGAAAACATGTTGTATGTTAATGCTAGCTGGTCAGCTTCTTACAATCCCGACTATGTTACATTGGCAGCGGGTGGTAAGTTGGTAGTTGCTCACACCGACAATGGTTATGACATCTCTGTTGAGTGTACTGATGCTAATGGCGTAGAATACTCTTACAGCTATGTTGGTCCTATGGAGGCTCACGATGATTGGTCATCTGTTGGCAATCCTCCTATCCCCTATGATGAGAATACCTATGACCTTACAATTGACACTGTCGTTGGTCAGGCAAGCAGCGGAAACTTCTACCTCTATGCTACTTCAAGCAATGGTTACGAGTTCTGCTTCAATGTTAAGTCAGAGGGCAAGGGCTACGATGGTATCATCCCCGCAGGCACTTATTCAATCGGTGGCACTGACTATGTTATGTCGGCAAACGATACTTGGATGCGCTTTGAGGAGGAGGGTGAATCGATAGGATTCTCAGAGGGTACTTTGGCTGTTGAGCACTTGGCAGAGGGCTACAAGCTTACATTCTCTGGTAAGAACTTGTTGAAGACCACCTATAATTTCACGTTCGAGGGTGTTGTAGGTACACACGAGTATGCACAGTATCCCTTCGAGAACCCCGGTGTTGAGATTCCTGCTTATTGGGATTTCGTATTCACAACTTGCACATATAGCGGTTTGAAGTCAGATAATGAGGGTAATCAGACTATCCGTGCTTGGGACTTTACTAATGAGGTTGGTGATAAGTTCAGCCTCTACCTCGACGCTACGTTCACTGAGAACGGTGTAGTAGCTGGTACATATACATCTTGCTATGGCTTCGAGTCATGGTATGGTTACACTCCTGGCCAGCAGAAGTTTACTCAGTGTCCTTTGGATCCCCATGATTCACCTCAGTCGTACTCATTCTGGGTAGCTGATGGCGCCTTCAACATCACCGATGCAGGTTCTGGTAACTTCGACGTATCTTGGAGCGGTTACCTCTGGATTGCTGATGGCTACAAGAAGGTTAAGATCTCTTACACTGGTGCAATGCCCATGGAGTAATCTAATGGTTTAGGACTTCGGTCCGGACACTTTCCGAGCTCTCTCGAATGAGGGGGCTCGGATTCTTTTTTTTGTGGCGCAAGGGTAGTGAAAGGGTAGTGAAAGGGTAGAGAAAGGGTGGCGGAAGGGGTGGCGAAAGGGTAGTGGAGGTGTGGCGGAAGGGTAGTTGAGGTGTGGCGTGGCAGAGCCGCATGATGATGCTTCGCTTGGTGGTGTTTCGCTCGGGTGGCGCTCCGCTTGGGTGGTGCTCCGCTTGGGTGGTGTTTCGCTCGTGTGGCGCTCTGCTCGGCGGTTTCTTCTCCTTTTCACTACTCTTTTGCTACCCTTTCTCTACCCTTTTGCTACTCTTGCGCTTCCCTTTCTCTACCTTTGCGCTACTCTTTGCGCTGCTCTTTTGTTTGAATTGCTCACGCCATCAAGGCACATCGCCCCGCTGCCAAGGGTGCAGCCCGCCTGTCAAGCGCCTGCGGCGCGTCATAAATCGCCCCGAAGTTTTCTATATATACCCCATTTTTATCAATCTTTTCTGCCAAAAGTTTGGTTCATAAGAAAAAAGATGCTACCTTTGAGACCTAAATTTTCCTTTAATACTTTAATTTTTTTATGAAGAGATTTTATTTGTTTGCAGTGGCGCTTCTTGCAGTAGCCTTCGTAGGTTGCAAGGAGGATGAGCCCGTTGAGGTTATCACGCCAAACCCCACGGTAGAGATTGAGGCTGGTGACGTAACCACCGAGTCAATCACCTTCACCGTAACATCAACCGATGCAGAGTCTTGTGCATACATGCTCTATGATTCGGAGGTACCCACAGCCGAGGATGTCTTGGCTAACGGTAGCGCCGTTGAGGTGAATAAGACAGTAGAGATTACTGTTGAGGACCTTGACAAGGATACGGAGTACAACGTAGCAGCAGCCGTAAAGAGTGGTGAGCTTACAGCTATCAAGACCATTACTATGACAACGGCTAAACCCCAAGATCCTACGGTTAGTGTTACAGCAGGTGCAGTGACCAACAGCTCAATCACGTTCAGCGTAACATCTACAAATGCCGAGAAGGTGACATACGTAGTTACAACCGACGAGGTTCCCGAGACTGACCTTATTTTGGTTAATGGTACCGACATCGACATCAACACAACTGTTGAGGTAACTATCAAGGACCTTACACCCGGTACTACCTACAAGGTTAAGGCAGCTGCTCGTACCGGCGTAGTGCGTGTTGGTTCGGAGATTGTAGAGATTACTACCGAGGAATATGCTTATCCTGCTGCTCCCGAGGCTGCAAACTGCATTATCAAGGGTGTACACAACAATACCAATTCGTTTGAGTTGCGCATGATGAAGCTCGACAAGAACTTCATTATGAATGTTGAGGTTGGAAGTACCGGCGAGCTTTTGGGTATTATGCCCGAGGGCGAGTATATCTTCGATGCTGATGCCTCATTTGGCGAGAGCAAGTATGATTTCTGGTGTAAGAGCGACGATATGGTAAGCGGTCACATGGTTGTTTCTCACCTTAGCGAGGGTTACAGAATCTTGGTACAGGGTATTGCAAATGGTGGTGCCGAGGTTAACTACTTGTTCGAGGGTGTTATGGAGCCGTCAAATTCGAGCGCTTATATCGGCAATCCTCCCATCCCCTACAACGACACTACTATCAATACCACTATTACGAGTGTAGTTGGTTCGCACTATCAGCCCAGCGAGTGGTTTAATTTGTCGATTGAGACTGCTGCTGGCTACTCTATCGATATGAGCCTTCAAACTCCTTCGGAGGTGGGTGATGGTATTATCCCCGAAGCAAGATATTCGCTTGATGGCGAGTATGTTCTCACATCTTATAGCAACATGACCTTCATGATTGAGGACTACGAGGCTACGTTGATGTTTGCCGAGGGTTCTTATATGGATGTTGAGCACTTGGAGTCGGGCTATCGTCTTACGTTGCACGCCGTAAACGGTCTTAGAACAAAGATTGATGCCGTATTCGAGGGTATTATCGCTACCGACCCCAACCAGAATCACGACTTCGTGAATCCGGGTGTCGCTTTCGAGGCTGACTTGGAGTTTGTTTTGACTTCTGCAAAATATTCAGGCAAGACATCTGATGGTCGTGGTGAAATTTGGAAGATGACGAACGAGGATGGTGTGACTGCATCTGTTTGCTTCAATGCAAATAAGGTTGTTGATGGCATGCCTTTGGAGGGTGCATATACACTCGTTAATGGCTTCGAGGATTGGGACATCTCTTACAACCCCGAGGCGTTCCAGGTAAGCGGTAATGACTCGCCCATGGTGTTTACCTACTACAACGAGGATAACGAGTTGCAGACAATGCAGTATCCTGCATATCCTTGCCCCGGTATGGTTTATGTTGAGAAGTCGGGTGATGTTTATACCGTGACTTTGGAGGGTCAGGTATGGCTCAGCGGATTCAAGGAGAATCAGAACAAGAAGGTGCGTTGGACTTATACTGGCGCATTGTAGTATATTAGTTAGACATTCGCTTGTGACCGAGGTTGATAATTCAGCCTCGGTCATTTTTTTTTTGCGCTTTTCATAGCGGTTTATTTTTTTGACGCAAATTGTCAAAATGGGGCTCTATCTTTGCATCAACAAAACAGGAGTAAGACTATGAAAACAGCGTCAAATACTATTGTAAACATCAGCTATATAATTGATTGTCGTCACTGTGGTCGTCATACGGAGTATGCTACCTACGCTGCGCTCTCTGCGAATGATGCCAACGACTCGGAGGCGCTGATGCAGCGGGTAGATACCGAGTGCGCTATACGTTGTCCGGCATGTCGCTCACGGCTGAATATCACGGAGAGAGATTTCAGAGAGCAGGTAAGGGCGGTCAGGCGAGTATAGAGTGGGCTGATGTCGCCATAAATAAAAATATAGGTATAGTTCATGGACGTATGAAAAAAAATGCGTAACTTTGAGAGTATTTTTATGGAAGATATTAACGACTAAAAACGATTTGAAATGAGCAATATAAAGATAGGGGATTTGGTCCCTGCATTTGAGGTGATGACCGACGCCGGAGAGATGTTTAACCACGAGATGTTGAAGGGCTCGCCCACGGTGCTCTACTTCTATCCCAAGGACAATACTTCGGGGTGTACGTTGGAGGCGCAGAGCTTGCGCGATGGCAAGGCGGAACTGTTGTCACGTGGCTATAAGATTGTGGGTGTCAGTCCCGACAGCGTGAAGTCGCACCAGAACTTCTGCAAGAAGCACGACCTGAACTTTACGCTCCTTGCCGATACCGAGCATCAGTTGGCGGAGGCTATGGGCGTATGGCGCATGAAGAAGATGTATGGCAGAGAGTATATGGGCATCGTGCGCACCACGTTTCTACTCGATAGCGAGGCGCGTGTAACACACATCATCACAAAGGTGGATACGAAGGATGCCTATACACAAATTGTGAGATTGCTGGATGAGAAATAATCGAAAAAAAATATAACGCTATGGCAGAGAAAGTACAGGTAAATGCCGATAAGTTGAAGGTGCTGTCGGCAGTGATGGATAAGATTGAAAAGGATTTTGGCAAGGGCTCGATTATGCGTATGTCGAGCGACTCGGTTACCGACGTGCCGGTGATTTCGACAGGCTCGATAACGCTCGATATGGCGTTGGGCGTGGGTGGCTACCCCAAGGGCCGTGTAATTGAGATTTATGGCCCCGAGTCGTCGGGTAAGACTACGTTGGCAATACATGCTATTGCCGAGGCGCAGAAGGCGGGTGGTATAGCAGCTTTCATCGATGCCGAGCACGCCTTCGACAGCTACTATGCCCAGAAGCTGGGTGTCGATGTGGACAACCTCTTGGTGTCGCAGCCCGATAATGGCGAGCAGGCACTCGAAATTGCCGACTCGTTGATTCGTTCGAGCGCCATCGACATCATCGTCATCGACTCGGTGGCAGCGCTCACGCCCAAGGCCGAAATCGAGGGCGACATGGGCGACTCGAAGATGGGTTTGCAGGCTCGCCTCATGTCGCAGGCGCTGCGTAAGCTCACGGCGTCGATATCGAAGACCAAGACCGTATGTATCTTCATCAACCAGCTGCGCGATAAGATTGGCGTGATTTATGGTAACCCCGAGACTACGACGGGTGGTAATGCCTTGAAGTTCTACGCAAGCGTGCGTATCGACATACGTCGCACATCGGTAATCAAGGATGGCGAGGAGCAGCTCGGCACGCGCACCAAGGTCAAGGTTGTGAAGAACAAGGTGGCGCCCCCGTTCAAGAAGGCGGAGTTTGACATTATGTTTGGCGAGGGTATCTCGAAGTTGGGCGAGATTATCGACCTCGGCGTCGATTATGAGATTATTCGTAAGTCGGGCTCGTGGTTCTCGTATGGCGACAGAAAGATAGGTCAGGGACGTGATGCCGTTAAGGAGGCGTTGAAGAGCGACCCCGCACTGATGGAGGAGATAGAGTTGCGTGTGCGCGACGCTATGCAGGAGGCGCGCAACAAGTAGCGGCGACGCTATGCAGGAGGCGTGCAACAAGTAGCTGCGACGCTATGCAGGAGGCGCGCAACAAGTAGCTGCGAGGCTATGCAGGTAGGGTAGTTAGCTACGTAATATGATAAATCAGCCCCACACGGCTTACTGAAAGGTGGTCGTGTGTTGGGCTTTGGTCGTATAGCATATATTAGGTTGGATTATGGAGTACACCAAGCAAGACGAAATATTGATTGAGCAGAAGTGGCAGGAGCTGCAAGAGGCTTGCCGCAAGGCTAATACTTGCCGTCGCGAAGGCGATTGGGACTTCATTAAGCGTGCCTACTTCACCGCACGCGAGGCGCATAAGGGTGTGCGCCGTCGCTCCGGCGAGCCCTATGTTATACACCCCTTGGAGGTGGCGCTCATAGCTGTTCGAGAGATAGGTCTGGGCAAGAAGTCGGTTGTTGCGGCGTTGTTGCACGATGTGGTGGAGGATACGGACTACACGATAGATGATATTTCGCGCATCTTCTCGCCGAAGATAGCCTCGATGGTGGATGGACTGACAAAGATGTCGGGAGTATTTAATGCCGATACATCCGAGCAGGCGGAGTATTTCCGAAAGGTGCTGCTCACGCTCTCGGACGATGTCAGGGTTATCATCTTAAAGATTGCCGACCGTCTGCACAACATGCGTACGTTGGGTGCCATGCCACACGATAAGCAGATTAAGATTGCCAGCGAGACCATATATCTCTTTGTGCCATTGGCATATCGTCTTGGCCTGCATGCCATAAAGAGCGAACTCGAAGACCTCTGCATGAAGCATCGCTTCCCGAATGAGTATGAGCAGATACGTCGTCAGATTGACGAGACCGAGCCCAAGCGTCAGCAGTTCATCGAGCGCTTCACGAAGCCTATTGTCGAGGTGCTGGACCGCAACGGCTTTCAATACGAGATGACGGCGCGTGTAAAGAGTATCTACTCTATATGGAGCAAGATGCGTCGCAAGGGCATCCCATTTAGCGAGGTTTACGACCTCTTTGCCATACGCATCGTATTCAAAACCCTGCCCTTCCCCTCGGAGAAGACGCAGTGTTGGCAGATATATTCGTGTGTGACAGACATCTATACGCCCAAGCCCGACCGCCTGCGCGACTGGATAAGCATGCCCAAGAGCAATGGCTACGAGGCGTTGCACTCGACGGTTATGGGGCCCGACGGAATATGGGTCGAGGTGCAGGTGCGTACCGAGCGTATGGATGATATTGCGGAGCGTGGCTTCGCGGCACACTGGAAGTATAAGCACGCCTCGATATCGCAGGAGGAGGATGGCTTGGATAAGTGGTTGCGTAAGGTGCGCGAGGCGCTGAATAGCCCCACCGAGAGTGCCCACGAGTTCCTCGACAACTTCAAGCTCTCGCTCTATAAGTCCGACGTTGTGATATTCACGCCCAAGGGCGAGACGGTGAATATGCCCTATGGCTCTACGGTCATAGACTTTGCCTACGAGATTCATACCAAGATTGGCGACCATGCCATTGCTGCCAAGATAAATCACAAGATTAAGCCTATGACAACACGCCTCGAAAGTGGCGATCAGGTGGAGGTCATTACTGCCGAGAATGGTCGCCCCAAGGCGGAGTGGCTCGATGTTATCGTTACGAGCAAGGCGCGTCAGGCGGTGCAGGACTACCTTAAAAGAGAGCACGACAACAGCGTGGAGTATGGTATGCAGCAGCTCACCGAGCGTCTTGCCGCCCATAATGTCATGCTCAACGGGCGTGTATTGCGCAAGCTGATGTTGGCATACGAGTGCCGCAATAAGGATGAGCTGTATAGTAAGGTTGGTGCGGGCATCATCAAACTCGATAACCTTGACAAGCTGCTCAAAGAGAACTCTTCACGCAAGATTCTCAAATTCTGGAAGCTCTTTATTCCGGGTAAGGAGGAGCGTGACGATAGCGCGGATTACGATGTCGATGATGAGTTGGCAACTATCGACGATGTTGCTGCGAGCGACGATGGCGAGGGTAGCGACCCCGAGTTTGTCATTGCCGAGTGTTGCGAGCCTATTCCGGGCGACAGCGTTGTGGGGTATCGTGACCCTGCTACGGGGCGTATTATTGTGCACAAACAGACGTGCGATACCTTCACGCGTCTTGCTGCGCAGTTTGGTCAGAACATCGTCAAGGAGGAGATAAAGTGGTCGCAGCACAAGGCGGTGTCGTATTTGGCAACCGTAGAGATACATGGTATCGACCGCGAGGGAATTATTCTGGATTTGACGCGACTTATCACAGCCGACTTCAACATAAATATGCGAGCTATTAGCGTACAGAGTCACGACGGAATATTCGAGGGTACGATAAGTATCTATGTGAAGGATATAGATAGTCTTAATGCTGTGCTGGATGATATTCGC
Organism: Alistipes sp.; assembly: GCA_017403125.1. Taxonomy (GTDB): domain Bacteria; phylum Bacteroidota; class Bacteroidia; order Bacteroidales; family Rikenellaceae; genus Alistipes. The sequence continues at coordinate 52,703 of JAFQOR010000023.1, read as the reverse complement.
AATATCCGAGGCATCGAGAGTGTGAAGCGACAGCTCAACTCCTAAACCTTGCCTGCCCGAAGTTTTAGCCTACAACGGTTGTTGTCGATGGTGGATAGGGGAGTTGTGGGGTGGTGTTGCATGCGACGAGTTATAGAGTAAATTTTTTCTAAAACCGATATAGAATTATGGCATCAATTTTTTCACGAATTATAGCAGGTGAGATTCCCTGTTATAAGGTTGCAGAGGACGAGCGTTACTTCGCATTCCTCGACATTGCACCTCTTGCCAAGGGTCACACTTTGGTGGTTCCCAAGCGCGAGGTGGACTATTTCTACGACCTCGAAGACGATGAGTTGCAGGGGATGATTCTGTTTGCAAAGCAGATTGCGAAGAAAATCCAGGCAACTACACAATGTAGGAAGGTTGCAACGGTGGTTTTGGGCTTGGAAGTAGCCCATGCACACATACATCTGATACCTATGAACAGCGAAAAAGATGTAGATTTCACCCGTGAGAAGCTCTCTTTGACTCCCGAAGAGTTTGCAAAAATAGCAGAGTCGTTGCGTTAGTATAGCAGTGTTGATAACTACGTAACACGTTGTATAGTAGTGGTGTAGATGTTGTTGAAAACATTTGCACCACTCTCTTTTTAACATAATATAGCTTGTCAGCATCTTTTCGCGCTTAAACTATCGAAAAGATGTTTTTTTCGCATTTATTTTGTAATAATTCAGCAAGCCATATTACAAATGTAATCCATTGACAATTGTAAATCCGCGACAATATTAACAAATGTAAACAAAGTGGAGTTGTAAATAGAGTGTTGAAAGTTACAGCCGTAACAAGCGAGACACTCCAACTTTAAGCCGCAATCTATCACTATTTAGCCCATGTTAAATTATTAAATTATGTGGCGTAATACGCTTAAAACAAGCTACAATATATTTTCTATATAAAGTTAAATACACAGCTAATTGAGCTGTCTTGGTATTTAGGTGTGTCGTGTGGGTTATTTTTGTGTATAACGATGTAATATGCTTAAATAGAGCACATATCTAATTTTTACATAAACCATATTTGACATAAACGCAATATCTCTATTTAACGATAATGACGTGCGTTACAGTTGTAAACATTATCAACACTCGCTACAACTTGACACTTGTAAATAAAATTTGGTTTACAAAAATAAAATGTTTATATTTGTGAAAAATATAGATTATGAGGGAGAAGATAGAGTTTTTGCTGCAAGATAAGCGGATGTCGGCATCGACCATGGCTCGTCACCTGGGAATACAGCCGTCGGGATTGTCCCATATTTTGTCGGGACGTAATAAGCCGAGTTTCGATTTGGTCGTAAAGATTCTGCGAGCCTTTCCCGATGTAAATCCGGATTGGCTGCTTCTCGACTCCGACGTAGTCTATCGAAGCTCTGGGGTGACCTCTGTTGGCTCGGAGCTCCCTGCTCCCGCTGTGGGTTCGAACGATCCCCTATCGCTCTTTGCTGCGCACGAAAATATCCAAATCTCGGAGAGTTCGCAGGAGCAAAAAAGTGTTCCGGAATTCATTTTTGGTGATGCGCAAAAGTTGCATGGCGACGTGGAGCGCGTCGTGCTCTTCTTCTCGGATAAAACCTTTCTCTCGTATAAGCCTCGTTAGCGGAGCGCGGCTCGCCGTTGTTGGCTCGCCGATGTCTCTCTTCTGCTATTAGTGGGGCGACGTTTGTCATTCTTGGCTCGATATGTTGCCTGCGAGGTGTCGTGCGGGTTATGCCATTGTCTGTGTATAAATATGCGGATATAGCGCATTTATTGCATAATAATGTGCGAAGAGATTCGCCTATTTTGGGTAGGTGTTGGCGGCAGTGGCGAAGGTGCTGCCTGTTTCGAGAGAGGGTTTAGTAGGTCTTCGGGCTTGTGTTGCACCAAGGTGGATGTTGGCGGCAGTGTCGAAGGTGGAGCCTATTTCGAGAATGGGTTTAGTATCTCGGTCTGGCGCTCTTTAAGCATCTTTTCCAGCTCGTGCATCCTGTCGCGGTGCTTTGCTGCAAGTTGGAAGTCAAGGCTCTTTGCTGCCTCTGCCATATCCGTTTTAGCGCGGTTTATAGCCTCCGTAAGCTCTTCGGGCGAGAGGAGGTAGTCGGAGGTGGTGTCGGCGGCTATTGCTATTGAGTCGGATGCCACTCGGTCGAGAAGATATAGATTGTTGTTGCCCTCCCTGTCGTCTTCGCCAAGAAGCGCGTTCTGACGCCTGCTGCTCTTCTGTACCTGTCGAGGTGTGATGCCATGCTCGAAGTTGTAGGCTATCTGGATGTCGCGGCGGCGATTACTCTCCTTTATCGCCTGCTTTACCGAGTCGGTGAGTCTGTCGCCATAGAGTATCACGCGTCCACGTGGGTGGCGCGCAGCACGTCCTGCAATCTGCGTTATAGAGCGTACGTTACGCAGGAAGCCCTCCTTGTCCGAGTCGAGTATTATGACAAGCGAGACGTTCGGAAGGTCGAGACCCTCGCGCAGGAGGTTTACGCCTACCAAGACATCTATCTTGTCGTCGCGCAGGTCGTCGAGGATTTGCACACGCTCCAAGGTCTCGATGTCGGAGTGTATGTAGCGGTTTGATACACCCACGCGGTCGAGGTATCGCGACAGCTCCTCTGCCATTCGCTTTGTTAGGGTTGCTATGAGCACCTTCTCTCCGCGTTTTACGGTCTCTGTCACCTCCTCCAAGATGTTGTCTATCTGTCCCTTTGTCTTGCGTGTGTCGAGTGCCGGGTCGATAAGTCCGGTGGGGCGTATTATCTGCTCAACGATGATTCCTTCGCTCTTCACAAATTCGTAGCGTGTGGGTGTGGCGCTCACGTATAGGACTCTTTTTGATAGCTCCTCAAATTCGTCGAATTTCAGAGGTCTGTTGTCCTTGGCTGCCGGCAGTCGGAATCCGTACTCGACAAGGTTCTCTTTGCGCGCCCTGTCGCCACCATACATGCCGCGTATCTGGGGCACGGTGACGTGGCTCTCGTCGATGATGGTGAGCATGTCTCGCGGGAAGAAGTCGATGAGGCAGAAGGGGCGTGAGCCCTCTTCGCGACCGTCGAAGTAGCGCGAGTAGTTCTCGATGCCCGAGCAGTAGCCAAGCTCCTTGATCATCTCCAAGTCGTACTCCACGCGCTGTTTTATGCGTTGTGCCTCAACCGGTCTGTTCTCCTCCTCGAAGTGGGTTATCTGCTTGCCTAAATCGAGGTATATCTGCTCTATGGCGTTGTTTATGCGCTCCTGCGTGGTTACAAAGAGGTTGGTGGGGTAGAGGGTTATGCTATCGAGGCGGTTGAGCTTCTGACCTGTTTGTGGGTCGATGCTGTATATCGCCTCTATCTCGTTGTCGAAGAACATCACGCGGAAGCACTGGTTGCCAAACTCGCCAAATGCAGCCATGATGTCTATCGTGTCGCCCGTGACGCGGAAGGTGCCGGGTTGTAGTTCGAGCTCGGTGCGTGTGTAGAGTGCATTTACGAGTGATAGCATCAGCGTACGCATCTCTATCTCCTCTCCTACCCTTATCTCTATTGCTGTTGCGTGAAAGTCGTCGGGGTTGCCGCAGCCATAAATGCACGATACGCTTGCCACGATAATCACATCACGGCGTCCCGAGAGTAGCGTAGCCACGGTTTTGAGTCGGAGTCTCTCAATCTCGTCGTTTATCGAGAGGTCCTTCTCGATGTAGGTGTCGGTCGTTGGGATGTATGCCTCGGGCTGGTAGTAGTCGTAGTAGGATACGAAGTACTCCACGGCGTTTTCGGGGAAGAAGTTCTTGAACTCGCCGTAGAGTTGTGCTGCAAGGGTCTTGTTATGGCTTATGACGAGTGTTGGTTTGTTGAGCCGGGTGATGACGTTTGCCATCGTGAAGGTCTTGCCCGAGCCTGTGACACCCATGAGCGTTACGCCCCCGGCATCTGCGCCAAAGGCACTCACGATTTGTTCGATGGCTGCGGGCTGTCCCCCTGCCGGTGTATATTCCGATACAAGTTTGAAATCCATGGTGCAAAGATAGTCAAAAACGATATTCGGCGCAAGATGTATGCCGGCTCTTATGTGCGATTTGTGTTAAAAACTTTGAAATTTGAAAATATTTGTATATATTTGTCCGCGAATGTTGTTTTGTGTAAAACGTGAATATAAAAGCAATAAAAATAAATATTTTTTAACTACCTAATTATTAACAACCTATAAGGTTTATGAGAAAGTATTATCTGTCATTATTCGTTTCGCTCGTTGTAGCGATTGTCGCAGGAGGTTGCAAGAGCGACACTCCCGAGGTGGAGCCACAGCCGCAGCCACAGCCACAGCCCAATAACCCGGTGAAGCCGGAGGTTGTGCTAACCCCTATCGAGACTACCGAGACGACCTTCTCGTTCGAAATTGAGTCGTCACTGCCCGGTACCTATGGTTTCTTCTACTCAAAGGATGTCGAGCAGGTTGATGTCCCCGATATGCCTACATGGTTCGACTACAACCAGGGTAAGGTCGAGGATAAGGTTACGGTCACCATCGAGGATTTGGATGATGGCTGGGACTACACCCTCTTGCTTGTTGTGCGCGATGATGCCAACTCGTTGTTGAGTAGCGTCCAGAAGTTGCAGTTCAAGACGCCGGCGCGCGACAACTACATTGTTGTTGATGAGGTAGGTTACGACTTTATCAGTTTCACTGTCAATATGGAGGGTACCTATTTGTTCGATGTCGTTGCCAGTGCATTCTTCACAGATCCGACAGACCCGGAGTCGAAGCCGACCGAGATTGGATGGCTCGCTTCGTTTGGTATCGAGGAGCAGGGCGTTAAATCGTATAAGTGGATCGATGGCGGCTCGTATGACGGCAGAGAGATGTCGATCAAGGCGGGCTTTGAGTATTGGATATTAGCCGCAGAGTGCGATGCCGAGGGAACGATAACCGGCGAAGTGAGGGTTAAGAAGGTTTCGACGTTGTCGAAGCCACAGTCGGATGAGAGTGTAGCGGTAGAGTTGAGCGAAATTAGCTCTACGTTTGTGAAGATTATAACCACGCCGAGTGAGTCGATAAGTAGCTACTACATCTATGTCTTGCCCGAGTATAACTACAACAATATTATCACCAATTATGGTGCATCGCAGCTCATCTCGTTGATTAAGAGTTCGCAGGGCTCAATCTATTATAGCACGCGAGAGGTCAAGGAGAGCGAGTGGGGTGGTTTGGTGCCTGCATCGAACTATTATGTGGCAGTTGCATACGTAGATACAGATGGTGCCGAAAACTACGTGGCAGTTCCGTTTACAACGTTGGAGGCGTCGGCAGAGCCTCCTACGCTCGATGTATCTATCTACCCGACACCCAACAAGGAGCATGAGTCTATGACTATTGTTATCAAGGCAAAGCACGCCAATGCGATAAAGTATGCCTTTAACACAACTGCCGATGTAGATTTAGAGCGCGACAAGGGCTATGTCGATTCCGAAATCGTTGGTCGTGGTGCAGATTTGACTGCCGAGCAGCTTGCCGCAGCCGCCACGGAGCAGGGATGTGTTATCGAGCGAGAGTTTTTGTGGTATCATACGGAATATACGGCAATCGTTCGTGCCACCAATGCCGAGTATGCGGAGTGCGTGGAGACCGTAGAGGCCTCTACCGAGTCACTGCCTCAAATCCAGCGCGTAGAGTCGGATTTGTTCGAGTCGTTGGTTGGAACATGGGAGGTATCCTACTCATACTATGACACCAAAGATCGTGATTGCACTATCAGCAATGCGAGGGTTGTTATCCAGCAGGGCGTGGATGAGTATAGCGAGGAGATGTATCGTTCGCAGAATCGTCTTGTCATCCTTAATTGGCCGTTCCAGTCCGACTATCAGGAGAACCCCATTGAGACCCCCTATCCGGCAGACTACATGAGTGCATCCTCATATTGGAACGATAATCCCGAGTTGGCATACCGCGATTATGGACCCAAACTCTTCTTGCAGATTGGTGAGGGCGATGTGGTAACAATGCCCACGGCTCTCAATCAATACTTCTATAACGAGTCGCCCGTTGGTGGCAACTGCCTCTATTTCATTGGTACGGATACGACAACAAAGGACAACGCCGACGTCTCGTTCCCGGTGGAGGTTTCGGAAGATGGCAACACCATTACCATCAAGCCCTACTACAACACTTCGGACAAATACATGGGTACGGTTTACTATCCTGCAATTTGGCTCAACCAGCAGTATCTGTGGAACCTTGCCAACTCCGATATTGTTTTGCGCCGTGTGGAGTAGCATGAAGAGAAAAATATCGATAAAATAGATTCAAAAGCATCCTGTTTATGGATTATATCTAAAAAGTTATGAAGAACCTATATTTATATTTAATGATGTTTCTTGCAGCGGGTTTGCTTGGCTGCGAGAGCAAAGAGGAGCCCGCGATGAACGAGCCCGTCGATGAGCCGAAACTCACGCTCACGGCAGATGGCAGCGAGGTCTTTGCTGGCGAGAGTGTGACGTTTACGGCTGTGTTGGATGGCGAGGATGTAACCTCGTCGGCAACATTCTATCGCTCTACTGCTGCCGGCAACGAGCAGTTGGTTGATAACACCTTTGTTACCGAGCAGGTGGGCACATACTCGTTCTTTGCCATGCACGGTGTCGTGAAGTCCAATATTGTTGAGGTTGAGGTTTTAGCGCCCCAGACACCCGGCGAGCCCTATGTCAGAGCCTCGAAGTCGGAGATTGTGGCAGACGGCATCGACGCGGTAACGTTTACGGTCTTTCTCGACGAGGAGGATATAACCTCCCAGAGCGATATCTGGTACGAGGTTGGCACGAACTCAGCTCAGGTAGTCGATGGTGCGAGCTTCACTACGACTACGGCGGGTGACTATCGCTTCTTCGCTGTATATAACGGTGTTAAGTCGAACACGGTGGAGGTTAAGGCGGTGGCAGCACCAGAGCCCGATGAGCCCTATCTCCAAGCCTCGAAGTCGGAGATTGTGGCAGACGGCAACGACGCGGTAACGTTTACGGTCTTTCTTGGCGAGGAGGATATAACCTTCCAGAGCGATATCTGGTGCGAGGTTGGCACGAACTCAGCTCAGGTAGTCGATGGTGCGAGCTTCACTACGACTACGGCGGGTGACTATCGCTTCTTCGCTGTCTATGACGGTGTTAAGTCGAACACGGTGGAGGTCAAGGCTACTGCGAAGCAGGAGGAGGTAGAGAAGCCTATCGAGCTTACGGCTACCGAGCTTACAATCAAGGCAAATGGCATTGACTTTACGCAGTTTAGCGTGACGCAGGAGGGCGTGGATGTTACCGACTCATCGATAATCTATGTTGATGGAGGCGTTCTCAACGGTAATAAGTTTGTGACAACCGCAGCTGGCGACTATGTTGTATATGCAATGAAGGGCGATGTTAAGTCAAACGAGATAACAATCAGCGCGGAGGCAGTCACCGAGACGGGTCTTACGACTGTATTTGCCGATGGCGTAACGCTCACTTCGGGATGGTATGATGTTAATAAGAAGGCTGCCGGTGACAATGGCGATATAAACATGTGTTGGGCAGCAACCTCTTCAAACATGATTCAGTGGTTCCAAGACCGCTATGTTGCAGCGGGAAACACGTTGCCTGCTACGGCTGTCTCGGGTCCCGGTACCAAGAGCTATGAGAGTTTCGGGCCCTATGAGTTGGCATTGATGGAGGTTTACCACACCGAGTGGGATAATGGAAAGGGCGGTCACATGGAGCAGGCTATCCCCTGGTACTTTGAGGGTGTGCTGAACGGAGGAGAGTATGCCTCGCCGGGCTCGCAGGCCGTACCCCTTACCGAAGGTGGATACTGGAAGGATATTTGGAGCGATGTGACGCCCTACATGTATCGTGGTTACGAGAGTACAGTTGGTTATGCTACATGCTACAACAACTATATGGAGTGGGGTAATGGCACCGATTTGGTGGGCGTAGAGCGCTTGGCACACTTCTCGAAGTTGGTCGTTGAGGCCTTCGAACACGGAATGGCGGGTTTGACCATCAGCCTCTCGTCGAACCTCTATTCGGCACACCACGCAACCACCTTGTGGGGCTACGAGATTGATAATGCTACGGGTCTTGTAACACGTCTGTGGATTACCGACTCGGATGACTTGGTTAAAGAGCCCAAGACGCCGTTGCTCAACGAGTATCAGGTATCAATCGCTGATGGCAATTCGAATATCAAGCTCACTGGCGATACGCGATATGGAGCATGCTACGTGGTTTCGATACATCCGTTCTCGGGTTATGGCAGCGCTAAATAGTCGTTGCATCGTATAATCCGCAAAGCCGTAGGAGCTGCACCCCATGGGGTACGGCTCCTACTCTTTTTAGGTGGGAGTTGGGGCGAGCCCGCCTACATCACTCGCCAATCACGCACGAATCACGCACCCCACCCCCCGTGATTCCGTGATTCCGTGATTCGCGTTATCAATCACGCTCCCAATCACTCGCCAATCACGCACGAATCACGCACCCCTACCCCCCGTGATTCCGTGATTCCGTGATTCGCGTTATTGGGTTGGGAGTTTCAACAGAGTAGGAAGTTTAATGAATTTAGGGAGAGTAGGGAGTTTAGTTTAAGGTAGGCACAGCAACCCTAACACTCTCTCTAAATTTCCTAACTTCACTAACCTCACCAACCTCGCTATCTACCCCAATATCACCAACATAGCCACAGCCATCGCAGTGAGTTTAGGCAATTAAATGAGTATAGGGAGCGTAGAGAGAATATCAAGCCCCGAATACTTGTCAACAACCTTAATATCAACAATTTATCTAACCGTACCCACCCTCTCGGCATCAACTACACGATGGTTACTACGCACCTTAATGACCCTTGTAACAACGCTCGATGCCACAGCTCTATCTACTATCTTCGTGGATACTATCACACAGATGAATGGGAAAACATAGGTAGTTTTCCATTTTCGCACTCCTTTGTCGTTACGTGCTAATCTCACTAATCACGCAAATCACGGAATCACGCAATCACGGGGGTGGGGTATGCGTGATTCGTGCGTGATTTGTGAGTTAGGGAGGATAAAGAATTTAGGGAATTTAGAGAGCGTTTAAGGCTATTACGCCATTTCTCCCTAAATTCCCTATTTTCCCTAATATCATTATACTCCTTACCCTCCCAATCTCGCTACCACAGTCTTGCGCTACCGAAGCGCCTATTTCAGCTTCGCAAGGAAGGACTTGTTCACTATGACACGCACCTCGCGGTGTAGCACTCTGAACTCTACGGGGGTGCCACCAAGCCACTCGCCATCTACCTCCAACGGCGTTTCGGGCGACGACTCTATGCGTATCTTGCTGCCCTGTGCGTGCAGGATGTGCCCTATCGAGTAGATGGTACCGTTGTAGAGGCGACGCATGCGGAACAACACCTGCCACCAGTGCATGGGCTTAATCATTGTGATGTCCAGCAATCCGTCGTCGGCAACGGCTGCCGGAAGCTGCTGCATACCGCCACCGTTGTACTTACCGATACCTATGGCGATGCTGAATATCAGGTTGTTGAAGACCAAGCGGTCATCGACCCATATCTTCACACCCGTGGACTTGTGTTTGAAGAACGAGCGTATCATGCACCACAGATAGACACCCTTGCCCGTCTTGCCCTTTGCCTTCTTGCGCTGGTAGGCGAAGTTTACTACGGCATCGAAGCCCATGCCTGCCACATTTGCCATGTGGCGCATCTGGCGATAATGCGACTCCTCGTACTCCACCTCGGCGACATCTTGCAGGAAGGTGTATCCCTCCTTCAAGGCGCGTATAGCCTCGGAGTAGTGCGTGGGGATGCCATACATGCGTATCCAGTCGTTGCCCGTACCAACGGCTATGACCGCCACGGTGACCTCCGTAGGGGCAACACGCTTCTGGATGAAGAGTCCGTTTACTACCTCGTGCAGCGTGCCGTCGCCACCTACGACGATGATATGGCGAAAGCCCTTTTCGATGGCAAACACCGTGAGCTCCGTGGCGTGGCACTTATGCTCGGTGAATACCGCCTCGCATGCTATGCCGCTGTCGCGCAGGAGCTTCGATATTTGCGGGTAATCGTCCAATCCCTTGCCCGAGCCGGCAACGGGATTGACGATTACAAACCACTTGACGCCACTCTCGACGGTGGGTCTATCCAATGTTTGAGGGCGCATACCTCTCTTCGTGTTTATTACTTTTTGGGTGCGTTGCGCAGGGTGTTGAGCAAGAAGTCATAGAACTTCTCAACCGAGGCAATCTCCACCTTCTCGTCGGGTGAGTGGGGGTAGCAGATGGTCGGACCGAACGAAATCATATCCATGCCCGGATACTTCGCGCCGATGATGCCGCACTCCAAGCCTGCGTGGATGGCCGTAACCGACGGACGCTTGCCATAGAGCTTCTCGTACGACTCCAACATGGTGTGCAGTATGGGCGACTTCATGTTGGGATTCCAACCGCTATACGAGCCGCTCAACTCCACGTTGGCACCCGCAAGCTCGAAGACCGACGATATGGCACCTGCCAACTCGCCCTTCTCGGTATCTACCGACGAGCGCAACAGACACTGCAACTTGATTGTCGTGCCGTCCGACACCACACGTGCAAGGTTTGTCGAGGTCTGCACCAAGCCCTCCATGGCAATCGACATGCGTTGTACGCCATTGGGGCAGCCACATATTGCGCGAATCAACGAGTGCGATTCGAGGTGCGGAATGATAGCCTTGGGGCACTCCACCTCCTCGGCGAAGATTTCGATGCTGTCCTCGATGCCCTCGAACTCCTTCTGAATAATCTTCTCGTAGGACTTTACGTTGGCAGCAAAGATAGCCTTCTCTGCCTCGCGTACCACGATAACAGCCTGTGCCTCACGCGGTATGGCGTTGCGCAAGCCTCCGCCATCTACCGATGCAAGCTCCAAGCCATACGACTCGGTCTCCTGACGCAACAGACGGAACAACACCTTGTTGGCGTTGGCACGCTGATAGCCAATCTGTATGCCCGAGTGACCACCCTTCAAGCCCTTTACCGTAACCTTGAACGCCGTGAACTTACCCTCCAACGGCTGCTCGCGATATTTGAACGTGATGTTTGCATCCAAACCACCGGCGCAACCTACATACAACTCGCCCTCGGTCTCGGAGTCGAGGTTGAGCAGAATCTCGCCTTTGAGCATGCCGCCCTTCAAGCCGAAGGCGCCATCCATGCCTGTCTCCTCGGTAGCCGTGAAGAGTGCCTCCAACGGGCCGTGTACAAGCTCCTCGTCCTCCAAAGCTGCCATGGCAGCAGCCACGCCAATGCCGTTGTCGGCGCCGAGCGTCGTGCCGTTTGCCGTAACCCACTCGCCATCGATATATGCCTCGATGGGGTCGGTCGAGAAGTCGAACTGCTTGTCGTTGTTCTTCTGGGGCACCATGTCGGTGTGAGCCTGCAAGATGATACCCTTTCTATCCTCCATGCCGGGTGTTGCGGGCTTATAGACATAGACGTTCTGTGCCTCGTCAATCTTGTGCTCCAAACCCTTCTCCTCGGCCCACTTAACGATGTAGGCGCGAATGGCATCCTCCTCGTGTGAGGGGTGCGGGATGTTGCAAATCTCTGCAAAATGCTTCCATACCGAAGCGGGCTTCAAGCCCTTCAAATTCTTATCCATACTCTTCTCTTAAATATTATAATTATAAATTAGTTACTGTAATCTCCTATCTCCTATCTTCCTCTCTCTCCTCTCTCTTCTCGCATTCCCTCTCCTTGCACCTACTCTCTCTCCTCGTTGCGTGGGCTCTGTTTGGCGAGGCTGTTCTCCAACGCTTCGCGCTTGTCGAAGGCATCGACGATATACTTCACAAGGCGGTGACGCACAATGTCGCGCTTATCGAACTCGACAATGCCTATGCCCTCCACGCTTTTCAGCGTCTCCATGGCGCGCGTAAGGCCGCTATCCGAGCGGCGGGGGAGGTCTATCTGCGTTACGTCACCCGTAACGATGAACTTGGCGTTGCGTCCCATGCGCGTGAGGAACATCTTTATCTGCGATAGTGTCGTATTCTGCGCCTCGTCCAGGATTACGTAGGCGTTGTCGAGCGTTCTACCGCGCATGTATGCCAGAGGTGCAATCTGCACCGTGCCCTCCTCGATGAACTTTTGCAGCTTGGCGGCAGGTATCATGTCGTTCAGCGCATCGTAGAGAGGTTGCAGATAGGGGTCGAGCTTCTCCTTCATGTCGCCGGGTAGGAATCCGAGCTTCTCGCCAGCCTCCACAGCGGGGCGCGTAAGAATTATGCGCCTCACCTCACGCTCCTTCAACGCCCTCACGGCGAGTGCTATGGCTGTGTAGGTCTTACCCGAGCCTGCGGGGCCAACAGCAAAGAGCAGGTCGTTCTTCTCTGCCAACTTCACCAGTCGCTGCTGGTTTATGGTGCGTGCACGTATTATCGCGCCGTTGTTGCCATACACGATTACATCCTTGTCGATGGCGGGAGGCTCGGCACCCAGCTCCGTAAGGCTCGACGAGAACGCCTGCGACACCACCTCCGACGATATGTGACCATACTTAACGTAGTAGTCCACCAACGCATTCATCCTGCGCTCGAAGGCAGCCACATCGCTACGTGCGCCCAGAGCCTTGATTTTGTCGCCTCGGGCAACGATTCTCACCTTCGGACAGAGCTCGCGCATCTGCTCCAAGTAGGCATCCTGCGCTCCATAGAGTTCGCGTGCATCGACACCCTCGACCAATATCTCTTTAACTATCTCTTCGCTCATCATGCTCTCTTTCAGTGTGTGCTATGCTTTGTTTAGAAGACGACCGTAAAACCCGCCGTAATGCGGTGTGCACGTGTCGTAAACTCCACCTTTTCAATCTGGTTGTAGGTCGTTTTCAGGGCGTGGATATACTTCGCCTCGATTACGAAGTGTCGCCCTATGCATACGCCCACGCCACCCACAAGATTCCACGTAGGGTACATCGGACCAAACTCGCGTGTCTCGCCCGCAATGTCGTACTGCGCCTTGCTCATCACCGTGAACATCGGACCTACGTCGAAGCGCAAATGCTGGTTTGCAACGCGCAACGAGAGTAGTATCGGCACATCTATGGTGCGTGTTTTCAGCGTGTAGATGTTGTCGCGCACATCGCTAATCTTCGCCTTGCCGCGCTGATAGGCTATCTCGGTGCCAATGGCAAAGTGGCGACCGATGCACACCGCCATGTCGAAGTGTCCGCCAAAGCCTATGCGGGGGCTTATGCCCACTATGTCCGTTGCTACGTCGGCAAGGTTGGTGTAGGTTGCATCCAAGCCTATGCCAAACTCCATCTTCACCTTCGGCTGTGACGTCTCCGCGGGGAAGCTGTCATAGCTCGGCCTCTGCGCCTGTGCCTCGACCGTGGTAGCCATCGCAACTATGCTCATCACCATTGCGAGCCAAAAACTCAATCTCACTCTACGCGTCATCATTTCGCAACTCTTGTTTTGTATTCGAGCCTTGTGCCCGAACATCTTTCAAAGATACAAACTTTTATTGTATAAACCAAAATTGAGGCAATTTATTTCATAAAACTTTCTATTTTGCCACAAAACCATTATCTTTGCCACGGCATATTGTGTCATGTTTTTGTAGGCGAGGTGCGGTATGCCTGTTACGGATGTATTTTTTGAACTTAAATTTTTTTATACCATAAATTATGAGTTTGGTAGCTATTGTAGGTCGTCCCAACGTGGGTAAATCGACACTTTTTAATCGTCTTGTTGGTCAGCGTCAGGCTATTGTGGATGAGACTGCGGGCACAACACGCGACCGTCACTATGGCAAGACCGATTGGAATGGCAAGGAGTTTTCGGTTATCGACACGGGTGGCTACACCGTAAATTCGGAGGATGTCTTCGAGGAGGAGATTCGTCGTCAGGTGATGCTCGCCATCGACGAGGCCGACCTCATTCTCTTCATGGTTGAGGTGCGTACGGGTATTACCGACCTCGATATGATGATGGCCGACATCCTGCGTCGTTCGGGCAAGAGGGTGATGTTGGTCTGCAACAAGGTCGATACCTACGACCTCATCTACTACTCGCACGAGTTCCACGCCTTGGGTCTTGGCGAGCCCTTCTGCATTAGCTCGATGTCGGGTAGCGGTACGGGCGATATGATGGATGCCATATTGTCGAATCTCCCGGAGGATACCACCGCAGAGTACGACGCCACGTTGCCACGCATAGCCATCGTCGGACGTCCCAACGTCGGCAAGTCGTCGATGACCAACGCCCTCTTGGGTCAGGAGCGCAACATCGTGACCAACGTTGCCGGCACCACGCGCGACTCTATCCACACGCGCTACAACATGTACGGCATGGACTTCTATCTTATCGACACTGCGGGTATGCGCAAGAAGGGTAAGGTCACCGAGGACCTCGAATTTTACTCTGTGATGCGCTCCATCCGCGCTATCGAGAACTCCGACGTATGTGTGCTTATGCTCGACGCCGAGCAGGGTATCGAGTCGCAGGATTTGAACATCCACAACCTCATCGTGCGCAACCGCAAGGGGTGTGTCATCGTGGTCAATAAGTGGGATTTGGTCGAGAAGGACAGCAACACCATGAAGGTGTGGCGCGAGTTCTTGGAGAAGAAGTTGGCGCCGTTCAGCGACATCCCCATCATCTTCACGTCGGTTATCAACAAGCAGCGCATCTTGGATGTTTTGCAGGCGGCAATACGTGTCTATCAGTCGCGTAAGCGTCGCATCTCGACGTCGGAGCTCAACGACTTCTTCTTGCCGCTTATCGAGAACTATCCCCCTGCATCTATCAAGGGCAAGTACATCAAGATTAAGTACGTTACGCAGCTTCCCACACCCACACCGCAGTTTGCATTCTTCGTGAATCTGCCGCAGTATATCAAGGAGTCGTATCGTCGATTCTTGGAGAATAAGCTCCGCGAGGAGTGGGATTTCTCGGGTGTGCCCATCCAGATTTACTTCCGCCAGAAGTAACGACGCCGAACCTTTTCGAGCGGCTCTGTTAGTCTGTTAGCGTTATAAATAGAAAGCAAAAAAAATGCATATTCCTTGTGCGAGTATGTATTTTTTTTTATACCTTTGCGAGGAATGTTTTGATAATCATAGTATATGTAAAGTTCAGAAGTTATGATTAAATATCGAATGTTGTTACTTTGCACGGCACTTTTATCACTTGGTGTGGCGTGCACGTCCGAGATTACGATAACATCCGATAACGGTCCTACCGATGTCGAGCAACCAAACGACAATAGTGGTGACGACAACGGTGACAATACCGGCAATAACGACGACTCTGGTAGCAGTAGCGACGACTCTGGTAGCAGTAGCGATACGCCTTCGACGGGTGAGCGTCCCAACTACTATGAGGGTGTCGAGAGTTGGTCAGGTACGTGGGCCGAGGATGGTGCGAGTGATGATGTAGGTGCAAGTGCCGACTTCTACCACGAGCTAAATACCTTCGACAACATGGTTGTTGTGCGCTACAATGGCGATGAAGCTACGGTCGAGTGTAGCAATAGTGCTATACTGTATCATATCGATGGTGGCTATGTCACGCTCGACATGCTTACCAACGGCGTGTCAAACACCGAGATTATAGCTCTTGGCGAGAGCCACGACGGAGGGCTTAAAATCTATGGTGACAATAAGTTCAAGCTGTCGCTATATGGTCTGCACCTCGAATCGCAGCGTGGTCCATCCATAAACTCGCAGTGCAAGAAGCGCATGTTTTTGAACCTTGGCAACGGAACGACAAACCGTCTTGCGGATTGTAGCTCCTATTCGCTCGATAGCTATACTATGCCGGGAGTGGTAAACGAGGACCGCAAAGGTGCGCTCTTTGCCGAGGGCAATATCATCGTCAGTGGCAGTGGCGCATTGGTTGTCGAGGGGCGCTACAAGCATGCTATCGTAAGCGATGGTTGCTACTATCAGCGTGCCGGTGTCACGGTGGCTGTGACAGATTGCGTCAAGAATGCTATACACGCCAAGGGCGATGCGGACGATGGTACGGGAATACATATCGCGGGAGGAGTCATCGAAGCCAATGTCAGCGGCGTGGCAGGCAAGGGCTTGAAGAGCGATATGGATGTTGTAATCGAGGGTGGTAAGCTGTTTGTTACTACTTCGGGAGATGCTACCTACGAAAGCGACGAGAACGATACATCGTCGGCTGCGGGCATCAAGGCTTCGGGTAACATCGCTATTTCGGATGGAGAGATTAGACTATCGAGTAGCGGTTCGGGAGGCAAGGGTCTAAATAGCGACAATGCTGTAAGCATCAGTGGTGGCAACATATCGATAACCACGACCGGAGGTAAATATACCTATACATCGTCGCTTACGTCGTCGCCCAAGGGTATCAAGGCCGATGGCAACATCGATATTAGTGGTGGAAAGCTAAATGTCGAGGTTTCGGGTCGTTCCGATGGCTCGGAGGGCATGGAGAGCAAATCTATGTTAAACATTACGGGTGGCGAAGTTGTGATATATGCCTACGACGACGCCATAAATGCCGCCGAGGGCATCGATATCGCTGGTGGTAGGGTCTTTGCCTACGCCTCGAATAACGATGGAATTGATAGCAACGGCACGCTAACCATGCGCGGAGGCTTGCTCATTGGTGTAGGCTCCAATGCTCCGGAGGCGGGTGTCGATGTCGATAATAGTCGCAATTTCGTTGTCAGTGGTGGCACAATCATCTCGCTTGGTGCATCGTTGCAATCCACACCTTCGTCGTCGAGCAGTCAGTGTTCGGTGTCGTATGGAGGTGTTTCTGCCACCGAGGGAGGTGTGGTAGCTCTGCTCGATGCCTCTTCGCAGCTTCTGTTTGCTTTCGAGTATCCGCGTACGTTGAGTGGTGCTACGCTCTTCTTCACTGCGCCATATATTTCGCAAGGGTCTAACTATACACTCGCGTCGGGTGGCACCGTTAGCGACTACGATGATAAGTGGATGGGCTGGTACGACGGAGGTACATGGTCGGGAGGAACTACGCTCACGTCATTTACCACTACGGGTATCGTTACGACCATTGGTTCAAGTGGCGGTGGCGGCGGTGGTGGCGGTCATGGTGGCGGCAGACCATGGTAATAGGGTAGTAGTCGCAGACAACTCCACAACACAAAAGCAAGGGACAAGCGCCAAACAAACGCCTGTCCCTTGTTTCGTTATATTCGCCGAACAGCTAATGCTCGCCGACTGCCTGTGCTCGCCGACGGGAGTGCCTACTTCTGTATAGGCATCTTGTCGAGGCGACGCTGATGACGACCACCCTCAAACTCGGTGTCGAGCCACGTGTCGAGCATTGCCAACGCCTCGTCGTTGGTTATGAAGCGTGCGGGCATGCAGAGCACGTTCGAGTTGTTGTGCTGGCGCGAGAGTTTTGCAATCTCGGGAATCCAGCAGAGAGCTGCACGTATCGCCTGGTGCTTGTTCAGCGTCATCGAGATACCCTCGCCCGAGCCACACAAGCCAATACCGCGCTCCAACTCACCGCGCTCGATAGCCTCTGCCAGGGGGTGTGCAAAGTCGGGATAGTCCACCGACTCCTCCGAGTGGCAACCAAAGTCCGTAACCTCAAAGCCCTTCGACGAGAGGTAGCCTACCAGAAACTCCTTCAACTCATACGCTGCATGATCGCATGCAATACCAATCTTCTTGTTCATAGTTTAGTAGTTATTTTTTTAGGTTATTACGTATTGTCGTTTACTCCTTTGCGGCGCGCTTGCGGTCCACCTCCGAGAGCAGTATCTTGCGCAGACGCATCGACTTGGGTGTGACCTCCACATACTCATCCTCGCGGATATACTCCAAAGCCTCCTCCAAACTGAATATCACGGGTGGCGCTATCGATGTCTTTTCGTCCGAGCCCGAAGCACGCATGTTAGTGAGCTGCTTTGCCTTCGTTACGTTCACGGTGATGTCGTTCGAGCGCGTATGTTCGCCAATGACCTGACCGCAATAGACCTGCTCCATGGGCGAGATGAAGAACTTGCCTCTATCCTGCAACTTGTCGATAGAGTAGGCGTATGCCGTACCCGTCTCCGAGGCGATTATGGCGCCGCTGGTGCGCATGTCTATATCGCCCATCCACGGTGCAAACTCCTTCAAGCGGTGTGTCATGATAGCCTCGCCTGCCGTAGCCGTGAGCATGTTCGAGCGCAAGCCTATGATGCCGCGCGAGGGTATCTCAAACTCCAAGCGTGTGCGACCATTTGCCGACTCCATGTTCAGCAGCTGTCCGCGGCGACGTGTCGTAAGCTCGATGACCGTGCCTGCGCAGTCGTCGGGGCAATCTACCATCATCTCCTCCACGGGCTCGCACTTTACGCCGTCTATGAGCTTCGTGATGACCTTGGGCTGTCCCACCTGCAACTCGTAGCCCTCGCGACGCATGGTCTCGATAAGCACCGAGAGGTGTAGCACGCCACGTCCATAGACCACAAACGAGTCGGCATTCTGTCCCGCCTCGACACGCAACGCGAGGTTCTTCTCCAACTCTCTGTCCAGACGCTCCTTAATGTGGCGCGAAGTGACATACTTGCCATCCTTGCCGAAGAAGGGCGAGTTGTTGATTGTGAAGAGCATCGACATCGTAGGCTCGTCGATAGCGATAGGGGGTAGTGCCTCGGGTGCTGCAAAGTCGCATATTGTGTCGCCAATCTCGAAACCCTCGATGCCCACCAAAGCGCAAATCTCGCCACACTCAACCCTCTCTGCCTTGACCTTTCCCAAGCCCTCGAAGACCATAAGGTCCTTAATCTTGGTCTTTATCATGGTGCCGTCGCGCTTGGCAAGAGTTACGCTCTGTCCCGCTACGAGCTCTCCGCGCGTAATCTTACCCACGGCAATACGTCCTACATAGGGCGAGTATTCGAGCGACGTGATAAGCATCTGCACCGTACCCTTGTTGCTTTCGGGTTCGGGAATCTCGTCGATGATGGTATCCAGAAGTGGGGCTATCGAGTCGGTGCGCTCCGTCGCCACGTGCGACATCCAACCCTGCTTTGCCGAGCCATATATGGTCTTGTAGTCGAGCTGCTCCTCGTCGGCGCCGAGCGTGAACATCAGGTCAAACACCTGCTCGTTTACCACCTCCGGACGGCAGTTCTCCTTATCCACCTTGTTGATTACGACGATGGGCTTCTTGCCGAGCGAGAGTGCCTTCTGCAACACAAATCGCGTTTGGGGCATGGTGCCCTCGAAGGCATCTACGAGCAGCAGTACGCCGTCGCACATGTTGAGCACACGCTCCACCTCGCCACCAAAGTCGGCGTGACCCGGGGTGTCGATGATGTTGATTTTGTAATCTTTGTATATTACCGATACGTTCTTCGAGAGTATGGTTATGCCTCGCTCACGCTCGATGTCGTTGTTGTCGAGTATGAGATCGCCGCTGCTCTGTTCGTTGTCGCGCAGGATTTTACCCTGCAAAATCATCTTATCTACGAGAGTTGTCTTACCGTGATCGACATGGGCGATGATGGCAATGTTGCGTAATTTTCGCATACCTTATTACTTTTTTTTGACGCGCAAAGATAGAAAAAAAAGAGGAAAAGAGCAAAGCGAACGTCATCACTTTACTCTTTTCTTCTCCGTTATCGACTATTGGTGCTCGGGGCGCAGCAGGTCCTGAACAACCTTTACGGGCGAGAATGTCGTGATGGGCACCTCCACAAAGAGTGTGTTCCAGTTGGCCATAGCACCGTTCCACAATCCCGGAAGCTCCTGTGCGCGAAGCTCGCGTCCGCCTGCCGACTTCGACGATATGAAGCCGGTCTTGGGGTCGGTATATCTCGTCAGGTCATACTTCGTTCCGTCGTAGCGCATGACGCCGCATACGAGGTCCACGGGGTTGAAGTGCGTAGCCTCCTTCATCAGGTGCATATCCTCCTTGGCAATCTGACTCGACTCGGCAATCTGCAACTGTTCGCGTCCATGGTCGTCGCGTACCCAGAATGGTCCACCACCGGGCTCGCCCTCGTTCTTCACCATGCCACATACGCGGATGGGGCGGTCCAGAGTCTGGCGTATGAGGTCGTGTGAAGCGTCGTCGGGCATGAGACAGCACAACTCGTCACGAAGGAATCCTATCGCCTCCTTATCGACATCCTCGCCACGCTCCATGGCGCGCAGAAGCTCGAACGTGCGCTGCTGCAAGCGCAGAAGCTCGCCGGCGAGTACCATCTTGAAGGTCACGGTGTCGGCCTTGCGCTCGTCGGTGGTGACGTTGTCGATATTCTTCACGAAGAGTATGTCGGCATCGAGTTTGTCGAGGTTTGTTATCAGTGCGCCGTGACCTGCGGGGCGGAAGAGCAACTTGCCATCGTCGGTGCGGAAGGGTGTGTTGTCCGGATTTACGGCTATGGTGTCGGTCGCAGGGCTCTGCTCCGAGAACGACACGTTGTACTTCACGTTGAACCTCTCCTCGTAGTGGTGTTGGCGCTCTGCTAACAACGCTTCGAACAGGGGTTTGTGTTCGGGCGATACGGTGAAGTGAATGTTGGCTGTCTTGCCATTCGATGCGTATAGTGCAGCCTCGACAAGGTGCTCCTCGACAGGCTTGCGGGCACCCTCCTTGTAGGAGTGGAACGTAACCACACCCTTGGGCTTATTGCCATACTCCAAGCCTGTGACAATGATGTTGCGAACAACCTCCTTGTCGTCGATTTGGGGTTTGAGGTATTTGGCAAGCTCGGCAAAGAAGGCAAACTTCTCCAAGTTTACGATGAGCTTATCGATGCCGGGTGTGCGCTTATCGTCGTTCACATACTCGAACAACTCCTTGAACATGCGTGTTGCGGCGCCCGATGCCGGCACAAACTTTATCGTGCGCAACGATGCCATACTCTCCTTGTATAGCTCTATTGCGCGCTCCTGCTCCTTGTCGTTAAGCTGACGTACGCCATCGCCGCCCGATGCGGCACGTACAACCGCAAGTGCCGGGAAGCCGTTGCGGAAGTTCTCAATCTGCTTCTCTACCATCTCAACGCTCAATCCGCGTGCCTTGATTTGGTCAATGTCCTGTTGCGTAAACATGTTGTATATGAATTTATTGTTAATATTGTCGAATATAAAACAACACCTCGAAATAATAATGTCGTAAGATAACTCTCAAAGTTAGTAAAAATTTCATAACTTTGCATTATGAAACGAATTTATTATGATATAAATCTTGCCGAGCGCAATAGTTTTGGCGTTGAGCAACTGGCTAATACCCTCGTCGAGTTCGATAATGTGGCAGACCTGCGCGAGTTTTTTGAGGAGCAGAGGCCCGAAGAGTGGTATGTTCTGGGTGCGGGTAACAACACGCTCTTCACGCGCGACTACAAGGGTGTCATCCTCACCCCCGTGGCAGATGGCATGACCATACTTTCCGAGGACGAAGAGTCCGTAGAGCTGCGCGTTGAGGCTGCTCACGAGTGGGATGCGTTGGTCGAGTGGAGCGTCGAAAGAGGGTTGTGGGGCATGGAGAATCTGTCGGCTATTCCGAGTTCGGTGGGTGCTGCCCCGGTACAGAATATCGGTGCCTATGGCGCAGAGGCAAAGGATGTTATTACGGTTGTAGAGTACTTCGATACCGAGACTTTGGAGCTGTGTCGCCTCTGCAATGCCGAGTGTGGTTTTGCCTATCGCGAGAGCATCTTTAAGCACGAGTTGCGCGGTCGCGCCATAATTCTTGCCGTGGAGTTCAAGCTGCACAAGATGCCGCGTCCTAACCTCGGCTATGGCGATGTTGTGGGCGAGGTCGAGAAGCGTGGAGGCGCTACGTTGCGTAACATCCGCGATGCTATTTGTGCCATTCGCCAAAGCAAACTCCCCGACCCCAAGGTTTTGGGCAATGCCGGGAGCTTCTTCAAGAATCCTGTTGTCGAGCGCGATGTTGCCGAGCGACTTCTAAAACTCTATCCGGATATGCCGCACTATGCAGTGCCGGGCGACGATAGCGTTGTTAAGCTCGCCGCAGGGTGGCTTATCGACCGTGCAGGCATGAAGGGCAGGCGTTCGGGTGCTGTGGGTGTTCATGAGCGTCAGGCGCTGGTGCTTGTGAATCATGGTGGTGCTACGGGTGCCGATGTCATCGCCTTTGCCGGCGAGGTGTGCAGGGCTGTTGCCGACAAGTTCGGTGTGGAAATTGTGCCCGAGGTCAATATTTTGTAACGTATGATGACACTACTGTTGCTCGAAGAGTTCGAGCGTTATATATCCCAAAACCATCTCTTTACGCACGAAGACAGGTTGCTTTTGGCGGTGTCGGGAGGTGTTGATTCCATGGTTATGATGTCGCTTACGGCGGCTGCGGGCTACCGTTTTGCTGTTGCCCACTGCAACTTCCAGCTGCGTGGCGACGAGAGCGACGAAGATGAGCGCCTTGTCGAGCGTGAGACGAAGCGTTATGGTGCGGAGTACTTCTGCCGACACTTCGATACCGAGGGCGAGATGGAGCGCACGGGCGAGTCTATGGAGATGGCGGCACGACGCCTGCGCTACGATTGGTTCAGGTCGTTGTGCGACGAACATGGCTACACCGCCATTGTCATTGCCCACCACGTGAACGACTCTATCGAGACGTTGTTTATCAACATGTTGCGTGGTACGGGGTTGCGTGGCATTACGGGCATCACCAACCGCTATGGACGAGTTGTACGCCCCATGCTGTTTGCTACGCGCAAGGATATTCACGACTATGCCATAGCTCACAATATCCCCTTCCGTGAGGATTCGTCGAACCGCTCGACGAAGTATCTTCGCAACAAGGTGCGATTGGGTGTTGTGCCCATGTTGCGCGATATAAACCCGCAGTTTACGGCAGTCATGCGCCGCAATATTGCGCGTTTGAGTCAGGCGCAGACCTTTATCGATGCCTCGCTCGACATCATACGCCGCGATGTGCTTTCGCGCGAGGGCGACATCGTCACGCTTCATGTCGAGCGCATAGCACCTACGCTGCCTCGCAACTACATCATCTACGAGATTATGAGTTCGGAGTATGGTTTCAAGGGCGATGTTGTCGATGCTCTGTGCGTGGCGTTGGATTCGTCGGCTACGGGTCGCAGATTCTATTCGCGCGAGTATGTTGCCGTTGTGAATCGTGGCGAGGTGGTCATAGCTCCCATTGCGCAGGACGACGAGTGCGAGACTGTGGTCGAGCGTGGTGCATTGCGCTCCTATGCCGGAGGCTCGGTGCTCTACTACGACTATCTCGATATCGACTATATCGACAACCTCGACATGGGCGAGAACGTAGCACTTATCGATGCCGACAAGTTGCGTTTCCCGCTTCATGTGCGTCGCTGGCGCGAGGGTGATTGGTTTGTGCCGTTGGGTATGAGTGGTCGCAAGAAGTTGAGCGACTACCTTATAAACAAGAAGGTGTCGATGGCGGAGAAGAGCCGACAGTTTGTGCTGCTCTCGGGCGACGATATTGTGTGGGTCATCGGACGACGTTTGGACGAGCGTTACTGCATTACGTCCAAGACCGAGCGCGTGTTGCGCATCGTGCGCGAGCCTATAAACTAACGTGTATAACCTTTGATGAGCTATGGCTAAAACGATAAAATTCAGCGACTGCCTTGCCGACTACAACGCCCTGATGCAGGATATCGAGGCGCGACGTTTTGCCCCCATCTACCTGCTTATGGGCGACGAGGGCTACTTCATCGATGCCATCTGCGACAAGCTCTCTGCGTCGATTCTCAACGAGGCGGAGCGTGCCTTCAATCAGCTCACGGTCTATGGCTTGGATAGCAATGCGGGCGCCATCGTCAATCTCTGTCGCCAGATGCCTATGATGGGCTCCTACGAGGTTGTCATCCTGCGTGAGGCGCAGCAGCTCTCGAAAATCGAAAATCTGGTGCACTACACCTCCTCGCCACAGGCTACAACCATACTTGTCATCTGCTATAAGAATAAGGAGCAGGGGCGCGGTCTCGACAAACGTACGGCGTTCTACAAGAGTTGTGTCAAGCATGGCAGGGTATTCGAGGCGGTGCGTCCGCGCGACTACGAGGTGGATAGGTGGCTCGTCGATTACATCGAGCATAAAGGATACAGGGCAAATGCCAAGGCTCTTGCCATGTTGAAGGAGCATGTGGGCATGGACCTCGCGCGCATGGCGAGCGAGATAGACAAGCTCGCGGTGTCGATGTCCGAGAACGAGCGCATGATTACCGACGACCATATCGAGCAGTATATCGGCATCTCCAAGGAGTTTAATACGTTCGAGCTGAACGATGCCGTCATGAAGCGCGACATGGCGCGAGCAATGCGCATCGCCGACCACTTCGCCCACAACCCCAAGAACTACCCTCTGACGCTCACCATAACGCTGCTCTTTGGACTCTTTCAGCAGATGTTCCTGCTGAACTACCACTTGTGGCTTGCACGACGCAAGGGTGTCGCCATGCCCAACGATATGGAGCTTATGTCGTGCATCAGGGCAAACAACGCCTTCGTGGTGCGCGAGTTGAAGGCAAATATCGGTCGCTGGAACGGTCCGCAGCTCTTCAAGGCGTTGGGTCTGTTGCGCGAGTATGATGCCCGCAGCAAGGGTGTTGATGCCGGCGGCTTGGACAATGGCGAGCTGTTGAAGGAGTTGTTGTTGAAGATTTTTATGCAGTAGGCGCTGTGCCTCTATATATATCGAAATGAAGTATTTAACCTCTGTCGATGGTCGTGTCTGTGACCTCTCGGAGCTACGTTCCGACCTGCCGTATGTCATGCAACGCATACATACGTTGCATGGCCGTGCCTATAACGTCGAGCACCATCTCGCGTTGCTTTGCGAGGCGTCGGCGGAGCTTCTGGGTTTTACGCCTCTTGTCGATGCCGATAAGGTCAGGGCGGCTGTTGCCGAGCTTCTCGACATGGCTCATGCCCCCACGCAGTTTAGTGTGCCTGTTGCCATGCGCCTAAATAGTCGTGGCGAGCATATATTGATTGTTGAGCGCCCTACGTTTGGTGCGGGTGCCTATCTTCGCGCAAAGCGTGTGGATGTGGCTCCTGTGGTGTGTCATACGCAGTTCGATGAGTGGGAGAGCTCGGCGAGTGTCGCCTACGATGCTCTGCTCGACCACCGTAGCTATGCTCGGGGTGGCGAGCGTGCCATCCCCGTCTCGGAGGCGGGCTATGTGATGAGCCGTCCGTGGCTGCTTACGTTGGTTGTCGCCGGCGATACGGTCTATTCGCCGTCGGAGCATCATAGCGTTGAGTATGCAGTGGCGCGCAGGGCAGTCGAGGCTGCGGGCATGCACTTCGTTGTGCGCCCCATACCGTTGGCGTTGCTCGATAGGGCAGATGAGATTCTCTTTATCGACATTATGGGCATCATCGCCGCCACGAAGATTGGCGACCACCGCCTATCCTTCTCCGCCGCCATACGCCTCGCCCGACAGATGCAACCGTAAAATAGATAGTTGAAGGGAAACAAAGAGTTATCGGGGGTGAGAAATGGTGATAATGAGAGGTTGTTGCCCCCTAAAAACTGATTGCCCGTCAATTTCTGACGGGCAATCAGTTTGTTATTGATTTGTGGTATTATTTCCCATGGTATCCCTTTCCTGGCTCTCCAGGATACCACCATCCCTTTCCACGATCTCTATATTGTCTGAGACCATCTGCATCCCTATAGTATTCATATCTTACATCATACCAAAAATCTTCTATTTCAGCAAATATTCCGGTAATTTCTTGTGTTAGCTGGTTGTTCTCACAATGAAGAGCAAACAACGCAGTACACCCCGACACATCCAATGATGTTAGCTGATTGCCCGAGCAACCAAATCTCCTCAACGCAGTACATCCTGACACATCCAATGACGTTAGCTGGTTGTTGAAACAATCAAGAAACTCCAACGCAGTACACCCCGACACATCCAATGACGTTAGCTGGTTGTTCTCACAATCAAGCCACCGCAACGCAGTACATCCCGACACATCCAATGACGTTAGCTGGTTGTCGTAACAATAAAGACTCTCCAACGCAGTACATCCCGATGCATCCAATGACGTTAGCTGGCTGTTCATATAAGTAAGACTCTCCAACGCAGTACATCCCGACACATCCAATGACGTTAGCTGGTTGTTCTCACAATAAAGAACAAACAACGCAGTATATCCCGACACATCCAATGACGTTAGCTGGTTGTTGACACAATCAAGACTCTCCAACGCAGTACACCCCGACACATCCAATGACGTTAACTGGTTATCGTAACAAACAAGAAACTCCAACGCAGTACATCCCGACACATCCAATGACGTTAGCTGGTTGTCGTAACAAGCAAGAAACGTCAACGCAGTACATCCCGACACATCCAATGACGTTAGCTGGTTGTTGTCACAATAAAGATACGTCAACGCAGTACATCCCGACAAAGTTCCTTTGCCTTTAAGATTATTAGAACCCAACAATATTTCCAAAACCCTACCGTTGTCATCTACATATACTCCGTACCACTCATCAATAGGCTTTTCGGAGCACCAGTTATCATTACGCTCCCAATTATCGCCTCCGGTGTCGTGATAGAACTTTATAAGTATTTCTCGGTCGTCTGCATAAATGGTTTTTGTGTCGCCATAGATAATGTTATCGTCATCAACAACCATGTAGGCTCGGTAGTAGCAAGGCAACTCGTCTGGGCAGAGCTCGAATGTATAGTCCCCGGAATTAGTAATCGAGAGCAACTCTGTGCTATTGCTATCTATGGTTGGCTCTTCGTCATCACTACTATAACAGATGCCGATATCGGCATTACGAGTTTGCTCCCCCAGCATTGCCTTCAAAATCACATCATAGCACCCATCGACCGTTTCGGTATATCCGCCGGTCTGAACCCCGGGAATATAGAACTCGCCACGTCTGGCAATGAATGTGCGTTGCTGCTGTGCATTGTAGTAGTAGGCACGATAAAAGTAGCTTTCGCAACGCTCCAAATTATCAAATGTGAACGAAAAATCTCCGCTGTTAGCGATAGTTTCATCATAGCCTATAACGTGCATGGCAGATGGATCTTCCGAGATGAATATTCCTACACTATCTCCGGCTGCCATGGTTGAAGATATTGCCCCGTGTAGTGTGGCAGAGCAATCTATAATATCGGTCTCAACTCCCAATGTGGTAAGTGTAATGGACTGCGTTTGGTGAGCAGCCTCTTTGTGTTCCAACTCTTGCGCACGCTTGTCATAGGTGTTAAGTACATGGTTGCATCCTTCGTTGATCGCAGAATTTAATACTTCTTTGCCAACGCCTCCGGCAATGCCATTGCACACGGTTGATGCTGCTCCCAATGCGTTGCTTGTAGCTTCATACAAGCCATCGGTATGTGTGCCATCACTCACAAGAAGGTCAGTAGCGCGCGCAACCTTCATTGCCCCCGATGTAAATGCAGCCAATCCTCCGATGGCAAGTGTTGCTCCAATAGCAATATTACACCCTGGAAGAAGCATGCTACAACCAATAAGCATACTGTATGCTCCAAATCCCATATCCAGGGTACCCTGCATTAAGTTTGTGGCTCCAAGTATTCGGTTAGCCATATTCATCGCCCCTGAAATATTAGAGTTGCCGGATGTGCGTGTTGCGTGTTGCTCTGACCAATAGCTATTGATATCTATGCCTGTTTCAATGTCGGGTATTGTGGTAAATGTCCCATCATCACACAAAATTAGAAGGTCACATAGCTCGCCTCTAACGTTGCTAACATATACGCTCTCCCCATTGATGTTGAAGTACTCGGGGATACCTTGTTCGTCGAAATATACAAATTCGAAAATTTCGCCCTCTTCATCGTTTACGTACACCAGCATCGTTTCCGGTAAGCCACTCTCTTGTGCCTTGTAAAATATGCATGAGTTTTCGTTGTAGGCGAACTCATCAAATCCATTCAGATCTCCTGTGATACTCTTAAATATCTTTTCGGGGTTAATTTCGCCCGTATTAGGTTGTGGAATATTATCGTTGTCATTGGTGCATGCCGATAGCAAAACAAGAATGAGCATTAAGATGGTTGCGCTGTTTTTCATGCGAGATATATACTAATTATTGTCCTCTTTTTCTGTTCTCGACGGCGTAGAGGTAGGCGCCGAGCGATACGGCACGGCTTGCGCCAATGTCCGAGATGGTTACACCTATGCGCTTCTGCGAATCATAGACCACTTCGCGTTGGCTGCCATAGACCTTGATTTTGCGTGAGTTGCCACGTGCAAATGCCTTAAATTCAGCGTCATCGTCGAGGTTATACACCTCCATCTGCACGCGATTGATTATGTCGCCCGACATGGTTTTGATTGTTGCGCGCATCTCCTCCAAGAGGGCAGGCATAAAGTACTTCGATGCACCGCACAATCCGCCACCAATAACCACCACACCATCCATCAATGTTACTGCCGTTGCAATGGCATCTCCCGCAACGCGACCCAACGTCGCAAAGCTCTCGCGGGCAGATGCGGCGTCGCCCTCGGCATTGCCCTCGGCGATGTCGAATATGTCGCGTGGCTCCAACTCGCGCTCATCGCCCGAAAGCTCTCTGTACACGCGCTTTACGGCACGTATGGCTGCTCCATCCTCGATGATGTACTCGGGGTGGTCGCGGTGTTTCAGGCAGAAGGACTCGACGCATGAGTTGTCGCCCATGTTGAGCTTGCCGTCCATGACAAAACCAAAGCCGAAACCTGTGCCGAGGGTGTAGCCCAAGAGGTTGCGATAGCGCTTCGCAGAGCCCTCCTCCTCCAAGCGACGATTTATGCGGGGCAGAGCACCTCCCATAGCCTCGCCATAGGCAAAGAGGTCGGCGTCGTTGTTGATGTAAACAGGTATGCCGAAATGCTCTTCGAGCATCGGGCCCAAGGCTACGCCATCGCGGAACGAGGGGAAGTTCGGGAGGTAGCCACCAATGATGCCGTTGCGATAGTCGGCAGGGCCGGGGAAGGCAAAGCTGATGGCTGCGGGCTTCGTGTCGAGCGAGGCTATAATCTGCTCGAATCCACGGATGAGCGTACCCAAGCAGAGGTCGAGGTCGTGGGCAGAAGAGGGTAGTGTGAGACTCTCGCCAATGGCTACGCCGTCGCGCATGGCGCCAAAGACGAAGTTCGTGCCTCCGGCATCGAGTGTGATGACCACGGGCGAAGATGTGTTATCGTGTTTCATGGCTTATGAAGTTTTTTTCGATAAGTTTTAGGGACAACAAAGTTAATGATTTTTTTCGGTTTTGCAACCTTCGCTTTCGAATAATGAAATTTGTGCACAACAAAGTGATAAATTAACACGTAAAAGCATTGCTATATAAAAAATAAAATATATATTTGTGGGAATTTTTGCATAGCTATGCATTTGGCGAAAGAGAGGCTGGTGCGGTATGTGAATTGGCAGGGGCAGATATACGCGAAAATTGGCAGCGACAGATATTTGCGAATTGGCAACGGAAGATATTTACGAAAAATTATATAATACTTAAAACTGTTGAACTATGGAGAATAACAAACTTCAAGAACTTACCCAGAAACTCTACAACGAAGGTTTGGAGAAGGGTCGCACCGAGGCTGACCGCTTGGTAGCCGAGGCAAAGCAGGAGGCAGCGAAGATTATTGCCGACGCCAAGGCGGAGGCCGAGGCTGTCACCAAGGCTGCGGAGGTGCGTGCCGAGGATATTGCCAAGAACGCCATGACCGAGATTTCGCTTGCAGGACGTCAGGCGGTATCGAAGATTAAGAGCGAGTTGGCAGAGGCTATCGTGGCAAAGGCTACGTCGGATGCCGTAAAGGCTGCTACCATCGACTCGACATTCGTTAAGGATATGTTGTTGGCAGTAGCCAAGAATTGGTCGGCTGCAACTACCGATGTATCGCTCGTGGCGTTGCTTCCCGAGGATAAGCGTAAGGAGCTCGATGCAGCCATGCAGAAGAGTGCCGACGAGCTTATGAAGGCGGGCATTGAGGTAGGCTACTCAAAGGAGGTTAAGAGTGGTTTCAAGGTAGGCGAGAAGAGCGGTGGCTACTACATCTCGTTTACGGACGAGAGCTTCGACGCGTTGTTGAAGGAGTATCTGCGCGAGAAGGTTGCTAACATGCTTTATAAGTAGCCATGTTCTCGTCGGAGTACTACTATTTGGTTGCGGGTCTGCGTGATTGGACGCTCGATGCCGACACCAAGGGTTTCGATGCTCGCGCGATTATCGAGGAGATAAGTGCGGGGGTATCGAAGAGAGATCGTGAGGCTATACGCTTGCTGTATGCCTACTACGATTGCGAGAACATCGTTGCAGCCTACGGCTCACGTGAGCGCTATAACCCTCTGGGTAACCTCTCCGAGGAGCAGGTGCAGGAGGTGCTGCACGATGGTGGCTACTCGCTTCTGCCATCACACATGTCGAAGGTTCTGCGTAGCTATGTTGCCAACGACGACGAGGATGACGAGCAGAAGCCTACCGAGCGTTTCGAGAAGGCGCTCTACGAGGCATACTACGCCGACCTTGCGTCGTCGAAGTGTCGCTTCCTGAATCGTTGGGGCGAGTTCGACCGCAACCTGCGTAACGTCTCGGCTGCTTTGGCGGCACGCGAGGCGGGGCGCATAATTTCGGAGGTGACGGTGGGCCGAGGCGATGTTGTCGAGCAGCTCGGGCGCTCCTCGGCTGCGGACTTTGGTCTGCGTGGCGAGCTTCCCTATATCGATGCCGTTATTGCTGCGGTAAACGACGAGAAGAATATCGTTGAGAAGGAGCGTAAGATAGATGCGGTACGATGGTCCGAGGCGGACGAGATTACGGTATTCGACTTCTTCAATATCGACTACTTGTTGTCGTATCTGGTAAAGGTGAACATCGTTGCACGATGGAGCATGCTCTCGGCAGAGGTTGGACGCCAGATGCTCGATCGCTTGATTAAGGAGCTCGACGCCAAGGAACTTGTGAATAAACAATAAAACATAAGATAAACGAATGAAAACATTAGGACGTGTAAACGGTATTATCTCGAACATCGTTATCGCCAAGGTTGATGGTGCGGTGGGTCAGAACGAGATATGCCACGTATATTGCGGTGATACCCGCATGATGGCGGAGGTCATCAAGGTCATAGGCGACGAGGCCTATGTACAGGTCTATGACAGTACGCGCGGTCTGAAAATCGGTGACAAGGTTGAGTTCGAGGGTCACATGCTCGAAGCAACATTGGCTCCCGGACTTTTGTCGCGCAACTACGACGGTTTGCAGAACGACTTGGAGAAGATGGACGGCTTGTTCATCAACCGTGGTTCTATCACCGACCCTATCGACTTCGACGCCAAGTGGGCATTTACGCCTCTGGCAAAGGTCGGCGACAAGGTTACGGCGGGTGCATGGCTCGGCGAGGTTAAGGAGCAGTGGGTTATGCACAAGATTATGGTTCCCTTCGTGATGCAGGGCAACTACACCGTAAAGAGCGTTGTTGCTGCCGGTGAGTACAAGGTTACGGATACTATTGCTGTTGTAACCGACTCGGACAACAACGAGTATAATATCACGATGGTTCAGAAGTGGCCCGTGAAGCAGGCTATCCGCTGCTTCACCGAGAAGCCTCGTCCTTCGCGTGTTATGGAGACAGGTGTTCGTGCTATCGACACCTTCAACCCCTTGGCAGAGGGTGGTACGGGCTTTATCCCCGGTCCCTTTGGTGCGGGTAAGACGGTGTTGCAGCACGCCATTTCGAAGCAGGCGGAGGCCGATGTCATCATCATCGTTGCCTGCGGTGAGCGTGCCAACGAGGTTGTGGAGATCTTCGCCGAGTTCCCCGAGTTGGTCGATCCACGTACGGGTCACAAGCTCATGGAGCGTACTATCATCATCTGCAATACTTCGAACATGCCCGTTGCGGCTCGTGAGGCGTCGGTATATACCGGTATGACCATTGGTGAGTATTATCGTTCTATGGGTTTGAAGGTGTTGGTTATGGCCGACTCTACGTCGCGTTGGGCACAGGCTCTTCGTGAGATGTCGAACCGCTTGGAGGAGCTCCCCGGTCAGGATGCCTTCCCTATGGACCTCTCTGCCGTTATCTCTAACTTCTATTCGCGTGCGGGCTTGGTTAAGCTAAACAATGGTGCTACGGGTTCGGTTACGTTCCTTGGTACGGTGTCGCCCGCGGGTGGTAACTTGAAGGAGCCCGTTACCGAATCAACGAAGAAGGCAGCACGTTGCTTCTATGCGTTGTCGCAGAGCCGTGCCGACTCGAAGCGTTATCCGGCTATCGACCCGCTGGATTCCTACTCGAAGTATTTGGAGTATCCCGAGATTCGCGAGTATCTCGACGAGCATATCGAGCAGAATTGGGTTGATGCCGTATATGAGGGTAAGACTATCGTTCAGCGCGGTAAGGAGGCTAACGACCAGATTAACATCCTCGGTGACGATGGTGTACCCGTAGAGTATCACGAGCGTTTCTGGAAGAGCGAGCTTGTCGATTCGGTAATCTTGCAGCAGGATGCCTTCGATGCTATCGATGCCAACTGTCCTATCGAGCGTCAGCAGGTTATGTATAACATGGTACTCGGCATCTGCCGTAAGTCGTTTGAGTTTGCCGATTTCGAGGAGTGCTCACGCTTCTTCAAGGAGCTTATCTACCTCTTCCGTCAGATGAACTACTCGGAGTGGAAGTCGGCACAGTTTGATGAGTTCCGCCAGAAGATCGAGGGTCTCGTAAACGATAAACTTGCAAAATAAGGAGGATAAGTTATGACAACACGAGCATTTCAGAAAGTATATACAAAGATTGATAATATCACCAAGGCTACCATTACGCTCCGTGCATCGGGCGTAGGTAACGACGAGCTTGCTACGGTAGGTGGTCGTTTGGCACAGGTGGTAAAGATTATGGGCGAGAAGGTTACGTTGCAGGTGTTTGCCGGCACCGAGGGTCTTGCCACAAATTCGGAGGTTATCTTCCATGGCGAGCCTCCCAAGCTCCGCGTGTCGGATGCTTTGGCAGGACGCTTCTTCAACGCCTATGGTGAGCCGTTGGAGGGTGGCGAGCAGATCGAGGGTGAGGCACGCGAGATTGGTGGTCCTACGGTAAATCCGTTCCGTCGTATTCAGCCTTCGGAGCTTATCGCTACGGGTATTGCGGGTATCGACCTTAACAATACCATCGTGTCGGGTCAGAAGATTCCGTTCTTTGCCGACCCCGACCAGCCCTACAACGCCGTTATGGCAAATGTGGCACTTCGTGCAAAGGCCGACAAGATTATCCTTGGCGGTATGGGTCTTACCAACGACGACTTCCTCTACTTCAAGCAGGTGTTCGAGAATGCCGGTGCGTTGGACCGTATCGTATCGTTCGTAAACACCACCGACAACCCCCCTGTTGAGCGTCTGTTGGTTCCGGATATGGCACTTACGGCTGCCGAGTATTTTGCGGTCGATAAGGGCGAGAAGGTCTTGGTGCTTCTTACCGATATGACCCTCTATGCCGATGCCTTGGCTATCGTGTCTAACCGTATGGACCAGATTCCTTCGAAGGACTCAATGCCCGGCTCGCTCTATTCGGATTTGGCGAAGATCTACGAGAAGGCTGTGCAGTTGCCCAACGGTGGTTCTATCACCATCATCGCCGTTACGACGCTTTCGGGTGGCGACATTACCCACGCTATTCCCGATAACACGGGTTATATCACCGAGGGACAGCTGTTCTTGCGTAACGATAGCGACACGGGTAAGGTTATCGTTGATCCGTTCCGTTCGTTGTCGCGTTTGAAGCAGCTCGTTATTGGCAAGAAGACACGTGAGGATCACCCGCAGGTTATGAATGCCTGTGTGCGTCTTTATGCCGATGCAGCCAACGCAAAGACCAAGTTGGAGAACGGTTTCGACCTTTCGGACTACGACGAGCGTGCATTGAAGTTTGCCCGCGACTACTCGGAGAAGTTGCTCTCTATCGACGTAAACATCGAGATTGAGCAGATGCTCGATACAGCGTGGTCGCTCTTCGCGAAGTACTTCTCGAAGGGTGAGGTAAGCATCAAGCAGGAGCTCTCGGATAAATATTGGAAAGCATAACAGAGGCTTATGGCAATCAAATTTCAGTATAACAAGACTTCGCTCGGCGAATTGGGCAAGCAGCTCAAAGTCCGAAAGAATGCGCTCCCCACGATTAAGAGCAAGGAGAGTGCATTGCGTTCGGAGGTTAAGCGTGCGAAGGACTCCGCGTTGGCATACCGCAGGGAGCTCGACGAGCTTATTGCTCGCTACGACTACATGGTACAGCTGTGGGGAGAGTTTGATTGTGACCTCATCCGCATCGAAGATGTCGAACTCTCTACATTAAAGATTGCGGGCGTACGCACTCCCATTTTGGAGAACATAGTGTATCAGGAGAAGCCCTACGATTTGTTCTCGGCGCCGGTATGGTATGCCGAGGGTATCAGGGTCTTGAAGGAGATGTCACGTTTGGGCATCGAGTTCGAGGTCTATAATCGCAAGATGGAGCTTTTGGACTATGCGCGACGCAAAACTACTCAAAAGGTAAACCTCTACGAGAAGGTACAGATTCCCGGTTACGAGGATGCCATACGTAAGATTAAGCGATTTATGGAGGACGAGGAGAACCTGAGTAAGTCGGCACAGAAGATTGTTAAAACAAGACAGGCGCAAGCCGAGGCTATGGAGGAGCCTAACGTATGATCAGTAAGATGGTTCGTTACGACATAGTACTCTATGCCGGTGAGCAGGAGTGCTTCATGAACAAGCTTCGCGAGTTGGGCCTTGTCGATATTACAACTACCGGATGGGAGCCTTCGGAGGCTGATCGTCAGCTGCTTGCCGACATCGACGCTCATAACAAGAGCCTCGAAGCTCTGCGTTCGTTTGCCGGTGGCGAGGGTTATAAGAGTGATGCTGTGGCGTGTGCCTCGGGTCGCGAAGCCTATGAACTCTATGTCGAGGCACGCGACGAGAAGGCTCGTTTGCAGCAGGAGATAGCACGTCTCGAAAAGCTTGCCGAGGAGGTTGCTCCTTGGGGATGCTTCGAGCAGCGTGATATAGAGCGCCTTGCAGAGCGAGGAGTCAATCTTCGTTACTTTACGACGCAGAGGGCTACGTTCGATAAGATGCGCGAAGAGTGGGAGCAGACGATGACTATCGTCGAGATTGCACGTACCCAGTCGCTCTCGTACTTCGTTGTTGTAGCTACGGACGATAAGCCTATTGTTGTCGATGGTCAGGAGGTGCGTCTGCCGCAGATGGATAGCGTAGCTCTTACTCGCGAGATTGAGAATATGGTCGAGGCGCAGAAGGCGCTCGATGTAAAGTTCTCGCGTGCCGCCAACTCTATGGAGCTCATTGAGCAGCGTTGCGCCGAACTCAAAGAGCAGCTTCAAGGCTTGAAGGTCGATGCCATGGCGCAGCGTGAGGCCGATGGTGAGCTTATCATCATGGAGGGTTGGGCCGAGGCAGACACGGCAGCCAAGGTGGATGAGATGTTGCAAGGCTATCCCTACTTGGTCTATGAGCGCCGCGATGCCACTATCGACGACGATGCTCCGGTTAAGTTGAAGAACAATAAGTTTGCACGTTTGTTCGAACTTATCGGTTCTATGTATTCGTTGCCAAAGTATGGTACTATCGACCTGACACCCATCTTTGGACCCTTCTACATGCTCTTCTTTGCCATCTGTTTGTGCGACGCCGGTTACGGTTTGGTGCTTCTCATGGCGGGTTTGGCGCTGTTGAAGAAGGGCGGTCAGAAGTTGCGTCAGGCAGCGTTGCTCTCAATAGTTTGTGCATCGGCAACTGTTGCGTTTGGTTTCTATGCCAACTCGTTCTTTGGCGTTGCCATCTCGGACTATGCACCCGTCATCAAGTTCCTCGATTTCCAGGGCGACTTCTTCTCTATCGCGCTGGCTATCGGTGTGTTCCAGATATTGATTGGTATGGCAATCAACATATGGCTCAAAGCCAAGCTCTTTGGTATTACATCTACCTTTGGCTTGCTCGGATGGTTCATCATCCTGCTCTCGGGCTCTGTTGCTGCCGGACTTCCGATGTTTGGTTTGGGTATTCCGGGTTTCGACACCTCGTCGCCCATCTTCTTGGGCTTGGTAGGCGTTGGTGCTGTGCTTATGTTGATTCTGAACAACATCAAGCGCAATCCGCTTATCAATGTGGGTGCCGGTTTGTGGGATGCCTATAACAACATTACGGGTCTGTTGAGTGATGTGTTGAGCTACATTCGACTCTTCGCTATCGGTTTGTCGGGTGGTGTGTTGGCACAGGTCTTCAACTCGTTGGCATTGGGTCTTTCGGGTCTCGATGCCGGCATTGGTGACTCGGCATGGTATATTGTTGCAATTCAGATTTTTGCAGCATCGTGTATCCTGCTTATCGGTCATGGTATCAACCTCTTTATGTCCGCTATTTCGTCATTCGTACACCCCATGCGTTTGACCTTTGTGGAGTTTTACAAAAATGCAGGTTTCGAGATGAGCCAGCGCTCGTTTGACCCTGTACGCAAAATGAAAAAATAGACAAATAATAGATTAACAACTAAAAACTTTTAACAATTATGAGTACAGCATTGATTTTGGCTTATTTGGGCGTTGTCCTTATGGTCGGTGTTTCTGGTTTGGCTTCGGCAGTAGGTACTGCACGTTGCGGTATGGCAGCTGTTGGTGCCATGAAGAAGAATAGTGGCGCTTTTGGTAGCTACATGATTCTTTCGGCGTTGCCCGGTTCACAGGGTCTTTATGGTTTCGTAGGTTACTTCATGGTTAGTAGCTACATCGTTGAGGGTATGCCTATGATTACGGCAGTTGGTATCTTTGGTGCCGGTTTGTTGATGGCCGTAGTATGTCTTGCATCGGCATTGATGCAGGCAAAGGTCTGCGCAAACGGTATCGCAGCTATTGGTAACGGTAACGACGTTATGGGTAAGACTCTTATCCTTGCCGCATTCCCCGAGTTGTATGCAATCTTGGGTGTTGCTGCTACCTTCCTCGTATCATCTGCTATCAGCCCCGAGGGCTTGGAGTCACAGCAGGAGCTCAACGAGCAGTATAAGAAGGCCTCTATCGTTAGCGTAGAGGAGTTGCCCGCAGGCGACGATGCAGAGTTGGAGTACTAATTCAGGTTTAGGCTCAATAGAGTGGCGACTACCCGAGCGGGGTGGTCGCCATTTTTTTTGTTCGTAGGGTAGCGAAAGGGTAGCGAAGGGTAGCGCAAGGGTAGTAAAAGGGTAGCGAAAGGGGCGTGAAGGGGCGGGCTTCGCCCGTTAAGGGCAGTGCCATGAAGCGGGCATATCACGCCAACACAAAAAAAACCTGCCCAACTCTGTGGTTGGGCAGGCACTCTTGGTGGTTGAGCTACCGAGATTCGAACTCAGAATAACAGAACCAAAATCTGCTGTGTTACCGTTACACCATAGCTCAATCGTTGCTCGTAAGCGGTGACAAAGATAGTGTAAAGTTTTCAAATAACAAAATTTTGCGCTCGCTAAATCTGTTGGTTATGTGTTGCGATAGCTAAACTCTTGTTATGAGGTGTCTTGCGTCGCTGTTTAGAGCTTCGCAAGGAACTTCTCGCGATTTACCACAAAGCGCACGTGGTCGCCCTCGCCAATGAGTGTCTCGCCGTCGTAGGCGCGCACCTTGAAGGTGAGCTTGCGACCCTCGATTGCCGTGAGTTCCGCCTCGGCAAGGATGTGAGCGCCAACCTTCGAAGGTTTGAGGTGTGAGGTCGATATTGCCGAGCCTACGGTCGTATCTCCCTCGTCCAACTTTGTAGCTACGGCGAGCATTGCAGCATTCTCCATGAGTGCTACCATTGCCGGTGTTGCCAATACTGCCATGTCGCCCGAACCGATAAACTCGGCTGTGTTACCCTCCATAACGCGCATTATGGTTGAGTGTTTGAGTCCTACTTCCAACATATTTTTAGGGTGTAAGTTAAAAATTTATATGTTTTGTTGCTGCTACAAAGATAAAAAAATCTTTCGACAAGATACGCCCATGAGCCCTAAAAACGTTATCTTTGTGCTATGCCTATGAAACGTCTTGTTGTCATACTGCTGCTCATGCTCTTCGTTCTGCCCGTAGATTCCGTGTCGGCGCAGGTGCGTAGCATGCGTGTACGTGGTGTGCGTACGGTGCGCTGGGAGGTTACGCCTGCCGGTGACTCGGTGCTCCACATCACACTCCTGCCCGTAAACATCTATCACCGAAAGCGCGACATGAAGGAGTATCAGCGTATGATAAAGGCTGTTAAGAAGGTCTATCCTCTGGCTGTGGAGGCGGCGCGACGTATGGAGAATCTCGATGCCCGCCTTGCCGAGTTGGAACGCAGAAAGGATCGAAAGGGTTACACGAAGGCTATCGAGGAGGCGTTGAAGAGGGAGATTACGCCCATGTTGTTGAAGATGACGCGCTACGAGGGCAAGATACTAATGAAACTCATCGACCGCGAGACCGAGCATACCGTGTACAACATCATCAAGGAGTTTCGCAGTGGCTTCACCGCGGGCTTCTACCAGATGATAGCACGCCTCTTTGGTAACAATTTGAAGACTAAATACGACCCCGAGGGTGACGATGCTATGCTCGAACAGATTGTCAAATACTATAAGGCGGGGCTATTGTAGTGCTCTATTTAGCTCATATAGGTGGGCAAAGGTGCATAAATTGGCGGTGCGATTTTGAATTTTGAGATTAGCATGCTATCTTTGCACGAATGATTGATCGCGAAACCATAGATAGAATTTACGCAGCTGTCAATATCGTAGATATTGTTG
Source organism: Alistipes sp. (assembly GCA_017403125.1). GTDB lineage: Bacteria > Bacteroidota > Bacteroidia > Bacteroidales > Rikenellaceae > Alistipes. The sequence continues at coordinate 13,932 of JAFQOR010000023.1, read as the reverse complement.
GCGACTACGTCACGCTCAAACGCAAGGGTGTGAACTATCAGGCGTGCTGTCCTTTCCATCAGGAGAAGACGCCGTCGTTCATGGTTTCACCGTCGCGTGGCATCTACAAATGTTTTGGTTGTGGCAAGGGTGGCAATGCCATAAACTTTGTCATGGAGAGCGAGAACATCTCCTATCCCGAGGCGTTGCGTGTCATAGCCAAGCGCTATGGTATTGAGGTCAAGGAGGAGGCTATGACCGACGAAGATGTTGTGCGCAACAACAACCGTGAGAGTATGTTTGCGCTGAATGGTTGGGCTGCCGACTACTTCCAACGATATATGTTCTCGGAGGATGAGGGTCGCAGCGTGGCGTTGAGCTACTTCTCGTCGGCACGTGGCTTCTCGGATGCCACGATAAGAAAGTTTGGTCTTGGTTTCTGCCCCTCGCGAGGTAATCGCTTCACGGAGGATGCTCGCTCGGCAGGCTATAAGGAGGAGTTTCTGCTCTCGACGGGTCTGACAATCAAGCGCGAGAGCGATGGTGCGTTGCGCGACAGATTCTTCGACAGGGTTATGTTCCCCGTGCATAATGTCTCGGGACGTGTGGTGGCATTTGGCGGACGCACGTTACGCACGGATAAGAGGGTTGCCAAGTATCAAAATTCGCCCGAGAGCGAGATATACTCCAAGAGCCGCGAGCTCTATGGACTGTTCTTTGCCAAGAAGGCGATACAGCAGGAGGGGTATGCCATCATGGTCGAGGGCTATGCCGATGTTATTTCTATGCACCAGTCGGGTGTTGAGAATGTCGTAGCCTCGTCGGGAACGTCGCTTACCGAGGATCAGATACGTCTGTTGTCGCGCTTCACGCAGAACATCACCATGATGTATGATGGCGATGCGGCGGGCATCAAGGCGGCGTTGCGAGGTGTGGACCTTATCTTAAAGGCGGATATGAATGTGCGTGTGGTGCTTCTTCCCGAGGAGCACGACCCCGATAGCTTTGCCCGAGCACATAGCAGCGACGAGTTGAAGGCCTATATAGCCCAAAACCAACAGGACTTTCTGACGTTCAAGGCGAAGCTGCTGTTGGAGGAGGCTACGAACGATCCGATGAAGCGCTCGGAGGTTATTAGGAATATGGTCGAGTCCATTGCCCTTATTCCCGATAGAATCAAGCGCTCGGAGTACGTAAGGCATTGTGCAGCAATAATGTCTGTCGATGAGCAGATGCTTGCTGTGGAGGTTGCGCGCAAGATAGATGGTGTGCGTGAAAGCCGCGAGGCACGTGAGTTTATTCAGCGTCAGTATGCCCACGAGAAGGCGCCGAGTATTCCGACATCAAGTGTGCAGGGCGAGGGTGATGCAGCCTCGACAATGGGGGGAGTCAGTGGTGGCTCATCTATCGAGACGTTAGAGAGGGAGTTGGCGAAGTATCTGTTGAAGTTTGGACATGTGAATTTCCATATCGAGGACGACACCTACAACGTGGCGCGCTACATATTCGATGAGCTCGACGAGGATGAGTTGGTCTTCGAGGTCCCCGTCTATCGCGATATTGTGGCAACATACCGCCGTTTGTGGGAGGAGGTAGGCGAGGGTTGTGAGGTCCCCACGCAGGATTTCTTCATGCACCCCAATCCCGATGTCAGCAGCATGGCTGTAACGCTGCTTACGGCGGACGATATGTATGTCATAAGCAAGATTTGGGAGCAGAAGGACGTGCATGTCGGAACCGACGAGGAGCAGTTGTCGGAGGGTGTGCCTACGACGATGATTCTCTACAAGTGGCGTATTCTGGATAGGCGTATCGACGAGCTGATGCAGAGGGTTGATAACGAGGATGCCGAGTTGGAGACGGTGAGCATCTTGGCGGAGTACCAGCGTGCACGTGTCGAGATTGCGAAGTTGCTGAACAGACCCTTGTAGGGGTGCACATCCGGCGATGCGAGGAGCACGAAAAAAAAGGGTGGCCTCGGGGAGTTAGCGTATCACTACGCCAAACAGTGTGCAAACAGAAAATAAACAGAAAGATGTGTAAAACATATCAAAGATAAAAGAATTAGTTACCTTATCCGAGTCCACCCACCTCTTCGAGTGGCAAAAGACGTGCCGAAGGCGAGGTCTCTTTGTTGGATAGTTCTATGCGGTGAGTGGGGGTAGCATGTGAGGGTGGGTAGCGTAAAGTGTTGATGATGGCAGATTATAAGAACATAAATATACGCAACAAGCGCGCAACCTTCGACTACGAGATTTTGGAGGAGTATGTTGCAGGCGTTGTGCTTGTCGGCACCGAGATTAAGTCGTTGCGATTGGGCAAGGCATCGCTCACCGACTCCTACTGCTATTTCGAGTCGGGAGAGTTGTGGATTCGCAACGTCAATATTGCGGAGTATGCGTGGGGTACGTGCAATAACCATGTTCCGAAGCGCGACCGCAAGCTGTTGCTTAACCGCAAGGAACTTAACAAGTTGCAGCGTTCGTTGCAGGATCATGGACTTACGGCCGTAGGTCTTCGACTCTTTCTCAACGAGCGAGGCTTTGCCAAGATTGTCATTGGCTTGGCACGTGGTCGAAAGTCCTTCGATAAGCGTGAGTATATCAAGGAGAACGACGCCAAGCGCGAGATGGACAAGGCGATGAAGAATAACAGAAGATAGAGATATATGGCACTTATATTATCAATAGAGACGGGTACGGATATCTGTTCGGTGGCTTTGGCTAACGATGGCGAACTTATGGCACTGCGCGAGAGCGATGAGGGCAGAGATCATGCCCGCAAGGTTGCGCTCTTCGTGGACGAGCTTTTGCGCGAGACGGGAGTTCAGCCCGACGACCTCGACGCTATTGCCGTGGGCAAGGGTCCCGGCTCATATACGGGATTGCGCATAGGGGTGTCGTTTGCCAAGGGTATGTGCTATGCGCTTAATATTCCGCTTATTGCAGTGGGGTCGCTCGATGCCCTTATGGAGGTTGCGCGCGAGGATTACGATGCCGGCATCATCGATTTGGAGGAGGATGAGTGGGCGACAGCCTATCTGTGTCCTATGGTCGATGCACGACGCATGGAGGTCTATGCCGAGGTGTTCAACACACGCGGTGAGGCTCTCGGAGATGTTGTTGCGGAGGTTGTCACGGGCGATAGCTTTGCCGCGTGGCGCGGTGGCGAATCGCGTTTTGTAATCTTTGGTAATGGCGCTGCGAAGTGCTGCGAGTTGTTGCCCGATGCAGTATGTATAAGCGTGGCACCCTCGGCACGTGGCATTGTGCGTCTGGCAGAGGAGGCATTCCGTGCCGAGCGTTTCGAGGATTTGGCATACTTCGAGCCCTTCTACCTCAAAGATTTTATGGTTATCCCCTCGAAGAAGAGGCTGCTGTAATCAGGGGCGGTAAGATAGTTTAAGGAGTTTAGAGAAAAATAGGGAATATAATGATTGTGGCAAGGTTATCACTCTCATTAAATTCCCTAAATTCTTTATCTTCCCTAAACTCCCTAAACTCCCTCTCTCACCTCTCGCCTCTCTCCCAGCTCTCTCGCCCCTCTATCCGAGCAAAATTTTTGCTTGTCGGCGTGCTGCATCCGTAATCTCGCTTCCGGAGAGCATCTTCGCTATCTCATCTACACGTTCGCTACGCGATAGGCGACGTACGTTGCTCAATCCCTGCTCCTTATATACTACAAAGTGTGCCCCCTGCTTCGATGCTACCTGTGGTAGGTGAGTGATGTCTATGACCTGCATCGACCCTGCAAGGCGTGCTATGATGTCGCCCATGGCGTCGGCAATGCGTCCCGATACGCCGGTGTCTATCTCGTCGAATATTACCGTTGGGAGCTTTACTCGCTCGGCAAGCAGAGCCTTCATGGCGAGCATGACACGCGAAAGCTCACCTCCCGATGCTATGCGCTCTATCGGGGCAACCTTCGTTGTGCGGTTTGCCGAGAACAAGAACGCTACACTGTCGCTACCCAATGCCGTAAACTGCTCCGTGGCCTCTATATCTACGCTGAACATAGCATCCTCGATGCCAAGCATCACGAGCATCTCGACAATGCGTCTCTCAAACTCCTCGCACACTGCCTTGCGTGCCTCGTGCAGACGCTGTGCTGCCTCGCGACACTTCGCCTCGGCTGTGGCTATGCGGCTCTCCAACTCGCGCAGCTCGCTGTCACTGTTGTCGATTGTTGCAAGACGCGCTTCAAATTCGCGGCTCTTGGCAAGTAGGTCGTCGTAGGAGTCGGCACGATGCTTAACCTCCAACGAGTATATTGCATTGAGCCTGTCGCTCAACTGCTGCATCTTCTCCGGGTCGGTATCTATGCGCTCTGCCTCCTCGGCTGCGGTGCTGCTCAAATCTTTGAGCTCCTCGATTACGCCATGCAGACGTTCGGCAAATTCGCCTCCTGTGGGATAGCTCTCGGCTATTGCGAGGAACTCCCTCTCCGAGCGCTTCAAAGCTACCAAGGCTCCTATCTCCTCCTCGTCCAGAGCGTTGCGTAGCGTGGCTATCGCCTCGTTTATGCGGTCGGCGCTCTCCATTATGGCGAGTTTCTGCTCGGTATCGGCCTGCTCATTCTCCTTCAACTTTGCCATGCGCAACTCCTCTACGGTGTAGCGTAGCCACTCCTCGTCTTTGCGTGAGTGCTCTATGCGTTCCAGCATCTTGCGGTGCTCGCTGCGCAACTCGTTGAGCGTAGAGAGCAGGGTAGCATACGCCGCCAGCAACTCTGCATTGCCCGCCAAGGTGTCGAGTATGGATATGCGGAACTCCTCCGACGCGAGGGTTAGATTCTGGTGCTGCGAGTGAATATCCACGAGATGTGCTCCCAGCTCCTTCGCCACTGAAAGCTGCACCGGCATGTCGCCGACAAAGGTGCGGCTCTTGCCCGCAGGCGTAATTATGCGTCGTATGATTAGGTGTGGCTCGTAGTCGAGTTCGTTTGCCTCGAATAGTTGCTCCAAGCCGTGACCCTCGATGTCGAACTCTGCCTCTATTACGCAGTTGCGCGACGTGTCTTTTATTGCCTGACCCTCGTTCTTTGCACCGAGCAACAGACCCAGAGCGCCGAGAAGTATCGACTTTCCGGCACCCGTCTCGCCCGTTATGATGTTGAGGTGCTCGTCCCACTCCACGCGGAGTGAGTCGATAAGCACGTAGTTCTCTATCGAGAGGCTTTTAAGCATTAGCTATCGGTTAAAAAGTGTTTCTATCTTATCTACAATGATGTTTGCAACATCCCTTTTCGACATCAGCGGATGCTCCTCGCGTCCGGCCTTGTCGATGAGTGTTATCTTGTTGGTGTCGCCTCGGAATCCGGCGCCGGCATCGCGTAGCGAGTTGAGTACCACAAAGTCGAAGTTCTTGCGCTGCAACTTACCCTCGGCATTAGCCTCTTCGTTATCGGTTTCGAGTGCGAAGCCCACCAAAACGCGCCCCTGCTTCTTTGCACCCAACTCATGTGCTATATCCTTGGTGCGTTTCAGCTCTATGAACATCTCGCCATCCCCCTTTTTGAGTTTGTGGTCGGCAACATGTTTAGGCGTGTAGTCGGCTACGGCGGCACACATCACAGCGCCATCAGCCTCTGCCCACTCCTTGGTTGTTGCAGTGTACATCTCCTCTGCCGAGAGTACGTCTATGCGCTCTACGCCGTGGGGTGTATCCAGCGTTGTTCTACCGCTTATGAGTCTAACTTCGGCGCCACGCGCAGCAAGCTGTTCGGCTATGGCATAGCCCATCTTGCCTGTCGAGTGGTTTGTGATGTAGCGCACGGGGTCAATCTTTTCGATTGTAGCTCCGGCAGTTACCACAAAGCGTTTGCCATGCAGTGGGCTATAGTTGTGGGGACAGAGCATAGCCTTTACCTGCTCTACAATCTCTTCGGGTTCGGCCATGCGTCCTTTGCCCATAAGACCACTTGCGAGCTCTCCTGCGCCCGGCTCAATTATGGCTACGCCACGTTGGGCGAGTGTTCGCAGGTTCTGCTGTGTGGTCACATGTGCATACATGTCGAGGTCCATGGCGGGCGCTACGGCAACCTTGCTGCGTGCCGAGAGATAGGTTGTGAGCAGCAAGTTGTCGGCGATGCCCGTTGTCATCTTTGCTATGGTGTTTGCCGTTGCCGGGGCAATAAGCAACATATCTGCCCATTCGCCCAACGATACGTGTGAGTTCCACTCTCCATTTTCGGGGTTGAAAAACTCGACAAGTATGGGGTTCTTGGATAGTGTTGCCATCGTCAGGGGTGTTATAAACTGCTTGGCAAGGGGTGTCATCACCACCTTGACTTCGGCACCCTCCTTCACCAGAAGACGGCAAAGCATAGCCGCCTTATATGCTGCTATGCTGCCAGTTATACCGAGTATTATATGTTTTCCGTTGAGCATACTCTTCGCTTTTTGCCACTGTTAGCCGTTGGCTAACGAGCACATACTACTTCTTATCGCCGTGACGGAAGTACACCTCGCCATCGAGGAACTCCTCGGTAGCGATAATGGCGGGCTTGGGCAGACGCTCATAGAAGCGCGAAATCTCGATCTGCTCGCGGTTTTCGAAGGTCTCTTCGATAGAGTTGTCGCTCGGAGCCGAGAAGTCGGCGAGCTTGCGATTAAGCTCTGTTTTAAGCTCCGTAGAGATTTGGTTAGCACGACGAGCAATGATGTTGATGCTCTCGTAGATGTTTCCTGTTGGGCTGTCCAAATCTACCAATTTACGTGTAATGGTGTTTGTGGGAATGTTCTTCTTAATCTCCATTGTACTCTATGTTTTTTGTATTCTCTTTTTTTCTTGCTATCTATCAATTGTTTCGTTGTCACCCAATGTTTCTCTCCGCCCTCTCTCTTGTTGTCAATCGTTACTCCTCACAGCCCTCTCTTGTTATCACCCGCTGTTTCTCTTCGCCCTCTCTTGTTGTCACCTGTTGTTTCTCTCCGCCCCCTCTTGTTGCTCCGCCTCGACTTGTGGTGTTGAGCATTTAGTATGTTGCGTCGCCCTCTGTCGAACGGCTTTTGTCGATGAAGTTGCGGGCGTGTGTTGCAAGTCGCTCCAACTCCTTTGTGCGTGGCGACTCGGGGTAGTCGCCGAGGAATGTGTAGTAGTGGTCGAGCATTGCCAAGTATCTATCGAGCTGCTTGCTATCTATCGAGTTCTCGGCAAGGCGATATGCCGCAACTGTGGTGTAGTACATCATATCCTCCCTGAAAGGCGAGTCGGGATACTCCTTCATCGCGTTCTTGAAGGCTACGATTGCCGACTTGTAGCGTCCTATTTTGTAGTAGGTATAGGCATTCATGTAGCTCTTCTCTTGTAGGCGTAGCGAGAGTTGGTCGAGCATGCTCTGAAACTCGTTGTAGTACCTCGAATTTGGGTATCGCGACATGAACTCCGTGATGGCGATGATGGCCTCGGTAGTTATCGACTGGTCGCGTTCGTGCGATGGCGACATGTAGAAGTAGCACAAGGCATACATGCCCTCGACATCCTCGATAAAGGGACTGCGACTAAACTTACGACGGTGCTCGTCGAAGAGTGACGATGCCTCGCTCCACTTGCGGTCCTTGAACTTGCAGTGTGCGTTGTAGAATGTCAGCGAGTCTTCGCGCGGTGAGCCTACATAGATGTGGCGACACGCCTCAAAGAGGCTCGATGCCTTGTCCCACTTCTCCTCGTTGTATAGTTCAAGCGCCTGTTCGTAGGCATATTGGGGGTCTCCCGATTTGATAATCTTCGACACAGTGCTGCATGATACAATCACCAAAACACTCACTACAAGAGTTGCGATATATCTCGTTTGACGCTTCATTTTTGTTATCCTTTCGAAAGTTACTTCTCGCACATGTGCGCGATAAGTGCGCAAAGTTACATATTATTTTTTAATAAACGAGCTTCGAAGCGAAATTATTACGGAATAATCGCTTTTTAGCAGCCAATGTCGTTGTTGGGTGCGGTGCTCGGCGGGTTGTTGAGAGGTGCTGCTCGCTACTTGCATTACGCCCCTTCGCTGCTTGGTGTTCGCCTCGTCGGTGGGGTTTATTCGGGCGAGCCCGATAAGCCCACATGGAGAAGATTTTTTTCGGGGGAGGGGTAAGTTTGGATAGATATAATTTTGATATACGTAAATAATTTTATAACTTTGTATTATGAATAGGATTGGTGTATATTGGTTGAGGGTTGCAATTGTGGGCATGTTGGTGTCGTTTTCGGCATGCGATAAAGAGCAACAACAGGTTGTTGGTGAGCCATTTGTGCCACGTGAACCCCAGAGAATCGAGTTTTCGGAAATCGAAGTTACGTACCACGGTGATGATATTGGCGAGGCGCTGTCGGATGGGTGGCTCATAAGGTTGCGTACCGATATGGAGATCGACGACGCGGGAAATCCCATAGGCGAGGGCGCTGTTATGCAGCTGTTGCTCAATGCTCCATACGACGCCGAGCAGTCGGCTGATGTAGAGTATATTACGGGTAGCTACACGGTGCAGACCAATTCGGGCGATTTCAGCCCCATGAGTTTTGTGCCTGGCTACATGACCACAATCGATTTGCCGGGAGGGCGTGTCGAGGTTGCCGACGGTTCGTTCTTTGCTACGCTCGACGAGGGCTCTACGGTGATGAACTACGACCTCTTGGACGAGGGCTCGTTGCACATAACCATCAACGACGAGGGTGTCGTGACTATCGATGGTGTTGTTGCCGGCAGTAAGTTCCTAAAACGCTATTTTAGTTGGAGTGGCAACTTCGAAATAACGAGTGAGGTGGAGGAGGGCGTGCCCAACTCGACAATAGATCAAGACGTTGAATTAAACGACTTTACGCAGGCGCAGTTGCAGGATCGTGGCGATATATTCTATCTAAAAGATGAGAGCTATCGTAGCTTCTTGCTCTTCATGGCAGACGATGGCATCGACCTCGCAACGGGGCGTCCGCAGGGTAGTGGCAGAGTGCTGCGATTGGAGTTGTTGGTGCCTTGGAGTGCCGACAAGGCGGATGGTATTCCTGCGGGCGTGTACACCATGTTGCAGCGTAATGAAGATACGTCAATTGACCGTGATCAGGTGGTGCCCTACCGTTTGGTGCCCGGGTTGCCCGACCTATTCAGCTATCCCTATATCGCAGGCTCGTGGTATATCGATATGGAGGGCGGCGAGTGGCGTGATTATGCGCGTTTGGTCGGAGGTGAACTTCTTGTAGAGCGTGGCGACGATGGCTCGCATGTGTTGCAGTTTGAGCTTGCGGAGTGCTCGAATAGTGGCTACAAGGTGGCAGGCAGCATGAGTATCGCGGAGAGTATCGCGGTATATTAGGCGCTGTGCCTATGCAGTTTTCCTTAAAGGTGTTATAAAAAAAGCATTATTTAATATGAAAAGAGTTGTCTATCTGCTTGTTGCTGCTGTTGTTGTTATGGGCTTTGTTGCGTGTGGCGATGATGGCGGTGAGGCGCCCGTAGTGACCGATGATGGCATTGTTACGTCGGATGAGTTGCAGGATAATAGTTTTGCCATAAATGGCGAGGTCGAGAGCTTCAAGAGTTTGGCTCTATCCAACCTCGGAGAGTATCTGTGTATCGTGGGTTCCACGCAGGAGGGCGTTGGAGTGTTCGATGACTTCTTTGTTGGGGATAACGACTATTTCTATGTTGCAATAAGCCCCGTATTGAAGGGTGCGGAGTTTGATATGATGACGGAGTCGTCGTTATATACGGTCATAAGCACGCTTGCACGTGCTCCGCTGACGGAGGTCACGCCGGCAACGCATGACGAGATTACGGAGGGTAGCTGTACGTTTACGTATGTCGATGGCGAGGCGATAGTATTTGTCGATATGGTGTTGTCGGACGGCACAATGTTGGCAGCGCGTATGCGTGTCAAGGACGAACTTGTTGTAAATGAGAATAAAATAATCCGCAACGGCGAGGTTAAGCCCCTGCGTGCATCCTTTTGTAAGCAGGAGGAGGGTATGACCTATCTCTACTTCACACCTGCGGGCGTAGATTACTATGCCGACATGGTTGAGAGTGCCACGTGGTACGTCTATTTGGTGGTAGAGGATGCTCTGTGTAGTGGCGAAAGTATCGACTTGGAGGCTTGCGACGGCTACTTCGAGGCTGGTCTTGTCGATAACTCCTATGCGCCACTCTCGATTGCTATCACGTCGGACGACTTGCGTGGCTCTACCGGAACGTTTCTTATTAGGCGCGGTGCTGCGCCCGACGAGTTTACGGTGTTGATGGATGTCGAGTGGGGCTTGGAGAGCATGGAACTTATGTTCAGTGGCAAGTGTGGCGATGCCACGGTTGTCGAGGAGCGCAACAACGAGATTCGATTCAATGGTAATGCAAAGTCTATCAGTCGTGCTATCATCGACCGTAGCGACAGCGAGATATGGTCGTTGCAACTCATGGCAAAGGGGGCAGATTTGGTTATGTATATGCCCAAGGAGCGCTTCGATGGAACGATTAGTGGCTTCTCGTCGGATTCGCGTATCTACGTGAGCTTCAACAACGAGGTGATGAACAAGGCAAATGGATTTACCGGTACGCTTATCATCAACTTCAACGAGGAGGATATGACCGTCGAGGCGGAGTTCATGAATAACGAAGTCGTAGGAGCATACTACGTAGGCTCTGTTGAGGAGGTATAGGATTATGAAGTGGAATAGATACATACTGCCGCTCGTGGCGTTATGTCTGGTCGTGGCGTGCGACAACGACGATACGGCGCCGAGCACAACACCGAACACCAACGATGGTCATGGGGCGTTTTGGTACGACGATATGGAGTTTCCGGTAGGCGAGGTTCGTGTGTCGAGTGATGGATTTATTGCGGCTATGCTCATTGTGGATAATGGTGGCAATGCTGCGTCATCAACCTATTGTGTTGTGGGCGTACACCCACAATTCGAGGGTGTGGAGTTGGATGTTGAAAAATACTACCACAACGACGACTACTACTTTGTGTTCGAGGACCCGGTGTCACTCTATACCAACTACCACCCGTTGCGCAGCGGTACCATATATATCAAGCGCACGGATGATGGTGGCGTAGATTTATCGGTGGATGTGGAGCTTGCCGATGGCAAGATGTTCGCATATAGCAATCTGCCGTAGGCCTTGCTTGGTGTCGCGGGGCTAATATAGCTTTATATACTCATAGGTGTTGCCCACGAGCGTTAGATAGCGCTCAAACTCTTCGCGCGATATAACCACCGTAAATCGATTGTCGTTGGGATGAAAACTCAACGCGCTCTGCTGTCGCAGGCTCTCGTCCAGAAACAGATGGACGTGGCACTCCTCGTCGTTTATCAACCCAAAGGGCGATACCGAGCCGGGGGATAGTCCCAACCACTTCATCATGCGCTCGGGTGAGGCAAACGATAGTTTGCCCTGGTGGAGTATGTGCTCCAAGTCGTGTATCGCCATCGACCTCTCCGAGTCGAACACGACAAGATAGTGGCGGTTGCCCTTATGATTTCTGAAAAATAGATTCTTGCAGTGTTTCGAGCCATCGTTACGCCAATATTGGCGTGCAATCTCAATGGTCGGAGCCTCGGGATGCTCATACCATGTGTAGCTTATGTCGTGGCTTGTGAGCCATTCGAAAACTTTATCGCGTCGTTCCATAGTGCAAAGGTACAAAAAAACTCGAAAAAGGTTGTTTGAGTCGAATAAAATGCCTAACTTTGTAAGGATGAAAGGTGGTGTAACGAATAGGTGCACAAACTGCGATACAGATTATATAATATATAGTAGCTTATGAATGTGAATGTTGTTGAGCAGAAGTTCTGCGAGCGCTTTGGTGACAAGGGTATGTTGTTTGCATCGCCCGGAAGAATCAACCTTATTGGCGAGCATACCGACTACAACGGAGGCTTCGTCTTTCCCGGGGCTATCGACAAGGGTATGGTTGCCATGATTAAGCCCAATGGACTCGACGTGGTGCGTGCCTATGCTGTCGATTTAGACGATTATGTGGAGTTTGGTTTGCGCGAGGAGGATGCCCCTGCCGCGAGCTGGGCGCGCTATATCTTTGGCGTATGTCGCGAGATTCAGAAGCGCGGTGGTCAGGTCAAGGGTTTCGATACAACATTCTCGGGCGATGTGCCTCTTGGTGCAGGCATGTCATCGTCTGCTGCTCTGGAATCTACCTTTGCCAACGCTCTGAACGACATCTACGAGTTGGGTATCGATCGCTTTGAGTTGGCGCGTATAGGTCAATCTACGGAGCATAACTATTGTGGTGTTAAGTGCGGCATTATGGATCAGTTTGCGTCGGTATTTGGCAAGGCGGGACATCTGATGCGCCTCGACTGTCGCTCTATGGAGTTTGAATACTTCCCGTTCAACCCCGAGGAGCATGGCTATAAACTCGTCCTACTCGACTCGGTTGTCAAGCACGAACTCGTGGGTTCGCCCTATAACGACCGTCGCGCATCGTGCGAGAGGGTGGCGGCGAAGCTCGGTCAGGAGTTCCTGCGTGGTGCAACTATGGCGCAGCTCGACGCTATCAAGGGCGAGATTTCGGAGGAGGACTACAAGCGTGCACGCTATGTCATTGGTGAGGAGCAGCGCGTGCTGGATGTGTGTGCAGCCTTGGAGCGTGGCGACTACGAAACGGTGGGTAGGCGCATGTACGAAACACACTGGGGTATGTCGAAGGATTATGAGGTGTCGTGCGAGGAGCTCGACTTCTTGGCTACGCTTGCCGAGGAGTGTGGCGTTACGGGTTCACGCATCATGGGCGGCGGCTTTGGCGGTTGCACCATCAACCTTGTTCGTGCCGAGTTGTACGAGGGCTTCCTTGCAACGGCAAAGGCGCGTTTTGCAGAGAGGTATGGTCATGAGCCAAAGGTCTATTCGGTGGTAATTTCAGACGGAGCGCGAAGAATAAACTAAAATTTGCCTCTTTTCCTTTTGAGAATGGTAAATTTTTATTATCTTTGTGTGTTCTGTGGAACAAATCAGCAAAATTAGGAGAGAAGATAGCTGTTTTTTGAGATAAGGTATAGATATAATTACCGCGAGATAAGACAATAAAAGAACGATTAGTTTACTTAATATTAACCAAACAAAAAAACTTGAAACTTATGAAACACAATTTCAACGCAGGTCCCTGCGTACTTCCCCGTCAGGCTGTTGAGGCTGCTATCGAGGCGATCCGTGACTTTGACAACACTGGTATCGGTATTCTTGAGATCTCACACCGTACTCCCGGCTGGGAGCGCGTTATGGCTGAGGTTGAGCAGTTGTGGCGTGACCTTTTGAACATTCCCGATGACTACGCAGTATTCTTCGTAGGTGGTGGTGCTTCAACTCAGTTCTTCCAGGTTCCCGCAAACCTTTTGAAGACCAAGGCTGCTTACTTGCAGACCGGCGTATGGGCAAAGAAGGCTGTTAAGGAGGCAAAGTTCTATGGTGAGGTTGAGGTTGTTGCATCTTCGGAGGACAAGACTTACAGCTACATTCCCAAGAACTACACTATTCCTACGGATGCTGACTACTTCCACATCACAACCAACAACACTATCTACGGTACCGAGATTCACGAGGATATCGACTCGCCCGTAACTTTGGTTGCCGATATGTCATCAGACATCATGTCACGTCCTATCGACATCAAGAAGTATGGTATGATCTATGGTGGTGCCCAGAAGAACGTAGGCCCCGCTGGTGTAACTTTCGTTATCATTCGCAAGGATCTTCTCGGTCAGTCGGGTCGTAAGCTCCAGACTATGGTTGATTACGCTACACACTATCCCGAGGAGGCTCGCAACCACTCAATGTTCAACACACCTCCCGTATTCCCCATCTTCGTTATGTACCAGACTTTGAAGTGGGTTAAGGAGCTTGGTGGTGTTGAGGTTATGTACAAGATGAATAAGGAGAAGGCCGAGTTGCTCTACAACGAGATCGACCGCAACTCTATGTTCATTGGTACTGCTGCCAAGGAGGACCGTT
>JAFQOR010000022.1 GCA_017403125.1 Alistipes sp. | reverse complement strand
TGTTTGTGTCTGTGTCTGTCTCTGTGTTTGTCTCTTTGTCTGTGTTTGTGTCTTTGTCTGTGACTGTGACTGTGTCTTTGTCTGTGTTTGTGACTGTGTCTGTTGAGGAGTTTTTCCCCAAGATACTATGCTCTGCTTTCTATTGTTTGTGGGTATTATTTTTAATACCCGTGTCATAGGTATGCGCGGTGTTGGGTGGGAGTTTGGAGAGGGGGAGTAGGGTTTCTGTGGTTTAATGGATGAGATTACCATAACTTTATGTGGGTATTATTTTTAATACCCGTGCAGGGTTTGGCTTGGTAAATTGTGTGCTATGGTGTGCTATGGCGTGGGTCGAGTTCTCCTTCAAAGACAATTTGCATTGGCGCATAAGCGATGACGCTCTTGAATAGGCTTTGCATTATGGCGAGTTTTCCCCTCTTTCATTCTCCTTTCGCTACTCTTTCTCTGCCTTTCACTACTCTTCACTCCCTTCGTCCTCTTTCCTGCGGGGGTATCATTTTTAATACCCGTGCAACAGGTATGCGCGGTGTCGGGGGAGGGGAGTTTTATTGGAGTGTGTAAGCATTAAATCACCCTTAACTCTTCAAGCTCTCGAAACTCTCCAAGTTCTCCAATCTGACACTATCTTCTAAAAATAACAGAGGTCCCAATTTGGGACCTCTGCGTGTAGTTGTGTACGTGTGACCTTGCGTCTATCGTACCTGACGGATAATCTCGCCACCGTGCTTGATAGCCTCCTCGTTCTGGGGAAGCATCTTCCATGCACGTTCGGGCAACGTCTTCTTCAAACCCTCCATTACGTTCTCCATCTTAACAACGGGACGTACTTTGAGGTATGCTCCAAGAATCATGGTGTTGAACAACTTTGCCTGACCCATACGTGCGCACTCGGCAGTAGCGTCGATCTGATATACGCTGATGTCGGTACGTGTGGGGTGGTGAGTGATACCATTGGTGTCGTAGATGAGAACGCCACCGGGCTTAACCTGACTCTCGAACTTGTCCATAGACTGCTGGTTAAGAACCACTACGCAATCGAACTCGTGAGCGATAGGCGACGAAATAGCCTTATCCGAGAGGATAACCGTAACGTTGGCGGTACCACCACGCATCTCGGGACCGTAAGAGGGCATCCAAGTTACCTCCATGTCCTGCATAACGCCAGAGTAAGCCAAAATCTTACCCATAGTGAGGACACCCTGTCCTCCGAAACCTGCAATGATTACTGTTTCTTTCATAGCTACTTACTCTTTTGTTGTGTCCTTCAAATCGCCGAGCTCGTAGAACGGCAACATATTCTTCTCAAGCCACTCGTTAGATGCAACAGGCGACAACTTCCAGCCGCTGTTACATGTAGATACAACCTCTACGAGGCTGAAGCCCTTACCTGCCATGGCGTTCTCGAACGCGTGACGGATAGCCTTCTTCGTCTTGCGAACATTCGCGGGAGTGTGAACACTCTGACGAGTTACGTAGCATACGCCGTCCAAGTGAGCCAACATCTGACCAATCTTGTAGGGATAGCCATTGAGCTTGGGATCACGACCATAGGGTGTGGTAGCGGTCTTCATACCCAAGAGGGTAGTGGGAGCCATCTGACCACCGGTCATACCATAAATAGCGTTGTTGATGTAGATTGCAACGATGTTCTCGCCACGTGCAGCAGCGTGGATGGTCTCACCGGTACCGATAGCCGACATATCGCCATCGCCCTGATATGTGAATACCATCTTCTCGGGATTTACACGCTTGATTGCAGTTGCAACTGCGCAAGCACGTCCGTGAGCAGCCTGTGCCCAATCTATATCGATGTAGTTGTATGCGAATACCGAGCAACCCACGGGCGATACGCCGATAGTGTCATGCTCCAAACCCATCTCCTCGATAACCTCGGCAACGAGCTTGTGCACTGTACCATGGCTACAACCGGGGCAGTAGTGCATTACGTTAGGCAAGATAAGCTTCGACTTGCCAAATACCAAATTCTCTTTTTTGATTTCAACCTCTGCCATAGTCTTATCGGTTTATAAGTTTCTCTTTAAGTGCTTTAAGTACCTCATCGGGTGAGAACAACATGCCACCCAAACGTCCGTAGTGCTCAACGGGAGCCTTGCCATTTACTGCAAGACGTACGTCCTCGACCATCTGACCTGCGTTAAGCTCTGCCGAAAGGAAGCCCTTTACGCCGCGTGCAGCAAGCTCCTCGATAGGCTTCTTGGGGAAGGGGTAGAGGGTGATGGGGCGCAACAAACCGAGCTTGATACCCTCGGCGCGTGCCATCTCAACCGTTGCAGAGCAGATACGTGATGACGAACCGAAGGCTACGATTACGTACTCGGCATCGTCGCACTGGATAGCCTCGTAACGAACCTCATCCTGCTCGATAGCGCGATACTTCGCCTGCAAACGCTGATTGTTTACCTCCATAACCTCACTCTTCAACTCCAATGAAGTGATGACGTTACGCTCGCGGTCGTCGGTCTTGCCGATAAGAGCCCAGCTCTTGCACTCTGCGGCAATCTCCTCCTTGGTCTTGCGGGGACGCTGGGGAGCCAAAACAACCTTCTCCATCATCTGACCGATACAACCGTCAGCCAGAATCATAGCGGGATTGCGGTACTTGAATGACAACTCGAAGGCATCGGCAACAAAGTCGTGCATCTCCTGCACAGAGTTGGGAGCCAATACGATGAGGTGGAAGTCGCCATGCGCACCACCCTTACATGCCTGGAAGTAGTCGCTCTGTGAGGGCTGGATAGTACCAAGACCCGGACCACCACGCTGGCAGTTTACGATAACACAGGGGAGCTCGGCACCTGCAAGGTAGCTCAAACCCTCTGACATAAGGCTGATACCGGGAGATGATGATGATGTCATCACGCGCTTGCCGGTAGCTGCACCGCCATACAACATGTTAATAGACGATACCTCGCTCTCTGCTTGAAGAACAACCATGCCGGTAGTCTCCCAAGGCTTCTCCTCCATAAGGGTCTCCATAACCTCCGACTGGGGAGTAATGGGGTAGCCGAAGTAGCCGTCACAACCATAGCGAATTGCTGCATGGGCAATAACCTCATTGCCCTTCATAAGTTTTACCTCTTTCTCTGCCATAGCTTATTCGAATTTTTGGCGATACACCGTTAGACAACTATCCGGACAAATGATAGCACACGAGGCGCAACCTGTGCACGAATCCGGCTCAACCATCATAGCGAAGGGATAACCCTTGCCGTTTACTTCGTTCGACAAACCGAGCGTCTTGGTGGGGCATGATGCTACACAAACACCACAGCCTTTGCAATGCTCCGTATCGACGACAACTGTTCCTTTGATTTTTGCCATACGACAGTAGTTTTATTGTTTGTTAATAGTTCGGTTTTGCGTTAAGTGAATTTAACCAAACAAATATACTAATAATTTTTCGAACAAAACCCACTTTTTGCAAATATTTTTTTTATTCATCGGTTTTATGCCGAAAAAGGGTATATTATGTGGTGTATTTGCGGACTTCACGCTCCCTGTACCCGACACAACTCATCATAGAGTCTGTCGTAGGTCGCTCGCAACTTCGGCCTGTCGGCAATGAGCCTACGCAACTCTTCGAGACGTTGAGCATTATCCGACTCCGTAATCCATAGTTGCAGGTAGCCCCCGTAGTTGTACTTCTCGTTGAGGTGGGTCAGCATACGCTCCCAGCCCTCGTCGCGCGAGAGCGAAGGGTGGTGCGTAAGCGTAAACTGTATGGTGCGACGAATGATGATTTCGCTGTCGATTAGCCTGTCGGCCTCGGCGACAATGCGTCCGTATATTGTTCGTGGCTTGCTCTTGGATGAGGCGCGATGGTCCATGACCGCATCGCCCATGATGGCTATCTGCTCGTCGCTAAACCATCGTCGCAGTGTCGCGTCGCTCATGACCACATCGCGCGAATATACATGGTGAAGTTCGCGACCTTGTTCAAGTCCCGTGTCATGGTAGGCGGCAATGGCATACACCATATTCATATCCACGTCGTAGTGTCTGCCAAGCATCAGGCTCTGCTCGATGACCGTTATAACGTGGTCGCGGCGATGCGCAGCGTCGAAGTTGTCGTAGCGTGGTATAATCTCTTGCTCGATATATGCGCGCAGTTCGTTGTCTATCTCTTGTTGCATCATCCTACCGTAACCTCTATCAAATCCTCGCGTGCAAGGTATCTTTGTGCCAAGTGTCGTATATCTTCGGGTGTTGTAGCGAGTATCTGCGACACGCTATTTTCGGTAAGCGAGTTATCGCTGCCACACATAATATTCTCGATTGTGACGTCGGCGATGCCGAAAGGACCGTCGAGGATGCGCAGAATCTCGCCCACCATAACGTTCTTTACCATCTGCAACTCCTCGTCGCCGACAAGTTCGTTGCGCAGGCGCTCTATCTCGGCATAAATCTCGTTCAGGGCGTCGTCGCGGTGTTCGCGTGCTACCTGCGTTGCTATGGCAAGGTATCCGGCATGCTCGAAGTTTACCATCGCTGCCATCACGCCATAGGTATAGCCATGCTCCTCGCG
This sequence comes from Alistipes sp., assembly GCA_017403125.1. Taxonomy (GTDB): domain Bacteria; phylum Bacteroidota; class Bacteroidia; order Bacteroidales; family Rikenellaceae; genus Alistipes. Next base: position 7,625 of record JAFQOR010000022.1, on the reverse strand, counting down.
CAGGTTCTGCATAAGACGTGAGCCGAAGTATCCGCCAAGCGTTGCCGCCACAACCTGCATGCCCACAAAGTCGGGGTGACGACGGTCGAAGAGAAGTCGCCCTATGCGGATTGAGGATTGCAGCGCCGAGGCAATATCGTGCTTGGTTGTGGATGTGGGGCGTGGCTCGGGGAGCGAAACGCTGCTCTGGGTGCCGTGCGAAAGCCCCTCGGCAATGTCGGCAATGGTCGATAGCACCTCGCTGTCGATATCGCCACTCGCCACCACAAAGCAGTTCTCGGCGGTGTAGAGCCTATGGTAGAGCTCCGTCAAATCCTCGCGGTGCAGCTCATCGTATAGCTCCTCGTCGGATGATATGCCATAGGGGTGCTCTGCGCCAAAGAGTGCTTTGGCAAATAGTTCGCGCGACTGTGTCTCAATCTTGCGACGCTCGACTTTCAAGCTCTGCTTGCGCTTCGAACAGTATATAGCAAGCTCATGTTCGGGGAATGTGGGGTGTAGCAGTATCTCGCGTGCCACCTCTGCCGTCTGTGCAAAGAACTTGCGGAGCGAGCAGAACGATATATAGGCGTAGTCGCGGTCGATGTTGATGTCGAAATAGGAGCCGTAGAAGTCCAAACGTTCGGCAATTTGTTGCGAGGTCATCGTATCGCTGCCTTCGCCCAACATGTTTGCCGTGGCCGATGCTGTGAATGGCTTGTGTTGCATCGACGTGCCGGCATGAAATACGAATGTGAAGCGCACAACCTCGAAATCGTTGGCATCGAGAACCTCTATTCTAACGCCGTTGGGTGTCGTGTGCTGTCGGCTGCGTGGCATCTCCACGTGGCTTGGAATGATTATTTCGGGCTGCTGTTTCATGCTTCGGTGGTCTGTTGTGTGGCTCGATAGATGAGCGTCGATGAGTTATTCTCGGTGAATATGCGGCGTGCGAAGTCGTGTACCTCCTCTTCGGTTATGGTGCGGTATATCTCTGCTTCGCGATTTATGAGCGTTATGTCGCCAATCATCGCGTAGAAGCAGAGGTTTAGAGCCTTGTTCATGATGTTTATCTCGCCCATGAGCATGTTTGCCTCAAACTTATTCTTGACCTTCTCCATCTCATACTCCGATATTGGTCTCTGTGCAATGTCGCGTAGCTCTTGCCATAGGGCATTTTCGGCGGTAGCTTCGTCGGTCGAGGGCATAAGTCTGCCCTTGATGATGAAAAGTCCCGCGTCGATGCTACCCGTAATGTAGGCATTGACGCTCGAAAATAGCCCCTGCTCCTTGATAAGGTGGTTTACCAGACGCGAGGACTCGCCTCCGGCAAGCAGGTCCGATGTGAGGTCGCCAAGAAAGAAGTCGCGCGACAGGCGGTCGCCCATGTGAAACGCTATGGTGATGTCGGTTGCCGGCACCTCGCGCTCCACCTCCAAACGGCGTGGAGAGTGTTGCTTGGGCTCCTCGTCGATAGCCGGGATGACGGCAGCTCTATCCTCGATGTCGCCAAAGTACTCCTCGACCAGAGCAAATGCCTCCTCCTCGTCGATGTCTGCCGATATGGCAATTATGGCGCGCGACGGTCGGTAGTGCATGTCGTAGAAGGCGCGTACATCCTCCAACGTAGCACGCTCGATGTGGTCGGGCGAGATGCCTATTGTTGCCCAACGGTAGGGGTGGCGAGTGTAGGCGAGGGCACGCAAGAGCAGCTGCTCGTCGCCATAGGGTTGATTCAGATAGCGCTGCTTGAACTCCTCGATTACGACATGCTTCTCGGTGTCGCACGCCTCGCGCGAGAGGTTGAGGTTGCGCATGCGGTCGCTTTCGAGCCATAGCGCTGTCGAGAGATTCTCCTTTGGCAGCGTGATGTAGAAGTCGGTGTAGTCGTTATTGGTAAAGGCATTGTTCTCACCACATGCCATCTGCACCGGAATGTCGAAGTCGGGAACGTTGCTCGTGCCACGAAACATAAGGTGCTCGAAGAGGTGCGCAAAGCCGGTCTTATCCTCTGCCTCGTTTCGCGCTCCTACCTTATATAATATATTAACCGCTGCGAGCTTCGAAGCGTGGTCGCGATTGACGAGCACCGTAAGACCATTCTTCAAAACCCTTTGTTGATACTTTATCATATCTCGGATTGTTTACTCCACAAATATACGAAAAAAATGTCGATAAGCTACTTCGTCACCCTAAAAAGCGATCTTATGAAATACCTCCTGTAATCTATTCATAAAGCCCGTGGATATGGGACCATCCATCTGCGTGTGGTGGAACTGAAACGATATGGGTAGCGTGGTGCGAAATAGCCCCTTGCGATACTTGCCCCATACTACAAACGGGTTGTTGTAGAAGCCTGCATAGAGATTCACTACCGAGTCCAACTCGCACTTTGTGAGTGCCGAGGTGCCAATGACCATGAAGTCGTCGCCGAGATTCAGCTCCTTGTCGCATCTTGCAGCTTGTGCGGTGAGCTGCTCATAGTCTGCTGCAAATTTGTGAATATCCTTCGAGAAGGGTATGTCGCAGGTGTTGATGCCTCCGTCTGTTGTTCTTACTATGGTGTTTATCGCCAGGTTGTCGAACTGCATTAGTTTGTCGCCCACAGGAAGCATGTAGAACTCCTCGAAGTCGCTGGCGGCACGACCTATGGCGTAGCACATCAGCATGTTGAGTTTGACGCCATGACAGCGTGCTACGCGCCTCAGGTGCGTGATGTCGTATCTCTTGGTCATCGTGACCATGGGCATTGGCGAGCGCATCCACAACTCGAATGCCTTTGCGCGTTTTGTAGTTTTGGGGTCTATCTCTCTCATCGTCTATTGTCGTAGAATAACTCTATCGTGTAAAGTTACTAAAAAAACGCTATATGTGAAACGTTGCCTCCAAATTTTATGATTTGTGGTAGCGTGGATAGCTTCGTTTGTTTGGGTGGAAGATGGGATTGACTACTACGCAGACAGAGTCTACTCCGCTTAACGCCTTTCCCCTCCGCTCGCCGCGGGGGCGCTTCCAAACTCACTTCGCAAGATGCTACTGCGTAGCCCCTCTTGTCTTTCATGCCCATGCCTGCAAATAGATTTGCACCATAGGCATAAAACACAAGAAGATGCCTTTCGACATCTTCTTGCTTCGTTTGTTTGGGTGGAAGATGGGATTGGCTACTACGCAGACAGAGTCTGCTCCGCTTAACGCCTTTCCCCTCCGCTCGCCGCGGGGGCGCTTCCAAACTCACTTCGCAAGATGCTACTGCGTAGCCCCTCTTGTCTTTCATGCCCATGCCTGCAAATAGATTTGCGCCATAGGCATAAAACACAAGAAGATGCCTTTCGACATCTTCTTGCTTCGTTTGTTTGGGTGGAAGATGGGATTCGAACCCACGACCTTAGGAACCACAATCCTCTACTCTAACCAGCTGAGCTACATCCACCATCTACGGTTTGTTTCCAAATCGGTGTGCAAATATACAAACTTTTTTCTATCTCCCAAAATTTTTTGTGATTTATTTTGGTAAAAGATCTCACCATCGTCAAAAAGGTGCGTATAATCGTTCCAATATCTGATTTTTACGTATATTTGTACTACGAAAAAATATTTTAGCATATGGTACGCAAACATCGTAGTACGAGTGAAGGGCAGGCCGCAACTGCCGAAAAACGCAAAAGTTGGTTCAAGGTATATGTCGTAGATGCCCTCAGCTTTATGGCGATGGGTCTCTTCTGCTCACTCATCCTTGGACTTATAATCAAGCAACTATCGCTTATCGAGGGGCTCGACTTTCTTGCCGACATTGCCGCGCTACTGCAATCGCAGCATGTTGTCGGAGGCTCGATAGGTTTGGCGATAGCCTATGGCTTCAAGCGCGATGCGTTGGTTACGATCTCGGCTGTGGCGGTAGGTGCCTTGGGTTATCAGTTCGGAGGGCCTGTGGGTGCATACCTTGCCTCAATTGTGGGTATCGAGGCAGGTACGTTGGTGTCGAAGCGTACGCCCGTGGATATTATCATCACGCCACTTATGGCGGTTGTCGTTGGAGGGTTGTTTGCCAAGTACAGCTGCACACCCATCAATGAATGGGTGATGTCGTTGGGTGATGTTATAAATCGTGCCACGATGCTCAACCCCTTTGTTATGGGTGTTGCCGTATCGGTGTTGGTGGGTTGCATACTCACGCTGCCTATAAGCTCGGCGGCACTCTGTATATCTATCGGCATAGGGGGGCTTGCTGCGGGTGCTGCAACTGCCGGATGTTGTGCACAGATGATAGGTTTTGCTGTCATAAGCTACAAGGACAACGGCATTGGAGGTCTGGTATCGCAGGGCTTGGGTACGTCGATGCTGCAAATAGGCAATATAGCCCGTAAGCCTATAATATGGCTTGCGCCGACGCTCACCGCCGCAATTCTTGGCCCTATATCTACCTGCTGGCTTGGCATGACAAACAATGCTGCGGGCGCGGGTATGGGTACTGCGGGTTTGGTGGGTCCTCTCGGCTGCTGGGATACGATGAGTGCTACGACCGACCATACGTTACTCCTCATGGAGATTGTGGGCCTTTACTTCATAGCCCCTGCGTAATATCGCTCCTCATACACTTGGCTATGAAACGATTGGGATGGGTCGTAGATGGCGATATGAAGTTGCAACGCTGATGCCCTCTATTGTGGACTATGGGGATTATGGGTGCAAAGGGCGCTCCGCCTCGGCATAGATGCTACGCAACCTATTCGACATTAGGTATTGGAATAGTCCGCGTAGGAACATATAGCTTGTGAACGCCAACCAAATGGCGTTATTGCCCATGAGCCAACCTAAACCATAGAGTATGGCAAAATAGCATAACGATGCGTAAATCATCGAGTTGCGCATTATGCGACTGCGTGTTGCGCCCACCATGATGCCATCCATGACAAATGGCATGGCGGAGGCTATCGGTATTACGATTATCCAGCCTATATACTCTTCGGCTGTGGCAAGCAGGGTAGTAATGTCGCCATCTTTGCTTGTGGCAATCATCGAGAATATCTCCTGCCACCAACCAACGTATGCGCCCACAAATATCACCGAAACGGCCATGCACCACACTACACACAACTTTATGCAGCGACGCAGCGATACCACGTCACGAGCTCCGATGAAGCGACCTGTGAGCGCTTCGGCGGCGTAGGCAAAGCCGTCGTTCATGTATGAGAAGAGTGTGAAGAGCTGCAAAAGGATGGTATTTACGGCGAGTATGGTACCATCACCCATATCTGCCGAAGCCTTTGTGAAGAACGTATATACGGCAACAAGGCAGAAGGTGCGGACGATGATATCTCCATTTATCGAGAAGAATTGGCGCATCGCCTTCATGTCGAGTATCTCGCGCAGAGTGACCCTTACGAGGCGAGAGCCATAGCGAAGCACGATGATAGCAACCATAACCGCTACGCCCGACCACTGTGCAACGACCGAGGCGAGAGCTATGCCTTCCAACCCCATGCTGCCCTCGATAGAGAAGAGGTAGCTGCATACTATGTGTATGATATTTACCAATATAGCCACAATCATTGGCACCACCGCATTCTGTATTCCCGTGAGCCATCCATTGAAGGCGAAGAGCATTATTCCGGCAGGCACCGCCCATATGCGCGTATAGAAGTAGTCCGATATCATCTGTCGGCTACTCTCGGTGTCGGGTGCCATAAACCACAGTGACAGCTCACCCAAGGGGTATTGCAGTGCAAAGGCGACGATACCCACGCCCAGCGCAACAATTATTGCGCGCCACAGCATCAGTGTCATCATTCGTCGGTCGTCGGCGCCAAATGCCTGTGCCGTAAGACCGCTCGTGCCCATGCGGATGAATGAGCAATTCCAATATATGAAGTTGAATATCGTTACGCCGATGGATAGTGCACCTATGGTTAGCTCTGCATCGTCGCCTCCGACACGTCCTGCGATGGCTGTCGATATGATGCCCATTAGAGGTACCGTGATGTTGGAGATGATGTTGGGTATGGCTATGCGAAGTATGGCTCTGTTCATTCTCGTTGTTTTATGTCGCAAAGTTACATAAAAAAGCTAAAACCTGTGAGGCTTGTGGCATATAAGTTGCGAAAGTTTTGGAAACCGAAAAAAATAGTTACCTTTGCGGCACTTTATCTATATTATATATAAATCATTTACATTAAAATGAAACACAACAACACAGACTCAACAGCTAATCTTTCGCGTTTTGCGCGTGACAAGCGTCAGCGTGTAAGCTCCGCGGAGCGTGTTGAGCGCAGTCCCCGTCCTCGCCGCGAGGCCGACAGCGAGGGGCACAGCGAGTATCGTGCTCGCACTACATCGGCTACAAAGCGTTCGTCGTACAATCCTCACTTTACCGAGGACAACCGTCTGCGTCCCGAATATGAGCAGCGTCCGCGTGTTCGTCGTTCCGATGAGCGCAACGAGCGTTCGGAGTATCGTCGCGCCGAGCGTTCGGAGGGTGGCAATGCCCAGGGCCCGGCATATCGTGGCAAGGCAGGCGATGTGCGCCGTAAGTCGAGTGGCGACTATCGTTCGCAGGAGGGTCGTTCGTCGGCACCTCATGCCGAGAAGCGCGGTGCAGGCTTCAAGAGCAGCGGCAGCTTCAAGGGTAAGAGCAACTTCAAGAGCAATGGCAGCGCCAAACCCAAGGGTCGTGACGAGAAGCCACGTAGCTATCCCAAGTACAACCCCAACAAGCCCGTGGGCGAGGTTCGTCTCAACCGTTTTATATCGCAGTCGGGCGTATGTTCGCGTCGCGAGGCCGATGACTTCATCCTTGCAGGCGTAGTAACAGTTAATGGCAAGGTTGTAACCGAGCTTGGAACCAAGATTCTCCCCACCGACGAGGTTCGTTTCAACGACGAGCGTTTGCAGGGCGAGCAGAACGTATATATCATCCTTAACAAGCCCAAGGGCTATGTCACGTCGCTTGATGACCCCTATGCCGACAAGACCGTGATGGACCTCGTACGCAATGCATGCACCGAGCGTGTATATCCCGTAGGACGTCTCGATAAGAACTCTTTGGGTCTGCTTCTTATAACCAACGATGGTGATGTTACGCGACAGCTCACACACCCCTCGAACCACAAGAAGAAGATATATGAGGTTACACTCGACAAACCTCTTACGCGTGCCGATATGGATCAGCTTACCGAAGGCATCACACTCGAAGATGGTGATATCTTTGCCGACGAGGTGGCCTACGTATCGGAGGATAAGAAGAGTGTAGGTGTTGAGATTCACTCTGGACGCAACCGCATTGTGCGTCGCATGTTCGAGCATCTCGGATATTCGGTTCAGAAGCTCGACCGTGTATATTATGCCGGTCTTACGAAGAAGAATCTCAAACGTGGTGCATGGCGTTTCCTGACCAAGGATGAGGTTATGCGTTTGAAGACTGGGCAGTACGAGTAATAGTTAAGAGCGATTATAAAGGCGAATTGCTGCGTTACGCTCGTTTGCAAAATGCTCACATACGCAAAAGTATGCTGCGCTTTTGCAATCTTCGCAAGCCTTGCACTTCATCCTTTATAATCGCTCTTCGGCTTTCGCACAGAGGCGAATTGCTGCGTTATGCTCGTTTGCAAAATGCTCACATACGCACAAGTATGCTGCGCTTTTGCAATCTT
>JAFQOR010000021.1 GCA_017403125.1 Alistipes sp. | reverse complement strand
CCTCGGGAAGATACTGACGCCAATAGTCGTATGCCTCCTGGTCGAAAGCTACGCCATCCTCCTCCGAGCCCTCGAACACTGTGGCATACATGCGGCTCTTGTCGAGCTTATATACCTCCGTAAGGAGCTCCCATGCCCAATCTATCGCCTCCTTCTTAAAGTAGTCGCCATAAGACCAGTTACCCAACATCTCGAACATGGTGTGGTGGTAGGTATCGTGACCCACCTCCTCCAAATCATTGTGCTTACCCGACACACGCAGACACTTTTGAGTATCGGCAACACGTGGCCACTTGCGAGGTGCATTACCCAAAAAGATATCCTTAAACTGATTCATGCCGGCGTTGGTAAACATCAGCGTAGGGTCGTTCTTTACAACCATCGGAGCCGAAGCCACAATCTCATGTTGCTTGCTTCGGAAAAAGTCCAAAAAGGCTTGTCTTACTTGATTCGATTCCATATATATTAAATTTATTTTTTTACCTATATTTTATACGCGGTTGCAAAATTACACAATTTACTTTAATTTTGTAGCGTTAAAATGATAATTTTAATATTTTTTATTTAATGGCAACAAACACAGAGTATCGCGACACTGCTACGAAGCGCAAGCTATCTACCTATTTAAGGTCAAAGGTTGCACGCATTTCGCTCTACCTCGCCAGCTCGATTGTGGTTGCCATAATTTGCAGCATACTCCTCTCGGAGTATGCCGACACGCCAAAACTCGCCAAGATTCGCAACGAAAACCGACAAATCGAGGAGCAGTACCACCTGCTACGAACAAAGATAAACGCCGATAAGCAGTCTCTATTGGATATCCGGCATCGCGACCACTTTGTCTATCGCCCGTTGCTCGGCGTCGATACTCTCGATATTCCGGAGGTATATACCGACTATAATGACAGCAAGTATGCACATATCGGCAATGGCAACTACCACGAGCTCATTACTTCGACATGGCGCGAGATTGACCGCCTAACACGCGACATATACTATGCATCACGCTCATTGGACGCAACCCAGGAGTTAGCCGAGAAGAAAGAGGAGTTCTCGACCATCATACCGGCAATTTGGCCTATTGACCGCACTAAACTTCGCAACGTGAGTAGCCTTTATGGCTACCGCACTCACCCCAAATATGGATATTGGAGAATGCACGAAGGTATCGACCTTTCGGCACCTATCGGCACCCCGGTATATGCAACAGGCAATGGAATTGTGAGCCAATCGCAATGGCGTAGCGGCTACGGACAACTTATCGAAATTAACCACGGTTTTGGTTACAAAAGTCGCTATGGGCACCTCTCGAAACGCCACGTCAAGGTTGGCGACAGCGTCATCAGAGGCGAGGTTATAGGCGAAGTTGGCAATACGGGCGTGTCGTCGGGACCGCACCTACACTACGAAGTTCGTTTCCGAGGCAACACCGTAAACCCGATACACTACTTCAACAAGGATATGTCGCCCGAGGCCTACAAAGCCCTTATGGAGCAACTGGATGAATCGGCACAAAACATTGAATAACCGATGAGAGAGTATAAAAAAGATATAGCCGCAAACGAGTCGCACAAACGACATCGATGGGTTCCAATCACGCTCAACATATTGGCATGGATTGGATTGGTCGTAGTGTGGTATGTGGTTATAACTCTGTTTATGGATACCCCAAAAGAGCATAAGTTACGTCACTCGACAGATGAATTAAGAGCCGAATACAACACTCTATCAGCATACTATGACGAATTATCGCAAGTAATGGATAATGTCATAGACCGCGACATCAATGTCTTCCGCAAGCTTTTTGAAGCGAATCCTTACGATCTTAATTCGGAGTATAACAACCAGCGATACGAGTTGGAGTTGGGGTTATCCGGGATGGACAACAAAGAGCTATCCGCAACCTTTGACGAGCGCCTTCGCAAAGCCGAAGAGATGTTCAACGAGCTCAATAGTTCACATGAAGATATTATTTATGTCTATTCCCACGATAATACTTCACATAGCATAGACTATATCCCATCAATTCAACCGATAAACAATAGCCAGCTCACGTTATTGGCAGCCGGGAAAAAGAGTTTAATTAACCCATTCCATCGCACTATGCAAGAGCACCATGGAGTGGATTACCTCATACCCGAGGGAACTCCCGTTTTTGCGACTGCAAATGGCAGGGTTGAGTCACTCTCCGAGAAGAACTCTACCCATGGCAAGGCCATAATCATAGACCACGGGAATGGATATAAAACATCGTATAGCCACCTCCTCGATATTCGCAAAAAGGTAGGCGATAAGGTTAGCCGTGGCGACATCATAGCACTCTCGGGGAATAGCGGATTGTCGTTTGCCCCACACCTACACTACGAAGTGATATACAACGATACGCGCGTTGATCCCGTGCACTACTTCTTCATGGAACTTAATCCCGAGGAGTACCAGCGCATAATACGCATTGCCACATCAAGCATGCAATCATTCGATTAGTATGGCTCAATTAAAGTTAATTATACTCGACTTCGACGGCACTCTCGCCAACACACGCATTGCCAATGCCCGAGCCTATATTGCCGCATTGGGCGAACGTGGCATTGCGCTAAACGAGGAGGAGTACTACGCCAAGCACTTTGGAATGAGGTGTATGGAATTTCTCGCCTCACTGGGTATAACCGACAAAGAGATGGCAAAATCTATACGACAAAGGAAGGTTGAGCTATACCCCAACTACTTCGAAAGTATAACCCTAAACCGTCCTCTTTGGGAGTGGTGCCAAAAGATGCGAAAAGGTGGAGTTAAGGTATGGATAGTATCTACGGGTCACATAGATAACATCTGCAATGTAATGCGATTTCTACATATCGAGAATGGTGTTGATGGCATACTTTCGGGCGATGATATAGAGCATCCTAAACCGGCGCCCGACTGCTTTCTAAAAGCTATGCACATCGTTGGCGCGACACCCACAGAAAGCATAATTTTTGAGGATTCACCTATGGGTATCGCAGCTGCGAAAAGCAGCGGAGCACACTACGCGATAGTCAAACTTGACTAACAGAAAAAAGGGTCGTTTTGCAAATAAAATCATCAGTTTCTTGGAAAATTGATGATTTTTCACTATTTTGTGCTCGCATTTATAAACTTATGTCTCTTTATGAAACGCATTATACTCCTTTTGTTCATCATGTTAGGCGTAGCAGAGCTCTACGCACAGGAGGGTACGCAGACCGTTACCGGCACCCAAATCAAGCAGTGGACCGGCGAATTTACGTCTATTGACGTAGATGCCCCCATTAAGCTAAAACTGATAAAGTGCGATGAGGGTCAAGGTCCTCATATCATCTATGACACAAAGGGTGTATATACGTCTAAATTCACTGCCGAGGTGAACAAAGATAAGCAACTAAAAATACGCGAAAGGGTCGATCCCAAACGCGAAAGCATAACCGAAGTCGAGGTGTATTACCACGATTTGAGCGACATCACTATCGCCAAGGCAGATGTATCGGTGGCAGACATATTAGACACCGAGTTGCTCGACATTACCCTATCAAACGACACTCATTTCATGGCAGAGATAGACGTTTTGGACCTGATAATCAACATAACAGGCAAGAGCCGAGTAACCATCACCGGCTCGGCACTCTATCAAACAGCCGATGTATCGACAGCAGAATACGACGCATCAAACCTGCGAACAATGTCCACCGTCGTGTCGTCATCACACAGCGCATCGGTTAAGGTAGATGCTTATCAACGTCTTGAAGCAAAGACATCGACGAGCGGTTATATCAAGTATCGCTCATTGCCCGAGATTCTGCGCATCTACACCCCGATGTTCGGAGGCGAAGTTAGCCGATTACAATAGCCAAACATGCATAAGTCGTTTCAACAAGAGTTGGCGCAGGAGCTTCTGCGTCGCTACGATAGTGATTTATCGTCACTCGTCATACTATTTCCATCGATACGTGCCCGAGCCTTCTTCAATGATGCCATATCGAACGCCACCGAGCGCCCAATATGGCAAGCGTCGTGGAGCACAATAGACGAACTTATGGAGCGGATAAGTGGGCTGAAATCGGGCGAAAGAATACGACTCATTAGCGAACTCTACTCCATATACGTCAAGTATCACCCCGGCGAGATATTCGACAAGTTCTACTTTTGGGGAGAGATGCTCATATCGGACTTCGACCTTATCGATAAGTACATGGTCGATGCACATGAGCTGATGCGCAACATCGAGGATATTAAGGAGCTTGAAGCCGACGTTTCGTACCTCACTCCGGAACAGTTGCGTATAATCTCGTTCTGGAAAAGCATTAGCAACGACGAGACATTAAGCGAGCAGAAGCTACGTTTCTTGAAGATTTGGCGCACTCTGCCGAGCATTTACACCGAATATCGCAAACGCCTCGCCGAGTTAGGCATCGCATACACCGGAATGATATATCGACATAGCGCCGAGCTTATCAGCACAGGAGCAGATGTCGATATTCCACACATGAGATACATCATCGCCGGATTCAATGCCCTATCCAAGAGCGAGAAGATACTGTTTAGCTACCTCGAAAAGTCCGAAAAGGGGGCGGAGTTCTATTGGGACTACGACAACTACTATGTCAAAAACAGAGCGCACGAAGCCGGCTGGTTCATGCGCGAAAATCTCGCCATGTTTCGACCTGCAACGACCCTATCGCACGACAACTTTTCGAATCCAGACAAACGCTTCAAGTCCATATCATGCGTATCGAATGTCGTTCAATGCAAGTACGTAGCCGAAATTCTGAATAGACTGCCACGCGAAGAACTCGACAAACGCACTGCTATCGTGCTAACCGACGAGCATCTACTCATACCACTGCTCCATGCGCTACCCAAGCACATCGAGAGCGTGAACGTCACAATGGGTTATCCGCTAAAACTCACACTCGTATATACGCTCATTGAACGCCTTATAAGCTTGCAAGCGCACTGCCGGGGCACGGTGGAGAGCGCACAGTTCTACCACGAAGATGTGAGCAACATACTATCACACCCCTACATCACAGACTACTGCGCCCACGACGCAAAGCGACTCCACAACAGCATCATTGCAAACCGCATGATACGCGTCCAGAGCGAACTATTTGTCGATAGCGAATTACTAAAACCTATATTCAGAAAAACAGATGATTGGGTGTCGTTATCTAAATATATCAGTGATGTGCTTGCAACGTTATCGCCCTCAATCAATGCCACCAGAGACCTACATGCCGAGTATCTGCGTGTAGCACAAGAGGAGGTGCGCAAGACAACGCTCTCGGTCGAAATGTGCAACATCACACCTGCACCATCTGCCGAGGTCTTTGCCTCACTTCTACGCAAGCACCTGCAAACAACGACTATTCCATTCGAGGGAGAGCCGTTAGAGGGCATACAGATAATGGGTATCTTGGAGACACGAAATATCGACTTCAAGAATGTCATTATACTCTCGATGACCGACGCAAACTTTCCCGGCAACATGACAGGCCAGGCGTCATTCATCCCCTACAACCTTCGTGCAGCATACTCGCTGCCGACGCCCGAGGAGCACGAGGCAATGTACGCCTACTACTTTTATCGTCTGATACAACGCGCCGAAAACGTAAATATGCTCTACTGCTCTCGTGCCGACGATAAGAGTACGGGAGAGTGCAGTCGCTATATCCACCAGATTGACTACGAAACACATCACACCCTTGACAAGATATCGGTTGGTGTCGATTTGAGCATCGAGGATAGTATCGCTATCGAGGTAAGAAAGGGGGAGCACGAGCGTCGCATTCTCGACAGATACATCACCAAAGATAGTGGCTACACCCTATCTCCCACGGCACTTTTCAGATATGTTGAGTGTCCGATGAAGTTCTATTTCGCCACCGTCGCACACCTAAAAGCACAAGACGAAATTAGCGACACCATCGACGCACTAACCTTTGGCAACATCCTGCACGAGACAATGCAGGAGTTGTACACACCTCTTTTGGGCGACGAAAATCCAATACCAAAGATAGCAAAGCTGCGCAAACGCGAGGTTATTGAGGCAGCTACGGATAAGACCATAGGACGACTATTGCTCGACAACACAAGTGCCACGGTTGGCGATTTCTCGGGCGATACGTTACTTGTAAGGGACATTATCATCAAATATATCATGCGCGGCATCATGCGCTATGACCTATCGCGAGAGGGCTTTGCAATCGTCGGCATCGAGGATGACGTTGCGTATCGACGCCCGATAGCCGGCTGTCGCGAAGTAAACCTATCGGGGCGCGCGGACCGCATCGACAAACTTCCAAATGGCGAACTGCAAGTCATTGACTACAAGAGCGGGAATAAGCCTCATCTCGAATTTAATGGAGTCGATGGGCTATTCTTTGGTATTCCCAAAGAGCGCATATCAAACATCTTCCAGACACTGCTTTACTCCATGATGCTATATCGTGGGCGCAATATCGATGTAACACCATCGCTCTACTACGCATCGCGCATGCTCTCCAATGACTACTCACCGCTACTTATCGACCACTCCCGAGAGGAGCACATCGGCAAATACAGCGACTATGCCGAGGAGTTCGAAGAGGCACTCGATACCGTACTGAACGAACTTTTCGACTACGAAACCCCATTTCGACAAGCAGCAGACGAGGATGCCTGTACCTATTGTGAATTTAAGACGATTTGCAGACGATGAAACGAGCACACATACTCAGCGCAAGTGCTGGATCCGGCAAGACATACCAGCTGGCATACAAATATGTTCGTGATGTCATCGAGCAGCCCGAACTCTACCGAGCCATCCTTGCCGTAACCTTTACTAACAAGGCTACCGAAGAAATGAAGTCGCGAATACTGCGCGAGATACACCTATTGGCATCGAACCAAAAGAGCAATTACACAACGCGCCTTATGGAGGAGTTGGAGTTGAGCGAAGGTCAAATACGTGAGCGCGCCCTGCACGCACGGACACTCATACTTCACGACTACTCACGATTCAGCATCCTAACTATCGACCGCTTCTTTCAGCGCATAATACGCGCCTTTATCAAGGAGTTGGGCATCGACCTTAACTATAATATCGAGCTGCAACCCAACAACATGCTCATGCACGGCACCGAAAACCTCATCGAATCTATTGCCCAGGACGAGGAGTTACGCAAGTGGATGTTGGAGTTTGCCGAAGAGCGCATGAACGACGGCACGAAGTGGGATATGCGCAGTGACTTGATATCGCTCGGACATGAGTTATTCAAGGAGAGGGCGCGTGAGCGACTATCGACAAGAGAGTCAAAGGAGGAGCTTTTGGGCATTGTAAACCAATATATAGCAAGCAGCGAGCAATACAAAACCAAACTGCAAGATATTGGTAAGCAGGGAGTTGCCATCATGGACAGACACGGAGTATTGGCAACACATTTCAAGGGTCAATCTACGAGTTTCGCCAGAATATTCGAACGCTATGCTGCGGGAGAGATAAAAGAGCCTTCAAAGAGCGCACGCAACGCTGCCGAGGATGTCGAGCTATGGCTTGCAAAGGGAGCCAACGGATTGCTTCGCTGCGCAGCCGAGGAGCTACGCCCCCTACTCGCCAAGCTATGCACAACCTACGATAAGGCCATCAGGGTATTCAACACCACGTCGCTGCTACGCGAGAACTACCGCAGCTTCGCTCTCCTTGCAGACCTGTATGAGCAGATTGCAAAGATGTGCGACGAGGAGAATATCATGATTCTTGGCGAAACGAAACATATACTTGCAACATTCATCAACGACAGCAACACACCTTTCATCTACGAAAAGGTGGGCAACCGCTATGAGCGATTTATGATAGACGAGTTTCAGGACACCTCGTCGAAGGAGTGGAAGAATATGTTACCTCTGTTGCATAACGCCATGGCGTCGAGCGACAAGGTTTCGGTCTTTATCGTTGGCGACGTCAAGCAGTCGATATACAGGTGGCGCGGCGGCGATTGGCGTCTATTACAGCAGCAGGCAGAGCGCGATTTAGGCAGCGAGAGCACCTTAAAACTGCATCTCAAAGAGAACTATCGCAGCCTACCCAATATAGTGCGTTTCAACAACTTGATAATAGAGAATATTATCCGCCAAGACAACAGCTATCTGAACGAACAACTTGACACAGCCCTAAAAAGCAAGAATATAGACAAAACAACTCATGCTTTGCACTATAACATTGTAGCCACCGCCTATGCCGAGCACGAACAACTGCCGGCTCGCACGAGCACCGAGGGAGGCTATGCCGAGGTTACACTTTTCGACAACACCTCGATCGACAGTCCGTTTATCGACGCTATCGAAAGCGCCATAGAGCGAGGTTACCGTTATAGTGACATTCTGATACTTGTACGTGGTGCGACAGATGCCCACAAGGTTGCAAATGCCCTATTCGAATACAAGGAGGCGCACTTTACATCGCAAGGCAAGAGTGGCTTTAATGTGCTAACTGCCGACGCACTTACCATTGGGGCATGCTCCATAGTGGAGTTTATCATTGCGGTATTCAGATTAGCCGTTCGTAGCAATAATGACATTGAACGAGGTGTATATAACAGATATCTGCTCAAACCGCTGCATAGCACCCTTGACGACAAGGAGATAGAGACACTACACCGCATTGCCCATCTATCACTTATGGAGGCATTTGAAGAGATTGTGCGACACTACAAGCTCGACGAACGCACCGAAGATATAGCAGCGCTACAAGCCATGCACGAACAGATAGTATCGTTTAGTTCGCAGCGCGTTGCCGACATACAGCAATACTTGAAGTGGTGGGACGAAAAGGGTAAGGATGAGTCGCTTTGCATAGACATGAGCGATGACACAATTGAGATTACGACAATCCACAAGGCAAAGGGGTTGGAACGCCCCATAATCATTATACCCTATTGCAAATGGGATACAACACCAAGCGGCAACATCCAACAAGTTGTATGGGCAAAGGCAGACGCAAGTGACGCAGAGAGCAAGGGACTTAATGGCGATTTTCCGGTTATTTACCGCAAAACCATGCGTGAGTCAGCATTCACCAACGACTACTTCAACGAGTTGGTGATGAGCCACGTCGATGCCATAAACCTGCTGTACGTAGCCTTCACACGTGCCGTAGATGAGCTCTATATCTACGTTCCAAAGCGACTAAACACCAAGAGTAGCACAGCAAGTGCAAGTATCGTAGAGTTTATCTCCAACGCTGCGGCAGACACATGTCTGGAATCACGCATCGTTGGTGAGGATAATACGATAGAGAGCATTACATACACCTATGGCTCTCCCATAGCGCACGCCTCGGATCATCGCAAGTCAAGCGCCACTACGGGAACTCTGCTCGGAAACTACGACAGCAATATACCACAGCTCAAAATACGCCATAGAGGCACACGATACGACGAGAAGGGTTTATCAGCAGGTGCGTCGATACAGAGCCTTGGCATCAAGTTACATGCCCTGTTCGAAAAGGCGCATAATATGGAGGAGTTACGCAGCCGCATTACACTTATGGAGCAGAACTGCTACATCGATACAACCGAGGCGGCAGAGTTACGGAAAAAAGTTGAGATAGCACTCGAAAACCCTATTGTTAAAGAGTGGTTTAGCGATATATGGAGCGAAGTAAAGAGTGAGGCAGAAATCATCGCTGATGGCAACGTTCGTCGCCCCGACCGCGTAATGATAAGGGGTCGTCGAGCAGTGGTCGTTGATTACAAATTTGGCGAAAATGAAGAGAGGCGATACCACACACAGATGCACAACTACGTGGAGCTACTGCATAAGATGGGTAGATACGATAGCATCGAGGGTTACATCTGGTATATAACTCTTGGTAAGATTGAACGTGTAGTCTGAATTTATTTGGTTTGATTTTGTATCTTTGCACCATGAAGCAGACCTTATGGAGAATTATACCCCCCAAGTTCAGAGGACGCGCGGCAGTTGTCATAGCCACAATACTACTACGCGCCCTACTAAACTTTGTGGGTATAGCCATGTTCATACCCATACTTATTCTCATACTCGACAGTGGCAGCATTAGCTCAAACCCATTATTAGGTAAAATCTATAATAGATTAGACTTCAACGACTACGACTCATTCGTGTTGGCAATATGCGGAGCGATTGTTGCACTCATCATCATAAAAAACATCGTTGTACTACTACTCTATCGCTACGAGCGCAACTTCATCTATTCGCTCTACAAAGAGCTATCGGAACAGTTATATGCCGACTACCACAGTCGCGGTTTAGGATTCATCAAAGGCAGCAACTCTGCAATATTGAGTCGCAACATAAATGTGGTTTGCCTGACATTCGTCACGGGCATACTTCGCCCCATAGCATCCATCATAAGCGAAGC
Organism: Alistipes sp.; assembly: GCA_017403125.1. Classification (GTDB taxonomy): domain Bacteria; phylum Bacteroidota; class Bacteroidia; order Bacteroidales; family Rikenellaceae; genus Alistipes. Next base: position 28,287 of record JAFQOR010000021.1, on the reverse strand, counting down.
AACACTGCTACTCTTCTTCTTTATCGCACTATTGATATATTCGCCATCGGCAGCGCTACTTATCAGCATTATTTTCATCCCCGCAGCCACCCTATTCTACCTGTTAGTACGGCGCAGGCTTAACAACATCGGTAAACTCGAAAACGAGATGCAGCGCGCAAAAAGTCGCATAGTAATCGAATCGTTCAGAGGTTATGAAGATATTCATGTAAATGGCGCATATCAGCTATATTTCAACAAATTCACCTCTTCACTTAACGAAGCAGTTAAGTTCCGAAAACGCAATGCCACAATAGCCATGCTACCGCAAATACTCATGGAGATTGTTCTTGCCATAGGTCTTGCTGTACTTGTTATTGCATCAACAAATAGCGACGGAGACCAGATGAAACTACTCTTTGGCATCCTCGCAGTAGCGGCCGTAAGGCTCATCCCCTCGATTCGCAATATCATGACAAATTGGAGCTCGATACGCTACAACAGCTACACTATCGACACTCTCTCCGATATTCACAGTTCTAACCACCCCACACCATCTAACGATGATAATGGGGAGCGTTTTCACCTACACGACAGCATAGAGATTGCCGACTTGACATTCAGCTTCGAGGATAGCTCAACGCCCATAATTAAGAAGTTATCGCTAAAAATAGACAAGGGCGAAAGAGTAGGCATTCGCGGAGCATCGGGCATTGGCAAAAGCACCCTATTCAACCTGATTCTCGGACTATATCGCCCTACATCGGGCACCATATCAATCGACGGCGAGAGGCTCACAGACGATAATATCAGGAGGTGGCAGCGTAGTGTGGGATATGTTTCACAACACGTATTCATCGCAGACATGACATTAGCCGAGAACATCGCCTTGGGCATTGCGACCGAAGACATAGACCGCGAAAGGGTCGCAGAGGCCATACGACTTGCCGACCTCGACGACTTCGTTGCACAACTCCCCATGGGCATCGATTCGCATATCGGCGAGCAGGGCTCACGCCTATCGGGAGGTCAGCGCCAGCGCATAGGCATCGCGCGAGCGTTGTACAAAGGTTGCGATATACTACTCCTCGACGAGGCTACATCGTCACTCGACAACCTATCCGAGGAGAACATCAACAACTCGCTACGCCGTCTATCGCGCGAAAATAGCTCACTAACCATCGTTGTCATAGCACATCGCGACAGCTCGATTGAGTACTGCGATAGAGTAATAACCATTGAATAGCATGCAGTGTTTCGACTACATAATTGCAGGTCTTCGCCTCCGTTCAACGATAGACATCGTAGAGATGGGGATAAAAGGATTCAAGCCCTTTGAGCATCCCTACAACAGCTGCATAGATACAGAGTGTTCTTTGCGATACGACAGCACATTGACAACATCAACTCACGCTGTACTTAAAGCAATATACCACACTGTTTTTGCGCAAACCAACTCGACATGTACTCTTTACAAATGTAACAACGGTTATCTTTTATCACTGTCGCGCACACGGGATAACGAGCGCGAGCCGATACTCTTTCACATCGCGCTTCCGCAACACACCATAACTACAAATGCTCGTGACAACGACATTGAATCCATCTCGATAGTGCGATTCGGCCTATGGGTAATGTTCGGCATAGTATTGTGCAGTCACCAAGGCATAGCCATACACTCCTCGGCTATTGTCGCACGCGAACGCGGCGTGCTCTTCCTCGGAGAGTCGGGCACAGGCAAGAGCACACATACGCGTCTATGGCGCGAAAATATCGAGGGCAGCACACTGCTTAACGACGACTCACCCATAGTGCGTATTGTCGATGGCAAAGCACGTGTATTCGGCTCGCCATGGAGTGGCAAGACACCATGTTACAAGAGCCAAGACTACCCCGTTGCAGGCTTCTGCCGTCTATACCAGGCGCCATACAACAAGATTAGTCGCCTGCCAACAATCGCCGCTATCGGAGCCCTGCTACCATCATGTCCACCTGCGTTTGCTCACGACGAGATTTTGCAGGATGCAATATGTTCGACATTAGACACAGTGTTGCGCACAACTCCGGCATACAGCCTCGGATGCCTTCCAGATAGAGATGCCGCCCTTTTGTCATATAGCACAATCATAGATGATGCAGAGTAATCCATTAGATAACATAGAGTTACTGACCGATATTGGGGATAGCTTCGAGATTATTGTCACGGGGTATAGCATGCTGCCGTTATTAGGCAAATCGCGCGATAGGATAGTCATTCGACGCACCTCCGCCAACGATGACATCATGCACCGCATAGCCATGTTTCGCTCTGCAAATGGCAAGCTGGTGACACATCGTGTCGTAGCTATCGACGACGATATTGTTACGCTGCAAGGCGATGGCAACCCCATTCAACAGGAGCGTTGCAGGCGGCACGATATTATTGGCGTGGTTGATAGAGTAATTCGCGAAAGTGGCAAGAGCATAAGTTGCACCAGTTGGTGGTGGCGCACCCGCGAACGGCTCTGGCTTTGGCAGCCACGCATAGTGCGCCGTTACGTCCTTGCCATTATGCGACGCTGGTTAGAGCGACGCAAGAGATAAAGTACACAATTACTGAATAATAAAACACTTATAAAATCGATAATATGGATTTCAGAAAAGGTCACGGCAACGATGTTCACGCCCTTGCAGAGGGGTTGCGTCTTGTTATCTGCGGAGTAGAGATAGAGCACTACAAAGGCTGCGTTGCACACTCCGACGGCGACGTTGCCATACACGCCATCTGCGACGCCCTGCTTGGGGCTTTGGCTCTGGGCGACATCGGCAAGCTCTTTCCCGATAGCGACGCTAAATACAAAGGTATCGACTCCACGAAATTGCTTAAAGAGGTGGTTGATATTATCAGGGAGAAAGGTTACGAAATCAGCAACATAGACTGCACAATAGCCATGCAGCGCCCACGTCTGCGTCCGCATATTGACCATATGCGCAGTCGCTTGGCAGAGGTTATGTCGATAGATGTTGAGCGCGTTTCGGTCAAGGCCACCACCACCGAGCACCTCGGTTTCGAGGGCAGAGAGGAGGGTGTATCTGCCACCGCCATAACGCTGATATATAAGGCATAGCCCACCTCCGAAAAAACAGCGATAACAAGCATAGCTTCAATAGCGACTTAATGGCACACAAGCCACAAAGTCGCTTTTTTATTTGTTTTTTCGGAACATAATACCTAAATTTGCATTAGCAATGCTTTAATAGCGTGCTGACATATAATTGATGAAAGTGTATTAGCTTTTGTCCTTGACGCGAAATCTGGAAAATTTCTCATTGACCAAGGATAGCAACACACTCGTCACTCCGTATTGTAATGTTTGGGGTGTTCCGCCCCACGCTTCGATACGAGTGTGGGGTATTGTTTGTTTGGTCATAGGTATTCCAGAACCTCGCGTCAGACAAACTAATCAACTCCACACTTTCTGTTTACGTATATTAACCCCCGCATAGGAGTTGTGCGAGGAGCGACAAAACAAACAAAACCATGAGAAAACTTTTTCTATTTGCAACCACTATTGGCATGTTATCGTCATGCGCGCCTATGGTACAAGAAATGCAAACACATCAGGTAGCTGTTCAGGAAACCATATTAGATTACAGCGAGAGTTCAGCACACCTTCTCGACGCAAGCAACAATTTCTTGGTATTACCTATCATAGCCAATCTCGAAGTATCAAATAAGAAAATAATCCACGTTGAGAAGGATGCTTTTGCCGAGGTAAAGGTAAACAGATCAACAATTGCAAATATTGCTGAATACAAGCGCACAGCAATAGGTCGTGCAGCATTAGCTTATAACGCAGATGTTATTGTTAATACGGATGTTGATGTAAAGACCGAAGATGGTCGTTTTGTGATAACCGTAACGGGCTATCCTGCAAACTATAAAAACTTCAGAAATGCCACAACAAAAGATATAGACCTTGTTAAAGAGGCAAACGAGGCACAAGTTAGTGTATTCACAACAGTGGACGATACTGTTAAAGTAGAAGTTAATAAGTAGTTATGAATAAGTTTATACCATTGTGTGCGCTATTTATCCTTTGTGTGAATAGCGCATTTGCACAAGCCAAAGAGGAAAGAATTACACAAGGTGTAGTTACAGAGACCACAACCACAACTTATAAGACGGTAACGACAACCGTTGAACGAAAAATGACTTTTGATGAGAAAATAGAGTATAAGAAACAGAGGAAGGCAGAGCGTGCAGCTGCCGAAGAAGAAGCTATTAGAATCAGAGAAGAACTAATAGCAAAATTGATAGCCGAAGCAGAAAGGAGAAAAGAGATACGCGCAGCTGCCAAAGCAGAAGCACAAAAGATAAAAGAGGAGCGCAAAGCAGCCAAAGCAAAAGCCGAAGCAAAAAAAGAAAAAGAAGAGCACATAAAGTGAAACCCGGAGCTATATGCAAATAGGTTATAAGTTCTAAAACTATTGGCATATCCCTTATTACAACTAATTTGAGCAATGTGATTTGCGCTTCCTACTATTGGTTTGCACATACACATTGCTCAATCTTTTTTTTAACCTTGTATTACCGAGTAGAGCTATCCACAAAGGCTATTATGCCATCTAAATCGCTTGGCGGAAACCAGCCGGTGGCCATATCACGGCGAAACCATGTAAGCTGTCGTTTGGCATAGCGTCGCGAGTTGCGTTTGATTAGCTCTATTGCCTCGTCGAGTGTGCAACGACCATCGAAATATTCAAACAGCTCTCTATACCCCACCGTCTGCAAAGCATTTAGCGCACGCTTGGGATACATAGCCCTCGCCTCCTCGACCAAGCCATCGGCGACCATAGTATCGACACGACGATTTATGCGCTCGTATAGCACGTCGCGCGGTATATCCGTACCTACCTTGACGATATTGAACGGGCGTTCGGTCCTCTCGCCAACCCTCTGCTCGGAATAGGGACGTCCCGTAACCAAGCATACCTCCAAGCCGCGCATAACGCGCGCAGGGTTCTGCAAATCCACAACCTCGGCATACTTCGGATCGAGCATGCGTAGCTCCTTCGCCAAACTCTCTAACCCCTCATCGTCGAGGCGACGTTTAAGTTCGGCACGCAACGCATCATCCGCCTCGGGAAGGGAGTCCATACCCTCGCACAAGGCTTGTACATAGAGTCCCGAGCCTCCAACGGCAACAACATAGCGATGTTCACGAAATAACTCTTCTAAAAGCGCAAGTGCTTCGACCTCGTAGCGACCGCAATTAAACTCCTGTTCGACATCCCTATCAGCAATAAAGTAGTGCTGTGCCGCAGCCAACTCCTCGGCAGTAGGTTGTGCCGTACCTATGGGCATACCGCGATATACCTGCCGCGAGTCGGTAGATATTATCGGCGCATGATAGTGTCGGGCAAGTGCGATGGAGAGAGCAGTCTTTCCCGACCCTGTGGGTCCGACAACAACAATCAGTGTTCCGCGTTTAGAACTCATCGTCGTAGCTATCGTCACCATCGAACTCGTTGTAGTCGCTCATCATCTCCTCAAAAATAGAGCCCGACTCCTCGGTAGCCTCGGGGTCGTACTGGTCGGGGACAGGAGCGTGCTCGAAGGCAACACGCGGATAGGTAAGCCCATCGGCAGGACGCTGCATATCGATAAGTTCGAGGTAGTATGAACGATTGTTGAGCATATCGAAGGTGTAGATAAGGCGGTCGTGGAAGTCATTGTTTACCTCCATAAGTCGCACGCTATCCATGCAACGCGGAGCCCCCGGCATATCATCACCCATATCCAACTGACCGAACTCCTCGACGGGACGCCACTCGGCATCGGACTTGAAAATCGACACCATAGCATCATCGTAGCGCAATGCACGACGCACAAAGTCGTGGAACTCGGCAAGCGTCATGTCGGGATATACCTCAAAGTCACGAACGAAGTTATCGCTCTCGTCACTCAACATTCGATATTTGAAAATAATATTCATATTGTATCTCGCTTTATGTTTAGGCAACACAAATTTAATACATATTTGCGAAACGGCATACACCGCAGCATAAAATTATTTGCAAATAGTTTTGAAATACCCAAAATAAGCACTATATTTGCACTGCTAAAACAAGTAGTTCACACTTGTTCCGGCGTGTCGATGCCGGGAGCAAAAATCAATTATTATTTAGGATATGCAAGATATTACAGCGTTAGAGGGTAAGACTATCGTAGAGTTGCGCGAAATAGCCAAGGTACTCGGTATCACCCCTTCGACAATGAAAAAAGGCGAGCTTCTCGACAAGATTATGGAGGTGGCAACCAACAGCAACAACGCAGAGGCAACACCCCAAAATAACACTCCAAAGCGGGGGCGTCGCCCCAGAATGGGCAGCGTCAAGATTGAAAGCCGCGCACAACAAACACAACCGACAACCGAGGATGTTGCAGATAAGGCTGCATCGATCGCCAATGTCACACCCCCCGCGACAGTTGAAGCGGTAGCACCCACATCTACCCTTACACCCTCGGCACCCACACAGAAGCGCCGAGGTCGAAAACCAAAGTGGCTATTGGAGCAAGAGGCCGCTGAGGCTACTCTGACTCAGGCGGATACTACAAACATCGAGCACGAAACCAACGAGATTAGGGAGCAGAATGAGGAGATCGTTGAGAGGCACGAGCAGGATAACCTTGCCGGTGCGAACATCGAAGATATATTCAATGGTAACGAGGACGACGACGTAGAGTTCGACAACGAGGATATAACAAAGGATGATTTCACGGCAGTAATCGAGGGCGAGGGCGTTTTGGAGATTATGCCCGACGGCTTTGGATTCCTTCGCTCGGCGGACTACAACTACCTCAACTCGCCCGACGATGTATATGTATCGCCTTCGCAAATCAAACTCTTTGGTCTAAAACCCGGAGATACGGTCACCGGCACCATACGCCCCCCAAAGGAGGGAGAGAAGTACTTCCCTTTGGTACACGTGAGTCTTATCAACGGCCTCGAACCCGAATATATCCGCGATAGACAGCAGTTCGAGTATCTCACACCACTCTTTCCGAGCGAAAAGTTTACACTTACGGGCAACGGTCACAACACCATGTCTAACCGCATTATCGACCTATTTGCCCCAATTGGCAAGGGTCAGCGTGCACTCATCGTAGCTCAACCCAAGACGGGTAAGACGATGCTTATGCAGTCTATTGCCAACGCTATTGCCGACAACCACCCCGAGGTTTATATGATTGTTCTGCTTATCGACGAACGCCCGGAGGAGGTCACCGAGATGGCTCGTAACGTCAAGGCAGAGGTCGTGGCTTCGACCTTCGACGAGCAGGCATCGCGCCACGTCAAGGTTGCCGAGATGGTATTGGAGAAGGCAAAGCGCATGGTGGAGAGTGGTCACGACGTAGTCATCTTCCTCGACTCAATCACCCGCCTTGCACGCGCCTACAACTCGGTACAGCCCGCATCCGGAAAGGTGCTATCGGGCGGTGTCGATGCCAACGCATTGCACAAGCCCAAGCGCTTCTTTGGCGCAGCGCGTAACACCGAGGAGAAGGGCTCACTCACAATCATAGCCACGGCACTTATCGACACAGGCTCGAAAATGGATGAGGTTATCTTCGAGGAGTTCAAGGGTACGGGTAACATGGAGCTTCAACTCGACCGCCGCCTCTCGAACAAACGCATCTATCCGGCGGTGGATGTTATCGCATCGAGCACACGTCGCGAAGATCTACTGCTATCGCAGAGCGTAATGCAGCGCACATGGATACTGCGCAAGCACCTCTCGGATATGACAACAATAGAGGCAATGGAGTTCCTGCAAAAGCAGATGAACCTCACAAAGGACAACAACGAGTTCCTTGCCACGATGAACCAATAATAGAGAGTATGATAAAAGGCGAATTGTTGAAATTCGCCTTTTATCCACCCTAACATCAAAATTCAACGCCATGCGACGACTAATAGCACTTTTAGCAACCATCTTCACAACAATACCTTGCTTTGCTTGGGGGCCCAAGGGGCACGATACGGTAGCATATATTGCCGAGCAGCACCTATCACGACGCACCAAAAAACATGTCGAAATGCTACTCGGCGGCAAATCGATGGTCTATGTTGCCAATTGGTTAGACAACGCCAGCCACACCACGGAGTATGCTCATACCAAGACGTGGCACTACTGCAATGTCGATAGCAACGAGCAGAGTTATGCCCCATCTGCGAAGGAGTCAAGGGGTGATGTTGTGACTGCCATAAACACGATTGTAGCACAGCTAAAAAGTGGCGAGTTGAGTGCCGACGAGGAGCGCATAGGCGTAATGATGCTCATACACCTCGTGGGCGACATGCACTGCCCCATGCATGCCGGACACAAGGATGACCGCGGAGGTAATGGCACAAAGGTTAAGTTCTTTGGTAAGCACACAAACCTCCACAGCGTATGGGATAGCGACATTGTAGAGGGCGCACACAAGTGGAGCTACACGGAGTGGCAAGAGCAGATAGATAGGCTCAATCGCAAGGAGATTGCGACAATTCAGCACGGCACGCCCGATGGTTGGATAGAGCAGACAGTGGAGCTCGCAGCCGACATCTACACAAACACACCAGCAGGCACAAACATCTCCTACGACTACGTTCACCAATATGCGCCTGTCATCGAGCAACAACTTCTCTACGGAGGTCTGCGCCTTGCAGCCCTTCTCGAAGAGATATACTAACCACCAAGATAGCACTTTTTAGCACAAAGTCATAAAACGGAGTAACAATCATGAAGAGGAGCGCAAATTAAATCTCGGTGGTCTGTACATATCAAACATCGAGTTCGAGGAGTATGACAAACAAAGGTAGTGACGGAGACAACACGCCATTGTTACAAGCAAAAACTATCGAGGGCAAACATTGAACTGCCCTCGATTTTTCTTTTTAAGAAAAATTTTATAACTTTGTAGGTGATTGTTTGGTTATAGCAACTACCCTACTAATCCTAAATTCTGCGATATATGAACAGATACATAGCAATCACCGTAATCATGCTTCTTGGCGCGGTGTCGAGTCATGCCCAAGAGTATGAGGTGCTGAAAGATAGAAACGAGGTATTCTACTTCTCCGACGAGAACGGCAACTGGCTCACACGCGACGAGTGGCAAGATAGATTTGGTCGCAAGGCTTTCCGCAAACACTTTGGCAATGGTATGCGCCACGACCACTCGCAAGAGGCCGACTTCTATCGCGACAACATACAACATAGCATTAAGCTCGTAGGCGAGGGCAACATCGTGTGGGAGCGCATTGTGGAGAGTGACGCACCACGCGAGGAGTTAATGATGGCGGCACGCAAACGCATGGCGAGCATTATACATGAGTCGGATAACAAGATTGTTGGAGGCATAATCGAACATGGGTTCATACGCGATGAGTTGGGGCGCCCATGGGGCATAAAACATGCTCATTGGAAGGGCATCGTAACCTACGAATTTAGAGAAGGACGTTACAAGATTTCGGTATCCAACATACAGTACAAGGCTTCGCGAGGTGGGTCGCTGGGAATATATGCCTTATCACTATCAACCGAAAAGGCATATGCCCCCATAGCCAATCTACTATACCCATATAGTGACAAGGCAGGCGGCTACCGATACTTCCGTCTTGTCGATTTTCTGGATTACAACTTTACCACTACCTTCGTGCTCTTCGAGGCTGACACGCAAGAGGATGAGTGGTAGTATTAAGTGGTGCGTATTATGAAGGCAGGAAATAAGACCAAAGGTATAGTAGGGCTCTTTCGGAGCTCCTTTTCGCTACGTTTGAGCCTCTACATTCTGCTTATCACAACATTCATATTCGTCATTACTCTCGTGGTGACATATCGCACAGCAAGCCGACATGTACAGAACGAGGTTGTTGATCATGCACAGGCATCACTCGATAATACGATACTGCAAATAAATACCATATTGCAAGATGTAGAGACTGCGGTAGAGAGTATCTCGCCAATGATTGGCGAAATGGTGCAAAATGCCGATGCGATGTACGACATAACACATCAGCTACTCACAAACAACCCCGGCATCGTGGGTTCTGCCATAGCCTTTGCTCCCAATTTCTACACAGACAAGGGCGAATATTTCGCTCCGTATTCCTATCGACAAGGTGAAGAAATTGCATGCAAGCAACTCGGCTCCGAGAGCTATGACTATCACAACATGGAGTGGTATAGCGTGCCTTATGAGAGTTGTGCACCCTATTGGAGTGAACCCTACTATGACATCGACGGTGCCGAGACCTTTCTTGCCACCTACTCCTACCCCATACGCAACGACTCCGGTGAGATATATGCTATATTCACCGCCGACATCTCCATCGAGCAATTTGCCGAACAGGTAAGGGCAATAAAGCCCTTTCCCGATGTCTATAACTTCATGCTATCGCGTCAAGGAGCCTTCCTTGCCCACTCGCGCTTCGAGGCGATATTCACGGAGACGATATTCGAGAATGCCATACGATTCAACGAGCCACAACTTATCGATATTGCCAATAGGATGATAGCCATGGAGCGCGGAGTTTGCGTCTATGAGCGTAACGACACAGAGTACTACGTCCTCTATGCCCCCGTTGCCAACACCGGTTGGTCAATAGCCGTAGCATGTCGCTATATCGACATCTTTGGCGGCGTATATAGCCTGCGCGACACCATCATTGCAATATTTGTCATTGGCACCGTACTTATTGTACTACTCTGCCACATCACCATTCGCCGCCTGACACGTCCATTGAAACGACTCACGGCGGCTGCGGCCAATATTGCCACCGGCAACTTCGATAATAACACACCAAGGGTTAGCGGCAGGGACGAGATGCGACAACTTCGCGATGCGTTCGAGGAGATGCGCCTTTCGCTTATCAACTACATCGACGAGCTACGCTCGACAACAGCACAAAAGGAGCGCATGGCATCGGAGTTGCGCGTGGCTCGCGACATACAACTCGGAATGTTACCCAAAGACAAGAGCATAGCCCAACATGTAGCATCAATTGAGCTTGCTTCTCATCTTGTTGCAGCCAAGGAGGTTGGAGGCGACCTCTACAACTACTTCGTAAAGGATGGCAAACTCTACTTTATCATAGGCGACGTATCGGGCAAAGGCGTGCCCGCAGCTATGCTTATGGCCGTAATATGCCGCATGTTCCGTACGGTAGCAAGTGCACAAGCATCGCCTGCCGACATCATGGCAATGCTAAACAGAGTGCTTGCCGAGAACAACGAAAGGAACATGTTCTGCACAGCATTTGTGGGTGTGCTCGATATAGAAGAGGGAACGCTCAACTACGCCAACGCAGGACATAACCATCCAATAATATTCGGCAACAACATCGAGCCCCAAGCACTCAACATCGAGACCAATATCGCATTGGGAGTCATCGACGATTTCGACTTTGTCGGTGGCCAATATCACCTTAATCAAGGCTCGCACATATTGCTATATACCGATGGTATTACCGAGGCACAAAATGCATGTGGCAAGCTCTATGGCGAAGAGCGATTATTGGCGTTCCTCGCTCACCGCCACGAGCAACAGCCGTGCAATGTGGTGAATGCTCTTTTCGAAGAGATTGGCAATTATGGTCAAGGATGCGAGCAGAGTGACGACATAGCTATACTCGACATAAAACTCACGTATAACAAAGATGAATAGGCGGATAACTCTACATAACGACACCTACGAATTGCCGCGGCTTATGAGCTTCGTAGAGGAGTTTGTGCACGATGCCGAGATAGCCAACGAGATGGTGATGCCCCTACAACTCGCCATTGAAGAGAGTGTTGTAAATATCATGCACTACGCCTATCCGGGACAGGAGAGTGGCGACATCGAGATAGGCATGGAGTACAATCATCATAGCGTAGTTATCACCATCGAGGATTACGGAGTAGCCTTCGACCCCGGTAGTGTAGCAGATGCCGATATAAGCCTCCCTGCCGAAGAGCGCGAGATAGGAGGCTTGGGGATATTCATCACGCGACAAATAATGGACACCGTGGAGTATTGCCGACGTTGCGAGAAAAACATTTTAATACTGACTAAAATCATTAACAAATAGATATATGGAGATAACAATACGTAATTGCGAGAATCAGAGCATCGTGCTGATTGTTGGACGCCTCGACACAAATACTGCACCCGAATTAGAGGCTGCGTTAAACGGCATCACCGCCAAGGAGGTTGTCTTGGACTGCTCATCATTGGAGTATGTTAGTAGCGCCGGTCTGCGCGTAATTCTCGCGTCGCACAAACATCTTATGGCAGCAGAGCAACGTCTCACGCTACGCAATATATGCACCGAAGTGCGCTCCGTACTCGACATGACAGGCTTCTCGCGCATACTCTTTATAGAGTAGTTTCGGCTGCGGTAGATGATTTATATATGTGAAAATATTCTCGATTTCGATATCGAGATGGCACTGCGTGCGGTATCGGCAGAGCGTAGGGAGAGGAGTCTTCGCTATCGCTTCGAGCGAGATAGACGACAGAGCATTGCGGCATATCTTCTGTTGAAGCATGGACTGATGCAGGAGTACGGCATAGACACAGCGCCAGATTTCAGTTATAGCAATGGTGGCAAACCTCATATATCAACTCATCTAAACATTCACTTTAACATGAGCCACTGCCAGCAAGGGGTGGCTTGTGCTATCAGCCGCTACCCTATCGGCATAGATATAGAGGCTATAACCGAGATTGATTGGGATGTCGCTCGGCACGTCATGAACAACGAGCAACTCCACACAATCGCATCGTCACCCAACCCCGAGCGCAGCTTCTGTGAGCTATGGACCACAAAGGAGAGCATACTAAAACAGACAGGTGAGGGACTATGCGACAACCTCCCGCAGTTGGCCATCGACAAATACTCCTTCACCCGTCATCACGGCAAAGATTACGTCTGCACCGCGTGCTACTCACATCCCGAGCAACACGAAGAGTTCCGCCTCGTCACGCTATAAGTTGGCTATTCTTGTCTTCACATCCATACGCGCAACCTTATAGACAATAAATATCGCAACTATCTCGATGATATACGCCACAAGGTAGCTATACCATATATACTCCGGTGCATACTGCGCCATAAGCATTATCACCGGTATCACGGTAAGCGAAAGCAACAACGAGATAAATAGTGACATGCGATTGAATGCCAAAAGTTTGAAGACAATCATTATGAAGTAGATATAGCAGAACGGAATGAAACTTACGGCAAATATTCGCAACGCATAGTTACACTCGGCGATAATATCTGCGCCCTCGGCGCCAAACAACATGGCAATCGACGAGGGAAATACCCAGACATAGGCACACGTAACTATCATGGCTACGGTGATAAACTTCAAGGACTTGCCGAATACGAAACGCACCCCATCGCTATTTCTCTCACCAATGAGCACAGCTCCAAGGGTCTGCAACGAACGACATGTTCCGGCAAGAAATAGGTTATATACCTGCAACAGATTCATACTTACCGAGAATACAAAGATGCCTTCTCGACCTACGGCTCCGAGCACAATCTTATTCGAAGTAAAGAGCAACAACGTCAGGCATACCGAGGCGACAGCCAAAGGTGCTCCCTGCGAAATTATACCTCGCCACTCTTTTAGCCTACCACCCTTGAACGACAACGACAGCACACGACTACGGCTACGGAAATGCAGAAGCATGATTGCAATACCCACCACATGTCCAACAACCGTTGCCAATGACGAGCCTGCAACGCCCATGTCAAGATACTCAATAAATACGATGTCGAGCAGGAGATTTACGATATTATCAATTATAATTGCCAAAGATGCCAATCGGGGGCTACCATCAACGCTTATCATCGTTGATATTCCCCACATCAGCATATATGCCGGAGCTCCAAGCAGCACCACATTCAGATAGTCGCTAACCATGCCATGTAGCTGCTCGTTCTGACACAGAATCGAAGCTATTTGGTCGGTAAACAGCACACCCACCACGGTAAACAGCACACCCACAACAAGGCTTCCGAGAGTTGATTGCGTAAAGATATATCGCGCTCGGTTATACTCCTTGCGACCAAGAGCATAGCCCACCATCATGCCACCTCCCGACGCAATTATAAGACTAATGGTCAGTAGCAGCTGAATCATCGTGCTATTCAGATTGATGGCACTCACGCCGTCGCCACCAATAAGATGACCCACAATCACGCTATCGACGATAACACCCAAAGCTCCGGAGAGCGTGATGAGTATCGACGAACTCAAATATCTCCAAAAACGTGTATTTAACTCCTTGCGGTCAAATATATTCATTCTTCCTACTTATTAGTTTTTGGCATCAAAGAAACCCATGCCGGCAATAGCTTTCAAGAAGCGTTCGATATAATCCCACGTAGTGTGTGACCACTTGTATCCCAAGCGATAGAGCACCTGCATCGTATAGATATTCTGACGTGTGACATCCGAGGTCTTGCGACCATGAGCCATATCCTGATATGCCAATAGGCTCGATAGCTCACGCGCCTTGTCCGGGTCAGCCTTTGCACTCTCCATGCGACTTGCGAACTCCTCGCCATCGACGAACTCTACGCCACCTCCCACACATTCGAGCTCCGAGAGAACATCGCCAAAGAGCACAGCGTGGTTATTGTAGGGGTGGAATACACAGCACTCCTTCGGAGTATGCGCCAAGAGAACTATGGCACGCGACACCTCGTTAATAGGCGAAAACTCAACTGCATTATCTCGCATCTCGTGCGGGCAGCATCCCAACATATTGAACACCTTTATGCGTCCCATAAAGCTATTCGTAGCAAAGTTTGCCTGGAACTCGCCATCTGTCGAGCGCGCAGCAAGGTTACCCACACGCATAATCTTGGCTCCAAGTCCACGCATAGCCACAGCTTCGAGAATTATTCGCTCGGCTATATACTTCGAGTAGATATACTTGTTACCAAGATACTGACCTAAATACAACGTCTGCTCGTTGAACACCTGTGTCGGTGCAGGCACATCGTTGATGCTCAAACCGCGTGTGCTGGCAGTAGAGATATGCACAAGGCGTGCATCGTGCTGCAAGCAATACTGCACACATCGCTCCGCACCACCAATGTTTACATCCTCGATTTCGGTTCCCTCGGCAAAGTGTTTAACAATGGCAGCACAGTTGAAGATGGTATCGATCTTGACTCCGTCGAGCAGCGACGCAAGGTCATCTGTGACGTCACCAAGAACGATATTCAGGCGGTCGCCCATGATATTCTCAAACGTAGAGTCAAAGTAGTAGAAGAGCATTGTTTTAAGGCGACTCTGTGCCGATGCGATACTCTTGCCGCGCACCAAGCAGTATATCTTCTCGGCATCCGACGCAACCAACTCACGCAAAATATGTATTCCGAGATACCCCGTAGCTCCCGTAAGCAACACGTTACCTAACTTCTGTCTTGCACCACGATTGAAGGCATCGAGGTTGTTGGCAGCAAGCGTATCGTTTATTGCCGTATAGTCGTAATCGACAATTGTGGGGTCGAGCAAATTATCGTCATCCGACGATGTATGCAGGCGAGCGAGCTTGCGCGGTGTCGGGTTAGCAAATACATCACCATAGCTTACGTGCAGGCCCGCCTTATCCGCCTCGATAATTACGCGCGTAACAACGAGCGACGTGCCACCCAACTCAAAGAAGTTGTCGGCAGCGCCTACCCTATCGAGTTGCAATATAGAAGCAAAGATTTCGCAGAACGCACGCTCTACATCATTCGCCGGCTCCTCGTAGGCACTACTTGCCGAGAGTTCAGGCTCGGGCAACGCCTTGATATCGGTCTTGCCATTGGGGGTCATAGGCATTGAGGGAAGTTGCAGATATGCCGTAGGCACCATATATTGCGTCAAACTCTTCGATATTTCGGCTTTGAGATCCGCAGGGTCTATATCTCGATTTGCCGTATAGTATGCCGAAAGGTGCTCCTTGCCTCCTATCTTACGGATAAGGATTACAACCTTGTCTATGCCCTCCACACACTGCATAACGCTCTCTATCTCACCAAGTTCTATGCGCAATCCGCGCAGTTTTATCTGATTATCGGTACGACCAAGAATCACTACACGACCATCAGCCAACCACTTGGCATAATCGCCCGAACGATAGACACGCTCGCCATGATATTCGATAAAGCGTTCGCGCGTCATCTCGTCGAGGTTGTTATAACCCTTCGCTACTCCCATACCACCGATATATAGTTCGCCAACAACGCCAACAGGCAACTCGTTACCATCCTGATCAACAATAAACTCACGCACATTGAACTGCGGGCGACCTACTGTCACCATCTCGGCATTGGTAAGCTCGGCATTGTTCGATGCAACGGTAATCTCGGTAGGGCCATAGCAGTTGAAGATACGTGCAGTGGTTATTGCCTTGAATTGTTCGAGCAGCTGCATCGAGAACTTCTCGCCACCTGCACGCACAATACGAATATTCGAAATAGCACGCACAAAATCATCGCTTGTGAGCCATGTCTGCCAACGAGAAGGTGTTCCCGAAACCATATCTATCTTCAAGTCGTTGATAAGCGATGCCAGCTCGATGGGGTTATTTGCCTGCTCCTCGGTCGCAAGGATAAGAGTTTTACCATTATACATCGACATACCTATATCCTGCAATGCGGCATCGAACGAGATTGTCGTAACACTCAACAGACGGTATGCATCGGTCATAACAGCATTTGCAAAGACATTTGCAGGATGACCATACAAGTAGTTACATATACCTTTGTGGTGCAGCATCACACCCTTGGGGCGTCCCGTCGAGCCAGACGTATAGATAAGATAAGCCAAACTATCGGGCGTAACCCCCACATCGGGATTATCGCAACGCCTCTCTCGCAACAACTCCTCGACATCGAGAGCGCGACCATCCGCAAACTCTGCAAGATGCTCCGAGGTGGTAATAACAAAGTCGGCACCCGAATCCTCCAAGATAAGTTTTACGCGCTCTGCCGGGTAGTCGGGGTCACATGGGATATAGGCAGCGCCAGCCTTCATCACGCCAAACATCGAGAGTATCAGTCGGCTGGTACGTGGTAACAAGAGAGCCACACGACTACCCACCTCCACACCGCGCCTAATAAGTGCATGTGCGATGCGATTCATCTCCATGTTCATATCTGCGTAGTTGTAGCTGCAATCTACGGCGATAAGAGCCTCCTCCTCGGGCTGATTATCTGCCCAGTGCTCCACTGCCTTGTGGAACAGATAGAACAGCGCTTTGCCCGAATCTCCCGCACGCAACGACGCCAACTCCCTTTCTGCCTTGTCGCCAATCATCGATATTTTGAGAAGGCTTGCTGCCCTATCCGCCATAAAGCCATCGAGCACCGCCAACATCGATTCGCCAAAGCGACGAATACTCTCCTCTTGATATACGGCATCGTTGTATTGAAGCTGAATCACGGCACGACCATCGACCTCCGTAATCATTATGTCGAGTTTCTGCTTCGGCACGTCGAGTTTCAGCTCGCCCATGGCCACACTCTTACCATCTACGCTATACTCCGTCATCACTCCAATCTGGTAGGCATAGTTGGTTGCAAACGCAAAGTTATAGTCGGTTGCTATGCGGGCAAATGGGTAGTTCTCGTTGCGTATTGCACCATCGAAATTCTCGCTTACGGTGCGCACAAACTTCTCGACAGTCTGCTCCTCGATGTGGGCGTGCAGTGCCAACGTATTTACGAACATACCAACCGTATCGGCAACGCGAAGATTCGAGCGTCCGTTACTTACCGTAGCAATATATATATGGCGGTTGTTTGTATAACGCGAAAGCGTATAGTTCGCCACAGCAAGCATCGTATGTGCCGGTGTGACACCCACCTCACGGCTAAATCGCTCCACGCGCTCGAAATCAAAGGGAAGGACTATGCGCTGTGAGCGTCCGTTACTCTCGTCGCCCTTGAAATCGGCAGGCAACTCGCTACAACCCTCACACTCGGCAAGAGCCTCATCGAAGAATCTCTTTGCCGCAGCAAACTCCTCGCCGCTCTCGTTGCGTTGCTGCTCGGCGACAAAACTCATATAGTCGCAGCCTTCTGCCTCGACACTCCCTCCATCGAGCAACGCACACAGCTGGCGATTGAATAGATCGAGTGAGTAACCATCGGCAACAAGGTGATGTATATCGACAAGTAGATGCACGCCGCTCTCGGTCTCGACAATAGCGAAGCGATAGAGCGGCTCCTTGGCGAGATGGAAGGGTTGCACAAAGCCCTCTTTGAGCATCTGCAACTCCGCATCCGAGGTGCGCACATGTTCAACAGCCGCCTCGCCATAGTTGCCTCGTCGCTGTACCACACCATCTTCGTTCGACTCGAAACATACATCCAATTCGGGATGCATAGCCACAAGGCTTCTGATAGCCTTCTTAAGTCTTTCGACATCGGTACCCGAGGGGAGGTGCAGACTATACGGAATATTATACGTCGTATCGAGCGGTCGCTTCATGCACTCGTAATACACACCCATCTGGGCATAGCTCAACGGCACGCTATCGACAGCCTCGTCCCTACCATCGGCACCTGTTACAGTCGTAGCCGTATCCGCCGAAAGCAGATGATCGAGGATGGCGTTCTCGATACTCTGTAACGTACCGCCCTTCAACAGCGATTTGCTGTCGAGAGCCACACCATAGCGCTTGTATATCTGTGTCGTAAGTTTAATTGATGCAATGGAGGTAAGACCCACATACGCCAACGGCGTTGTAACACCAAACTGCTCGGTATTCACAACCCCCGCGATTATGGCGTGTAGTTCCTTTTCGAGTAGATTCATAGGCACATTACTCTCCACTTCGAGGCTCTCGGCCTTACGTTCGGGCTTCGGCAATGCACGCTTATCGACCTTATGATTTTGCGTGAGCGGTATGCGCTCAATCTGCATGGTTACAGCAGGCACCATATATGGCGGCTTCTCTTCGAGTATAAAATCATTGAGAGCCTTGATATCAATCTCCTTATCGCTTACGATGTATGCGCCAACAAACTTTCCACCACTCTCCTCATCGAACGCCTGCACCGTAACATCGCGAATGTCGGGATACTGGCGAATAATTGCCTCGATCTCTTTCAGTTCGATACGGAAGCCACGAATCTTGACCTGACCATCACGACGACCCACAAACTGAATATTGCCATCTGTCAAGTAGCGCACAATATCACCCGTATGATATACGCGATTATACGCCACATCGTTGCAGAACGGATTTGGAGTAAAGACCTTTGCCATCTGCTCCTCACGATTTAGGTATCCGCGCGATACCTGATGTCCTGCCACCCACAGCTCGCCCACGGCACCTGCCGGCAGACGCTTGCCATTGGGGTCCACCACATAGAGTTTGATATTTGGAAGTGCCTTACCAATGGGAATGTTATCCTCGTACTCCGCCACATGATATACATTTGTATATACACAGCACTCCGTAGGGCCATAGGCATTAAACAATTTGAAGCCCTTTGGCGGCTCGATTGGGGCAAGTTTCTCGCCACCAACCATCAACGTCTTCAAGTAGGGACTCTCGCACGCCGTAGCAAACTGGAATCCCACTTGCGTGGTCATAAACGAAGTAGTTATGCGATTCGTAAGGAAATAGTCGTTCAGCGCTACAAAGTCGAGGCGAATCTCCTCGGCAATAATATGAAGCGTACCACCTCCCACAATCGTGCCGTAGATATCCATCAACGACGCATCGAAACCATAACTTGCGTATGCCGCAACGCGCGATGCTGATGTTATATCACAAATCTGGCTATGCGACATAGCAAATGCCAAAACGTTGCGATGCTCAATCATACAACCCTTGGGCACACCTGTCGAGCCGGAGGTATATAGCATGATAAATAGGTCTTCGGGGCGCACCTCAACACCCACAGCTGTCGCAGGCTCATCGAGTGATGCTATATCTTTCGTAAACAACACATTGTCGATACCCAACTCCATCTCCGCTACAAGAACCTCGTCGCCAATAATCATACGCACACCGGCATCTTGGGTCATAAATTGCAGGCGCTCGCGCGGATAGCTCGGATCAAGAGGCTCGTACCCACACCCCGCTTTCAGCACGCCCAACGATGCAATCATCATCCACTCCGAGCGCGGGATGAGCACGGCCACAACATCTCCCTTACCCAACCCTGCATTGTGTAGGCGGTGGGCAATCTTGTTCGACAACTCATCCACCTCGCGATAGGTGTAGCTTCTATCTTTATACACCACAGCAGGTTGTGTAGGATTCTCCGCAACGTGCTTTGCAAAGTACGAGAGTATCGTCTGCGTCGTATCGTAGTCGCGCTCCGTGTCGTTGAACGAATCGAGCAACGCCTCCTGCCTGGGTGTCACAAACGACAAGTCGCCAATGCTCTGCGCCCCATCACACATAGAGTTGAGTACCGCCTCATAGCTCTCAACAAACTGTCCGATTAGCTCCTCGGAGTAGATATGCGAGAAGTACTCCACCACAGCACGATAACTACCGTCACGCTCCTGGTATATCTGCATCGAAAGGGGCTCTGTCGTAGCACTCTCCTCCAAGTCCTCCATCGTCATCGGATGACCATCTATCGCCAAATTATTGAACAGATAGCCTTGATATACAAACAGCGAGTTCGACTTTATGCCCAACGCCGTATTGGCATCGGCATACGAGAATATGCTGTGCTGACGCGCACCTCTGATAATCTTATCGCCATGTGCAAACAACTCGGCAAGAGTCATTTCGCTATTTAATGCATAATACACGGGCAACGTCTTTACGAACATGCCCGCCGTGCGCGCCATGCGCTTATCGTCTCTACCATGCCATATCGTCGAGAACAACACCTGATCGTCACCCGTAAACTTCGACATAACGAGTGCATATACCGACGTAAAGAGCGTTCCCGCCTTCACACCTGCACTCTCCATGAGTTTGCGAATATTGGCGACATCAATTGTCAGGTTATACTCCGCATGTACTACCCTATGCTCCTTGTCGTTGCGGTCGGGGATAATCTGTGTATCTACATCGCCAACATTAAAATTCTCCTCATACCACTTGCGCGCCGCATCATACTCTTCGCTTCCGGCACGCAGTTGCAACTCCTCCTGCGTCGCGTCGTATAACGTATAGTCCTCCGGTTCTATCTCCTCACCACGGTAGGCACGGTCTATCTCCGCCATAAGCACACTTGATGATGCTCCGTCACAGACTATATGATGCACCTCAAAGAGCATATAGTTATGCTCCTTGCCGGCATACAACGCAATCTTTATTGGGCGACTATCGGCAAGATCGAAACGCTGGGCTATGCTATGCTTTACAGCCTCCATGTCATCCACACTCTCTATGTCGATGACAATAGGCAAATCACGGCGCTCAACTATCAGCGGCTCGCCACTCTCGTCGGTCGTGTAGTAGGAGTAGAACGCCGGATGAGCAGCTATAACCTTGTATAATGCATTTCGCAGGCGTTCGAGGTCTATCGCTTTGTTGAGCGTATAAAGAAACGGCATGTGATATACCAACTCGTTTGGATGCTGTATCGACTCTACATATATACCCATCTGCGATTGCGATAGGTGCGTAGATTTTGGGTTGTTGCTCATATATAGTCCCTATTTTTAGTTTTCTTCAATTTCCAACACCGGAAAGAGCCCATTTACAAATGAGCCAAATCCCTACAAAAGTATATATTTTTTTTCAAAAATAATAATATAAGAGCTTTTTTATAATCAGAAATTTAGTTTCATTGAAAAATTTTACCGCCCAACTATATTTCACAGTGAGCCAAACTGTGTATTTCAACCATTAACATAGCAAAACGAGAGCCCCGCAGAGCTCTCGTTTATGTGGCAAAAGTTATTTCTTCTGCAATATATCTCGCGCTCACTTTTTGACCAATAGCCCAAATCCTCTACGAAATAGTAGCCTTGTTGCCTTGCCTTCTCCCTCTTGATAGAGAACCACTCGCCTCTACTTATTTTAACAATCTTTGTCACAATTCAATATATTTTGCACTAATGCATGATTATACACAGAAAGAGCAGACAACTCCGGGCGAGAGGTCAGCTTGCTGGACAATATTAGGCAATGAATCGATGCTTACATCATAGCCATGCAACACTCTCGATGGTAGCCGTGGGCTATACTTTCGCCATAAACGAAGAGAGAACTCAATGTGAGTTCTCTCTTCGTCGTGGTGCCACCGGGAAACATTACCAAGCGCGTAACCTGTTGTGTATTAGTGTCATTGATGTTTAGCCTAATCCAATGCTCACGAATTGCACACGGCTATAATTCACCATTTTTCACTACTCTTTATATGCTGCTTTCTTCACTCACAAAGGTAGTAAATTTCCTCGATTTTCGTGCACGAAAGCGGGGATATAATTTTGTTGCAGCAGAGCCAAAATATCCGACTCTTTGTAGAGCATCTTGCTGGGCAGTGCGACAAACGACACAAGCCCGTCATCTCGATACTGCTGCAATGTGCGTTTAGTGATTCGCAACGCCTTGCTGAGATGTCTGCATACGAGGATTGGCAGCCAGTAGCAGAAGTGTTCAAAGGCCTCGACATCTGCTTTGCCCTGCATAGCCTCAGTGCCTACCACCCATACTCAATCCCGGATATCCTGCGAATGCGAAAGTTCGGACTGATGATAAATATTAGACACAGAATGCCGACTATATCGTTGTAGATGGTACGGGATATTTATATCAAAGTTTTAGTGATAAACAACACACGGTTGAGGCGTTACTGCCTCAACCGTGTGTAAAAGAAGAATCGCTCGATATTGAACTCTACTCGTCTTTAACTTTTAGACTAGACTTAAAACAATCTCTTAGAGCTTTCCATTCGGCCTCCACCGAATTTGCTTGGTGTTTCTTGTCATCTTTGGATAAGCCACTTGCGTATATGCGAGCTTGGTCTCGATAAATTACGCAATCAAAAGCATCATCAAGCGTAGCTTCTGTAATTTCAGTAGGTCTTCGATGACAACCGTCCCATATAAATTGTACAAGATCATTCAATGCTGGCAACTTCATTACATACAAAGTGGTATATTTTGCCACCTCTGCATTATCCTGATTCTCAATCGGATGAAATGTGTATATTTTATCTTTCATATCGTCTTATATTTATACTCCCATAAAATGAGGAATTACATATGGTAGTATCTCCAATGGTAATTAATACGGTCTCCGTCCTCAACTCAAATAACTTGAAGCATTATTATTAACAGAGGTTCATTACTTGTTATATACTATACAGCGCTCTCTTACCATGTGGTTGGCAACTAACTCTTTATCTATCAAACGACATAGTTCACAAACTTTTTTAATAGCACTAGATGACATCTCATAATTTATGGGCAGTTTTTTGTTTGCATTGATTGTCAATTTCCCATTAGCTTTCGTCATAAAATTATCATCAGCCAAAGATCTGTTATGTATGATAAGATGTCGTATTTCAAGGTATAATAATGCATTTTCTTTGACTTCGCTATCAATATTAATTTTTGTATATGACAAAATCTTATCTAATAACTTTGTAGTACTTCTTTCATTCTCAAATTTTCTATAAATAGAATTAGCCATAAATTCTATGATTTTCCCATAGTCTCCTATTGATATAATTTTTGCATAGTTAATCGTGTTATCTTTATTTCCACAAACTTGTTGTAATAACGGCATCGGGTCTGTATGCATAAACTCCTCTATTAAATCTTTTATGTATCTTGAAAAAAATCGATACAAATCGACAATGGCCTGTTCATGAATTTTCTTTCTAGAGGTTGTGTAAACGCCGACTAATATCAATAGACGATCATGGAACATTGAGTTGTGGATGAGTGTCAATCGCACATCCAAGTGCTTCACAAATTAGCTTTGATTTAGCATCTTTTTTAACAATCTTATTTGCAATAAGTAAAGATCTATCAACTAACTGTATATGTTGATTTAGAGTTCTAATACTTCCTTCAAAAGTTTGCAGGGCTTGGTCTCTATAAATGTAATAGTTTTAGCCATGGGTAAAAAGTTTTATTTTGGTTTACACAAAGTTAATAATAAAAACCTTTCGTTGTTACAATAAAATGCAAAAACGAAAGGTTTTGTTATGACTGATGTTCAATTTATTCTAAAACATCACCAGAAATGCAGTCGCCGTTGTCATTTATTGGAAGATCTCGTCCTTGGCGTATCCTTTTATTGTCTTGCGTTGTTCGATGAGATAGAAGATAAAATGAACGAGAAGACCTACTCCCCAAGAAATTGCGGTAATGATCATTGCTCGCAGGCTCTCTACATTCCATCCCAAATAATGAACGCCGTATCCAATACCAATACATAAAATATAGGTCACTAAATGGTATCTGAAACCGATGTCGTGCACCTCATTCTCCTTGGCATCCTTCGTTCCAAAATACCAGCCGACCAGAAACATTAAACCTCCATACACAATGGAGCAGGTAGTTGTTCCAATAACATTGTTCGCCTCGATGCATAAGTTTAGAGCATATCGGAATAACACGGTCAAAACTAATGCGCAAATTGCAAACTGTCCTAATCTGATTGTCAATGCTTTCATAACTTACTAATTTAAAAGGTTTATAATGGATTCTTTTGTAAATATCTTGATGTTTCGTTCAACGAAGTGCTGAAACAACTCCTTACCAAGCTCTGTCAGATAGTAGTATTTTCTATCAGGACCCTTGCTGACACGCTTACTATCGTATGCGACTATTCCTAAATTTAGGAACTTTCGCAAATTTCTGTACAGGCTTTGCTCTTCGCAAGACATCGAACCCTCCGACATCTTCTCAACAAACTCTTTTATCTCTTCTACGCATTTATTGCTCTCTTTAAGAGATAGAAATACCCAGAAGGTTAGTTGCCCCTTTTTGTAGGTCTCTTCCCACGCATTTAGCAGTTCAGTTATCATTACATCGTTCTCCATACTTATAGTATTCTTTATGTATTAAACAACTTGTATAATGCAAATGTACTACTACTTTTTGAATCTGCAAATAAAAATGAGATTTTTTTATAATATGTAAAAATAATGGCGACTACTCGGTGTATTGAGCAGTCGCCATTGGTATATGGTGATATTAAAGAATAACTACTTCAATTCAATCAGGATTACTCCATTGGATGTGTCGCCATACTTCTTGAACTGCTCGCCCTGCTCGCCCTTGAAGACATTCATCGTCTTGATGTTGTTAGGTGAGATTGATTCAAGGTTATCAACCTTCTTGATTACTCCATTAGCCGACTTTGTAAGATAAAGAGGGTTGCTTTCAGGCTTCTTTTCTCCTCTGACACTTACGACATCGCCTTTCAGGTCCTTAACCACAACAGTATTCGGCAGCGCGTTCTTATCCATAACAACATCGTCCATATTAGCCTTGTCAACTTGAACGGTTATTGTAGGATAATCTACATACATATATTGGAGGAACGCCTCGCCAGCTGCAAGATTAATCTTGTAATATCCATTGGCATCTGTTGCAACGCCTGCTTTGGTCTTTGGCACCATTACAAGCACTCCGGCCATAGGCTTTCCCTCGGTATCGACAACTCGTCCAGAAATTTCTCTACCATTTTGGGTAGTGATGATAACCACTGACTCTACACCTTTGACAACATTCATATTGCGAATCATATCGCTTGGCAATTCATCAACTGCTGCTTTGGTAGATACGACTCCATCGATAATGTAGAGAGTTTGTCCCTCACCAGATTGTGCAAATGCAAAGTTAGTTGCAATGCTCATTAAGAAAATAAAAAACAACTTTTTCATAGTAACATTCACTTTTAATAGATTCAACAACAATGAAACCGGTTTTCTTAGTGCAAAGATAAGTGCAAGAATGGCTATTGTGAGTTAACTGGTTGTTAATAACTGTTAACTAATGTTAACTCGTGTTATAAATGAGAAATAATAACTACTTTTGCTAATAAAGTAATAGCTATGTCAAAGAAATTCTTTCGAAACATATCAATTATCGCAGTGGCATCATTACTATGCCTCGCCGTTGTGCAGGCTGTATGGGTGTATAGAATGTACAATGATTCCGTGGCCGACTTCCAGCGCAGAGTGGAGTCTGCCACATACAAAAGTATATATAAAGCATTCCGTATGGACGCCATTCCCGGCTTGGCCAACGCAACCCACATTAAGATGAATCTTGATGATTTTAGCCTCTACTTCGAGCCAAATCTGATGGAACTTGATGCATTACAGCCATACTATGCAGAGGTGTTATTTCATGATGCTGGCAGTACGCGAGTGATGATGACTAAGGGAGAAAGACCGAGTTTGAATAATCCGATGGTTATCGTTGTGCCGATTGATGATGACGAGCTATATTCACTCAGGCTCTCCATAGAGACACCGTTTAAGGCATTTTTGGAGAGAATGCGAGGTTTGATACTTTCGTCTGTGGCTATTGTCCTGCTATTGTCGGTTGTTTTGTTGTACTTGGTAAGAACTATGTTTCGACAGAAAACCCTTGAAGAGATGAGGCGAGATTTTACACACAATATAACCCACGAGCTGAAAACCCCCATTTCAGTTGCCGTAACAGCGACAGATGCGCTGCGTAATTTCTCCGCTGATGCCAATCCCGAAAGGAGGAGTCGTTACCTTGAGATTGTTGAGGCGCAACTTACCCAACTATCGACAATGGTTGAACATATCCTATCAGTATCTGTTGAGGGCAGGGAGTATAGATACAATCCTACCATTCTACACATTCAGGATATAATCAATGGAGTAGTTCAAGGTGCCGGAATGAATGTAGGCAAGGAGCCAAAATTCCATATTGATTGTCCTTCTGGCATTACCGTGTCGGCAGATGAGTTCCATATCAAAAACCTACTGGCGACAGTCATAGACAACGCTGTTAAATATGCCGAAGAGCCCGTTGTCAATGTAAGTGTTTTTGAGGAGAATGGAAGTATTACGATAGACGTGGAGGACAACGGATGTGGCATAGCCAAAGAGCACCTTTCGCACATTTTCGAGAAGTTCTATCGCGTACCTACTGGTGATATACACACTGTCAGAGGTTACGGATTGGGGCTCTATTATGCAAAGCAGGTTGTACAGCTGCACAAGGGTACAATATCGATTAAGAGTAGTGTCGGCAAGGGTACGACCGTAACCATTAAACTACCTAAGAATGAACAATAGAATAAAGATACTTTTAGTAGAAGACGAAAAGATGTTGGCCGAAATACTATCAGATACGCTATCTGATAGGAACTTCGATGTTCATCTTGCGTATGATGGAATCCACGCATTGGAGGCCATAAAAAAAGAGCCTTTTGATGTTATTGTCAGCGATGTGATGATGCCCAATCTTGATGGCTACTCTCTTGCTAAAAAGCTCAGAAACGAGGGATGCAATACTCCAATACTTTTCCTTACGGCACTATCTGCAACCGAGGATGTTGTTAAGGGATTTGAAACAGGAGGTAACGACTTCTTGAAAAAACCTTTTGCCATCGATGAACTCATTGTAAGGGTCAAGGCTTTGGCTGGAAAAGCCGAGGTTAGGGATACGCAAGAGACATCTTATGTTATAGGTGAATATGAGTTTAACCCATCTTCGAAGGAGCTAACCATACGAGGTCAGCATACAACTTTGGCGGCACGAGAGGCTGCCGTGTTAGTTAGATTGTGCCGCAAAAGAGGGCGTGTTGTTGAGGCATCGGAACTCTTGAAGGAACTTTGGGGCGATGATAACTATTTTAACCTCCGCAGCCTCAATGTCTATATCACACGCCTGCGCAACCATCTCAAAGCCGACCCGACCGTAGAAATAGAGAGCGTCAGAGGTGTTGGCTATCTGTTAAAATAATCAATGGCGACTGCTTTGCACATTGCAGTCGCCATTTTTCTATTGCTATCGAATATCCTCCTATAATTATAGCACTCTACTCAATGTTATCAATACCTTGTTTGGGCCATAGCCTTGCAGGAGTATTTGCTGTTCCGACTTCTCTACAATATGCCAGGTGCCATTCAAAAGAGTGTAGATACCACTATCGATAACAATAATTGCTCTATCTACCTCATAGGTAAATCGTCGCACGGTATTCATATCAGGCTCGCTGTATTTGCCCTCGGTTTCCGATAGAAATTCTACAATACAACTATCGTTACCTGTTGCGTTACCGTTTTCATCAAAATATTCAATCTCCGCATCCCATACAGTTTGAGCAAGAGTTTGTGGTGTAACATCAAAGGT
>JAFQOR010000005.1 GCA_017403125.1 Alistipes sp. | reverse complement strand
TATAGCTATGTGGCTGTACGCATTCTGCGTACCTACCCCATACTATTCAAGTGTGGGGCATTGTATCGTTTATTTTACTTCGGGTATTCCACAACCTTCAACAGATAAACGAAAATCAACTCCACACTTTCTTATTTTTATAACCCACCATAGGAGTAGGGGTGGACAAAACAATTATTCATTATGAAAAAACTTTTACTATTCGCTGCTGCTATTACCTTTCTTGCCTCATGTTATCCTACCGAGCATGTAACAACTACTACAACATACGATTACAGCGAGTCGTCGGCTCGACTCTTGGAAGGCAACTCTAACTTTATTGTAACTCCAACTATTGCTGACCTCGAAGTATCTGATAAAAAGATTACACACATAGAGAAAGATGCCTTTGCTAATTTTGTTGTAACACGCTCAGTGGTAAGTAATATTGCAGCCTACAAACGTATAGCTCTAAGCAAAGCTTCGAAAGCTCACAATGCTGATATATTGTTATGTGCGGAGATAGATATCGAGACTATTGATCGTCATTTAGTAATAACCGTAACGGGCTACCCAGCAATCTATAAAAAGTTCCGCAAAGCTACCGATAAGGACGTAGAGTTGGTAAGAGATGCACAAGAGATACGTAACAGTGGAACTATTGCAATAGATGCACCACAGCAAATTATGGATGTGAAGGTCATTAAGTAGTCAATTATGAAACGTATAATATTAATTTTCGCAGCTATCACGTTCACACTGTCTGCAGCCGAGGCACAAGACGACACACGATACTCACAAGGTGTATTTACAGAGACTACCACGATAACTCGCACGAAGGTTGAAAAGATAAAAAACGAGCATAATATTACTGAAAATATCAGAGGATTCAAGAAGAACATAGAATTAGGTCTTCAATATGGATCGGATATTAGCACTGAGTGTCATTGTATATTAGGATATAGATTTAATAATCTACTTTTTTTAGGTGGTGGCACTGGTATAATTTACTTTGCGGCAGCAGGTACCGCTGAAGATATTGCTATTCCTATTTATATTAATAGTAAGTTATATCTCACTAAGTCTATACTAAAACCATACATATCTTTATCAATAGGCACCAAATTTTCTAATGGCGGAGTTCAAGGAGGGTATTATGTTAGTCCATCAATAGGTATTGATAGAGCCATACGCGATAACCTAAATTGGTACTTATCGGTTTGTGCGGACTTTCAAAATCAAAGAGAGTATTCGTTTGAACAACCTATTAGTACAGATCGTTTTCACGTGGGTCTTCGTACAGGTCTTACATTCTAAAATCTTAGTACAGCCTATACTCCAGAAACAAATTCTGTAAAACTACTTTATGGCACAGAGTGCCATACTGCTAAAAAACTACTAACGGCGGCAGAAGTCGAGAGCACTCCAA
Organism: Alistipes sp.; assembly: GCA_017403125.1. GTDB lineage: Bacteria > Bacteroidota > Bacteroidia > Bacteroidales > Rikenellaceae > Alistipes. The sequence goes on along the minus strand of JAFQOR010000005.1, from coordinate 9,515 downwards.
GAATGGAGTGTGGTGGTACTGCCGTAGGCATCGAGTTGTGGCATTGTGGCAATGGGAGTTTACTCACTAATAGCTACAATGCCATAACTCGTTTTATTGCAGAGCAATATCCACCACACGCTATTCGCAGACAAGAGAGCCGAGGCGCACAAGCTGAAAGGAGTTTTACAGGATATAAACAAAAGATATAGGCGGGAGTTTTCACAACTGCCGCCTATACTCCAGAAACAAATTCTGTAAAACTACTAACCCAAACTTAAATAAATGAAGAAACCTAACTACGTTGTCTTGACCAACGTAGCTGTCCGAGTAATGTACAATACTCGTGCCAATATAACGTGGTGGCGGCTATGAAAATTGTGTTATGTCTGCCACTTTTCGACCTTTGGTCTCTTTTATGCGACTTTATGACCCAAATAGGATGAATCATATTATCGGACAACAACAACGGGGGGGTATGTGCTGTCGAGCTATGCACATATCCCCCAAGTGGTTGTTGATTATCTGTCTTGTATGAAGTTGTGGCTAACGTATGAAGTTGGTGCTTATGCGCTCCTCGGCTGTGGGCACGGGGGTGTTGTCGGCGGCAATCTTGCGCATCATCCATGCCATGTTGCGCGCCAATGTGCGCAGTGTCTGCAAGCCCTCGCCATCGGCAAGCACCTCTCCCGGAGCAGCTCCGTGTGCGCTATTCCAATATTGTGACGATACCACGGGCATGTTGTTTATGGTGAAGTACTTATTCAGGCGGTCGAATGTTGCCGAGGCACCGCCACGGCGGCATACGGCGATGGCGGCGGCGGGTTTGTATTGCAGGTGGCGTCCTGCGGCAAAGAAGAGGCGGTCGAGAATGGCGCATAGCGAGCCGTTGGGTCCGGCATAATATACGGGCGAGCCCACGACCAGAGCATCGCACTCTTTGGCTTTGGCTTCGAGAAGCGTGTATAGCGGGTCGCCAAAGGCGCATGTGCCGCTACTCTTGCAGCTGAAACAGCCTATGCACCCCTGCACGGCGCACATGCCGATATGCACGATTTCGGCGTCGATGCCCTCTTCGCGGAGAGTCTCTGCCATGTGGTTTAGTGCCTGATGGGTGTTGCCCGCAACATGGGGGCTGCCGTTTATTAGAAGAACTTTCATCGTTATGCTGTTTTTGGGGTTTTACATCTTGTGGGGGAGTACAAACTCCACCTCTTTGAAGGCATATTCACGTATCGTGCCGTCGGTGTGTTCGAGGCGTAGTTCGCCCGAGGGTCGTACGCCACGTATCGTTGCGCGGAACTGCTCGCCCGAGGGCAGGGCATAGGAGTGTTCTTCGTCGAGGTGGTACATCTGTTGGCGATAGAGCTCCTCGATATGGTGTTTCTCGCCCTGTTCGAGAAGCGTGTATAGCTCTGTGAGGTGTGATAGGAATCGCTCCAAGACATGTTGGCGGTCGAAGGTGGTACCACGCTCCTGCGCCATGGATGTGGGGTTGGGCAGCTCCTTGGGGAACGAGGTCTGGTTTACGTTTATGCCTATGCCGGCAATTGTGCGGCATAGTGTCTCGCCCGACAGCGAGTGTTCGATGAGCACACCCGTGAGTTTCTTGTCGCCGGCGTAGATGTCGTTGGTCCACTTTATGCGGCACGCTATGCCGTAGTCAGCGAAACATCGTACGAGGGCAAGTGCCACGACCTCCGAGAGTAGAAACTGCTCCGGGATAGGCAAAAAGTGGGGTTTTAGAACCACGGAAAATGTGAGGTTCAGCCCCTTGTCGCTGTGCCACGAGTGGCCGCGCTGTCCGCGTCCTTGGCTCTGGTTCTCCGCCCATATTACGTCGAGATGACCATACTCTTCGGAGCGTGCAAGGTCGTTGGTGGATGTTGTATGTTCCTTGTGATATATCATCGTGCAGCGGAATAACGTTACTTTATGTAGGTCAAAGATACGAAAATTCCTACAAAAAAGTTATCTTTGCGGTTGTATATATATATTTTTCGAAATAATGGTTAAACATTTCAACATAGCGGCATGCCTTGTGGCAATGGCTCTCTCGGTGTCGGCATGTCGTGGCGACGGCGCAAAGGCGACAGAGGGGGAGGTTAAGACGCGTAGCACAAGCACACAGAAGGAGAGCGTAGCCCCGGCAAGGGGCAACATATCGCATGTCGAGAGTTACGACTATCGTGTGGTAGCAGAGTATCCGCACTCGTCGGTAAGCTATACACAGGGTCTTCTATATCACGATGGTGTGATGTGGGAGGGTACGGGACAGTATGGTAGATCGCACTTGCAGCGTATCGACCTCGAAACGGGTGAGGTCGATGTTTTGGCAACGCTCGACGACGAGGAGTTTGGCGAGGGCATAGCAATTCTCGATGAGCAGATATATCAGCTTACGTGGTACAACGAGTATGCCTATGTCTATGATATGGATGGTAAGTTGCGCCATAAGATTCCGTATCAGGGCGAGGGCTGGGGTATAACCTCCGACTCGGAGCACCTCTACATGTCCGATGGTACGTCGGTCATACGCCGTGTCAATCCCAAGACTCTGCGTAGCGAGGAGTTGATATATGTCACCTACAAGGGGCAGCCACTCGATATGCTCAACGAGTTGGAGTGGATAGATGGTAAGATTTGGGCCAATGTCTATCTTACATACTCTATCGTTGTTATCGACCCCGCAACGGGTGTTGTTGAGGCTATTGTCGATATGCCCGACCTCTACGATAGGTTGGTTGATAACCCCGAGGCGGAGGCGTTCAATGGCGTGGCGTATAATCCCGCTAACGGACACATATTTGTTACGGGTAAGGATTGGAATAAACTCTTCGAGATTGAGATTATAAAGTAGATTGTAAAGCATTATGAGCATAAAGAGTCGCATGCAGGAGTTGCTGCAACGCCATATCATAGTCAAGGACCACGCTGTGGGCACAGCTCTTGTTGGCACACGAAGAGATGTATGTCCCGATACGTTGTCCATAACCGAGCCCGACAAGGTGCTTACGTTGCATTGTGAGGCAATCAAGGCGGGAGCACGCATAATTACTACCAACACCTTTCTATCGGACCCGCTGATGTTGCGAGAGTGCGGTGTAGAGTACTCCACAAAGCAGGTTGTGGCGGCCTCTACGGAGTTGGCGCGTAAGGCGCGCGAGATGAGCGACAAGGAGGTGTTTATCGCCGGCTCGGTGGGGCCCTCGACGCGCAATATTTCGCTTGCTACGGATCTTACCGAGGAGCAGTTGCGCGACTCCTACAAGGAGCTTATTGTGGCGCTTGTCGAGGGCGGAGTGGATATACTTCTTATCGAGAGTATAACAGATATTCGTAATGCCGAGATAGCTGCTGACGTATGTAAGGAGTGCGCAGCGGAGGTGCCTATCATCTTCTCGGCGACACTTTCGAAGATTGGCGGGTTGCTCTTGTCGGGGCGCTCAATCGAGAAGTATGTTGCCGATGTTGTGAAGTATGAGCCTTTGGCGATAGGCTTCAACTGTTCGTATGGCGTGAAGAACGTTGTCGATAATATCGAGATGCTCGCGCGATACACATCGCTACCTACCTACTGTTCTCCCTCTGCCGGTATTCCCGATGCCAAGGGTCGCTATGCCGAGACACCCACGAAGCATGCCGAGGTGCTGCGAGGTGCTGCCGAGCGTGGCCTATTGAGCATTGTGGGCGGATGCTGTGGAACAACGGCTGAGCACACACGTCGCGTAGCACAGATGGCACGCCATTATAAGGCTCGTAAAATGGAGTAATATAACACGTTATGACAGTAGTAGAGTTTCGCAGAGAGCTACATCGACACCCCGAGCTATCGTTTGAGGAGCATCGTACGCAGCAGTTTATAATAGACGTTCTTGCGGCAGAGGGTATCGAGTGTCGTGCTATTGCAGGCACAGGGGTCATCGCCAAGATTGAGGGACGGAGGGGAAACTTGCAACGCGCCGTAGTTCTGCGTGCCGATATCGATGCGTTGCCTATCGTAGAGAAGAACGACGTGGAGTATAGGTCGGAGCGCGAGGGTGTCATGCACGCTTGTGGTCACGATATGCACGCTGCGGTACTCTTTGGTGTGCTGCAAGCAATGCACGCCGAGCGCAACTTCGAGGGTACGTTGTTTGGTCTATTTCAGCCCGGCGAGGAGTTAAATCCCGGTGGCGCATCATTGGTATTGGGCGAGAAGCCTTTCGAGGGCTACAACGTAGCAGCTGTCATCGGCGAGCATGTTGATGCCCGTCTTGAAGTTGGCGAGGTGGGAATATGTCCCGGTAGGTTTATGGCTGCGAATGACGAGTTGCGCTTCTATGTTTCGGGTCGTGGAGGTCATGCTGCGCGTCGCAACGAGATAGATGATAGTGTTACGGCAATGTGCGATATGGTTGTTCGCACAACGGCTCTCAACACTCCCGAGAGTGTGGTGTCGATAGGAAAGGTTGTTGCCGATGGTGCTACGAACGTAATCCCGGATAGGGTATCGGCAGAGGGTACTATGCGTACCTTCGATCAAGAGGAGCGTCAGCGCATACATGGGCTGTTGCGAAGTAACGCCGAGAGTGTCGAGCAGAAGTATGGCGTTAGGGTTGAGGTGGATATAAACCATGGCTATCCATGCGTTGTAAATGATATAACGCTTGCCTACGAGGCTATGATTGTGGCTGTGGACGAGGGTTTGGTTGTGCGTGAGCTTGAACCTATGACTACGGCAGAGGACTTTGGTTACTACACCGAGCTCTATCCCTCGCTCTTCTATCGCTTGGGTGTAGGCAAGCATGCAGGGGGCTCGCATACGGCAACATTCCTTCCGGATGAAGGGGCGTTGGAGATTGGTGTGAGGATGATGCAACGCATGGCGCTGCATGTGTTAAATAAGTAGATTATGGCTAAACGAGATAAGAAGAGGGGGCGTAGCCGTGATGAGCGAGCATCGTTCATTGCGGAGATGTTTCGAGAGTTCCCCGATAACAAATTTTCGCTAAAACACCTCGCTGCTGCCTCGGGTGGAGCAGATAGGGAGGGTCGTACTATGACCTTTGCCATCGTACATCAGCTCATCGATGAGGGTTATGTAGAGGAGGTGTCGCGCAGCAAATTTCGTCTTTCGCGTCGTGCCCTGCCACGCTATAAAGGTGTGGTGAATGGCATGACACCTTCGGCGCTCTATGTTCAGGTGGATGATGTGGAGAGTGAGGTATATGTGTCGCGCCGAAATGGTGGTGGAGCCCTCGATGGCGATAGTGTAGAGATGGTCATCACGCGACGTTCGCGCGATGGAGAGTTGGAGGGGTGCATCGTGGCAGTTGTTGAGCGCAGCCGAAAGCCATACGTGGGTATTGCCGAGGTTACCAACAACTCGATATTTGTCACTCCGTCGAGCCGTCGCATAACAACCGATATATATATGCCAAGCAAACTCTATCCCGATATTGAGAGTGGCGATAAGGTTGCCGTGAGGGTTGTAGATTGGCAAGATGGTGAGCGCCTACCGCAGGGCGAGCTCGTGGAGAGGTTGGGAAGAGCCGGTGATAACGATGCAGAGATGCACGCTATACTTACCGAGTATGATTTGCCCTATCGCTTCGAGAAGGATGTGGAGCGTGCGGCAGAGCGTATCGAGGGCGATATTACGCAGGAGGAGATAGCGCGTCGCCGAGATATGCGAGATAGGATAACGTTCACGATCGACCCTGCCGATGCCAAAGATTTCGACGATGCTCTGTCTATTGCCCCTGTGGGTGATGGCTTGTGGGAGGTTGGCGTGCATATTGCCGATGTTACGCACTATGTTACGCCCGGCTCGCTTGTGGATAACGAGGCGCAGGAGCGCGCAACTTCGGTATATCTGGTAGATAGAACGGTGCCGATGTTGCCCGAGCGACTTTGTAACGAGTTATGCTCGCTGCGTCCACATGAAGATAAGCTGTGTTTCTCGGCAGTATTCACGCTCAATGCCGATGCCGAGGTTGTGGATGAGTGGTTCGGACGTACGGTCATACACTCCGATAGGCGTTTTACCTACGAGGAGGCGCAGTCCGTAATCGAGACGTCGCAGGGCGATTTCAGCGGCGAGGTACTCACGCTTAATACTCTTGCGCAACAACTTCGAAAAGATAGATTCAAGCATGGTGCCATAGCCTTTGCGCGCGACGAGATACGTTTTCGTCTTGATGAGGCGGGACGCCCGATAGGTGTCTATGCAAAGGTGCAGAAGGAGGCTAATATGCTCATTGAGGAGTTTATGTTGCTTGCCAATCGTCGTGTGGCGGAGTTTTGTGCCTATCGCAAGGTTAATGGTCGTCGTGTGGCACGTGCCATGGTGTATCGTGTTCATGACGAGCCTACGGAGGAGAAGTTGGGACGTTTCCGCGACTTCGCATTGCGCTTTGGACACTATTTCAAGGCTACAAAGGGACGCGCTGTGGCAAAGGAGATGAATAAACTGCTAACCAACATTGCCGGCAGTGCCGAGGCAAATGCTATCACAACGCTTGCCGTGCGAAGCATGGCGAAAGCGGTATATACCACCGATAATATCGGACACTATGGTCTTGCCTTTCCCTACTATACACACTTCACATCACCCATACGTCGCTACCCCGATATGATGGTGCACCGTCTGCTTGCCACCTATCTCGATGGGGGTAAGAGTGCGGATAAGAAGAGGCTTGAAGCGCTTGCTGTACACTCTACCGAGCGCGAGATTTTGGCGTCGGAGGCGGAGCGTGCGAGCATAAAGTATAAGATGGCGGAGTTCATGAAGGAGCGTATAGGTGAGGAGTTCGACGGTGCCGTGTCGGGTATGACCGAGTGGGGTTTGTATGTCGAGCTGGACGATACGCATGTCGAGGGCATGGTCTATCTGCGCGACATCGACGATGGCGACTACTACTACTTTGACGAGGCGCGGTACGAGGTTGTGGCTCGTTCGTCGGGGGTGCGAATGACGCTTGGAAGTCGCGTGAGGATACGTGTTAAGAGCGTAGATATGGGTCGCCGCAATCTCTACTTCACACTTGTACAAAAAACCGAGAAACAGTGATAATATGAGTAATATCAATAACCTCTTGGAGATGGCTGTCGAGCGTGAGCCATTGAGCCGCGAACAGGCTTATGAGCTCTATGACAACGCTCCGTTGCAGGCGCTATGCAGCGTCGCCGATGCAATCCGTCGTTCGGTGGTAGAAGATCCGAATGTAGTTACGTGGCAGATCGATAGAAATGTCAATATAACCAATGTTTGTAAGTCGGGTTGTAAGTTCTGTAATTTCCATTGCAAGCCACACGAGAGCGAAAAAGCGTATATTACCACCATGGCGGAGTATCGCCAGAAGATTGATGAGGCGTTGAAACTTGGTGCCGACCAACTGTTGTTGCAGGGGGGACTGCACCCACGCCTTGGCATCGACTTCTATGAGACCCTTTTCCGCCAGATTAAGCACGAGTATCCGACGTTGAAACTCAATGCCCTCGGTGCACCGGAGGTCGCTCACATCGCCGCGGTGAGCAAGCTTACCACTATGGAGGTTCTCACGCGTCTCAAAGCTGCGGGGTTGGATACTCTTCCCGGAGCCGGAGCCGAGATTTTGGCCGCGGATGTGCGCAAGCGTATCTCGCCTGCCAAGCCGTCGGAGAGGGAGTGGATTGTGGTTATGCACGAGGCGCATAAGCTCGGTATCCCTACCACGGCAACAATGATGTATGGGCATGTCGAACATCCGCATCAGCGCATCGATCACCTTATATCTATTCGCGATTTACAGAGCCTTAAACCCGAGACGTCGCGTGGCTTTACCGCATTCATCCCTTGGGTATTCTGCCCGGCGGGCACCGAGCTCGAACGTGAGGGTATAGCACCTCGATTTTCGGCGACAGAGTATCTGCGTATCATCGCCATGAGCCGTATCATACTGCATAACATTCGCAACATTCAGGCGTCATGGCTTACGGTGGGACGCGAGGTGGCGGAGATGGCTCTGCATAGCGGAGCTAACGACATGGGCTCTATTATGATTGAGGAGAACGTAGTGTCCTCGGCAGGAGCATCGACGCGCTTCGATAAAGAGGCGATGAAGGCAACGATACGTCGTGCGGGCTTTACTCCGCGCCTCCGTGATCAACTCTATAACTACCGCGAGGAGTAGTCTATATTCCAGCCATATAGCGCAAACTAGAAGGAGAGTGCGCCACAATCTTGGGAGCTGACAAGCAATAGTTCTTGGTCGGCTCCCCTTTTTTGTGTCTATGCAAAGAATATTCAATGACTAATCGATTTATTATAATATATTTTGGTGTTTAATATTGCAGATACAATTATTTTATATACTTTTGTATTGTAAAATGTTGTAAAACGCTCAAACATCTAAAAAATATGAATAAACGCTCATGCGTAAGATGCCTTCATTGTATTCCGCTGGAGTATGGTTGCGATATGTTGAGAGGTAAATATTATAGAGGTGCGCCCGGAGATTATGAGCGCGAAGGTACTACATGTACGTTGGTTGGTTGTTGTGAGACCTCTATTGCAATGCGGGAGTTTAGGGTGCGCATTCTCTTGGAGGTCGAGGCTCACGGCTGTTCGGAGGAGGAGACATCTACACTCTATGCTATCATGGCGTCGGGGTTGATTGATGGATTGTCGTTGGAGGCGCTTGTCCAACAGCGAGGCATGTGTATGTCGGATTTTGTTGATAGTTTTGTTGCGGCATGCGGTGTGTCTCCTATGCGATGGTTTATTCGACAGAGGTTGCGTATTGCACATCGTCTATTGGGGCTATTGCCTATCTCCATTTCTGCATTGGCTGCGCTGTGTGGTTTTACGTCGGTGTCGCATTTTATCTCGGAGTATCGTCGTCGCTATGGCTCTATGCCGTTGCGACGAAGTGCAAACTTGGCGATGGATGTACGTACCCCCACGATAATAATTATCCCTATCGATGAAATTTAGCGATGATGAAATAAAAAAGTCAGCGTTAGGCATTAAAATTTTTATAACGACTAATATTCGGAATATCAACTATTTAGCACGAATATGCGTAATATTTCGAAAAAAGCTTCACATTTTTTTTGCAAAAAAGTTTGCAGATAAGAAAAAAGGGTGTATCTTTGCACTCGCAATTGAAAGGTTGCACACGTTATTAGTCATTGCGGAAATAGCTCAGTTGGTAGAGCACAACCTTGCCAAGGTTGGGGTCGCGAGTTCGAGTCTCGTTTTCCGCTCCAAGTCCAAAAGTTTTGAGGACAAAATCAAGCAAAACCCTTTGAAACATCGTTTCAGAGGGTTTTTCATTTGTTGTCGATAGGTATCACTCCGACTTCGTGGAGCCCCTACCCGACATAGCCAGAACCTCGAAGTGTCCCTCCGAATATCGACCGTGAAATTAAGGGACACTTACTCCGAAATGAGGGGACACTTTGATATTTTTGGGCAGAAAAATCAACTTCTTGCAAACTTCTCAGGCTGACAGTTGCCTACACTTTAATAAAAACAGTCAGATGAAAAGTACATTCAGAATCCTATTCTA
>JAFQOR010000001.1 GCA_017403125.1 Alistipes sp. | reverse complement strand
GTATGGCGTTGTCAGGTGGGTCGTACCGACCTCTTCTTGTTGGATGCCGACTACGAGGCTAACTTGGAGGAGGATCGTCAGGTAACCTACTACCTCTATGGTGGCGATTGGGAGAATCGTTTGAAGCAGGAGATTCTGCTCGGTGTGGGTGGTATCCGTGCCTTGGTCAAGATGGGTATCAAGCAGGAGGTATATCACTGCAACGAGGGTCACGCCGCATTTATCGGTGTTGAGCGTATCCGCAACCTCATTGCAAAGAAGCACCTCTCGTTCTCGGAGGCTATGGAGGTTATTCGTTCGTCGTCGCTCTTTACGACACATACGCCCGTTCCGGCAGGTCACGATGCCTTCCCCGAGACGATGATTCGTCAGTATATGTCGCACTATCCCGACGTATTGGGTATCACATGGGATCAGTTTATTAACTTGGGTAAGACCAATCCGAGCGATCCGAACGAGAAGTTCTCGATGTCGGTATTGGCATGTAACCTCTCGCAGGAGGTAAACGGTGTGTCGTGGTTGCACGGCGAGGTATCGAAGGATATCCTCGGTAACATGTGGCCCGGATACTTCAAGAATGAGTTGCATATCGGCTACGTTACCAACGGTGTTCACTTCCCAACGTGGGTGGCATCGAACCTCCGTCGTCTCTACCAGAAGTACTTCCCCCAGGGCTTTGGTGGCCACACCTACGATATTCCCGCATGGCAGGGTGTACACAAGATCGACGACGTTGAGTTGTGGAAGGAGCGCATGTTCCTCAAAGAGCGTCTTATCAAGACCATACGTAAGCGTTTCAGCGATCCTACGCAGGTGCGTTTGCAGTCACCTCGTCAGATGGTGCAGATTGTCGAAAGCATCAAGCCCGATGTCTTGACCATTGGTTTTGCGCGTCGTTTCGCTACATATAAGCGTGCCTACCTGCTCTTCACGAACTTGGAGCGTTTGTCGGCACTTGTGAATAATAAGGAGCGCCCCGTGCAGTTCATCTTCGCCGGTAAGGCTCACCCCAACGACAAACCGGGTCAGGACCTTATCAAGCGTATCGTTGAGGTATCGGCAATGCCCGAGTTCGTAGGCAAGATTGTATTCTTGCAGAACTACGACATGGAGCTTGCGCGCCGTATGGTTCAGGGTGTCGATGTATGGCTCAACACTCCTACACGTCCGTTGGAGGCGTCGGGTACTTCGGGCGAGAAGTGTGTGATGAATGGTGTTATGCAGTTCTCGGTGCTCGACGGCTGGTGGGTCGAGGGTTATAAGGAGGGCGCAGGCTGGATGTTGCCTATGGAGCGCACCTATGCCGACCAGCGTTTCCAGGATGAACTCGATGCCGAGATGATATATAATACCATCGAGGAGCAGATTGTACCTCTGTACTACGATCGCTCGGATGATGGCATACCTCACCGTTGGGTAAATGCGGTTAAGAAGTGTGTGGCGGACATAGCCTCTAACTTCACTACCAACCGCATGCTCATCGACTATGAGGAGCGTTTCTATAACAAACTTGCAAAGCGTAAGGAGTTGATGCTTGACAATAACTATCTTATGGCTCGTCAGATTGCGGCATGGAAGCGCAAGGTATCGGCAGCGTGGGACAACGTTACAATTCTCGATGTTAAGCGTGCCGAAATCGAGAGCGAGGCAATGTACGTAGGCAAGAAGTACCACTTCGAGATTACGCTTGACCTTGCAGGTCTTAACAAGGACGATATTGGTGCCGAGTTGGTTGTAGCGCGCCAGATTGAGGCCGGTCAGGCAGCCAATGTTGTTGAGACACGTCGTTTGGAGTTTATTGCCGAGAACGGTGGCACGGTGACGTTGGCTCTTGAATACGAGCCCGAGCATACGGGTATGTTCGATGTGGCGTTGCGTGTCTTCCCCTCGAACACTAATTTGGAGTATCGTATGGACTTTGCGCTTGTTAAGTGGGCATAGTCCTATCGATATACAATCTTTTGAGAGGCGGGATAATGTGTCCCGCCTCTTTTGCTATATGATAGGAGACATAGAGTGTTACATGAAAGTGAAGCGGATATTCAACTATCGATGGTCGAATATCCGCTTCTTGGCTTGTATGCCGCAGCTCTATGCTGCTACTTGTTTATCTTTGCCCATGAATCTTTGAGCGTCACAGTGCGGTTGAATACCAATCTCTCGGGTGTAGAGTCGGTGTCGGGGCAGAAGTAGCCTACGCGCTCGAACTGGTAGGTCTGACCCACGGGGGCATCCTTCAACGAGGGCTCCAACCATCCCTCAACCTTAGCCATTGAGTTGGGGTTGAGGTTATCCTCCCACGATGTCTGTCCGTTCGATGTGTCGTTGGGGTTCTCGGTGAGGAACAGGGTGTCGAACAGACGAATCTCTGCGGGCACTGCGTGGTCGGCAGATACCCAGTGGATAACACCCTTAACACGACGTCCGTCGCTCGACGAGCCATCGCCCGACATTGGATCGTAGCTGCAACGAAGCTCTACGATATTGCCCTCGGCATCCTTTACGACCTCCTCGCACTTGATGAGGTAGGAGTAGCGCAGACGTACCTCCTGACCCGGTGATAGGCGGAAGTACTTCTTTGGAGGATTCTCCATGAAGTCGTCACGCTCGATGTAGAGCACCTTGGTGAAGGGCACTTCACGCATGCCGGCAGCTTCGTCCTCGGGGTTGTTCACAGCCTTGCGCATCTCTACGCGACCCTCCTCCCAGTTGGTGATAACCACCTTCAAAGGGTTGAGTACTGCCATGCGACGTTCGGCAACCTTGTTCAAATCTTCGCGCACACAGAACTCCATCTTGGCAAGATCTATTACGTTGTCACGCTTTGCTACACCTACCATCTCGGCAAAGGCACGTACTGATGCGGGCGTGTAACCCTTACGGCGCAAAGCACAAATTGTCGGCATACGCGGGTCATCCCAGCCCATGACAACACCCTCCTTAACGAGTTTCAGCAAGTTGCGTTTCGACATCATCGTGTAGGTGAGGTTGAGACGTGCGAACTCATATTGGTGCGAGGGGTAGATGTCGAGTGCCTCGATAAACCAATCGTAGAGAGGGCGGTGTACGTCAAACTCCAAGGTGCATATCGAGTGCGTAATCTTCTCGATAGAGTCGCACTGTCCATGAGCATAGTCGTACATGGGGTAAATACACCACTTGTCGCCCGTGCGGTGGTGGTCAGCATGTATGATACGATACATGATGGGGTCGCGGAAGAGCATGTTGGGGTGTGCCATGTCAATCTTGGCACGCAATACCTTTTCGCCATCGGCAAACTCCCCCTTGCGCATGCGCTCAAACAGGTCGAGGTTCTCCTCTACCGAGCGGTCGCGCCATGGCGAAGGCGTACCCGGCTCCGATATTGTGCCTCGTGTCTCGCGAATCTGCTCCTGTGTCTGGTCATCGACATATGCCAAGCCCTTCTTAATAAGCTCGACAGCCCAGTCATAGAGCTGCTCGAAATAGTCCGAAGCGTAGTACTCCGCAGCCCACTCGAAGCCGAGCCAGTTGATGTCGCGCTTGATAGAATCTACATACTCGGTATCCTCCTTTACAGGGTTGGTGTCGTCGAAACGCAGGTTGCATTTGCCGCCATACTTCTTTGCCAAACCGAAGTTGATACATATGCTCTTGGCATGTCCAATATGCAGATAGCCGTTGGGCTCTGGCGGAAAACGTGTTTGAACGCGCTTTTCGCCCTTTGCCATCGACTCTTCGATAATCTCCTCCAAGAAGTTCAACGACTTCTCCTTAACATCTGTTGTTTCAGTAGTCATATTATTGCTATTTAATCATTTGTTACTCAATATATTGTTGTTTGCGTTTCAGGCTTATGCCGTAGTCCAAATCGACACATACCTGCAACCATTGTCGTGTGCCCCATCCTGTGCCGTCGTACTCCATCGTTATGCCGGCATCGACATGTACTGTGCGATTGAAGAAACTCTGTCGGTATGCTGCCGATATGGTATTGTACCAACGCTCTGTCGTAGAGTAGAAGGGCGAGCCGTGGTAAAAGCCCTTGGCATAGCGGTCGTAGTAGGGTAGCAGGTTGCCGCCATAGTACAACCTATTCGACAGCGTCACACCCCATCGACTTATCGAGGCGTATAGTTCGCCGCCAAGAGGTGTTTGCCACTTATTCTCGTTGTGGCGGTCGCGTTGCAACGATTGAACGTAGCTCAAACGCAGGTCTATGTCGAACTCGCCTGCCTCGATATCCACGCCTATGTGTGGCACTACCATCACGTTATCTACCACGCCATCTGCCGACTCCTCGTTGTAGTCCTTGCCATAGTGCCCTACCAACAGGTCGTAGCCATAATACAGAAGTGAGTAGTTGTGGCGTCCCGACGACATAATCATAAACGACTCTCTTACGTCGAAGTCGCGCATGCCCGTGTAGTCGAAGGCAAATTCAACATATGAGTTGGGGTGCTCTGCGCCCTTGTATCGTGCCATTACACCGCCTATGCGATTGTGGTAGTAGAGGTAGTCGCGGTCGAAAAAGAGGGGGCTTGCAAGTCCTCGCATCTCGCTGCGTGGAAATATTCCGGCAAAGAGTTCGATGCGCGGTGCTCGGTAGGCATAGTATATCTGCACGTTGGCATCGGACAGGAATTTGGAGTTGTGCCCGAAGTCCTGCACCATATCCACGCCGAGCATAAGCTCGTTGCGCTCCGACCACGCCACGCCAATCTTGGGCGTGAGACGTGCGCTGAACAGCGTTCCCGACTCGTCGAAGGTCATCGACGAGTACTCCTTGTTATCGAATAACATGTCGAAGTCCACGCCGAGTCGAAGCTCCTGTGCCGAGCTGCGTTCGACGCCCAAAACAAGGGCTGCGGCAAGCGTTAAATATGTAATGATGCGACGCACGTTTACCTATATTAAATATTCCGTGCCAAAATTACTGAAAATATTTTTATTTGCTTAATTTTGTCACGAATAAATGATATTAAAACTGTAAGTACAATGCGAAAACTTCTCAACGAAGAGCTCTGCCGCCCGACGGTGGAGGAGTATCGCGAGTCGGAGAAACTTCCGATAGTCGTGGTTTTGGATAACGTGCGTTCGGCGCAGAACGTAGGTTCGTTCTTTCGTACGGCAGATGCCTTTGCCGTGGAGCGAATAGAGTTGTGCGGCATCAGCGCTACGCCCCCCAACCGTGAGTTGCATAAGACGGCGCTCGGTGCCGAGATGAGTGTGGCGTGGCGCTACCACGAGCATACGCTATCGTGCGTCGAGGAGTTGCGTGCAGCTGGGTATCAAATCATTGCTGTCGAGCAGATTGAGGGGGCAACGATGCTTGATAAATTCTGCGCAACAAAGGGCATAAAGTATGCTCTTATCTTTGGTAACGAGGTCGAGGGTGTGGCGCAAGATGTAGCCGACGTTGTGGATGGTGCAATCGAGATTCCGCAGGCGGGCATTAAACACTCGCTCAACGTGTCGGTGTCGGCGGGTGTGCTGCTATGGGAGTTGTTCCGCCAGCTGAAATAGGGCTTTTATCCTCTTTTTGTCTGGCGTAATGCTCGGGGCGGGGTAAACGCTCTCCTTGAACTACATCTTTTTATTCACGCTCATAAATATTAGGGGCCGACTAAAAAGCAATTTAGTCAGCCCCATTGTCAATCCTTAAAGCGGAGGGCACTGGATTCGAAGTCAATTTTGCACTATTCTTACCCCTTACATATGTGCTTCATACTGCCCAAAATACACCTCCACGATGGGATATTGGGATAAATTATCTGCCCTTTCACCTTCTCAATCTTCGCATACTATTCTATCGGTCTCACATCGGTGCAACTTTTTTATGTCAAAAATGCACCAAAAACACCCATGTTTACACACACATAATCTATTGATAACCAATAAAATAATTATTATTTTACCGATACTAACTTTCTCCCTTGAACGCTTCTTCTCAATTTTCTCATTCTTGAGATGCTGTGAGACTCAAAGATGGCTATTGAACAATCTCTGGTCGCATCACTACGAGGGTGCGGTTACCGTCGTTGAGGAGTTTTTGAGCGAATACCTTAACATCATCGGCGGTTACGCTATCGAGGATGCCAAGATACTCATCTTTGTAGTTATAACCCTCGTCGTAGTATCGTGAGATAGCCGAAATCCAGCCGTTGTTGCTCTCGAGAATATTGTTATAGTTTTTCTGCAAGAACTCCTTTGACTTTGCGATGTCTTCTGCCAATGGACCATTTTCTGCAATCTTGCGAATCTCGGCATCGCAGATAGCAATCAACTCATCAGCAAGAGTCTCGTTAGTATCGAATTCGATAGAGAGTTGATATGTCGAAACGGGATACTTATCGATGCTACCACCAACGCCAACACCGTATGTGCCGCCCTTCTCCTCGCGGATAGAGACCATATAACGAGAGTCGAGTGCTCTACCCAATAAGTTGACGATAAGTCGATTCTTTGCATTGTCCTCGATAGCACCTGTATAGTTGAGGCGAACAGAGACTTTAGGTTGCTGCATAGGAGTGCGGAAGTCGTTAGTTACCTCACCCTTAACTGTGCGAACGCCATCATCAACCACTGCATACTCCACCTTTTTAGATGTAGGTAGCGAGCCGATATACTTCTCAACGAGTGGTTTCAAGGTATCCAAATCAATGTTGCCGACGATAACAAAGCGGAAGTCATCAGCATAGCCATACAACTGCGAATGAACACTTTGCAGGGTAGAGATATTCAAAGCCTCAATCTGTGCAGCAGAAGTAATCTGCTGGCGGTAGTGGTTGTTGAAAAGTGTCTTTTGCAACTCTTTTGAGCATATATAGTTAGGGTCTTGCTCCATATTGGCGAAGTATGGACCATACATATTCTTAAGGTTGTTAAGGTCGGTCTCATTGAAGCGAGGCGAGGTGAAATTGAGATATACAAGTTGTAGAATAGTCTCAATGTCCTTTGGTGAGCCACCTGCATTTATTGCGTGTTCGTATGCTGCAACAGCGGTGGATGCCCAAGCGGACTTACCAACCAACTGCTTGTTTAACTCCGTAGCAGAGAACTTACCCACTCCCGACTGACTCATAACCATACCGAGGAACTGACCGTGGTAATACTCATCATCGTTGAGCATAGAGCAACCGCCCTTTGACACAGCGTTGATAACCACCTCATCTGCCTTTAGTGTTGATGGGCGAACTATCACTTTAATACCATTCTTCAATGTCCACTCGGTAAAGCCTAATGACTCGTTATAAGATGTAGCCTTAACCTTTGAACCATTAAGTTTTGTCGTTGGGTCAATGAGTGGTCCGATAACGGTGTTGTCGCTGTATGACTCAATCTCCGATGCCTCTACCTCGGCGATGATTGCTAACAACTCATCCTCGGTAGGGATATTAACACCATCCTTTTTGGGCGAACGAGCAAGAATCACAAGATTCTCGTTAGGTTTTGCCATCTCGGCGTATGCCTGATTAACCTGCTCTACGGTTAGCGAGTTGATAAACATCTGTGCCAACTGCCACTCTGTCTCGGCATCCATCATCGAATCGCCATTAGCGAAGTGTGCGATGCAACGCTCTACATACGCCTCATTGCTCACATCGTTACGATTAGCATAACTACGCTCTGCCCAGCGAAGAATCTCCTGCTTTGCACGTTCGAACTCGCCTGCAGTAAAGCCATAGCGACGCATACGCTCCATCTCGGTGTACATAGTGCGGAAAGCCTCATCAATGCGACCATCGTGTGCAGTTACCGAAAATGCTGTAGACTCCATTGTAGGGCAGATGCCAATACCTCCCTCGCTCATACCGCCACCGAGGATTGTTGCATCAGCAGCCTGTGCAATCTCCTCGAAGCGAGCATTCATCATCACACTGGCGAAAGTCTTGATAAGGTCATACGAGTAACCAACAATAGAGTTTTTATACTCCTTTGGCAATGCCTCACGACGAGCAAACATCATCACACCCGAACGGGTCATCTCTGGGTCAGCGAAGATAGAGATGATTGGCTCCTCTGTTGCGGGAACAGTGATAACCTCCTTTTGTGCTGCATCAGCCGCAGATGCTGGGATGTCTGCCATAAGAGTCTTAATTTTCGCTTCTACTTCATCTACATCAACATCGCCAACAATAACGATAGCCTGATACTCGGGACGATACCACTTCTTGTAGAATGCCTCCAACGCTGTGTGGTCGAACGACTGTAAACCATCAAGGTAGCCGATAAGGTTACGACGCTCATAGATAGTGCCCTTGAATAGATTTCGGAGCATATCATTCTGTGCACGAAGCATAGCACCATCACGAGTACGCAACTCCTCCATAATAACGCCACGCTCCGAATCAATCTCTGCGGGCTCAAGTGCGATAAACTGCGACCAGTCGTGAAGAATGAGGAGTGCCAAATCGACATTCTCTGCAGTCACGGGCAAATCCTTAATCTCATATTTTGTGTAGTCCCACGATGTCGCAGCATTGAGGTTTAGACCGAACTGAACTCCTGCAGCCTCCAAACGCTCTATCATCGCCTTGCCAGGGAGATTTTTTGTGCCATTGAACGCCATATGCTCAAGGAAGTGAGCCAATCCTTGCTGGTCATCCTCCTCCTGCACAGCACCCACATCGTGATAGATATAGAAACTCGCCTGACCCTTTGGCTTCTCGTTGTGGCGGATATAATAGGTCATACCATTATCCAATACGCCAATGCGAACGGCAGAGTCGAGAGGTAATTGCTCTATGTCCTGTGCAAAGATATTCATCATACCAATGATGAACATCACGAAAAGTGAAAATAGTTTTTTCATAGTTTGTTATTTTTTAGGTTGTGAATTATCGTGACTTGCTATGGCAAAGATATGGCAGAAAATAACGAAAACTACTATATACGCACGGTTATCTATATAACAAGATGTATTGCTAAATCATTGTAAATCAATAAAATAAATAAGATGTAAGAAATTGAAATCTTACACCTTATTGTAACTGATTGATTTTATGCGATATACGCTCGACCTATAAATATGCTTTGTAATATGGAAACAGCCTCTTATGGCATCTCCTCAAGGACAACCCTTGCATTTGCACTATCTAACTTGGCAATCTTTGAGCGTAAACGCGATTTTCTTGTTAGAATATTACTTGTTGTCTCGCCAATAAATATGCTAATACTCTTTGCCGAGAAGCCAGCATAGATGTAGCAGAGTAGGGTGATATCTCGCTCCGAAATATTAGGTATCTCCGAACGCACCAAACCGATTACATTACGCTTATATGTATTCACAATCTTTTCCAGTTGGGCAACAGCCCTCTTATCTGTGGCGAACTTATCTATCTCCGACTTCACCTGCTTAAAGATGTTCTCCTTCTCCTTGCTTACGCCCTGCGTCTCATAGTAAGTGTTGCTCAACTTATCCAACAACTCATACTGCTTCTCGAAGAGTTCGGCAATCTGGCGGTGCATATCGCTAACCAAAGTATTGTGTGCCTCCTCTTGAGAAGATATATGCTCCGAAATAGCAGATAACCTATCTTCTCTATCGCGAATTGCTGACTGCAACTCCGAAGATAGCACCATATACTTGCTAATCTCAAGGTCTTTGGATAGCATACGGTGACGAATATACATTGCAACAACTATCAATGCCAATAATGCGATTATGCCCAATGTTATGTAGAGTTCTCTATCCTTCTTCAGACGATAGGCATTATGCTCGGCTTGTTGCTGAAAATACTCCTTTTGCGTGGTCTCTATAGGTTGTTTAAGCGAATTACGCACCTCTCTATTTTGAAGTTTCACACCCGCCTCGAAGTATTGCAATGCCTCTTCGGGTTTGTCTGTACGCTTCAATATATCGGCTTGAGTGAGATATACATTTATCGAGTCCTTGGCATTGGTGGTATTGCTCCACGCACGACCGATAAACTCCTCCATTCTATCATACTCCTCGACCTCGGCATAGTAACTTGCTATGGCGACCAGCGAGCCAGAACCGAACTTCTCGATGTTGTATTGATTAACCAAAGCCTCTACAATACTTCCACACATTCCAACCGCATCAATATCATCGCACAAGATGACAATATTCTGATAGCATACCATTTCGAGGTATTCATCTTGTAGTTTGAGAGCCATTTGCAAAGCCTCATTGATATACTCAATGCCCTTTGCGTTGTCTTCCAAGTTCCAATATGAAAGACCTATATCCAATAGGGCATAAGCGGCGTATGACTCCAAGCCTACAGCCGTATAGTGGGCGTATGCTGTTTTATACGCCTCCAAACTCTTTGCGTAGTCATAGTTACTACGATAGATATTACCTATTTCTGTGTGCAATTGACCAGACAAATAGTGATTATCTATTCCCCCCAAAAGTTCTTTGGCTTGTGCATAGGCAATCATTGCCTGTGTGTCATTACCTTGATTTTGGTAGATTCGTCCCAGAAGATAGTATGTCTGAAACTTCTCTGTTGTCGAGCCATTATCCTCGTAATAGTCAATTGCGGGTTGCAATACATTGAAGTCAGTCTTATCGACGTAGTTCTTATCCAACGCCATAGATAGCAACAAGGCGAGTTTTGCTCGCTCCTCTTTGCTCGATAACTCCGAGACATCAATCTGCTCAAGCACAATCAATGCACTATCGGGATGCTCTACAATATATGATTCAACATTAGATAATGTATTCCAATGCTCCGAGTGACGATTGCAAGAAACAAAGGTTAAGGCAAATGCAAGTATAAATAGTAGTTGTTTCATCCTAAAATCGTTGTTTACAACACAAAGATAACCGTATAATAGTTTTCTACAAAATTGAATGTAATAAAATTATTCAACAAGTGATATTTGCTGTGGTGGTATCTCCAACTATGATGAATTATTGAATATCATACAAGATGCTATGTAAGTTGATTCCGAGGCTTCATACTTAAAGGTGGTTTTGACGAGTATGTTAGCATTGAGGCAGCGAATTGGGAAAACGATTTTGGGGTTATTTTTTCGTCACACACAAAACAACCGCCATAATGTCTAACATTAGAGCGGTTGGATATGAAGATAGTTTATGTATTGAAGGTGCTTATTCTTCTTCGGGTTGGTGCATCTTTGGTGCATCTTTCTGGATACAAAAAAACCTACAAGGTTGAAAGACAATTCCTTGTAGGTTCTTTATTGCGGAGGGCACTGGATTCGAACCAGCGGATACCTTACGATATCGGCAGTTTAGCAAACTGCTGGTTTAAGCCACTCACCCAACCCTCCTTAAACCATCTTTTTTCGAAAGAGTGGTGCAAATATACGACTTATTTTCATATCTGCAAAATTTTGCCCGAAATATTTTCGTTGGCATATCGTAATGCTCTATGTGCCATTGATATATAGTGTGGTGCGATGTGGCATAAAGTAAAGTTCGGGCATCGCATTTTGCCTCTATCTATATTTGCCATACGATTGTCAAATATTTTGGTTTTGTTCTATGTGTGATGGCTCAAAGCGATTTTTTTTGTTGTCCGGCATTGCGAATATTACGGAAAAATCCTAAATTTGTAGCCATGGAGCAGAGAGATTATTAACCAATAAAATATTACTACTATGCTTATAGCTTTAATCGTCGTCGGTGTTATCGTAATTGCGCTCGTTGCGATGTATTTTGCCTACAACAACCGCGAGGTGGCATTGCGCAAAGAGGCTGATGCACAGCGTGGCAAGATTGAGTCGGTCTATGATACGATGTGGAAGACGCTGAAGCAGGAGGCGGGTGTCACGGATCAATATCGTCAGACGTTCGAGAAGATCTATCCCGAACTTATTGCCGGACGCTATTCGGGTAACAACAATGAGCTGTTTCGAATGATTCAGGAGCAGAACCCCAACTTCGATACGCGCCTCTATGACAAGCTGATGCAGTCCATCGAGGTGCAGCGCGCACTCTTTGCCTCGTCGCAGCAACGCATGCTCGACATCATACGCGAGCGTGAGACACTATTGGAGCAGATGCCTTCGAAGTGGTTTATTTCGGATAGGTCGAAAATTGAGTACGAGGTCATTACTTCGGATGTCACGGCAGAGGCTGTGCGTACACGCCGCGAAAACGATATCGAACTCTTCTCGTAACGCGCTGTCGGGGTGTATCGATTAGCCTATATACTGCCTCTTGTGACGGCTGTCACCATGTTCTTCGTCATTGGCGATGAGGAGCTGTGGTTTGCATTTCTTGCAGCGCTGACGGTCTGCGAGGTGCTGATATACATGGCATTGCGTCGAGCGCATCGCGTGGTGGAGTATTTGAGTGGCTATGCTATCGAGGTCGAACATCATGAAGCTTGGACCGAGAAGGTGGTGACCTACGTGTCGTACAGAGATAGTAGCGGAAATATGCAGACACGACGTCAGGTAAGCTATGTCTATCATCCCGATGTGTGGCTTGCGACGCTAAATACGGGCGAGGTTGAGTACATATCGTCTGACACATATCACGATACCTGTCGGATGTGGGCTACGGGCGAGGAGGAGATCTTCCCGCCGCATGTGAATTGTGTGTCGGGTGGCGGCGGTCAGGCGTGTAGGTTCAGTGGAAGGTATGAAGATGGCGTAACGTGCACATATAAAGGTCTTTATGAGAACTATGTCCGCAACTCGAACTCCATATTCAAACTCAACCGCGTGTCGAAGAGTGAGGCGCGTCGCTTGGGTCTTGTGGAGTATCCGTCGTTCGACGATGCGGCACTCGATATTGATGCCGTGTTGGTAGCACCCTCGGCGGTGAAGATTATTGGTGAGGATGTTCGTGTGCGACAACGTGATATTCAGCTTATTAACGCCTACGAGGGTGAACGCCGCGAGATACACATCTTCGTGTTGCTCTTCGATGCGGCGCAGGGTGTTCAGGTAGCGATTAAGCAACGCGAATATTGGCGTGGTGGCAATAAAAATGAGTTTGTGCTATGCCTTGGCATAAGTGGCAATAGTGACGATACGGAGCTACCGAAAGTGGAGTGGAGCAAGGGATTTTCGTGGTGTGATGCTCCACGCTTGGAGTCGGCGTCGGAGAGCTGGTTTATCGAGAATCCGAAGCTCGACTTGGAGGCTTATGCCGGATGGCTACGCGACAACCTATCGCTATGGAAGCGCAAGGAGTTCAGCGACTTTAAGTATCTGGGGCGCAAGCTCTCGCCGAAGCGACGTTGGCTCATTGCGCTGTTGAGCATATTGCTCTCGGTAGCCATTGTGTGGTTTGCATTTGATATTACCCGATAGGGTATATGGTGTGCACGGGGCGAAAAAAACTATTATAAATATTGTATATAAGAAAAATAATACATATCTTTGCGTCGTTAAAGAGCGAGAGAGTAAGGGGACGGGTAGTCCCCTTATTTCGATTTTTTGAGTCAAATAGTCGGCTGATAAATTAAAACAGATTAGTATATATGATTGATGCGAAGAGAGTTGTGGAGATTGCTGAACGACATTTAGAGGGTGGCGACATCTTTGTCGTAGAGTGTAAAACAACCCCTATGGGCGACATAGAGTTGCTTATCGATAGCGATACGGCAGTGCGCTTGGAAGATTGTGCGGCGTTGAACAGAGCTATCGAGGCGGAGCTTGATCGCGAGGTCGAGGACTACTCGTTGATGGTGGCGTCGGCAGGTATCGGTTCCGAGCTAAAACTCCTGCGTCAGTATCGTAAGATTGTGGGCGGATCTGTCGAGGTGTTGCTCGCCGATGGTGTGAAGATTCTTGCCAAGTTGGTAGATGCCGGTGACGAGGGTATAACGTTGAGTTACGAGGAGAAGCAGGCGGTAGAGGGTAAGAAGCGTAAGCAGACCGTGGAGGTTACGAAGAGCTATCGCTGGGAGGAGATAAAGTACGCCAAGGAGTACCTCGACTTCAAGTAGCCGTGTATAGATGTAGAATGGGGATAGGCTCCGCTCGGAAGGTAGGAGAGTGAGGCATAAGCGCTCGCGACAACGCAATAAATGACAAACAATTAAAAAAAAGATAAAATCCAATGAAGTACATTAACCTAATCAGCAACTTTGCTGAATTCAAAGAGTTGAAGAACATCGACAACACCACGCTTATCGGAGTGTTGGAGGATGTCTTCCGCCACGCATTGCAGAAGCAGTTCGAAAGTGACGAGAATTTCGATGTTATCATCAATCCCGAAAAGGGTGACCTCGAGATATGGCGTAACAGAACGGTAGTGGAGGATGATGCGGTAGAGAATGTGAATACCGAGATTTCGCTTTCGGAGGTCAAGGCAATCGATGCCACCTACGAGATTGGCGACGAGTATGTTGATCAGATTGATATGACCAAGTTTGGTCGTCGCGCAGTTTTGTCGTTGCGCCAGAACTTGGCATCACGCATCCTCGATTTGGAGAAGGCGGCACTCTTCGAGAAGTATTCGGAGAAGGTTGGCGAGATTATCTCCGGTGAGGTATATCAGGTCTGGAAGAAGGAGGTTTTGGTGCGTGACGACGATGACAACGACCTCGTGTTGCCCAAGGGCGAGCAGATTCCCAACGACTTCTACCGTAAGGGCGATACCATCAAGGCTATCGTTAAGAGCGTGGAGATGAACAACAACCAGCCTCGCATCATCATTTCGCGTACCGACAATCAGTTCTTGGAGCGTCTGTTCGAACAGGAGGTGCCCGAGATTTTCGATGGTCTTATCACCATCAAGAAGATTGCCCGCATCCCGGGCGAGCGAGCCAAGGTTGCAGTGGAGTCATACGACGACCGCATCGACCCCGTAGGAGCCTGTGTCGGCATGAAGGGTGCGCGTATCTACACCATCGTAAAGGAGTTGCGCAACGAGAATATCGACGTTGTGAACTACACGGCAAACACCTCGCTTATGATTCAGCGTTCGTTGAACCCCGCCAAGATTTCGACAATCACAATCGATGAGGAGCGTAAGACGGCTGCGGTGTATCTCAAACCCGAGGAGGTGTCGTTGGCTATCGGTAAGGGTGGTTTGAACATCCGTCTGTCGAAGATGCTTACGGGCTATGATATCGACGTATATCGCGAGATTGAGGAGGAGGATGTGGCGCTCACGGAGTTCGCCGATGAGATTGAGGGCTGGATTATCGAGGCTCTGAAAAATGCCGGTTGCGACACAGCCAAGAGTGTGTTGGAGTTGAGCGTCGAGGAGATAGCCTCACGTGCCGACCTCGAAGTGGAGCAGGCAGAGGCTGTCGTAGAGATTCTCAAAGCCGAGTTCGAGGAGTAGTAGGTATGGTGTAATAAACGAAAAAGCGAAAGGATATATAGATGGATAACAGTAAAAAGATAAGGCTTATACAGGTTGCCAAGGAGTTTAAGGTCGGCTTCAATACATTGGCAGACTTTCTCCAGCGCAAGGGCTTGCAGAGCGATTGTTCGCCCTCGTCGCCTGTCTCGGCAGATGTGTATGCCGTATTGGAGAAGGAGTTTGGTGGTAATCGCCAATCCGGAAACGAGCGTAATGCGATACGTGAGCGCATACAGCAGAAGCAGACCTCGGTATCGATAAATTCACAGGCGCAGAAGGCCTCGGACGAGGAAGAGGAGGTTGTCATCAAGAGCAACGTCATAAGCGTTAAGGATGAGGTGCGTGGGCCGAAAATTCTCGGTAAGATTGACCTCGGTGGCAAGAAGGTAGAGCCCAAGGTCGAGGTAAAAAAGGAGCCTAAACCTGCGGTTGTTGAGGAGGTGAAGAGGGTAGAGCCCGTTAAGGTTGAGGCAAAGCCTGTTGAGGAGGTGAGACCCGAGCCAAAGAGCGAGGTCGCAGCACCGGCTCCCAAGCAACCCGTCGTTGAGGAGTCTGCCCCTATGCAGGCTGCCAAGAGCGATAGTGTCTTCCGTCCCCAAGTCGAGCATCTTGGAGGTCCGAAGATTCTTGGTACGATGGATGTGTCGAACATGGTGCCCGGAGGCAAGCATAAGCGTAAGCGCCTGGATAAGGAGAAGGTCGATGTAAATAAGGCGGGTAAGAGTGGCCAGAAGCCCGAGAAGGGTGGACAGAAGGGTGGTAATAACATGGCCGGTGGAGGCAATAACGCCCAGCAAACGGCACAGCCCAAGAAGCAGAAGAAACAGAAGCAACAGCCCAAGCCTATTGTGCGTCCCGAGGTGTCGGATGAGGAGGTACAGAAGCAGATTAAGGATACATTGGCACGTCTTACGGCAAAGGGTACGAAGTCCAAGGGTGCAAAATATCGTAAGGAGAAGCGCGACGAGGTGCGTGAGCGTATGCACGAGGAGTTCGAGCGTGAGGAGATGGAGCGTAGCGTACTCAAAGTTACGGAGTTTGTGACCGTAAGTGAGTTGGCTACGATGATGAACGTCTCGCCCATGGAGGTTATCTCGGCATGTATGAACCTCGGTCTTATGGTATCTATCAATCAGCGTCTTGATGCCGAGGCCTTGGTGGTTGTTGCCGAGGAGTTCGGCTTCAAGGTAGAGTTCGTATCGGTAGAGATTCAGGAGGCTATCGAGACCGATGTCGATAGCGAGGATGAACTCGTGGCGCGTCCTCCGATTGTTACGGTTATGGGTCACGTTGATCACGGTAAGACGTCGTTGCTCGATAACATCCGTAAGACTAACGTTACGGCAGGTGAGGCCGGTGGTATCACACAGCATATCGGTGCCTACTCGGTCGAGCTCAACGGTCAGAAGATTACGTTCCTCGACACGCCCGGTCACGAGGCGTTTACGGCTATGCGTGCGCGTGGTGCCAAGATGACCGACGTAGCTATCATCATCGTCGCAGCCGACGACAGCGTGATGCCCCAGACGGTCGAGGCTATCAATCACGCTTCGGCAGCAGGTGTGCCCATGGTGTTTGCAATCAATAAGATGGATAAGCCGCAGGCTAATGCCGACCACATTCGCGAGCAGCTCTCGCAGATGAACTACTTGGTTGAGGATTGGGGCGGTAAGTACCAGTGTCAGGAGGTGTCGGCAAAGAAGGGTATGAACCTCGATAAGCTCTTGGAGAAGGTGCTGTTGGAGGCAGAGATGCTCGAATTGAAGGCAAACCCCAATCGTCGTGCTACGGGTGCCGTTATTGAGTCGATGCTGGATAAGGGTCGTGGCTATGTGGCTACAATCATGGTGCAGAATGGTACGTTGCGCGTAGGCGATGTCTTGTTGTCGGGAACATATACTGGTCGTGTTAAGGCTATGTTCGATGAGAATGGACGCAAGGTTGTGGAGGCAGGTCCTTCGACGCCGGTTCAGGTTCTTGGTTTGAACGGTGCTCCGCAGGCGGGTGATACCTTCAATGTTATGGAGGACGATCGCTCGGCGCGCGAGATTGCTAACAAGCGTGAGCAGTTGCAGCGTATGCAGGGTATCATGACGCAGAAGCATGTGACGCTCGATGAGATTGGTCGTCGTATCGCCATAGGTTCGTTCAAGGAACTCAATATCATCGTCAAGGGTGACGTGGATGGCTCGGTAGAGGCAATGTCGGGTTCGCTTATCAAACTCTCAAAGGAGAGTGTTCAGGTGAATGTCATCCACTCTGCCGTAGGTCAGATTTCGGAGTCGGATGTGTTGCTTGCGGCGGCATCTAATGCCATCATCGTGGGCTTCCAGGTGCGCCCCTCGGCGGCAGCACGCAAGGCTGCCGAGAAGGAGCAGATCGACATACGTCTCTACTCTATCATCTACGATGCCATCAACGAGATTAAGGATGCTATCGAGGGTATGTTGGAGCCTGTGATGAAGGAGGAGATTGTATGCTCTACCGAGGTCTTGGAGACCTTCAAGATTTCGAAGGTCGGCACCGTTGCCGGTTGTGTCGTGCGCGAGGGAAAGATGCAGCGTAACACGCCTATACGTGTCATTCGTGATGGTATCGTTATCTACACCGGTAAGCTTGGCTCGTTGCGTCGTTTCAAGGATGATGTCAAGGAGGTTACCGTGGGTCAGGATTGCGGTCTTAACATCGAGTCGTACAACGATGTGCGTGTAGGAGATATCATCGAGGGTTACGAGCAGGTGGAGGTTAAGCGCAAGTAGTTCGGCCGCGTAGAGCCACACTTCGGGCTGAAGGGGCATTTGTTCGTGCCCCATATAACAGCAAAACCCCGTCGTGTGGAGGCGTGCGAAGGACTATTTGCAATTAAGCACAGGTAAATAGAACAATATAAACAAATTTAACCTAAAATAAAGCTTAAAGACATGAACAACATTAAGTTTACTACTGCCGAGGAGGCCGTTAAATGTATCAAGTCGGGTGATCACATTCACCTCAGCTCTGTGGCATCTGCACCCCAGTGCCTTATTAAGGCTATGTGCGATCGTGGTCGCAATGGCGAGTTTAAGGATGTACACATCCACCACCTACACACCGAGGGTCCTGCCCCCTATGCAGATCCCGAGTTCGAGGGTATTTTCCAGCTCGATTCTTTCTTCGTTGGTGGCAACGTGCGCAAGGTTACACAGTCGGGATATGCGGACTATATTCCGATCTTTTTGAGCGAGACCCAGAAGTTGTATCGTTCGGGCGCTGTTCCCTGTAACGTGGCAATGATTCAGGTATCTCGTCCCGACAAGCATGGCTATGTATCTCTCGGTACGTCGGTTGATGCCACGCTGGCAGCTGTCGAGTGCGCTGACCACGTTATCGCAGTCGTAAATAAGTTTGTTCCTCGTTCGTTTGGTGACGCTATGATCCACTGCTCGAAGATTAACTTCTTCGTTGAGGACGACCAGCCCCTTGAGGAGGCTCACTTCTCTACGCCCAACGAGGTTGAGACAAAGATTGGTAACCTCTGTGCAGGTCTTATCGAGGATGGTGCAACTTTGCAGATGGGTATTGGTGCTATTCCTAATGCAGTGCTTGCGCAGCTTGGCGGTCATAAGAATCTTGGTGTTCACACCGAGATGTTTGCCGACGGCGTGCTTCCCTTGGTTGAGAAGGGCGTAATCAATGGTGCAGCCAAGAATATCGATAAGGGTAAGATGGTATCTACCTTCCTGATGGGTTCGCAGAAGGTCTATGACTTTATCGACGATAACCCCGGAGTATTGATGATGGACGTGGGCTATACCAACGATCCCTTCGTTATCGCCAAGAACGATAAGGTTACGGCTATCAACTCGGCACTTCAAGTCGATATTACGGGTCAGGTATGCGCCGACTCGCTCGGTCGCAAGTTCTACTCGGGCGTAGGTGGTCAGATCGACTTTATCTATGGTGCCTCACTCTCGAAGGGTGGTAAGGCCATTATCGCCATGCCCTCAGTCACGAACAAGGGTGTATCGAAGATTTCGGACGTCTTGACCGAGGGTGCTGGTGTCGTAACAACACGTAACCACATTCACTGGTTCGTAACCGAGAATGGTGCTGTCGATCTCTATGGCAAGAGCCTTCAGGAGCGTGCACGTTTGATTATCTCGGTTGCACACCCCTCGGCACAGGAGGCTTTGGACGAGGCCGCATTCAACCGCTACGGCTCTCACCACCACTATATTAAAAGCTATATGAAGTAACAGTTGTTACTTCATATAACACAAAGGCTTCCTTCGGGAGGCCTTTGTTGCTTTTAATATAGTGGTGGTGTCAAGAACACCACCTATATTTACATTCCCTCTAAATCCCCCTTTGATAAGGGGGACTTACTCACTGTGGCTACTATCCGACTGCACTGATAACAAGAATGGGTGTGCTATTAAAAGTTTAAGAAAATTAACAATTTCAATAAAAATACATATATTTATTTCCATATTTACCTTAATAACATCTATTTTTATTATCTTTGTCATAACCTAAATACTCAATATTATGAAAAGATTGTTGCTTCTCGTGCTGATAACAGTTATTGGAGTTATAAAGATTTCTGCTCAAGAGATAGATTTGTCGCAAGAGAACTCTACGGATGCTCGAATTGAGGAGTTGACTCAGGAAGTTGCTGAATTATCGGAGAGGTTAGATAAACTACAAGAAGACTATAACTTTTTGTCTTTTGAAAATATTGTTAAAGAATTAGTATTCAGAACGGAAATATTCGACACAGATTTGAAAATTTCAATAAATGACATACAAGTATTGTGTTATAATGGGCAATATGATAAAAGTGTGTATTACCAATTTAAGGAGAATTATAATTTGAGTCAAAAACAATATGACATTTTCTTGGACCAAAAGGAAGATTTGTCAAATACGATACTAAATCTTCCGTTCTCAAGCGCGAGACTTGATATTATAAATTTGTCATTAGAAAAACTCAATGCCGATTTAGAAATTATAGAGGATCGCTTACAGATATATTTAGATATGATAAATATATATTATAAAACTAGGTTTTTGTAAATATACCAGGACTTATACCTTAGAGTACAATATATTAAGGGCTATATGAAGTAATTATTCGTTGTAATCTATCTTTTCTGCAAGGCTTTCTCTTTTGTGAGAGAGCCTTCCTTTTTGCCCATAGCAAAGCGGGGATGACCTTTTCGGTCATCCCCGCTCTCTGTTTTGTTGTTACGGCTTCTCTGTCGCCTACTCCGTGCGCTTGTACTTGAATATATCCGTTAGGTAGGTATCGAGATATAGCAAGTCGGCATCGTTCTGAATTACATCGTTGAGCAATAGCTCCTCTTCACTATAAAGCTGTAACGTCTTTTCGTCAATTTCACCCATAGGCACTCTGTTTTTTTTTGAGGTTATGTGTACGCCATGTGGCGCCACTCTAACCAATAAACGACGTGCTCGGGGCTTTATTGTGCGATTATTAGTTTAATGCCAAATTTTTCTCTTGAATCATCTTTCGCAGATTTATCAACGCATAGCGCATACGTCCAAGAGCAGTGTTTATGCTCACCTCCGTCTGCTCGGCAATCTCGGCAAACGACAGCTTCGAGTAGTATCGTAGCTTCACCACCTCGCGCTGCTCGTCGGGCAACATCTCCACCAAGTTACGTACATCCTCCTCGATTTGGCTGCTTATCATCTGGTCCTCGACTGTGGGCTGTGCAAAGCGCATTGTTCCCAATACGTCGTATCCGGCATCGCTCTCGTTAATCTGCTTGTTGCTCTTCTCGCGACGGAAGTGGTCGAGTACGCGGTTGTGTGCAATGCGCAGTACCCACGAAAGGAACTTGCCAGAGTCGGTATATCGACCCTCGTCTATGACGCGTACCGCCTTGATGAATGTCTCTTGGAAGATGTCGTCGGCAATGTCGTCATCCTTGACCATCATGCCGATATAGCTGCGCACTCGCTTCGAGTGGCGTTCGATAAGTTCTGATATGGCACTCCTATCCCCCGAAAGGTAGTTATTAAGCAGTACACGGTCGCTTAATAGATTCACGTTCATACTCTTTCCTCCTATGTTGGTTAGTTACAAGAGTAGAATTTTCTCGATAGGCAAGTGCGTTTTTTAATCGGTTAAACAATCATTTCCGACTGCAAGGTAGCAATTATTTTCCAAACTGCAAAATATCTGTTGTGTTATTACGTTAGGCGTTGCCCTCTCGAAATTCTGCGTGTGACGGGGCAAAATGCGTGCCATGCAGTGTTTTAGCGCATCTTTTTGTCGAATGATTGCGGTGTGTGCTCAATGGTGAAACGGCAAATTAGGGCGGTGAAACGACGACTTTTTTTGTAGGTCGCTTATAATTGGGGAATAAAAATTGCTTGCAGCCTCTCTTTATGGCATAATCTGATATCAATTTTTATTGTAAAAACCTTTGATTTTTATGAGGAATTACATATATTTGCAATGTAAACGATTGGCATGTAACCAATTGATGAATAGATAAATAGAATCGCTGAAAAACGTAACTCATTGAGGGGGGGGGTATTTAGCCTCTCTCACCTCAATTTCTTATTAAGGTATTTGAGGCGTGTGGGTTGTGTACAATGCTAACAGGGAACTAATTATTAGGGACATAATTTTTTGCATAACAAAAACAATTATTTTTTCACATTAACCTTTAATTTTATGAAAGCAAGATTTTTAGCTTTTGCGGCATTGGTGCTTGGTTTGGCATCGTGCCAGAACGAGCCCGAGGGCATCAGTGCCATCGGTAGCGATGAGGTTAGCGTAGTGCTTAACGTCACCGTTCCCGAAGACATTACGCGTGCCGGGGGAGCAGACAGCGCAAAGGGCGCTATTGGCAACATCGACCTTGCCAACGACTACGACGTTCGTTTCATCTTGGAGGTCTATGATGCAAATGGCGATTTGGCAAAGGAGCGCTTCACAAACTACGAGAACACGGCTACAAGCACAGCGTTCGACTTGCGCTTGGTGCCCGGTCGTGACTACAGGTTTGTTGTTTGGGCAGACTTCGTAGAGCAGGTAAACGTTACACGTGACCCTGCGACGAACTACGACTTGCACTACAACACGCAAGATTTGAAGAACATCACAGTTAATGCTGCTACATGGAAGGCTATGGATGAGAGCCGCGATGCTTACACCGGTTACCATGATGCCGTTAAGTTCAACAGCACACAGGCTATCAACATCGAGCTCAAGCGTCCCTTCGCGAAGTTGCGCGTTGTTACCACCGACATGGACGACCTCTACAATGTTGTTCCCGAGGATGTTACGGTAACATACAACACCAATAAGCTCTACACCACATTCAACGCCTACACATCGAAGGCTATTGCTGATAACGCAGTAGCAAACCGCGCTCACGTGTTCGAGTTGAGCGCTTCGGAGTATAGCAACGATGCAGAGGGCACAAAGACTCTCTTTGCCGACTATATGTTTGGTGCAGAGAATGGTACCGTGAAGTTCACCATGGATGTTGTTGATACCAACGGTGGCGTTATTCCCACTATCGTATTCAACACCGATATCCCCGTTGAGCGTAACTACTTGACCACTATCATCGGCCCCGTTCTTACCGATAGCGGCAACGTTAAGGTTACTATCAACGACGCATTCGAGGATGATGAGATTATCTATGAGGTATGGGATGGCAAGAGCGTGAGTGAGCCTTCGACGGATGCTAACGGCAACTATATTATAAAGAAGGGCTCGGAGCTCGCATGGTTGGCAGACCAGGTAAATGGTGTCACACGTGCTGCTGCAAATACTTTTGCTGGCAAGACATTCTTGCTTGAACAGGATATCGATCTTGGTGGCAATGAGTGGACTCCTATCGGAAAGAACACGGGTGACTATTTTAAGGGTACGTTTGACGGCCAGGGTCACACTATTACAGGCTTGAATATCACTCGTCACTGCGGTCACAACTCGCACGCATTGTTTGGTGGCGTTGCTGGCACAGCGTCAATCAAGAATTTGGTAATTGATGGTGCGAATGTTGCTATGCCCGAGAGCCACGATGGCGACTTCTACGCAGCCGGTCTTATTGGTTCATACTACGGAACAATCTCTATTGACAACGTAGTTGTTAAGAACTCTACGTTCGTTGGTAACAACAAGGTTGCCGGTCTTATCGCACACGATGGATCAAGCAGCAATATCACTATCAACAACTGCCATATCGAGAATTGTACCATTAAGTCAATCCATGAGAAGGATGGCGGTAATGTTGGTGGTCTTATGGGTATTTTCCAGGGTACAGGTACCGAGGAGCACAAGATTACTAACTCATCAGTCAAGAGGTGTACTATCGTAGGTATCAACTCTTCTAACAGTGGTAAGCGTGCCAACTCTCAATTTATTGGTGGTACTATTTCAAAGGCTGGTCAGATTCTTATTATCGAAAATTGTGTAGTGGAGGATAATGATTTCACACAGACATTCAACGTTGCCGAGGGCGATTCTGCATACGTTGGCAAGTATGATAATAAGTTTATCGGTGGTGACCGTGACGAGAAGTACATAGCAACTGTCATCATCAACGGTACACGCTATGTGCCAAACGAGGAGCCAAAGAACGTTAGTGCAGAAGATGGAAACTTCTATGCAACCATTGAGGAGGCATTGGGTGCCGATAACAATGAGGTAACTCTCGGCGATGGCGAGTTTGCTCTTCCTTCGGGCATTGCAACCGACACTACCGATGGCAATACAACTGTTACAATTTCTGGTAACGGTATCGACAAATCGATAGTTAATGGTAGCAATAACCCAAATGGCAATAGCGCGCAGCCCGGTAACTATGCACATGGTCTTGATCTCGTATTTGAGAATCTTACCTATGAAACCGTAAACAACGGCTATCAGGGTGGTTTTGGCCACGCAAAGTCTGTGACTTTCCGTAACTGTAAGATTGTAGGTCAGATGTATGCTCATAGCAATGCTCCCCACTACTTCTACGATTGTATTATTGATCCGTTGAATGGTTATCTCTATACCTATGCTTCTGACTGCGTATTCGAGCGTTGCCACTTTGCAGCATCGCAGGGTAAGGCATTGCAGGTTTATGCAGAGGCTGCCGGCACATTTACTACGACTATCACGGATTGTACGTTCAAGGCAGAGAAGCAAGCTACGACGTATGATGGCCTGCCTGTAACAGGTATCGATATTAACTCGGCGTATGGTGCAAATATGGTAGTTTATATCAACAATTGCACAACCGAGGGTTTCCCCACAGGTCTTAACAGTAACAGCGATTTGTGGAATGTCAAGAATGGTGGTTTGACTAAAACTACACTATACATCGATGGTAATGTGGTATGGCTCCCCGACTATACATTAGTAGCGGGCTACCCCGGTCTTTTCAGCAAGGACGGCGAGTTCTATGTCTTCGACGTAGTAGGTCTTGGCAGCTTGAATAAGTACTTCCAAGATAATTGTATGGCTAACGCGACATGGGGAAGAACATATAATATTGCAGCAGATATCGACGCTGAGGGCTTTACATGGCAGGGTGTATATATGATTACTGGCGACAATACTCGTAATGGTATTGTAATCGATGGTAATAATCACACTATCAGCAATATTACTATTCAGGACTACCTCCTTTCTGGTACTGCTAACGGTGCCGATGATGGTACTACGCCTGGTGAGTTCCGTAACCTTACATTGACAAATGCAAAAGTAAATGGCGGTTGGTTTACTGCACCGCTTTGGGGTAACCTCACCGGCGACATCAGCTTTACGAACGTTCACATCCTCAACTCTGAAATTACGGGAACTAACAATGTTGGCGGCATCATCTCTTCGACAGGCGAGGGTACTGACTACTACATCACATTCGAAAATTGTTCGGTTCAGAACACAAAGATAACAGCTGTTGGTGCAGCAGGTCAGGATCCTACCGGTGCGTCAGGCTTCATGGGTCGTGCATTTGGTCTTACATACATCACATTCAAGGGTAACAATCAGGTTGTGAACAACACTATTACTAATGAGAATGGCTTGGTAGGTGGCAAGGTCTTCGCATATACCACATGGAAGGATAATGGCTTTGCAGGTACTGGCGTGTGTGATACATTTACAAACTTTGATGGCGTTAAATTCGTTGAGGCCGACGATATTACCGACGCCGAGAAGGTTGGTGTTGGCGACAATGTGACGATGACAGACGATATCACCGGAAGCGCTAACGACACAACGGCAAGCAGTGGTTATGGCAAAACAGGTATTACTGTAAATGGTGGCGTATTCGATGGTCAGGGCTACTCGATTGCCATTGATGATGCGGGGGGAACATGGGATTGTGCTATTGCAACCACCGGTGGAACTATCAAGAACGTAAATGTCATTAAAGCATTCCGTGGCATCTTCGTGTGTCACAATGACACGCATCACGAGAAATTGTATCTCGACAACGTTCACGTTGATGGAACTACATATACAATCAGCTGCGACCAAGCATACGGAGATGGCCTTGAAGCTGTAAATTGTAGCTTTAATGGTTGGACATCGTATGCTGCCACACTCGGTGAGGCAAAGTTCGTAAATTGCTCATTCGGCGAGGGTCAGGGATATGCATTCTGCCGTCCGTATAGCAAGACAATTTTCGAGAACTGCAACTTCGAGAAGGGCTATAAGATGGATCCTCGTGCAGAGGTTGTGTTGAAGGGTTGTACCTATGATGGTATTCATATCACCAAAGACAACTACACTACAGTGGTTACATCAAATGCGCAGAACGTTCGTTTTGAGTAGTTGAGAACGCTTTCTAACACTATGCGCTCGGCTTCTGCCGGGCGCATTTTTTTATGTCATAACATGCCTATTTTGGCGTGAATATTGCTGTGATACGACAGCTGAATATGGCGAGAAAAACACTATGAATTATCCTATATTGCTACATTTGGTATTTTGATAATGAGAGCGTTATATCCCAATTTATGCGACAATTAGACCATTGGGATTTTAGGCTTTTTGTTGCGGTTGGCAAAGAATAATAATGCGGTTCATGTTTTTTTTATTGAATTTTCTTTGCTGTTTGTGATAAAATACATATCTTTGCGTATGATTGTAGGGTAATAGTACGTCCTTGAATACCAATGCGTTGTTATTCAATGTGTTAGCCCGTACAATTAAGAGGCGCATAATACTCCGTAGAGGGAGTTGTGGCTGTTTTGGAAGATAAGACGATGAGTTTTTTTAAGAAAATATCGATTGTTGCGGCAATCATCATATTCTTGGCGCCGATGGTAGTCAGTGCACAAGATGCGCGTTTGCGCAAATCTTGGCAAACTGATGACCGTCATGGTGTATGTGTCGATTTCCGCGTGAACAGCTCCACTATCGATCCGGAATATCGCAACAATGCTTCGGTGTTGAGGCGAATTGACTCGTTGGTGAACACCATTTCGCGCGACACGCTTGTCGAGATTGTCTCTATCGAGTTCTGCGGTACAGCATCGCCCGAGGGTAGTGCCGCTATTAACCGTCGTTTGAGTAGGGCTCGTCTCGAAGCCCTTGAAGAGATGGTTAGTGAGCAGTTGTATCTGCCCGACAGCATTGTGTCGCATAACGACCACTATATTGCGTGGGACCACCTTATCGAGCTTGTTGAGAAGGACGAGACGCTGCCTAACCGCGACAAGGTGTTGGAGATTCTTCGTAACCCCGAGCCCGAGGTTAAGGATTGGAACGGACAGATAGTTGATGGCCGTATCGTGAAGCTCCGTAACATCGATAATAACGTCACTTGGCGAGTGCTAAATCAGCGATACTTCTCGCAGATGCGTAATGCGTGGTTCATACTCGTCACCGTGCGCAAGTATCCGCCAGTGCCGGAGCCCGAACCCGAGCCGGAGCCAGAACCTATGCCCGAGCCTATGCCGGAGCCCGAGCCTGTGCCGGAGCCTCTGCCCGAGCCGGAACCCGAGCCTATTCAGGAGGAGCCTCGTGTGCCCTTGATGAGCATCAAGACAAATGTTTTGGAGGATGCGATGCTTCTTGCCAATCTCGGTTTCGAGTTCCGCATTACACCGCGCCTCTCGTTTGATGTTTTGGGTCACTATTCGCCCTACGACTACTTCAAGAGCAACCGCAAGATACGTGTATTCGCTATACAGCCCGAGGTGCGTTATTGGTGGGGTGAATCTCTTGTTAAGGGTCACTTTATTGGTTTGCATGTGCCGGTTGCCGGTTTCAACGTTCAGATGAACAATGGCTATCGCTATCAGGATCCCAACCATGCTATATGGGGTCTCGGCGTAAGCTATGGTTATGCGTTGCCCTTGGGTAAGCGCGACCGTTGGGGCGTCGAGTTCACAATAGGTATTGGCTATATGGATGTAAAGTATGACGTTTATGAGGGACGTCATAACGGTAAGTATCTGCGTACCGAGGAGCGTAACTACTGGGGTATTACGCGTATTGGTATCGACTTCTCTTACCGCATAAACCTCAAAAAGAAGTCAGATAAGAGGGTCAAGAATATAGGAGAGTAAGGAATGTTCGGTCGTATAAGACATATCGCTATGCTTATGGTGTTGCTGCTCACATTAGTGGGATGCGACAAGACCATCCATGAGTATCCCGCGGGGCACACGTTGCGCCTCACGGTTGAGTGCTCTGTCGATATGTCCGACCCCGAATACTTTGTTACAGTGGAGTGCAATCCCGAAACCGGAACCTCTACGGTGGTGCGCACACAAAATATGGAGCTGAATAACACTCGTTTTACCGAGCCCGTATGTTTGCGCTACGTCATCGATCTCTATCGTGTAACATCCTCACACTCGGTGTTTGTCGAGCGTAAGGTGCTCTTCGCAGCTGTCGATGACCCCAATCCGCAGGCTATCGCCACCTTCGATGTCGAGGCGGAGCACTACCATGTACTCGTTTGGTGCGACTATGTCCAGGATGCTATTCGTGAGTCATGGTACTACAATACCGATAACTTGTTGAGTATTCGTTACTCGGATGTTCCCGTAGTGGACAACAACGATAAGGATGTATTCACCAATATGCTCGATGTGGATCTCTCGGAGTACTACTATGCCGAGGGTGAGCATGAGTTGGTCTATGGCTTGGATTTGCAGCGCCCGAAGGGTCGTTTCAAGTGTATCACAACCGATATGGAGGACTATATCCTTGGTGGTGGAAGCATCGACAATATCATTGCGAAGGTGACCTACACCCAGTATGTCAGTGCCGGTTACAACGTTGAGGAGCAGAAGCCCAACTACTTCGAGCCTACACGAACGTTTACCACGAATGCAAAGATTGATGCACATGGCAAACTTGAACTATGTTATGACTATGTCTTTGTGAACGGTAAGCAGACAAACGTAAAGATTGATTTCTTCTTCTACGATAGCGTTATAAGTGAGGATACGGAGATTAGCCACTGGACAGCTATTACTGTGCCACTTCGACGCAACATGGAGACAATTGTTGAGGGACGTATGCTCACCACGTCGTTCGGTACCGGCGGTATTGGTATCGATCCCGGCTTCGAGGACGAGATCGTCATCCCGTGGGGTGACTAACCTCATGAGTGTGGAGTGATTCCCCCGTGCGATCAAGTGGCGAGGCGAAAGTGCGACGAGGGGTGTGAATGAGGGGAGAGATTCAGTGGTGGAAGAATGAAGGGCACGAAAGAGGTGAGCAATTCAGTGGTGTGATTGTGGTGTAAGAATGAGGGGCAAGAATGAGAAAGCGATTTCTGGCTACGACAGGTTGTGTGTTTGATATGAGTGATTGAGGCAGGAATTACCGAATAGAGGCTGACAAGACATTAAATATTGAAGGGCAGATAGCATTTTATTGCTGTCTGCCCTTTTGTTTTGCGCCATTGCTGTGCGGCGGCGCATGCCTCATGCAGTGCTAATGTTTTTATTACTCTTTTATCCCTCCCTTGCCTCTCGTACGTTTTGCATAACCATCTCTCGCCACCTTCTTATTTTATGTGCCCTCTCTCTCCTCTATGCGGGTATTATTTTTAATACCCGCATCGGGAGGGGCACAGCTTGTTGTTATGATGGCGGACTTCTCTCTTTCGCTTCCCTTTCGCCCCCCCCCTTTTGTTACTCTCCGCCCCCACTTTTATGCGGGTATTATTATTAATACCCGCATCGGGAGAGGCACTGCTTGTTGTTATGATGGCGGACTTCTCCCTTTTGCGACACTTTTGCTACTCTTTTGCGTCCGATACAACAAAAAAGCAGCACCCCTTTGGGATGCTGCTTTGGAATTATCGTTGTAAACGATTAGAAGGTCTCCGAACCACTCTCAAATGTCTTGCCGGTGAAGTCAAGGGCTGAATTTACG
>JAFQOR010000020.1 GCA_017403125.1 Alistipes sp. | reverse complement strand
ATCAGGTAAAATGTAGCGTTGGATTTAGTTTCTAAACGATTTATATTATAAAAATGATTAATAAGAGTGGCGTATGTAGTGAACCTTGTAGTTCGCTCATACGCCACCGTTGTTTATACACATTGTATCTTCGGAAGATGCTTGATTTCAGTGCTTTACTTTGGCAAGATTTATATACCTTTGCACTCGTAGTTTTTAAGCTTAATTACGACCTCCAAGTAGCCTTCTATGTAGGATTTCGCAATTTTCGTAAAAACTAACACTGAAAATCAATCAGTTAAAAATTAAAAGTCATACCCCAAGAGAGTGGCTTTTGTCGTCTTGTAATGTTGCGGTGCGTAGGGGACTCGAATGGCGAAGCCATAGAGCCGATACCACTAAAAAAAAGCGCAGGGCGTAGCCCGAGCAATAAATCTCTATCATATCGGCTCAACCCCTCCTACGTGAGAGTGCCCTACCAAACGTCAGTAGATAGGCATCGTGTTGGGCGGTGCAGTCGCATAGCGAAGCAGTGCGTGGTATCGACTATTGGGAGCTTGCTCACAATGCCGATAACGCGCAATGCTTAGTTGATTTATCAACGTACCGCACAACACAAAAAAAGGATGACCCTTTCAAGTCATCCTCTCTGGCGGTGCGTAGGGGACTCGAACCCCTGACCCCGTGCGTGACAGGCACGTATTCTAACCAGCTGAACTAACGCACCATTTCAAGAACTCTGCAACCCGTTTGTTTCTGATTGCGATGCAAAGGTAGTACAAATTTTTTATCCTGCAAATATTTTTACCATTTTTTTTGAAAAAAAATGTCATTTTTTGAAGAACGAAAATTGCACACTACCGTAACTCCTTAATTGCCAAAAATTTTCGTGCTGCGAAAAATCTTTATCCTTAGAGTGTTCAAAGATGAATATGCCGTCCTCTTTGAGCAGGTCGCGCTCAAATACGAGCTTCACAACCTCCTCGCTACCGTCAAGGTCGTACGGCGCATCCGAGAAGATAAGGTCGAACTGCTTGGCGCAACTCTTCAAATAGAGGAATACGTTTGCCTTTACTGCGTAGAAGTTATCGAACGCCAGCTCACGTGCCGTCTGGCGGATAAAGTTGTGATGCACAGCATTAAGCTCCACCGAGGTAACACTACGCGCACCACGCGATGCAAACTCATAGCTTATAGAACCCGTGCCAGAGAAGAGGTCGAGTACGTCAAGCTCCTCGAAATCGACGAGATTGACAAGCACGTTGAAGAGGTTCTCCTTGGCGAAGTCGGTCGTAGGACGCGCCCTAAGGTTACGGGGAGGCACGATGGTACGACCTCTATATTTTCCGCTTATTATTCGCATATCACTCGCTTAAAGTGGCGACGACACAACGCTGCAAGACCTCTATTTTCGGGCGTTATGCGCACACCTATATTATATATATTATACACCTCGTCGATACGTTGAAGGTAGTAGCATATATCGGCATCCGACGCCACCTCCACCACATCGGCAAAGCGAAGACCGCCGTCGTAGTAGCGCACATAGAGGCAACCGCCATATAGCGTCAGCACCGTGCCACGTTCAGCAACAGTGTCGAGCAGCAGCAACGACCTAACTACAACCTTTGGCATCTGGGCAAGCGTCTGGGCAAGCAGCCTGCTTACCGCCACGACAGCCACACATCCATCGTTTGGCGCGGAGCATATCGCCACCTCGTCATCGCCGAGGGCATACCCCGCAGCACGGAGCCACTCATCAGGCGTAGCGTTGCCAACAATCTCGACAGGCAGCAACGTACTCTTCGGCGAGGCGATATAGACCTCGGCGGGTGCGTCCTGCACAAGATGCTCACGCTCGGCCTCTGAAAAAGAGTGTCCATCCAACACTCGTCGGATGGACACCTCTTGTAGTGTAGGTTTGTGGCCCATTACTCTGCGCTGCCACCCCAGTTACCAGCCTCGTTAGTAGGCTCTTCAAGGCTACCAAATGTTACACCGAAGAAGTTAATATCAAGGGTGATGGGGTGAGCCTCACCAATCTTGTAACCCTTGCTGATAGCCTTCTTCAAGCCGTCAGCCTTCATCTTCTTCATCTCCTCGCTTGCCTCCGAGTGGTTGATAAATGTCTGGAACTTCTCATCCATCTTGTTCCAGAACTCCTGGTTGTAGGTCTCTACGTCGATGAACGCACGATAGGGAGCGTGGCAACGTACAAGGTGAGCCTTGTAGGTACCGCTCTCGTAGGTTGCAGTATCGAGCTGGAACTCTACTTTGTCGGTGAAGGGGATATAGCGCAAGTTCTTAATCTGCTCCTCATTCAAGCGGGGCTGACCAAGGGCGTCGTCAAAGATGGTATCACGAGCTGCGATAGTCTTAACACGCTCATTCTTCCAGTTGGGGTCCTTGCGCAACTCAGCCAATATAGCGGCATTTTCGAGGTTGTTCTCATCGTAAATCTGGCTACGATACTCGATAACGCCATTAAGCGCAAAGTCGGTAAGCTCGTCCCAGTTGGTAGTAAACTCCTTCTTGGGATTAGCATCGCGGAATGCCTGCTCCAATGCTACGATGTGCTTCTCAGCCTCGATAACGGCCGCCTCGCGCTGCTCGAAATGGGTCTCAAACTTCACAGGCTTCTCAATGAGCTTGAAGTTCCAATAGACCAAAGCTGCAACAGCTACGAGCAATAAAATCTGTAATACTCTTTTCATTTTGATTATTTGTTATTAAGTTTGTATCGTCAAAAACAGTTATAATATTAGGCTACGTTATGCTTAGCACACATATTTCGCATCAAATTTACGCAAAATTATCGTTCGAAGCAACTTTTAACCAAAAAAAAATTATCGAACAGCTATCGGCGTGGGCTGCCGACGACGATTTTTCGCGTATTTTTCTGCTTAACGGATACGCAGGCACAGGCAAAACGACAATCATCGCAGCCTTCGTAGCGGCGCTTAAAGAGTTAGGTATCAAACCGATACTGCTTGCACCCACGGGACGTGCTGCAAAAGTGCTTGCGCGCTACTCGAATGAAAGCGCCTACACCATCCACAAAAAGATATATCGTGAGCGTAGCATCGCCGACTATGAGGCAAAATTCGCGCTGGATTACAACCGTGAGCGCAACGCCATATTCATCGTCGATGAGGCGTCGATGCTCTCGGCAGCGTCATCGGACAGCAGCTTCGGCTCGGGCAACCTGCTTGACGACTTAGTGCAGTATGTACGCAGCGGCAAGCAGTGTCGGCTTATGCTCGTAGGCGACGATGCGCAGCTGCCCCCTGTGGGCGACGATTACAGCCCCGCTCTCGACATAGCTGAGGTGTCGCAGTATGGCGATGTGGAGTACGCCTCGATGGACGAGGTGGTGCGACAGTCGCACGACTCGGGCATACTGTTCAACGCCACGATGCTGAGGTGTATGCTCGAAAACCACATCTACGAGACGCCACGTTTCGACCTCAGCCACAGCGACTTCACGCGCATCGAAGGAGGCGAACTTATGGAGGCACTGCAAGATTGTTACGACAGGTACGGGCGCGACGAGACGATAGTTATCACCCGCTCAAACAAGCGCGCCAACCGCTACAACGAGGGCATACGTCGCTACACGCTATCTGCCGAGGAGGAGATTGAGAGTGGCGATATGTTGATGATTGTCAAGAACAACTACTTCTACGCCGAGCGCGATGAGCAGTCGCCGATGTCGTTTGTTGCAAATGGCGATGTGGCGCGTCTAAAACGCATACGACGCTTCGAGGAGTTCTACGGCTTCCGCTTTGTCGATGCCGTGGTCAGCTTCCCCGACTACGACGACTACGAGATGGAGTGCAAATTGCTACTCGACACCCTATCGTCTGAGTCGCCATCGCTCACCCGCGACCAGAGCCGCACGCTATTCTACGAGGTAGAGAAGGACTACGACGACATCAAGGCAAAGACAAAACGCTATCGCGCCATACGCGAGAACGAACACTTCAACGCTATGCAGATAAAGTTTGCATACGCCGTAACGTGCCACAAGGCACAGGGTGGTCAGTGGAAGGCGGTATTTGTCGATAGGTGTCTGTTTGGCGACGAGCAGATGTCCAAAGACCTATTACGCTGGCTCTACACAGCCATAACACGTGCTACCGAGCGGGTGTATGTCGTAAACTTCGGCGATGACTTTTTTGAATAATCAAAGAATTTTCGTACATTTGCGAGATTAGAGTAAAGAATTATGTGCGCACGAGCAAAAAAAGATACAACCCAGGAGCCGCTTGCCGATAATGGCAAGGGTAAGAAGTATGCCGAGACGCCGCTGATGAACCAATACTACGAAATCAAGGCGGTACACCCCGACGCAATACTTCTCTTCCGCGTGGGCGACTTCTATGAGACATTTGGCGAGGACGCTATCAAGGCGAGTGGCATCCTCGGCATCACCCTTACACGTCGTGCCAACGGCGCAGCATCGTATGTCGAGTTGGCGGGCTTCCCCTACCACGCCCTGGATACATATATGCCCAAGCTGGTGCGCGCTGGCGAGCGTG
The DNA here is from genome assembly GCA_017403125.1 of Alistipes sp. GTDB lineage: Bacteria > Bacteroidota > Bacteroidia > Bacteroidales > Rikenellaceae > Alistipes. The sequence goes on along the minus strand of JAFQOR010000020.1, from coordinate 170,501 downwards.
TGGCCATCTGCGAACAGCTCGAAGACCCCAAGATGACCAAAAAGTTGGTTAAGCGTGGCGTTATCGAGATGGTTACCCCAGGCATCGTCCTCGGCGAAAATATCGTTGCAGGCAAGGAGAACACCTTTCTTGCGTCGGTATGCTTCGGCAAGAGTACGATAGGTATCGCCTTCTTAGATGTCTCGACGGGCGAGTTCTACGTTGCCGAGGGCAATGCCACATATATCGACAAGCTCATCTCTAACCTACAACCCAAGGAGATTGTCTTTCAGCGCGGCAAAGAGGAGCTTTTCAACGATACCTTCGGCTCGAAGCACTACACCTACCGCCTCGACGAGTGGGTGTTCGCCGAGAATGTAAACCGCGACAAGCTATGCCAGCAATTTGGAGTGCCGTCGTTAAAGGGCTTCGGCATCGACTCTATGACGGCGGGTATCTCGGCGGCAGGCGCCATACTCTACTACCTCGAATTTACCGAACATAAGCAGACGGCACACATAGGCTCTATCTCGCGTATCGACCGCGACGATGCCGTGTGGATTGACCGCTTCACTATACGCAACCTCGAACTGTTCAGCACGAATAGTGGCACGGCAAAATGTAGCTTCGCCGACACCATCGACCGCACCCTAACATCAATGGGTGGACGTCAGCTAAAACGCTGGGTAGCAATGCCGTTGATGGACTGCGAGAAGATACGCCTAAGACAAGATATTGTCGAACTGCTAACCACGGACTTGGAGTTTGGCGAGGCACTGCGCGAGCAGGTAGCCTTGGTTGCCGACATCGAGCGCATAGCGGCTCGCATCGCAACACAGCGTGTACTTCCGCGCGAGCTTGTGCAGCTCAAACACTCGCTTGCCGCGGTGGAGATTATCCGTGCGCTGATGGAATCTACCGACTCGGAGCCTATGCACCGCATTGCAGCAACGATAGCCCCCCTCGTGGAGGTGCGCCAACGCCTCGAACGTGAGATATACCCCGACCCCGAGACCAACCAGATACAGCGAGGTGGCATCATCGCCGATGGTGTCTCGGCAGAGCTTGACGACCTGCGTCGTATAGCGTTGCACGGCAAGGACTACTTGCAGCAGTTGCAGCAGCGCGAAAGCGAGATTACGGGGATACCATCCCTCAAAGTGGCATACAACAACGTCTTCGGCTACTATATCGAGGTGCGTAACACCCACCGCGACAAGGTCCCCGAGAGTTGGATTCGCAAGCAGACGCTAACGGGTGCCGAGCGCTACATCACCCAGGAGCTTAAAGAGTACGAGCAGAAGATTATGGGTGCCGAGGAGCGCATACTCCAAATCGAGGCACAGATATATGCCGAGATTGTAGCATACCTCACTCAGCATATCGCCACCTTGCAGCGCGACGCTCAGGTGGTGGCCCGCATCGACTGCTTGCAGTCTATGGCACAGATTGCCGTCGAGCGCCGCTATGTGCGCCCCATAGTAGATGAGTCGTCAGAGATAGAGATTAAGCAGGGTCGCCACCCCGTCATCGAGACGCTTATGCCCATTGGCGAGAAGTATATTCCCAACGACGTGCTACTCAATACCGACGAACAGCAGATTATCGTCATCACAGGTCCCAATATGTCGGGTAAGTCGGCACTGCTACGCCAGACCGCACTTATCGTGCTTATGGCACAAATGGGTTCGTTCGTACCCGCCGAGTCGGCACATATAGGCGTTGTGGATAAGATATTTACGCGTGTCGGCGCTTCGGACAACCTTTCAGAGGGCGAATCTACCTTTATGGTTGAGATGTTGGAGTCGGCAAGCATCCTCAACAACATATCGGACCGCAGCCTCGTACTGCTCGACGAGATTGGCCGAGGCACAAGCACCTACGACGGCATCTCGATAGCGTGGGCGATGGTGGAGTATCTGCACAACAATACGCAGGGTAAGGCGAAGACGCTCTTTGCCACCCACTACTACGAGCTTAACGAGTTGGAGAATATGTTGCAACGCGTGAAGAACTACCACGTTACGGTCAAGGAGGTGGATAAGAGCATCGTCTTTCTGCGCAAGTTAGTGCGCGGTAGCACCGAACACTCGTTCGGTATCCACGTGGCACGTATGGCGGGTATGCCACAGGCGGTCGTATCGCGTGCCGAGGCAATACTCTCAAACCTCGAAAAGGTGTATGGCTCGGGCGAGATTGTCCCAAGCACAACCGCCAAGCAGCGTAGCAAGCAGCGCGCCACGGCTGAGGCCGTCGCCACGGCAGCACAGAGCATACAACTATCAATGTTCCAGCTCGACGACCCCGTGCTTGTGGCAATACGCGACCAGATAAAGGGTTTAGATATTGACACACTCACGCCGCTCGAAGCACTCAACAAGCTCAACGAGATAAAGCGTATCGCAGGGCTATAATCGCTATAACAGACTAAAATTGCTCATAATAGCGTATATTTTAGGAAATTGCACTATTTTTACTTATCTTTGCCCCGATGACAACACAGGAGCAGTACATAGAGCGCCTTAAAGAGATGGTCGCAGCGAAGTTCGGACAGCCGATAACGGATGTCGAGGGCTGCCGCGCACTTATGGAGGCTATCAACGAAGCGGTGGAGCGCCCCAAGATTAGCGCTGCCGCCTTGGAGCTGCTGTACCTGCCCCGCCTCGGCAAGGATGCGCCACGCCCCACCACCCTCTCTGCCCTCGCCAAGTATGTGGGCTACGGCAGTTGGAGCGACTTCTGCACCGCCGACGACATCACCCCTGCCGACGATAGCGACATCATAGCACGTCCGCGCCATTGGGGCGTCATAATACTTACGTGCATCGCTGTTGTCGTGGTCGTCATCACCGCCGTAGTACTCCTACGCGGCGATAACGACACGAAGGAGGAGGGCGCAATACAGCCCACCGTCGAGAAGATAGACTCTCGCTTTGTGGCTGTTGCCGAGGAGTGGTTTGCAAGCACCACGGAGCATTGCCTCACGGTAAGAGAGTATGAGCAGTTGGATGCCGTGAGCTATGCGGCACACGTCGAGAAGGTAAATGCCGAGTATATCGCACTTATGGACGAGGGCATACGCCGCGACCTGATACGCTATGCTGCGGCACACAATATCACGGTGGATGATGCCACCCTTTCACGCACGGCAGAGCAAATATCTGCGCAGTGTCGTAACATCTGCGCCTGCTTGGAGAACGAGTAAGAGGGGTCTGAGAGGTCCGAGGGGTCCGAGGGGTCCGAGAGGCGCGCGATTGACTGGGAATACCTGAGAAGGCGCGCAATTAGCTGGGAATACCTGAGAACGCCTGGGAATACCTGAGAATGACTGGGTAGCGCGCCACAAGACCACAAAACCACAAAACTTCAAAAAAAACGCAGGCATCGCCCGCAATATCCCGTAGTCTCGTAGTCCCGAAGTCCCGTGGTCTCGTAGTCCCGTGGTCTTAAAGTCTCGTAATCCCTGAAAAACACAGGCGTTCTCAGCCATTCCCAGGCGTTCTCAGTCATTCTCAGTCGTTCTCAGTCGTGCGAGGCTGCGCGTGGCAGCTTGTCGTCAGAGTGGTGCAGATGTGGTGCATCGCAAAAGAAAGCACCACGGGATAGTACTAAAACGTACAGCCCGTGGTGCTTTACTTTTGGGGATGTGCCGCAGATGCGCCACTATCACGACAAGCGGCTATCTATCAACAAAGTGTTCAAGCGACTTCATAATATTTCGCGAATGAAGCACCATTGTCTTCGTCTCGGTCAATATGTTGAAGAATAGCATATTCGCCGACGATGAGCCTCCCGTATCGCGCAGACGACGTAGCTGATTTTGCATCACCTCGTCGATAAGGTCGAACATCTCGTCGCGCTTGTTGAGTACACTCTCCATCTGCTCGAACGAGCGGGTGCGGAGCATATTGTTAATATCCGAGAATATCTCCTCTACGTGGTCATTGATGCGCTTCAAGTCGTAAACCTGCTCCTTCGACAGACCCGTGTGGTTATTGTCGATATGCTTGAAGCAGGGGCGCGTGATATGCAAGAGCGCCTTGCTCGTCTCCGAGATATAATCGACCACCTGCACGTAGTAGTGTCCCGTATTGATGTCGCTCTCCTCCAAGGTGCGCAACAAGGGTATCAGCTCATACTTCTGCTGACGTGTCGATTGGAAGAACTCCTCCGCCTCACGGACCATATCTTTGAGTACCTTACGATTCTCTTTGAATACTGCGACAATGGTGCGGTCGTAAATCATCGTTACCTTCTCCATCGACGAGCATACATGCTCGGTATAGTCCATAAGCGCTGTTTCGGGGCTCATCTTCAAGTTTTTGCCGAGGTCGGCAGTTGCAGAGTCCTCCTCCGCATCTTCGCCCTTATCCTTTTTGAGATTACTCTTGATGATGAGATAACCGCAGAGAAGCGTTATACCCACAATAACTACCTTGCCACCATATACCAACGCAAGGGTTACACCAAGGGCGATGATAAAGCCACCCAACGCCGTAACAAACCACCCCGTGATGACGGTCATAACGCCCGTGATACGATACACAGCGCTCTCTCTACCCCACGCACGGTCGGCAAGCGACGAACCCATCGACACCATAAACACGACGTAGGTTGTCGAGAGGGGCAGTTTGAGCTGCGTACCGATAGAGATAAGTATGGCTGCGGCGGTAAGGTTTACCGTAGCACGTATAAGGTCGTAGTTTACGTCGCCACGCTCCTCCTCGGGCAGAGGCTCGAAGCGGCGGCTGATAAAGCGCTTTACCGACTCGGGGGTGATAGCTGCCAAGCCATCATTGAAGCGACGTACGCCACGCACGATGCCACGTGATACGTTCGTTGCATCGGCATTGGTATCCGTTGTCTCCGACTGCGACGAGAGCTTACGCTCGGTCTCGATAACGCGCATCGCCTTCTTCGAGGAGAAGAGCGTGAAGACCATTATCAAGCCCGCAGCACACATAATCCAGAAGTTTGCCTGCGTCGGATTCGAAAGCGCCGACATAGATGTAAGGTCGGCATCGGCACTATGCGCATACATATACGAGTCGTAACCAGCATAAGGCACACCGATAAAGTTCACAAGGTCGTTACCCGCAAATGCCAACGCCAACGAGAATGTTCCAGCGAGGATAGATACTCGCAAGATATTCACCTTGCAACGCTGCAACACCCACAACAGCAGCGAGCTGAATGCCCACAATGCCAACAGGGCAATGCCCGTATTGTCGTTCACATACTCCTTGACTACGTCGGGAATAAGCGTCGTACTCTTCAAGCCCTTAAACACCGTGAAGTAGATGATGCCCGCCAAGGTAACGCCGCACCACAACGCTCCAAAGCGGTTGAATAGCTTTTGATAGCGGAACGAGAATATCAGTCGCGAGAGGTACATCAGAAGGTGTCCTGTGAAGAAGGCGAGTGCCACCGACACCAAGATACCCGACACGATAGCCAGGGCGTTGCCCGAGTTGATAAAGTCGCCAAGCGACGCATCGGTAGTGCCTCCCCAGATGTTGTAGAGCGCCAAAGCCATCGCCGAGCCAAGCAAGCCGAAGACCAATGAGACGGTGGTAGATGTGGGCAGACCCAGCGAGTTGTAGATGTCGAGCAGAATGATATTCGAGAGCATCATACCGAGGAAGAGTATCATAATCTCGTTGTACGAGAACATATCGGGATAGAAGACGCCACTACGTGCCACATCCATCATACCGCTCGATGTCATAACGCCCACCATAACGCCCAAACTTGCAATGGTGAGTATCACACGCTTTGACGATGCCTTAGAGCCGAACGCCGAATTAAGGAAATTCACAGCATCGTTCGACACGCCGACCACAATACCAATAACTGCCAACAGGGCAAGAGTAATAACAATAAATAGATCCATAATCAATATTTTAGAGCGATGACAAGGGTGCTAAACAAAAGAAAACGACCCACCTCGGAGCATCACCCCGACGTAGGTCATCACCATATTATGCACAATCTCTCGGCATCACTTCATCAGTTTCTACGTTTGCAAAGTTACAACTTTTATATTACATTTTTGTTACATTTTTGTTAAGGCGTTGTAACAATCGTAACAATTCACCCACCGAAGAACGGTGCTTTAAGCGACAGTTTTGTTGTAAAAAAATTGTAACATTGATAACTTTTTATTAAATTTGTAGTTGCTATGGTGGTATTTACACCATTTTAGATACATTTGCAAGCAAACTAAGTGAAGTAGATGTAACAAAACCTAAAAGATGAGAAAGTACAGAATACTTGTTGTCGATGACGAGGAGTCGTTGTGTGAGATATTGAAGTTCAACCTTCTGCGCGAGGGTTATGACGTAGAGACGGCACTGAGCGCCGAGGAGGCTTTGGCTCTCGACCTTGCGGGTTTCGATCTGCTGATTTTGGATGTTATGATGGGCGAGCTGAGCGGCTTTTCGTTTGCCAAGATTTTGCGCAAACGCCCCGAGACAGAGAGGCTACCCATAATATTCTGCACGGCGCGCGACACCGAGGAGGATAAGATACGCGGTTTAGACATCGGTGCCGACGACTATATCGCCAAGCCCTTCTCCGTGGCGGAGGTTATGGCGCGTGTACGCAGCGTACTACGTCGCACAGCCCGCCATAGTGAGCCAACGATAGAGGGCGCCGTCGAGAGCAACGACATACTGAGCTTTGGCGACTTGGTGGTAAACACCCGCAACAAGAGCTGCCGCATAGGCACCGAGGAGGTGTCGCTAACACGAAAAGAGTTCGACATCCTCGTACTGCTGCTCTCGCACAAGGGTACGATACTCTCGCGCGAACAGATAATGAAGAGCGTATGGAGCGACGAGGTGGTGGTCTTGGACCGCACCATCGACGTAAATATTACACGTATGCGCAAGAAACTTGGAAACTACGGAAATCACATTATAACTCGTACAGGCTATGGTTACGGATTCGAAGAATAAGACCCTTACGTACAAGGGCGGGATGTATATACTCCTCGCCCTGCTTATCTTAACCCTTGTCGGCGGAGTCATCACCTACCGCTTCTCGCTGCTCAGCCACAAGCTGCACTCGGAGCTTACCGACGAGATTATCTTCTATTCGATTATCGGCTTGGCAAGCGTCGCTACGGCACTCGCCATAATGCTCGCCATACGCCTCAACCGCAACCTCAAAAGCCTTAAACGCGTGAGCGAGGCGATGGAGAATGGCGCAGACATCGAGTCAGCGCCCAACTTTGCCAACGACGAGTTAGGCGATATGTCGCGCCATATAATAGACCTTTACAAGCGTCTGCGACAGGCTTCGAGCGACTTGGAGCGCGAACACGGCGTGGCGCTGCACGAGCATCAGGAGAAGTTGCGCATCAAGCGACAGCTGACCAACAACATCAACCACGAGCTAAAAACCCCCGTAGCGGCTATTCAGGGCTACTTGGAGACCCTCATCAACAACCGCGACATAAGCGACGAGGAGCGCACCTCGTTTATCGAGAAGAGCTACGCCCACAGCCAGCGCCTCAGCCAGCTACTGCACGACGTATCGACAATCACACGTCTTGAAGATGGCAGCAGCCGCATAGAGTGCGAGAGTGTCGATTTGGGTAGCATAATAGAGGAGATTCGCTCGGACATCGCCCTGCTTTCGGACGATAGGCGTATGCGAGTAAATGTGTCGCTGCCCGAGAATATGATGGTTAAGGGCAACCCGACGCTGCTGACCTCTATATTTAAGAACCTCACAGACAATGCCATCGCCTATTCGGGTGGTCGCGACATATACATCAACGCGACACTCAACAATAGCGACGCCTACACTATCACAGTTGGCGATAACGGCATCGGCGTTGATGAGGACCATATAGGACACATCTTCGAGCGCTTCTACCGCATAGACAAGGGTCGCTCTCGCAAGTTGGGCGGTACAGGCTTAGGTCTCTCGATAGTCAAGAATGCCGTACTCTTCCACGGCGGCGACATCGAGGTATATAACCGCAAGACGGGCGGCTTGGAGTTTAAGTTTACGCTACCCAAGGCGTAAGATATTGACACGTCAAAGATAATGGACCACGCTTCACATAGCGTGGTCCATTATCTTTTTATTTACCGCAAATATTACTTGCTAAACGCAATCTCGTAGAGGCTCTCGACACCGCTTAGCTCAATGGCTGCTGCCTGAGCATCAAGCGCGATGTGCTGATATGCCGATGTAATCACCTGCTCGGCAATAGCCTCACCCTCAGCATTTAGCACACGGTAGCGGGCATCCGCCGTATAGTCGCCGATAAGTAGCTGACAGAGCGTTGTCCCTGCCGCAATGTCGAAGCGCACATCGCCCTCAACATCAATCTTCGTGAAGGGGTTGCCATCCTCGGCAAAGCGGTCGGGCGTAACGGGGTTAATCTCGAACGCACGGATAGCCAACCAGTTTCTCTTCGACGAGGGGAGCTTTCTAAGACCCACGTAGCGCGCCTCGATAGGCTCACCCTTCCACCTTATGTCGTAAACGCCCTCGAACTCGTCGGTCAGCGCGTGCCACGTCTCGCCATCCAAGGAGTACTCCACGATGGCGTGGTCGAAGTAATCGACATCATCCGTAGAGTTACGTCCCTGCACGATAAGAACCTCGCGCACGGGGCGTACTATGCCCATATCAACACCCACAAAGTCATCGGTACGCTGTCCCTGACCAGAGTGGTAATAGGTCTCGGGGTCGTTGTCGAACATATACTTCGACTGCGGCGCACGTAACGACACATAGCTGCCACAGGGGGCAAGCGTAGATGCCTTATTGCCCGTGCAGCTCTCGTAGTAGCGCATAACCAAGCCATCCATCGTACGCTCGTAGAAGGGTTTTAGCTTCATCGTGCCTGCACGGTGTGCGTCGTACATCGCCACCTCCTCGTCGCTCATAAGGTTATCGACATAGGCATCCCAGAAGCCCTCCCACGACTTGCCATCGTGATACCTATCGAGCATCTCCAACGCCTTACGGCAGCGTCTGCCGAGCTTCGAAAGCTCCACAATCCACGGACGCAGCTCTTCGAGTAGCGCCTTGTTCTGCATCGCCTCCATCTGCTCGGGCAGAGCCTCAATGCTTCGCAACTGAGCCATAAGCGCCGCCGACTTCTCGGGCGAATACTCATCTATGGCAAATGTCTCTGTCTCCCACGACTCCAATCGACGATAGCCCGTCTCGGTGTCACACGAGTGGATAGCGAAGGTGCGGTAGGCATCCTTTACCTCGGGGGCAACAGCCTCAATAGCGCGCTCCCAGCTATCTATGGGGTTGTACGCCTCGGTGTTCCAAGCGTAGTCCGCTACGCTATATAGCGCGAGCTTCGACGCCTCGCCGTGCTCCATAGGGTTGCTGACGATGCCTCGTGTCTTCTCGCGCGTCATCGTCGCGTCTAGACCATACACGGGACCCTGCATAATGATATGGCGAGCGTAGTCCGTAACGGGATAGTTCCACCAGTAGAGTGCTGGGCGCTGAATACGTGAGCCTACCCACTCCATAGTCTGCGCCGTAAGGTCGCTACATACGGCATCGCCCGTCCAGAAGACATCTACCGATGGGTGCAACGTCTTACCATATACCACCAAGCTGCCTCGTTCGGTGGGGTTCGCCCAGAGGCGCGTATAGTCCGTAGGACATACGATAAGAGGCTCTACATCGCCCTTACGAGCCACAAACTCCTCGTTAAGACGGTTTAGCAGCTCGGTCTGTTTGAGAGGGTTTGTACCCTCGCCCGAAATGTCGTCGAAGTGTATGGCAAAGGCGCGTACACCAAGCGAGTACATCGCCTCGAACTTATTGACCAAGTTCTGGTAGTCCTCCTCGTTCCACTTGATATCCTGTCCAGGGTGTATCGCCCAAACGAAGTGTACGCGGTTGCGACGACACGCCTCGGTAAGCTCCTTAATGTTGTTCGCCTCCGCTTCGGGATATGGCTGTCGCCAGTTGGGAGAGCTGTGGTAGGGGTCATCCTTAGGACCGTAGATGTAGTAGTTGAGCTTGTAACGTCCATAAATCTCGATAAGCGACAGACGTACCTCGTGCGACCACGGAGCGCCATAGAAGCCCTCCACTACACCACGACAGGGTAGGTCGGCAAAGTCGTCGATAGCGATATATGGCAACTTACCATCTGCCGAAATAGGACTTTCAACCACCTGACGCAACGTCTGCAAGGCGTAGAACGCTCCTAACTCGTCGGCAGCGACTATGGCAATACCCTTAGCGTTGATATTCAACCTGTATGCTCCTGGCAGCAGCGCAGCATCGAAAGCCTTGGGCGTAAGACGTATATCGAGCTTTACGCCACGCTTGGCGATAGGCAGAAAGTCGATGTCATCGGCAAAGAGCGAAGCCTTGGCAGACAGTGCGACGCCAGCAGATAGGTCGAGTTCGCCATCGAGACGTTCAAGGCTCTGTGGCGTAGGGTTGATAACAAGACCCTGGTGGTCGAGCTTCTCGCCGAGGAGTGTTCCGAGGCTCTGCGACTCGCCACGCTGCGACGACAGGTCCTGTGCCGAGAGTGTCGCAATGGCAAAGAGAGCCAATAGTGTTAGTTGAAGTGATTGAAGTGTTTTAGTCATAGTTTTAGGTTTAATAATCTCATTCTGGACAAAGATACGAAAAAAAGTGAATATCCGCGCCAATAGCCAACTTTTTTGACAGGGCGGCGGGACGACGGGACCACGGGACCACGGGACCACGGGACCACGGGACGACGAGACAACGGGACAACGAGACAACGAGACTGCGGGACTGCGGGACTGCGGGACTGCGGGATGACGAGACGGCGAGACGACGGGACTGCGAGACGACGAGACGACGGGACGACGGGACTGCGAGACGGCGAGACTACGGGACACCTAAAAAACACAGGCGTTCTCAGGCGTTCTCAGGCGTTCCCAGCTGTGCGAGGCAGTGCGGGGCTGTGCGAGGCTGTGCGAGGCGCTTGGCGTCAGAGTGGTGCAGCAGTGTCGCCGATAAAGAGATTGGGCTGGATGGATAGTACTGAGCGTACATTCCATTCAGCCCAATGATTGAGGCGGCGCTGATGCGCCGCTATCACGACAAGCAGCTTGGTGGGAGAAGGGGTAAGATGTGGTGCATCGCAAAAGAAAGCACCACGGGATAGTACTAAAACGTACAGCCCGTGGTGCTTTACTTTTTGGGATGTGCCGCAGATTGCCCCTTATCTCATCAAGCTAAAAAAAGAGGGGAGAACAAAATATCCTTTCGTCCTCCCCCTCACCCTAACGGATGATACTATTTAACTGCATTAACAATTGCCTCGAATGCCTTAGGCTCGTTGAGCGCGAGGTCAGCCAAAACCTTACGGTTGAGAGCGATACCCTTAACGTTCATCTTACCAATAAACTCCGAATAAGTCATACCGTACATACGAACCGCAGCGTTGATACGAACGATCCACAACGAACGATAATTTCTCTTCTTCTCACGACGGTGTGCATAAGCAAACTGCAAACCCTTCTCGACAGTGTTTTTCGCAACTGTCCATACGTTTCCCCTTGAACCAAAGTTACCCTTGGCAAGTTTCAAAACCTTCTTTCTTCTTGCGCGTGACGCAACAGCATTTACTGAACGTGGCATAAATTAAAAGTTTTTGAGAGAGCTAATAGCGGTGTGTTTCTCTCACACTCTTTGGGGCTATTTCACTCCGTTGTTAAAAATAATTGTTTTGTGCTACTTTGCTTTTGCCGCTAATTACTTAACGAGCAACTGCTTGATCTTTGCCTCGTCGGCAGCAGATACGATACCCGAGTAGCAAAGGTTACGCTTCTGCTTCTTAGTCTTTTTGGTCAGGATGTGACTGTGATAAGCATGCTTACGCTTAATCTTACCTGTGCCGGTGAAAGAAAAACGCTTCTTCGCAGCGGCATTTGTTTTCATTTTTGGCATTGTTACAAAAAGTTAAATTAGTTAATAATAGCGCGCAAAGGTAAGAAGAAAAAATCAGATTTCAAAATACCGAATAAAAATTATCCCTATTTTAATCTGCATCGCCACATTTTAACGTAGCCATAGCCTTGGCAATACGCCAATGCAACACGACTACCTATCGAGCGCCACCTTAAAGATAAGTTTACGCACGCAGCCCTCGCCAAGCATCGGAGCATGGGCATCCTCGGGAAAGAGAATGGTAAACTGCCCCGCACGCAACGTATAGAAGGTCTGGGGACGGTCCTCATAGAAGAGTATGTCGCGCTCTGCATCAAACTCGCCCTCGGCCCTATGGCAGTTGCAGCGTTCGCTCCATCCGAAGGTCTCCTCGCCACCAACCACAACCTGCACATCGACATAGCGATTATGCACTTCGAGGTGTGCTGCCTCCAATGGGCGCAGCTCCAACTCCGAAACATTGACAAAGAGGTTGTCGCCATCGATATCGTGGCGTCCCACCTCCAACTGCGCGAGGTCGGTAGTAGCGATATAGTCAAAGACACGGCGCAGGCGAGGTAGAAGAGCGTAGTAACGCTCCGCATTTTTCGTTGAGTCCAAAATCATGATACTAAAATATTGATATGGGGTTACTTAACCTTTACTGACACGGTTATGGGCAGATGGTCCGAGAGCGTTGCCCCTTCGTCGGCAGCATAACTAAACGCCTCGATACCCATGGAGTAGAGCACATAGTCGATACGCAACATGCCGTGCATCGGACGGAATGTGTAGCCATAGCCCGTGCCATGCTCCTTGAAGGCATCCTTCATGCCGTCGGCGAGGAGGTTATAGACAAACGACATAGGTGTATCGTTGAAGTCGCCACACACCACATAGGGGTATGTCGTAGCATTCATCACCATCTTCAACGTATCGGCATGGGCGGCACGTATCGCCGAGTTGTTGGCGATGCGATCGACGATGCTCTTCACGCGCTCGCCATCCTGCAAAATTTTGCCACGAGCAATATCCTCGCTATCGGCAGCCGAGATATTCATCGTGTAGAGGTGGTTATTGAATATGCGCAACGTGTCGTTGGTACGGTTACGCTCGATGACCACATCTACCCACTGCGAAGTACCTCGTCCCGCACCCGATATCGAATCGTTGGCTACAATCGGATAGCGGCTATACGTACGCAACTTCACAAATCCCGACTCGATGGTCTCGCGCATGTCGTAATCCTTGAATAGCGAGTCTATCTGCTCGATGCCCTGCGCATCGCACGAAAACTCCTGAAAGCATGCCACATCGGGGAGTTCTCGCCCCTCGAAATACTCTACCACACGATCTACACAACGCACTCCATTATCATCGAAGAAGCCACGCAGGTTGTAGCTCATAACATCGAATGCACGCTTATCCACCGGCTTCTCAACCTCGCGGAAGATTGGCAGCGAGTAGAACTCATCGATATGAAATAGTCCCGGCACAAGAAGCAATAGCAACACCCCACTTATTATCCAGCGCCGCAGCACGAGCCACAGAAGCATAAGTACGAGCACGGCGGTAAAGAGCAGCGGCGTGAAGATGCCCGCAATGGTCAGTGAGCCATACGACGAGGGCTCGACATGGGGTGTAACATAGGCAATGACAAGTGCCACACCAAGGGCAATGGTGATAAGAAACAACACCGCCACCGAGAGCATTGCCACAAGGCTGCGACGCCTTGGGCTGCGTCCGGCATACCACTCGCCATAATATGATTTTCTTTCATCACGCATAGCGCTACATCACTCCAATTATGTTTGTTTTAGAAGTATCGTCGAGCATCGCGCCTACGCCACCACATCATAAGTAACCAACCCCAGAACATACCACCAAGGTGAGCAAAGTGAGCCACACCACCACTGCCATATACGCCCAGCAGCAGCTCTATGGCGCCATAGATTATAACAAACCACTTCGCCTTCATCGGGATTGGCGGAATAAGCAACATGATTGTAGCATTGGGATACATCATGCCGAACGCCAACAACAGACCAAACACCGCACCCGAAGCACCCAACGTCGGGACTAACATATAGCGCATATACTCAATCGAGTTGGGCTCGATATGCGAGAGATCGACCTGAAACATTCCCATCTGCACCAGAGCAGCACCTATGCCACACACGAAGTAGTAGATGAAGAAGCGTTTGGAACCCATAGCCTGCTCCAAACCGCGACCAAACATCCACAGCGCAAACATGTTGAAGAAGAGGTGGCTGATATCACCATGCAGAAACATATATGTCAGCGGCTGCCACCACTCGAAACATGGGCTCTCGAAGGGATGCAATGCATAGACATCATAGACCCTCTCGAAACGCTCCACATCGTTGTCGAAGAGCAGAAGCACAGCAACGAAAGCCACGATATTGGCAATAAGCAGGTTAAGCACAACAGGGGGCGTTGATGACTGATTACGATAAGACGCCATAATAACTCTCTTTTATTTGTTGTTTGTTTAGTTCTTACTCAATTTTGCCTCAATCTCCTGCGCCGTCATCTCCGCCATGAGCGGTGCTCCCGACGCCGTGAAGCTGATATTTTCGCACTCGCCGAGCTGTTGCAGCAACGCCTCTGCATCTGCCGAAGATATGCCCTTGCCATAGGCTGCACTTCCTCGGCGCGCCATAAGCATCGCTAAACGCTCACGCTCCTGCTCCACAGGCATCGCTCCGTTGTCTATGCCGTGCAGCAACTCATAGATAAGTTCGTCGAGCGGCATCGCCATATCGATAATTGCGGGCCTGCCCACAACCGATATAGCACCTCCACCGCGATACTCCACCTCGAAACCCAGAGCCGCAAACTCGGTCGCGTGCTGCTCCATGAGCGTATATTCGTCGTCGGAGAGCACAAGCTCCTCGGCAAAGAACATGCGCTGTGAGGGGCTGCTGCCCATTGTCATCGAACGCAGAATACTCTCGTAAAGTATGCGCTCCTTGACGCGACGCAGGCTTACGAAGACGCATCTGCCACCATAGAGGGCTACGGCATAACCATTGCCAAGCGACATAACCTCCTTGAAACTATGCTTCTCGCCGCCACCCATCATCTTTGACTCCACGTAGTCGAAGGCCGTCTGCTCCTCCTCGTCGATATACTCCACGCGGCTACTCACCATATCCGACAAGCCATAGTCCTGTATAGCAAAGTCGTCCGAGACCATAGCCGCGCCACCTTTTGGCGTAGGCATGGCTCCATCGTAGGGGACATCGAAGCCCGTGAACGGCACGTCGGGCGTTGGCGCCGTGGGGTCGATATACTCCGTGGCAAAGGGGTTGTAGGCTACGTTGTTCACCGCACGCGGCTCGCGATATATGCTCTGTGATTGACGCATAACGGGAATCTCGACACGGCCCTCGTCCGAGAAGTCCATCATAGGCACAGCTCCCGTCTTGGCGAGTGTCTCGCGTACAGCCGCCTGCAATATCTGAATTATGACATCGTTATCGGCAAACTTTACCGTAGTCTTCTGCGGGTGCACGTTTACATCGACACGGTCCGGATCGACGGTGATATATATGAAGTATGAGGGCTGACACCCCTCGGGTATCAGCTTCTCGTAGGCACGAAATATGGTACGCTGCATCGCCGGCGACTGGAAGTAACGCCCATTGACAAAGAGATACTGCTCGTTGTTGCGTCGCTTGGCAGCGGCAGGACGACCTACAAAACCCTCGATGCGCACTACCGACGTATCGACCTCAACGTCGAGGAGGTTGCAACGTATATGCTTACCCACGACATCCACAATGCGGTTCACGCGATTCGTAGGAGCGAGGGCATAGAGCAGACCATCGTTCTGGCGCAATTGAAACTCCACCTCGGGGTTGCAGAGTGCCACACGCTGAAACTCCTGCTTGATATGTGTCGTAAGACGTGCATTGTCACCATCGATAAACTTTCGGCGCGACGGCACGTTGTAGAAGAGATTGCGCACCATAAACTGCGAACCCTTAGGACACGATATCGGCGTCTGCGAGCGAAACTCACCGCCACTAATCATAGTGCACGTACCCACCTCATCCTCCTCTTGACGTGTGCGCAACTCGACCTCTGCCACAGCGGCAATAGAGGCGAGAGCCTCACCGCGGAATCCGAACGTGCGTAACGCATAGACATCCTCGATGGAGCGTATCTTGCTCGTGGCGTGGCGGTCGAAGGCAAGACGTGCATCTATTGCCGACATGCCTACGCCATCGTCTATAATCTGTATAAGCTCCTTGCCGCCATCCCTGAAATTGACACACACCGAGCGCGCGCCGGCATCGATGGAGTTCTCCATCATCTCCTTGACGACGTTCGACGGCGAGTTTACAACCTCTCCGGCAGCAATCTGGTTTGCAACAATCTCGGGTAGCAGTCTTATACGATCCATACTCTCTTGGCTATTTTCGGGCTCGGTTACCTCGCTACGGGATTGCCATCATCATCGACAATGATGATATTGGTCGAGTTGTTGAACTCCTGTATCTCGTTCAGCACCTCGGCATTTATGCTCTCGATACCCTCCGTAGAGAGTATTGTCTCGTTGATGAGCATCCTCTCCCAATTCACCGAGTCGCCGGGCATTATGACCACCGTCTCCTCCTGGGTACGCTTCTCTTTATCGGCACGCTCGATGAAGCTCATCAAGCGCGGATAGAAGAGTAATATTGCAATGACGACCACAACCATAAGGAGCATATAGTTGCGCACCTTCACAAAGCCCGAACGCGACGACTCCTCCTTCGCTGCATCGCGTGCTTCGCGCTGCGTACGGATATAGCGTCCCGGGGTGTACTCCTCGTTATCGTCATCTGTCGAGGTACCATGCAACTCGCGACGACGACGGTCACGCTCCTCCTTTACCGGGTCGTAGTGACGCGGTATGTAGTTGAATTGTCGGGGTTTGGTTTGGTGTGGTCTGAATATTGACATATTTTGTTACTCGATTATCGGGTTTTAAGTCGAGCTATCTAAAAAAGTTCTTCATACGCTCGAAGATATTCTGGTTCTCGACCTTCGACGCCACCTTGAAGTGGGGCTGCTCGGATAGCTTCTCGATAAGCTCGCGCTCCTCGCGGTTCAATTCGTCGGGGATTGTTATATCCACAACAACCATAATATCGCCTCGTCCATAGCCATTTACGTCGGGCAGACCCTTGCCACGCAGACGCAACACCTTGCCCGAATGTGTGCCCGGAGCAATCTTTATGCGTGCCTTGCCGTCGATGGTTGGAACCTCGACCTCGCCACCCAACAGAGCCGTAGTGACCGTGATGTTCATGTTGTGGATAAGGTCGTTGCCGTCGCGCACAAGTTGCGGGTTGTACTCCTCTTCGATAACAACCAACAGGTCGCCATTCTGACCACCACGACGCGCTGCATTCCCCTTACCCGACACCGTGAGAGCCATGCCCTCTCCTACGCCGGCAGGAATCTTAACCTCGATAATCTCCTGACCTCTCTCCGTACCTTCGCCACCACACTTGCTACACTTCTCGGTAATGATACGTCCTGCGCCACCACATGTGGGGCAGACGCTCTGGGTCTGCATACGACCGAACATAGAGTTCTGCACGGTGATGACATATCCCGAACCTTGACACGTAGAGCAAGTCTGAAAGGCATTTTTATCCTTCGCACCCGAGCCTCCACACTGGTCGCAGACTACGGTCTTATTAACCTTCAACTTCTTGGTGACACCCTCGGCAATCTCCTGCAACGTGAGCTTAACCGTAACGCGGATGTCGCTACCACGATTCACGCGCTGCGAGCGTCCACGCGAACGTCCACCGCCAAAAGCACCTCCGAAGATGTCGCCAAACTGCTCGAAGATGTCGTCCATGGTGAAGCCCCCGCCACCAAAGCCTCCGAAGCCTCCGGCACCACCACCTGCGGCACCCCCTACGCCGGCATGTCCAAAGCGGTCATAGCGAGCACGCTTATCCTCGTTCGAGAGCACATCGTAGGCCTCGGCAGCCTCCTTGAACTTCTCCTCCGCCTCCTTATCGCCCGGATTCTTGTCGGGGTGATACTTGATGGCAGCCTTACGATACGCCTTCTTAATGGTATCTGCATCGGCATTGCGCTCGACGCCCAACACCTCATAGTAATCTCTCTTTTCAGCCATAGCTTCCTTCTCTATTATTCACTTTTGGGCAACCTACTCGCCAACAACAACCTTTGCATAACGCAACACGTGCTCGCCCATTTTGTAGCCGCGCTGCACACAGTCGATAACCTCGCCACGCTTATCCTCACCCGCAGCAAAACGAGCCACAGCCTCCTGCTCCTCCTCGTTGAAGGGCTTACCCACACACTCTATCGGCGTGATACCCGCAGCCTGAAATACACTCTCGATCTTCTTCATCACAAGCTCCTCGCCCTGACGCAAAGCCTCGATATCTTCGCTCTTGTGCGATGCCGCCACGGCACGCTCCATGTCGTCCACAATGGGGAGTATGCTCTTCCAAGCAGACTCACCGCCTCGCTCCACAAGCTCCATCTTCTCCTTCAACGTGCGCTTGCGAAAATTATCGAACTCCGCCTGCAAACGCATATACTTTTCGCGCCACACGGCAATCTGCTCCTCCAATGTCGGCTCGACTGACATATTGTCCGATTCGGATGTGGCACCATCTGCCATATTGTCGTCGGAGCACGCTGCCGACTGTGTGTCTTCGGCTACTGTCGCCTGCTCCTTCTGCACCTTATCATCCTCTTTGTCAATTCGTTGCTTCTTCATATCTGATATTTATTTGATTTCAACTATATACCCTTTCGTCAAATTATATGCCTAATATAAATATTGTCGGTCGCTTATCGAAACTCGGCACCTCGCGACGCTGCCACTCCTCGACAGCGAGCGTGAGAATAGACTCCTCGGGCGAGGTTATGTCGGTTGCTACCGTAAGTTTTGTCTTTGGCGACAGCGTGTGCAACAGCGTCTCGAAGAGCTTGCGATTGCGATAGGGGGCCTCGATAAATAGCTGTGCCTGATGCTCTTGCATAGCACGACGTTCGAGGTTGCGAATAGAACGCGTGCGGTCGGGCTCTTTGACGGGCAGATACCCCACAAACGCAAACGACTGCCCATTCTGACCCGATGCCATCATAGCCAAGAGTATCGACGATGGCCCCACAAGAGGTACCACACGTATGCCATGCTTGTGCGCAAGCGACACGATGGCAGCACCGGGGTCGGCAACACCCGGGACACCCGCCTCGGAGATTACGCCCGCCGAGCGACCTGCGATTATGGGCTTCAACATGCGCTCCACATCTGCCTGATGCACCGTATGTTCGTTTAGTTCGACGAACTCCAACTCATCGATAGCACGCTCCACGCCCGCCTTCGAAAGGAAGCGTCGCGCCGAGCGAACGTTCTCGACAATGAAGTAGTCCAACGAGTTGATAACCTGCATGTTTGCCACAGGCGTAACATCCGCCACAGAGCCCTGTTCCCAAATCGGGCACGGTATCATATATAGTACTCCTGCCATTATCTCTCGGTATAAATACGTTTCACGCGCGCCGATATCGAGGTCATAATCTCATAGGAAATGGTATCCAGCACACGCGCCATATCGTCGAGCGTAAGACCCTTGTCTGCCGAGAATATCGTAACCTTATCGCCTACGCCCACACCCTCGATATCCGTAATATCAATCATAGCGCTATCCATGCACACGCGACCAATTATCGGAGCACGCCTGCCACCGACCATCACCGACCATCTGCCACAGCCGAGCCTACGGTTTAGACCATCGGCATAACCTACGGGAATTGTTGCTGTAAGCGTATCGCGCTCCAAGCGGCAGGCTCTGCCATAACCCACCGACTCGCCCTTGCCAAGGCTCTTTATCTGCACAATGCGTGTCGAGAGCGTTGCTACGGGGATAAGCTCGTCGGTAGGCTCGTAGCCATAGCCATAGAGTCCAAGACCCAAGCGACACATGTCGAACGACGCCTCGGGGAAGCGTACGATAGCAGCCGAGTTGGCAATATGTCGCAACGGACGGTAGTCGAGCCACTCGATAAGCTGCGCGCTCATATAGTCGAACGACGCTATCTGGTTGCGTGTAAACTCATCCTCGGAGGGCATATCGGAACAACTCAAATGCGAGAATATCGACGCCACATGCAACGATTCGTCATTATGTAGCGCACGTCCCAGAATATCCACCTCGTCATCGACAAAGCCGAGGCGATGCATGCCCGTATCGAGTTTGATGTGTATCGGATAGTTGTGCCTATCGGCGCGATGTACCGCATGACGGAAGGCATCGAGCGAACGGAAGCTATATATCTCGGGCTCCAAATCGTGAGCAATCATCACATCGAAGCTGTCGTGGTCGGCATTGAGCACCACGATAGGCATGGTGATACCCTTCGAGCGCAGCGTGACACCCTCATCGGCAAACGCCACAGCAAGATACCTTATGCCCTCGTGCTGCAACATGCGGGCTACATCGACATCTCCCGTGCCATAGCTTCCCGCCTTGACCATAGCAACCATGGGATGGTGTGCCGGCAGATGCGAACGGAAGTAGTTAAGGTTCTTCTTCATAGCCGCCAAATCAACCTCCAACGTTGTGGTGTGCGTGCGGCGCTCCAACAGACGTGTGACACGCTCGAAGCGGCTGTCGCGGCTACCCTTAACCAAGATTACGGACTTCGCCCACTGCTCCCTCTGGAAGTTATCGACCAGCTCTTCGGTAGTGCGGTAGAACGAGGCGCTACACTCAAACTTTCGGGCATGTTCCAACATGGCGTGACCTACGCCAATAAGGTGATCAACACCGCTCTTGCGCACCGCCTCGGCAACGCGACCATAGAGTTCGTTGGAGTCCATGCCACTCTGCATAATATCCGAGATTACGGCCACCTTGCGGCGCCCCATCGCCTGCACATGCAGGGCATCGAGAGCTACGACCAACGAGTTGATGTCGGAGTTGTAGCTATCGTCGATAAGCATCGAGTCGTCGATGCCCTCTTTAAGTTCCAGACGCATAGCCACATTTGCCTGAAATACAGCTCCATCGACCGAGTATCCGAGCTCGCGCATAAGTGCCGACACATGACACGCATCCACGGTCAGAGCATCGCTCAACTCCAACACATCATCGACATCCTCCATGCTGCTATCGACCAAATGCTTGTCGCCATAGCATTGCTTGATGCGACGCGCAAGTTCGGGATATTCGCTACTATATATAATCGTCTTTGCCGACGCTGCGAGCAGCAACTTCTCATCAATCTTCTGCTCCATAGAGTCGAAGTTTGCCGAGTGCGCATCGCCAATCGACGTGAAGAGCACCACATCGGGCTTTATCATGCGCTCCAAACGCTCCATCTCGCCACGCTTGGATATGCCCGCCTCGATAAATGCCACCTGCTCCTCGCCACTCATCATCAGCAGCGACAGCGCCACACCAAGTTGCGAGTTGTAGCTCTTGGGCGAGGCAAACGAACGTACGTTATCGGGCATAGAGCGCGCTGCCCACTCCTTGACGATAGTCTTGCCGTTGGAGCCCGTGATGGCTACAACCTTGCAGCAACAGTGCTCACGGTGATACTTTGCCAGATGCTGCAACGCATCGATGGTCGAGTCCACACGCACCATACCACACCCCTCGACAGCAAGTTCCACGTCGCGCTCGACAATAAATGCTCTTACACCACGCTCGGCCATGCGTCCGACGTAGTTGTGACCATCGTGATTCTTGCCATTGATGGCTGCAAAAGCCACATCGGACGAGGTCGTCATGCTACGCGAATCGGTAGCTAACTCCCTAACGCGCAGGTCGCATCCTATGAGTTCACCACCCACGATGTGGGCTATTTCCGACAACAAATAGTTCATATATTATATTGTATAATGCTACTTACCTACTAATCCTGCCTAAATTCCACGATGGTGATACCCGCTCCACCGCGGTCGGCATGGTCATCCCTGATTGACGCAACGCTACTCAACGAGCGCAGATAGCGACGTATCTCCTCCTTCAACGCCCCCGTGCCCTTGCCATGAAGTATCGTAACACCCGACACACCCACCATCAGAGCATCATCCACCAGGTCTTCAACTGCCTCCAACGCCTCCGATACACGCATGCCGCGTACGTCAATATGGTCCTTAAAGTTCAACTTGCGCTCGCGAATATCTACCGAGAGCACCGTACGCGCCGTCTCGGGACGTGTAGCTCGCTTATACTCTGCCGTAGATACCGGGCACAGGCGCTCCATATCCACCATGATAATCATCTGACCAAAAGCCACTTGCGCCTTGCGACCCTTGATTACCTGCACCACACCCGGCACATCCTGTCCCGCAATCTTCACCTTCGAGCCAACCTCGATGGGAGCTGCAACCGCCGGCTCCACCCTCTTGGGGCTATCGACACCCTGCTCACGCTCCGCAGCACGTTGCTCACGACGCTCTCTACGGCGTGCCAAGCGCTCCATCTCTCGCTCGATACGGTCATCGGCAGCATGGCTTGCGCCACCCTCAACACCCTCACCAAACGACGACAGCTCCTTGCGGGCAAGGCGCGTGAGCTCCTTATCGGCCTGCGACTCGCGTATGGTGCGAATAGTGTTCTCGATAGTACGGTTGGCCTCTGCCACAAGCTCTGCCGCCTCCTTGCGTGCACGCTCGATAATCTCGCGGCGCTCATCTTTGATATTTTGCAGACGGTCGGTATAGGTCTGCTCCAACTGCTCGACCTTGCGGTCGGTGAGGCGTATGCGGTCGCGCTTCTCCGCCCAATATCGCTTGTCGCGCGCAATCTCGCGCAACTGTTTCTCCAAGTTTATATGGTCCTCACCGGCTATATCCGTAGCCTTGCGTATAAGCTCCTCCGGCAGTCCAATCTTGCGTGCTATCTCTATGGCAAACGAGCTTCCGGGCTTACCCAACTCCAAGCTGAACAAGGGCTTAATGTTTTTGACATCGAACGCCATAGCTCCGTTTGCCACGCCTTCGTGACGCGAGGCAAAGTACTTGATATTGGCATAGTGCGTAGTAATTACACCATAGGCCTTGCGCTCGACCAAACGCTCCAAGATAGCCTCCGAGATGGCACCTCCGATGGTGGGTTCGGTACCCGAACCAAACTCATCGATGAGTATCAACGTCTTCTCGGATGCCACCTGCACCATACTCTTCATGTTGAGCAGGTGCGATGAGTAGGTCGAGAGGTCGTTCTCCAACGACTGCTGGTCGCCAATATCTATTAACAACGAGTCGAAGAGCGGGAACTCCGAATTTTCCAATGCCGGAACCAGAAATCCACACTGCACCATGTATTGCAATATGCCCGTGGTCTTCAAACATACAGACTTACCACCGGCATTGGGTCCCGATATAACGAGTATGCGACGCTCCGTATCAAGCTCCATATCCAGAGGGACAATCTCTCGCCCCTGACCACGCAGGCTCTGCTGCAAGAGTGGGTGTCGCGCCTTGCGCAACAGCAGATGACCCTCGGTAGATATTATCGGGCGCACAGCACCATTATCCATAGCCCAACGCGCCTTGGCACGCAACGCGTCGATGCGTGTCAGATACTCCTCGATACGCGATATGCCATCTACATCGAGGCGCAACGTTGCCGTAAGTTCGGTAAGTATGCGCACAACCTCACGTCGCTCGGCATACTCCAACTCGCGCAACTCGTTATTGAGCTCCACGACCTCCACCGGCTCGATATAGAACGTGCGTCCCGTAGCCGACTCATCCTGTATGAAGCCCGCAATTTTACGCTTGTTGGCAGCAGCAACGGGTATCACGGCATGGCCGTCACGGATAGATATCTGTGCATCTGTCTCTACAATGCCCGACGCCTTGGCACGCTGCAACACCTGTTGCAGACGCTTTGCCACCTGTCCCTCGTGCTCACGTATAGCACGGCGCAACTCCGCAAGTTCCGGCGATGCCGACGAACGAACCTCACCCTTATCATCAACAACACGCTCGATAGCGGCCACCAACGACGGAAAGACCTCGACACGCTCGGACAAACGACGCAACGAAGGGTAGCTACCCTCCTTACGCGATAGG
Source organism: Alistipes sp. (assembly GCA_017403125.1). GTDB lineage: Bacteria > Bacteroidota > Bacteroidia > Bacteroidales > Rikenellaceae > Alistipes. The sequence continues at coordinate 146,509 of JAFQOR010000020.1, read as the reverse complement.
ATGAAACCTATGATAGTGGCTGCCGAGCGTAATGCGCCAAGTAGCGCAACACACTCCTCGGTCGAGAGATAGCTACCCTCGACGGCAATCTTTTCGACAATAGCACGCAGGTCCTGCTGCTCGCCAATCTGCACCCCCGACTCCATCGTGAGCATAAGGCGCATCTCATCGGCAAGAAGCAGACGATGTTCAACCTCGCGACGCGATGTAGAGAAGTTTTCGGCAAGAATCAACTCCCTCGACGACGACATCGAGCAGGCGTTTGCCACCTGCTCGCGTATTCGGTCGAATCCAACCTTCTGCTCGAAATTCGACGGATATATCATATCAACCCACTATCCTAAATATGTGATCTATACGAAGGGTATCGTGGTCGATACCCTACTACTCTGCCTCAACAGCTATGCCTGCCCTCTCGTTACGACGAGCCTCACGCGCCGCCTTCTTGGCTGCCTTCTGGGCAATCTGCTCCTCGCTCTTTCCAAACAGCGAGAAGTGAACATAGCGCATAGGATTCTGCTTCAAGTCGTCGAGAAGCACCGCGAGGTTGTTACCCGCGAGCGTAAGCTGATCATAAAGCTCGTTGTCGTTGAGCAACTTACCAATAGAGCCCTCGCTATCCTTCAACAAGCCTACAACGTCGTTCAACGAGTCGAGCGTTGCATCCACCTGATTGATAATGTCGCTCTCGGCCAAGTCACCCGTGAAGCTATCGAGGTTAGCAAGCATCGAGTCCAAACGCTCCGTGTTCGACGAGAGTGCCGAAGTGAAGGTGCGCAAATCCGAAATCATGCCATCGACGTCGCCACCAACATCCGCAAGGATAACATCCAACGATGCCGTCATAGACTCTATATTGGCAATCATGTTACCCAGAGCATCCTTGTTACCCTCCAATATCTCGTTGAGATTCTCGATCGTGGCATCGATGCCGTCGATGAGCTGCGTAGCCTTGTCGGCAATCAAGCCCATCAGACCCTTATCCAGCTCGCCGGGCAGCATAGCACCATCCACAGCGCATGCGCCGTCGCCTGCCTGAATCTCAATCTGGGCACCGCCCATAAGTCCCTCGGTAATAAGCGCCAACGAGTTATCGGCGATAGCTGCGGCATACTTATCCTCGACCGAAATCTCGACTCTGACTTTGCGGTCGGGCTGCAACTCAATATCGCTCACCGTACCCACATTCACGCCACTGATATAGACACGCGACGACACCTTCAAGTCGCGTGACACCTCCTCATAGAGGATGTAGTAGTTGTTGTAGGACTTAAATAGGTCCTGACCCTGCAACCACTTGATGCCCCACCATGCCACCAATATTACAATGACGGCAAAAACACCAATCTTGAACTCCTTTTTAATCTTCATATCCTTATATTGTTTTATCTTTCTCTCTACCGCTACTTACTCTTTATGTTGCCACCCTCGTAGCGCACCACGTAGGCATCCTTGAAACTCTTGCGCACCTCCTGCAAATCTGCCGATGCAGCGCTCGATGACGGATAGCTGCCATAGCAATACTTATATCGATAGTTGCCACTACCACCCATCTTCAACATAACGCGCCCGCGATACTGCTTAAACTGGCTGTCGTTGATATCCAACTCGCGCGTGCTCGACAGAAGCTGTATGGTGTAGCCCGACGCAAGCATCGCATCCTCGTTCGCCTGTGGCGCACTCTCCTCCGTCACTACATCCCCGCTATCCTCCGCAACGCTACCACGCATGCGATCCAGCATCGACATATACTCCACAATGGCATCGGCGATGGCATCTGCCAACTCCTGCTGCCCCTTCTCCGAGGTTATATACTTCAAATCCTGCTCATTAGACATATAACCAACCTCGACAACCACACCCGGACACTCTATATTGAAGAGCACGGTAAGCACCCTCTCCTGATTGGTCTTAACACCCAAAAACTTATGCCCTCGCTCCTCGAACTCGCGACCCAAGATGCCGCCAAACATGCGGTTTATAGGGTCGTTATAAGCCTGACGAGCCAAGGCATTGATGTAGCCCAACGAGTTTTTATCAATCTTGCTGATATGCACATACTCATCCTCATCGACAAAGCGCAACGCCTTCTCGCGATTCTCCTCTTCGAGCTTCTCGCCACCAAGTTGCAACACCACAACCTCGGCACCACGCATCGACTTATTCGCCAGAGCGTTGGCATGTATCGACACATAGAGGTCGGCTTTGAGCTCGTTTGCCTGTTTTGCACGGCTGTAATTATCTACACCACCATCAGCATGCAGGTCGATGTCGGCCTCACGCGCCAAATAGACAGCAAGCTCGGGCATCTTATCACCCAACAACTCCTTGACGAGCAACGATATTTTGAGATTTATATCCTTCTCCAAAATCTTACCCGCCACAGCACCCGGACGACGACCGCCATGTCCCGGATCGATATAGACAACCTTTTTGGGCGATGCAACATTCTGCGCCGCATGAACGTTAGTACCACATAGCAAAGCTAACGCAAGAAGCATAGAGCCTACAATATTCCTCATAATTTCGGTTGTTGAGTTTTTTAGTTTCGCAAAAAATTACTATCTTTGTGGGTTGTAATCGCACCCGCGCGAGGGCAAGACCACGGTTACCGGGTGTTTTGCCGACTCGTCGGCAAAGATACAAAAAATTATTGAATTTTGAGACACTTTTTGGCAAAATATATTACATCGCTTTTGCTCTTCGTAGCAATAGTATGTCTGTGTTCGGGGTTATCAAACACAGCCATAGGTGGTATATTCGCCCCTTCGGACCGCGACTCCGTAGTTATGCGTTCGACGATACAAGACACATTTGGCGAAAAATCGACCAATATGCGACGCATGCGTAACGCCTCCTCGCAAAATGGCGAACTCTCGATTGCCGGCGAGCGAGCTACACGTCAGCGCCCCACAGTCCCCGCAACCGACAGTATCATGCGCGACGAGGGCGATGTGGAGGCTACGACATCGGACACAACTACGGCAACGCCCAAGCGCAAGAAGGGTGGCGCAACATTCGACGACATCATTCAGGGTAAGGCGGTTGATTCGGTAGTCTTCGACGCGCGCAACAACCTCATATACAGCTATCGTCAGGGCGATGTCACATATCAGGGCATGAACCTCAAAGCCGACTTCATGCGCGTAAACATGAACACCAAGGACATCTATGCGCATGGCTATACCGACACCGTAAATGGCGAGGCAACGAAGACCCTGCCGGAGTTTGCCGACGGAGGCTCGCCCTACACCATGGATACCATAACCTACAACCTCGACTCGCGTAAGGCGAAGATTAAGGGTATCGCCACACAGGAGGGTGACGGCTGGCTGGTAGGCGGTAGCGTAAAGATGCACCCCGACGAGTCGATTCACATCCATGACGGTATGTACACCACATGTGACGAGACCGACTGCCCACACTTCTACCTGAAAATGACCAAGGCCAAGGTTCTGCCCGGCAAGAAGATTATCGCCGGCTACTCCTACCTCGTCATCGAGGATGTGCCCACCTACATCGGCATCCCGGAGTTCTTCTTCCCCATCAGCACAGGCCCCAAGTCGGGTCTTCTGATGCCCACCTATGGTGAAGACGCCAAGGGTTTCTTTATCCGCGACTTGGGTTACTACTTCACATTTGGCGAGCACATGGACCTCGCACTGCGCGGTGGCATCTATACCCTCGGCTCGTGGGAGGTATCTGCCGTATCGCAATATGTCAAACGCTACAAATTCAAAGGTAACTTCAACCTGCAATACTCTGCCATACGTTCGGGCGAGAAGGGCGAATCGGACTTCGTGCAGCAGAACAACTACAAAATTCAGTGGACACACTCACAGGACCCGAAGGCAAACCCCGGCTCAACGTTCTCGGCATCGGTGAACCTAACGTCGAGTGGTTATAGCCGCTACTCTGCAACCAACGTAAACGACATCCTCGCGACACAGACCAACTCATCGATTTCGTACTCGAAGAATTGGGAGGGCACCCCCTTCTCGTTGGCATTCAACATGTCGGTATCACAGAACTCGCGCGACAAAACCATCGCCGTGACACTGCCTACCATAACGTTCAACGTATCGAGCTTCAACCCCTTCAAGCGCAAGGAGGCTGTGGGCAAAACACGCTGGTACGAAAAGATTAAGATGAGTTACTCGATGAAGATGACCAACTCGGTGAACACTACCGAGTCCGAAATTTTCACGAAGGAGACGTTGCAGAAGATGAAGAATGGCATCCAACATACCATCCCCGTATCGACGTCGCTCACGCTCTTCAACTATATCAATATCAGCCCCTCGTTCAACTATACCGAACGTTGGTATTTCAAGAAGGTTAGCCAGCAGTGGAATAACGAGACGCGCACGCTCGAAACTCTCGACCCGGAGTATGGCTTCTGGCGCCTATACAACTACAACGCCTCGGTGGCAGCGAACACCACCATCTATGGTACCTACGTAGCCAAGAAGAAGGAGCGCAAGTTGCAGGCTGTGCGCCACACCATCACGCCCAACATCGGCTTGGCATATGCTCCCGATTTCAGCCGTCAGAAGTATGGTTTCTACGAGACCGTGCAGACCGACACTACGGGTCGCTTCAAGGTCTATTCGCCCTTCACGGACAATGCCTATGGCGTACCGGGCAGCGGACAGCAGTTTGCTTTGACCTTTGGTCTGTCGCAGTCGTTGGAGGCGAAGATTCGCACCAAGGATACCATCAAGAAGATTAAGATTATCGACCAGATATCGATTAACGGCTCGTATAACTTCCTTGCCGACTCTATGCGTCTATCGACACTGCCCATCTCGTTGCGTACGACACTCTACAACAACATTGCGTTGCAGGTATCGATGACGCTCGACCCCTATGAGGTGTCGCCCGAGGGCGTGCGCTACAACAAACTTATGTGGCGTCGTGGCTCTCCCGGACGCATCACAAACATAGGTTGGAGTTTTGGCTACACGTTCAAGTCGCGAGAGGATAAGTCGCAGCCCGCGGCCAACGATATTACGTCGCTGCCGCCAGAGTATTTCAACTCATGGTCCGACCCCTATGGCGAGCTCAACCCCGCTCTGCGTCGCCAATTTATGGCAGGCTCGTACTACGACTTCTCCATGCCGTGGAACTTCGGATTCAATTACAGCTTCAACTATAACGTGCAGTACACCAACAACGGCACTACGGGATTCAAACGTGTTATACGTCAAACACTTGGCGTGAATGGTAGCGTTAAGATTACGCCCAAGATGATGATTACCGTCACCTCGGGTTACGACTTTACGACCCGCAAGATGTCGATGACCTCGATAGCCATCACACGCGACCTGCACTGTTGGCAGATGTCGTTCACATGGATTCCGTTTGGCAACCACCGTAGCTGGGCATTCAACATTGGTGTCAAGGCAGCATCTCTTGCCGACTTGAAGTACGACAAGAGCTACTCACAGTACGACTATATGTACTAAATGGAGCTATATCCGTCACTTAAATGGCGCGCTCTGCACTCGGTGGCGGACATACGTCTTGTCGCCACCCTTTCACTACCCGCTTATCGCCCGCTTGCCGCCCGTTTATCGCCCGCTTGCTACCCTTCCGCCACCCTTTTACCACCATTTTACTACCCTTTTCACCCCATCAAATTGATACTTGGCTTTGAGGCAGAGCTTGTGCAACAACGTCAATTGAGGGTAGTGCGGGGTGCTTGCACACATGCAACATCCTCAATTGGCGAGGGCGATGAAATCGACGCTCTGCCTCAAAACACCACATAAACAAAAAAAAACGACCTACATTGCTGTAAGTCGTTTTGACGTTGTGGGAGCAAAGGGATTCGAACGACGAAGTCGAAGAGCCGATACCTTGCAAAAATAGGCGTAGGCTGAATAGCCGAGCTATAAACTATTACCCTATCGGCTCAACCCCATATTACGTGAGTAATGCCTTTGATACCTCAACACTGCGTAGTCGTGAAGAGTGTGTGATGAGTGGCGCAGCCATGGGAGGCGGGATGAGACATGAGGAGCTCGCTCATCATTGGCGCATCACGCATACATCGGCAACATCGTTGCCGGCTCATCACTCATACACACCTTACAACACAACCACATAAACAAAAAAACGACCTACATTGCTGTAAGTCGTTTTGACGTTGTGGGAGCAAAGGGATTCGAACCCCTGACCCTCTGCTTGTAAGGCAGATGCTCTGAACCAGCTGAGCTATGCTCCCAATTTATTAAGGCTCGGGACTGCAAAGGTAACTATTTTTTTTATAACTGCAAATTTTTAGATAAGTTTTTTAAGAGTCTTGACATCTTTTTTTAAGAAGCTCGACCGCGTCGTCCGCTTATCAATCGCATTTCGTAGTTGCCTACTCCATTACGCTTGCAGCCTTATCTCTACTTCGCTACCCTCTTTGTGCGTCCCTCGCACTTGTGCGCCTGAACAAGGACTTGAACCTAGGACCCCATGATTAACAGTCATGTGCTCTAACCAACTGAGCTATTCAGGCATTGTAAAAGAACGTTAATCTTTTCGATTGCGGTGCAAAGGTAAGCCATTTTTTTTATTCTGCAAACTTTTTTAAGACTTTTTTTTCAAAAAAAGCACCTCAAAATTATGTTTGCCTGCCGCTCCAACCATCAATATGCTGATAGTTTGCAAGTTAAGAAATTAGCTCACGGCGCTTATTGTTCAACAAATTACACCCACTTTTAAGATTCTTAACGTATATATCCCACATTTTTGCATCCGCAATTAGTTTTTCGTATATTTGTAGCATGAATCATCGACACATATATAAATATGTATTGGGTATCTGCTGCCTGCTTCTTGCTGGCACCGGCATTGCCGAGGCGCAGAGCAACCTTGTGTTCGAGAGCACGACGCTCGACTTTGGCCACATCGCCGAGGATGGAGGTGTTGTCGCAAGGCGCGCTGTCGCCGAGAACAGGGGAGATAGGCCCATTGTCGTTGTCGATGTTGTCACGGCATGTGGTTGCACCACGGCATCGTATAGCCGCAGGCCCATTGCTCCCGGAGAGAGCTTCACGCTCGACATAAGCTATAATCCCATGGACCGTCCGGGGCGTATCGACAGGCGCATATCGGTCATCACATCCGATAGCGAGGCGGCGATAAAGATACACCTCGTAGGCAATGTCACGCCACGCCAGCGCTCCATATACGAAATATACCCCTTCGACATGGGTGGCGGGCTACGCTTGGAGAGCAACTTTCACTCCTTTGCCTGCATCGAGCATGGCAAGGCGGCGGAGGTACGCATAGGATATGTAAATAGCTCTACGGAGCGCATATACCCGACATTTGTCATCGAGCGCTCCTCGGGACTACTCGACATCGCTATTCCGCATAGCATGGCACCGGGCGAGAGTGGCGACATCGTACTGCGCTATGCAGTAGATCAGACATCGCCCACGTATGGGAGCATAAGTGACCACATAAGGTTCAATATCGATGGCAAGGCGTCGCAATATCTACTCACGACATACGCTGTTGTAGTAGATAATTTCGACCTTATTGACGATATTTCGGCTCCGAGGCTTGAAATACCAGAAAAAAATATTAAATTTGGGGATGTAAAACCCGATTATGGCGTTGTGGAGCGCAGATTCAGCATAGATAATGTGGGCAATACAACGCTTGTTGTGCGTCGCATAGAGTCGTCACATGCGGCTGTGGAGTGCATTGCAGAGCCCGATATGGAGCTTGCGCCGGGCGAGAGGCGAGAGGTCGTTGTGCGAATAGACTGCCAAAATATTGAACCCGACATGCCGTTTGCTTCGCGCCTGCAAATAGTGAGCAACGACCCCATACGCCCCTTACAGATGGTCAGGGTGACGGCACTGCCCATGTAGCATCGCCGAGTGTGGAGGGAAGCTACGTGGAAGGAAGCGACGTGGAGGGAAGCTACGTGGAAGGAAGCGACGTAGATAGAAGCGACGCGGAGGAGAATGTAGGGCAAAGTGCAGGACGACACATGGTCGAGAGATAGTACAAAACAAATATTTAATAACACCCAATTAACAAGAGAAGATGTTTAAGATTGTTGAAAAGCGCAAGCTGGCGGGTAACATCTACGAGATGAAGGTTGCAGCCGAGCGCGTAGCGCGTGCTGCCCTCCCCGGACAGTTTGTTATCGTTCGCTCGGACGAGAGTAGCGAACGCATACCCCTCACCATTGCCGACTACGACGTAGAGGCAGGCACGGTGACCATCGTTATACAGACCATAGGTATGTCCACACAGAAGATTTGTGCCTTGGAGGTTGGCGAGTCACTTGCCGACTTTGCAGGCCCTCTCGGACGCCCCTCGGAGTTTGTAGATATACCATTGGAGGAGCTTCGCAGGCGCAAGTACCTCTTCGTGGCAGGAGGTGTGGGCACAGCACCCGTATATCCACAGGTTAAGTGGCTACACGAACATGGCGTAGAGTGCGACGTTATCATAGGCTCGAAGAGCAAGGATCTTCTTATTTACACCGACGAGATGTCGAAGGTAGGTAAGATTCACATTGCCACCGACGATGGCTCGGAGGGCTTCAAGGGCATGGTCACGGCTCTTATGAAGGAGCTTATCGAGGTCGAGGGACGAGAGTACGACGAGTGCGTATGTATCGGCCCCATGATCATGATGAAGTTCGTGTGTCTTACGACCAAGCCTTGGGCATTGAAGACCACCGTGTCGCTCAATGCACTAATGGTCGATGGCACGGGCATGTGTGGTGCATGTCGTGTATCTGTCGGAGGCAAGACACTCTTCACGTGTGTCGATGGTCCGGAGTTCGATGGCCACCAGGTGGACTTCGATGAGGCTATGCGCCGTCAAGCGATGTATCGCTCACAGGAGAGAACAGCAAAGGATAACCACGAACATAAATGTAACTGCTATGGCAAATAAGATACCGCGCGTCGCCGTACGCGAACAAAACCCGGTGGTGCGTGCCACCAACTTCGACGAGGTGTGCTACGGCTACAACCTCGAAGAGGCCTCGTTGGAGGCTACACGCTGCTTGAACTGCAAGAATCCGCGTTGCGTAGCAGCATGTCCTGTGAATATCCATATTCCGGACTTTATCAAGCATATAGTCGAGGGAGACCTTCGTGCTGCTGCCGACACCATACATCTGGATAGCTCGTTGCCATCGATTTGTGGTCGTGTATGTCCCCAAGAGTCGCAGTGCGAGGGCTCGTGTGTTCTCGGCATCAAGGGCGAACCTGTGGCCATCGGCAAGTTGGAGCGTTTTGTTGGCGACTGGGCATTGGAGCACAGCAACGAGGTGGAGCCACCACGTATCGAGAAGAATGGCCACCGCGTAGCCATCGTAGGTAGTGGTCCTGCCGGGTTGGCATGTGCCAGCGACCTTGCGAAGATGGGTTACGAGGTCGATGTATTCGAGGCCCTTCACCGCCTTGGAGGCGTACTCTCGTATGGTATTCCGGAGTTCCGTCTGCCCAAGGAGCGTGTCGTTGCTCGCGAGATTCAAGAGGTCAAGAAGCTCGGTGTGAAGTTCGAGACCGACGTTATCATCGGCCGAACAATGACTATCGATTCGATGCTCGACAACGACGGCTACGACGCCGTATTCGTTGGCTCGGGCGCCGGTCTGCCCCGCTTCATGGGCATCGAGGGCGAGAACCTCAACGGCGTACTCTCTGCCAACGAGTTCCTTACGCGCGTAAACCTCATGGGCGCATGGGACCCCGAGCACTCGGATACCCCCGTATATGTTGGTCGTAAGGTCGTTGTCGTAGGAGGTGGCAACGTGGCAATGGATGCAGTACGCACCGCAAAGCGTCTTGGCGCCGAGGCCGTCATTGTCTATCGCCGTGGCGAGGCAGAGCTACCCGCCCGTAAGGAGGAGGTGCACCACGCCAAGGAGGAGGGCATCGAGTTCCGCATGCTTAGCAACCCCACACGTATCCTCGGCACGGAGGATGGCTGGGTCAAGGGCATCAACTGCGTAGAGATGGAGCTTGGCGAGCCCGATGCAAGTGGTCGTCGCTCACCACAGGAGAAGAAGGGTTCGGACTTCACCATCGACTGTGACGTTGTAATCATGGCGCTCGGCACATCTCCCAACCCGCTTATCGCCTCAACCACAGATGGTTTGAACATCAACCGTCGCGGCTGTATCGAGGCAAACGAGGTAGGCTCAACATCGCGCGAGGGGGTCTTTGCCGGTGGCGATGCAGTAACGGGCGCCGCAACCGTCATCCTTGCCATGGGTGCCGGACGTAAGGCCGCCAAGGCTATCGACGAGTATATCAAGTCGAAGAGGTAGCGCAAGCTGACGGGCTGATTGAAGATACTACCGCCTCGGGCGGTAGCATCTTTTTTGTTTTATGTCGGTGGCGCACGTCGCCATACACCGACAACGACTATTTTTATTCACAGAAATTTGTTACACAGATTTTTTTTACTACCTTTGCAGTCCGTATCAACCACTTATAATGGGTGCAGGCTCGGTTTTCGACCGCCACAACGCTACGAAAATAGCACGTCGGCGGAGGATAGAAAGGGATTATCGACAAAGGTGTCGGTATGGTAGAGCAGGCACAGCGATAATGTTGAGCGATAACCATTTAACAATTGTTGCAACAATGAACAAAGATGCATTGATCAGACTCGTGAACGAGCAGATGTGGACCAAGAGCGAGGCCGACGTGCCCAAGTTTGGTGCCGGTGACACCATTACCGTAACCTACCGTATTGTAGAGGGTAACAAGGAGCGCTTGCAGAGCTTCCGCGGTGTAGTAATCCAGATTAAGGGTTCGGGTAGAACAAAGATGTTTACCATCCGCAAGGTATCTAATGGCGTAGGTGTTGAGCGTATCTTCCCGCTCTACTCACCCCACATCGACAAGATCGAGGTAAACAAGTATGGTGTTGTACGTCGTGCACGTATCTACTACTTGCGTGACCTCACAGGTAAGAAGGCTCGTATCAAGGAGCGTCGTATTGCAAAGAAGGAGGAGTAGCATCTTCCTTGGCGGAGCATCACCGCAAAGTGAGGGACTTGGCATATTGTCAAGTCCCTTATTTATTTGAACCAAACGGGAGCGAAAGAGCAACTTTACAAGGGCAAAGCACCTTTTCGAGTGAGCTCCGCTGCACCTCCACAGGCAAAGTAGCCAATAAAAAAAGGGCTTAATGGTCAAAAAAAAGATAGCCACACTCACACGTGGCTATCTTTTACGATTCTACAAGCTATCTTTCGCTTGCCATGGCTTGAAACATGGTGCTACACCATCAACTACAAGCGCGCCTTGATTGCCTTCGACTCCTCCTCGTAGCCGGGCTTATCGAGAAGCGCAAACATATTCTTCTTGTACGCCTCGACACCGGGCTGGTTGAAGGGATTGACACCCAACATATAACCACTAATACCGCAACCCTTCTCGAAGAAGTAGAGAAGCTGACCTATGGTACGCTCGTCGATGCGCTCAATCTCGATAGCAAGGTTGGGAACACCACCATCGACATGGGCGAGGCGAACACCCAACTCCGCCATCTTGTTAATCTCCGACAAACGCTTGCCCGTTAGGAAGTTAAGACCATCGAGGTTTGCCTCGTCAGCCTCGACCTTAACCTCATACTTCGAGTTACGCACCGAGATAATAGTCTCGAACAGCGTGCGCTCACCCTCCTGAATATACTGACCCATAGAGTGGAGGTCGGCAGTGAGTGTCACGCTTGCGGGGAAGATACCCTTACCCTCCTTTCCCTCCGACTCGCCATAGAGCTGCTTCCACCACTCGGCGATATACTGCAACTTGGGCTCATACGAACCAAGAATCTCAATCTTCTTGCCCGCCTTGTAGAGCTCGTTGCGCACGATAGCATACTGTGCTGCGGGGTTCTCCTCGATAGGCGTAGCCTCGCCTGTGATGCGCTCCATATCACGCGCTCCCTCAACAAAGGCATCGACATCGACACCTGCAACAGCCAAGGGCAATAGACCTACGGGCGACAGTACCGAGTAGCGACCACCAACATTATCCTCGATAACAAACGTAGAGTAACCCTCCTGTGTAGCCAACGTCTTCAACGCACCACGCGCCTTGTCCGTAATAGCCACAATACGCTCCGCAGCCTCACTCTTACCATAACGCTTCTCGATTTCTGCCTTTATAAGACGGAAGGCAATAGCGGGCTCGGTCGTAGTGCCCGACTTCGAGATCACGATAGCAGCGATAGAGTAATCCTTGACAGCATCCATAAGCTCATAGGTGTAGTCCTCCGAGATATTCTCGCCGGCAAAGACGATAGTCGGATTGTCGTGCTTGCGACGCAACGCCTCAAAAGAGTTGCTCATGGCCTCCAACACCGCCTTGGCGCCAAGATATGAGCCACCGATGCCGATGCAGATAACAACCTCGGCCTTCGAGCGCAGACGCTCTGCAACACTCTTAATCTCGGTCATGTGCTCATCACTTATTGACGAGGGAAGGTTTACCCAACCAAGGAAGTCGTTGCCGGCGCCCTCGCCAGAGTGAAGCAAGGCATTGGCGCGAGCCGCATCTGCCTGCATCTCCTTTGTTATATTCACACCCGTGTGCGCGGTGTTAATCTTAATAAGTCTCATAGCTGTAAAATTTATATTGTACTAACTTTATATTAACGCAAAATCTTTGTAAGCGAGAGCATTGCATCACGCGCCGAGGCACGATTGTAGAGCACCTCCCACACCATGTCGGCTATGGGCATGTCGATGTTGCGACGCATCGAGCTACGACGGATACACTCGGCAGCGTAGTAACCCTCTGCCACCATCGTCATCTCGTTCAGCGCACTCTTCACCGAACACCCCTTGCCCAACAACGTTCCCAGTCGGCGGTTGCGACTCAACGGCGAGTAGCACGTAACGAGCAGGTCACCCAGATATGCCGCGGCGTTGATGTCGCGCTCCTCGATGGGTATAGCCTCGTCGAGAAAGCGGCTCATCTCGGCAGCACAACCCGCAATAAGCACCGCAAGGAAGTTATCGCCGTAGTTCAGACCAACAGCCATGCCGACAGCCAAGGCATATACATTTTTCATGATTGCAGCGCCCTCGACACCAAGAACGTCGTGTGATAGCGAGCATCGGAAGTAGTCGTTGTGAAGCAACCCCTTGACAACCTCTGCCGTAGCACTATCCTCCGAAGCCACAGTAAGATACGACAGGCGACACTGCCCCACCTCCTCGGCATGCGACGGGCCTGTGACCACCGAAAGACGACTCATAGGCACGTTGTAGTAGCGGTTGATATGCTCGACGATTGTAAGATAGTCGCCGGGGATGATGCCCTTGACTGCGGAGATGATAATCTTTTGACTCAAATCCTCGGTCAGAGGCTCCATAAATTTCAGGAAGAAGGCCGAGGGCATAGCCAGAAATACAACGTCGGCATCGCGCACAACGGCATTGATGTCGTCCGACGGCGTAATAAGGCTACGCTCTATGTCGCACCATGGCAGATACTTAACATTACGACCACGACTCAACAACGAGTTGCGAATATCCTCGTTAAGCACCAACCAATCGACATGATGACCATTCACCGTCAGCGTCTTAACTATCGCCGTAGCCCAACTACCGTAACCCAATACGGCACATTTAGGTCTATGTTCTTCACTCATGATAACTTTTCTTTGCTTCGGCGAGATTGCATCTGCTGTAAAACAACACATGGCGCAGAACGCATAAAACCCCGCCCTCATAAATTATTCACAAAATTACACAAAAAAACTTAAAACTCTTGCAAAATCTCCATATCTTTTTCCTATCTTTGCCGTTGTATATGCGCGCGAGGGAATGATGATTATCTCTTCACGCTGATTACCAGCAATTTAACGCGAATAGCAAAACGAGGCGTGCTGCGCACATTTTTTTATGCGTGCATGATAGCGACAGGCGAAGAGGTGGCGCATAGCAACAACGATGGAATAATAAAAAACAAAACAATATATGGGACTTTTTTCATTAACACAGGAGTTAGCTATTGACCTCGGCACGGCCAATACGCTAATCATTCACAACGGCAAGGTCGTTGTCGATGAGCCCTCGATTGTGGCTCTCAGCATGAAGAAGAATGGTCAGGTCATGGCTATCGGACACAAGGCGCGTCTTATGCACGAAAAGACAAGCCCCGATATCCGCACCATACGTCCGTTGAAGGATGGTGTTATTGCCGACTTCGAGGCTACCGAGCTCATGCTTCGCGGCTTCATCCGCAAGGTAAGTGCCACACGAGGATTGTTCGCACCGTCGTTGAAGATGCTCATCTGCATACCTTCGGGTTCGACAGGTGTCGAGGAGCGCGCCGTGCGTGACTCGGCGCAGCATGCCGGAGGTCGCGAGATATACCTCATACATGAGCCTATGGCAGCAGCCTTGGGTGCGGGTCTCGATGTCGAGGCTCCGGAGGGTAACCTCATAATCGACATCGGTGGTGGCACGTCCGAGATTGCATGTATCTCGTTGGGAGGCATCGTATGTTCCGAGTCTATAAACGTTGCCGGCGACGTCTTTACTGCCGATATTCAGAACTACATACGCCAGCAACACGGCATCAAGATAGGTGAACGCACAGCCGAGGAGATTAAGTGCGCCATAGGTGCTGCGGTACCCGAATTAGAGGATGAGCCAGAGGATTATCGCTTCACCGGCTCGAACATGATAACCTCGCAACCCCAGACCGTGACGCTGAATTACAGCGAGATTGCATACGCCTTGGACAAGTCGCTCGTAAAGCTCGATAACGCCTTGATGAAGGTATTGGAGGAGATGCCCCCCGAGCTCTATTCGGATGTCTATAAGAACGGTATCTACATCGCCGGTGGTGGTGCGCTGATTAAGGGTCTCGACCTGCGTTTGAGCCGCAAGTCGGGTATTCAGGTGCATATCGCCGAGGATCCGTTGCGCGCCGTGGCACGTGGCACGAGCATCGCCTTGAAGAATATCAACAACTTCTCGTTCCTGATGGGTAGCAAACAGTAGTCACGTCGATAACACGCGAGAGGGAAGGGGCGTAAACTACGTTGCACACCGCTTCGTGTGTCGAGTTTAAGACTAATGCAAAGGTTCAGGCTGTCGGCTTTCGAAATGAGTGCGACAGCCTTTTGCCACAAAAAAGATGCACCCTAACCCAGAAAGCACAACCAAGCTATGCACAGGTTAATAGGCTTCATAAAACAGATATACGTTGTTCTGCTCTTCGTGCTTTTGGAGTGCGGAGCGCTGTGGCACTACGCCTCATCGTCACCCTATACCGAGGCTACGATGTTGGCACGAACAACCAAGATTGGCGGTGCCATAAGTCAGACAGTAACCAACATAGGTCACTTCTTCTCGATGCCCGACGAGAATCGCATGCTCACAGCACGCATCGCCGAGTTGGAGCAGCAGTTGAGCGCTATCGAGGAGCTCTATGGTGAGCGCACACAAGATACAACGCTTCTTGCAGGCATCGTCGATACCACACTTCACTATCGCTACCATGCGGCGCGCGTAAGTTCGATAACGACATCGCGCCAGCGCAACTACATAGTCTTGGACAAGGGTAGCGAGGATGGCATAGCCCCCAACATGGGTGTCATAACTCCCTCGCGCCAGCTTGTGGGCTACATCGTATCGTGTTCGGAGCGCTATGCCGTAGTGCTTCCGATACTCAACACCGAGTTCCATATCGGCGGACGATTGGTGCATAACAACGAGCTGTGCAAGGTCCAGTGGGATGGTAGCTCAACGCACGAGGCACAGGTTATCGACCTATCGTCGTATGCCGACCCCGAGCGCGGCATGGCGGTGAACGTCAGCTCGCCACGCCTTCCGGACGATGTGCTTATAGGTTATATTGAGAGTTTCGAGAGCAACGCCCAAAAGAGCGCATACTCCGCCCGCATAAGTCTTGCGACACGATTCTCGGTGCTGGACAATGTGCTTATCGTCGAAAACACGCACTACGACGAAATCGAGCGGCTCACGGACGAGGCGACAGCCAAGAGTAATGAGTAATGGAACAAAGAACTGATTTTTAGGGATGTATAAGTACACGAAATATATTTGGTTGGCATTGGGAGTGCTGTTCTTGCAGATATTTCTGCTCGACAACATCTCGATAGCCCTGTTCTTGCGACCGATGATATTCCCTATCATCATCCTGTTGCTGCCTATCGAGTGGCGTGCGGTATGGGTTATTCTTGCCGCCTTTGTGGTGGGATGGATTATGGATCTATCGCTCGGCGGTGCCGGACTCTACATAGCGTCGTTGCTACCCATTGTGCCTCTGCGACGCACACTCATCTACATCATCTCGCACCTTGCCGTCGAGAGTGGCGATCAGACCGGACTCCTTTCGCGCATGACACAGCGACAGATGATAGGTTACATAGCCCTTGCATTGCTGCTTCACCACACACTGTTCTTCGGATTGGAGGCGTTGTCGTTGGCAGCCCCCATGCAGTTCCTTGCAACAATCGTATGCAGCACATTGCTCTCGACGATAGTAGCCATGCCGATAGTCCGCATATTCGCTAAACAACTCACCACACGATAATGGAGCATAGAGAGAGAAATACTCGATATCTGTATCTGCGCGTCATCGTAGGTATCGTCTGTGCCGTGCTGCTCGGCAGACTATGCTACGTGCAACTTATCGACGACAAATACGATGCCCTTGCCAAGTCGAACATCATGCGTTCCGAGGTGGAGTACCCCATGCGTGGTGAGGTTCTGGACCGTCGTGGCGAGTTCTTGGTTAAGAGTCGCGTATGCTACGACGTGATGGTTGTCACTGACAACATCCCAAAGACGGGCTTCGATACAGTGCGCCTTGCCTCCATCTTGGAGATAACTCCCGAGAAGCTCGCCAAACAACTCGACAAGGCGGACAATAGCCCTCACGCTCCATTCTTGGTTGTGGGCTACTTGTCGCAGGATGCCAAGCTACTACTCGACGAGGAGAGCTTCGACGGCTTCTACACACGCTTCCGCACGGCACGCGAATACCCCAGAAAGATTGGAGGCAACCTTCTGGGCTACGTGGGCGAGGTAAACCAAAATCAGCTTAAACGCTGGTCGCACTACGATGCCGGCGACTACATCGGCGTCGGAGGTATAGAGTCGGCATACGAAACGGAGCTGCGTGGCGAGAAGGGTGTGAGCTATCGCATCTACGATACGCATGGCGCCGTAATGGGCGAATACGACGATGGAGCTCTGGATATTCTCCCCGTAAAGGGAAAGCAGATAGTATCGACCATCGATGGCAGATTGCAGGAGTTTGCCGAGGAGCTTATGCAGGATAAGGTGGGTGCGGTGGTCGCCATCGAACCCTCGACAGGTGAGATATTGGTCATGGTATCGTCGCCGACCTACAACCCCGACCTTTTGGTAGGACGTCAGCGTGGCAACTCCTACATGGAGCTGCTACACAACCAGCGTACGCCACTCTACAACCGCGCCGTGATGGCGAAGTTCCCTCCGGGCTCGACCTTCAAGCTCGTGCAGGGTCTTATCGGTTTGCAGGAGGGTGTGTTGCGCCCCTCCGATACGCATCCGTGCAGCATGGGTTATACGTATGGCGTGGGCAGGCACAACCGCAAATTGAAGTGCCACTCCCACCGTTCGCCACTCAACCTCCGTCAGGCGGTTGCCGAGTCGTGCAACGCCTACTTCTGCTACGTATTCAAGGATATAATCACCAACCCGAAGTATGGCAGCACCAAGGAGGGCCTGCGCAAATGGAACGAGTATGTGTCGAGCTTTGGCTTTGGCAAGAAGCTCGGCAGCGACTTTACCGACGAGCTTACGGGATTTGTTCCCACGCCCGAGTTCTATGACGATAGAAACAACGGCCGCTGGAATTGGGGTACGGTAATCTCGTGCGCCATTGGTCAGGGTGAGATGGAGTGTACGCCAATGCAGTTGGCGAATCTCGCCGCCATAATTGCAAATCGCGGCTACTACTACATGCCCCACATCGTAAAGCATGTCGAGGGTGAGGAGCGTCTCGACGAGCGCTTCTACAAGCGCAACTACACACTCGTCGATTCTGTACACTTCGAGACCATAATCGATGGTATGTGGCGCAGTGTGAATGTGGCAGGAACATCGCGCAAGGCCTATCTTGAGGGTTGGGATGTATGCGGCAAGACAGGTACGGCAGAGAATAGACGACAATACAAGCTCAATGGCGTATCGAAGTCGGCTCCCGACCACTCGGCATTCCTATCGTTTGCGCCACGCAACAACCCGCGTATCGCAATCATGGTATATGTCGAGCATGGTGGCTTTGGCTCGGCAATCGCAGTGCCTATCGCCAGCCTCATCGAGGAGATGTACCTAACCGACACCATCAAGCGCCCACAGCTTGTCGAGGAGATTAAGAACACGAAGTTGAACTATGGCTACTACGACTACCAACAGCAGAAGTACGATGCAAGCCGTGAACAAGAGTAGATAGAGAGCTATGATGTCGAAGTATAACAACATATCATCCAGACGCAGCAACTCCTTCTTCGGCAATGTCGATAAGGTGGCGCTGATGCTCTACATCGCTCTGGTCGGCGTTGGCATTTTGAGCATCACCTCGGCATCGTATGACACCGAGGCAGCAAGTGGCTTCTCCATGTCGCACAACCACATGAAGCAGCTCGTGTGGGCGGGATTCTCGATGGTCGTGGGTTTGGTCATACTACTCCTTGACAGGCGTTTATTCCACATGTTCTCGTTTCCGGCATACATCGTCGGCATAGGTCTGCTCGTTGCCGTACTGATATTCGGCCGCGAGGTCAATGGCGCCAAGGCGTGGTTTGAGTTCGGCGGTGTTCGAGTGCAGCCTGTGGAGTTTGCCAAGATTGCCACGGCACTTATGCTTGCCCGCATTGTCAGCGACTACTCGTTTGACATAAATCGCCTGAACAGCCTCTTCAAGGTCGCCGGCGTAATTGCCCTACCGCTGGGCATCATCATCTTGCAGAACGACACGGGTTCGGGATTGGTGCTATGCTCGTTCCTATTTGTGCTATACCGCGAGGGCATAACGAAGTATATCTACTTTCCGGTGGTATTCACCGTATTCCTCTTCATCGTATCGTTCATCTTCACGCCGGAACTTATATTCACGGTGCTGCTCATAGCCTTCATGGCATATAGTGCATTGAAGAATGGTGCCATCGCGGGACACCTACGCCTTTTGGCGCTGCTACTGCTGGCATCGCTGCTCATTGCCCTACTTACGCCGTTGAGTGGCTACACTGCGCTGATGATCGTATGTGGCATAGCCGCCGCCATTCTGGGCTTCATGGCAATACGCCTGCAACTGCGACAGCTGTTGTGGCCACTGTTGATGTTTGTCTATGCCATGGCATTTGTGCCTACATGCGACGTGCTGTTCTCGAAGTTGGAGCCTCACCAGCAGAATCGAATACTCACATTCGTGGGCATGAAGAGCGACCCGAAGGGTATCGACTATAACGTCGAGCAGTCGCTCATAGCCATAGGCTCGGGAGGAGCCACGGGCAAGGGCTTTATGGAGGGTACGCAGATTAAGTATGACTACGTTCCCGAGAAGCATACCGACTTTATCTTCTGTACCGTAGGCGAGGAGTGGGGCTTCATGGGCACGACGTTCATCATTCTGCTCTACATCGCCCTCATACTGCGCCTTATGAAGATGGGCGAACGCATAAGGGAGACCTTCGGCAGGGTATATTGCTACTGCGTGGCTGCCATACTGCTCTTCCACGTATGGGTAAACGTGGGCATGACCATAGGTCTAATGCCTGTCATGGGCATCCCGCTGCCGCTAATGAGCTACGGTGGTTCGTCGCTACTCGCCTTCACCATACTCATCATGATAGCCATAAGCCTCGATGCCTCGGCAAACGAGGAGAGTGTGTAGCAACAACAAACAACACGAAGCCGACACAACCAATTGTAATTCAAACCGTATAGATATAGATATATGCAGAGCCAACGACTTATATTTCTCACGAACGACGATAGCTACCTTTCGAAGGGCTTTCGTCATGCCGTAGAGCTTGCAAGCGAGTTCGGACACGTTATCGCCATAGCTCCCGACAGGGTGCAGAGTGGCATGAGCCAAGCCATAACCATCCATACACCGCTCTTCCTGCGCCAGGTCGAGGTTCGCGAGGGTGTCGAGATATACGCCTTCTCGGGTACGCCTGTGGATTGCGCCAAGCTCGCCTTCGACCACTTCTTCAAGGAGCGCAAGGTCGATTTGGTTGTTTCGGGCATAAATCATGGCTCGAACGCCGCCGTAAATGTCATGTACTCGGGCACGATGGGCGCCGCCATCGAGGGTAGCTTCTATGGTGTGCCATCGATAGGCCTATCGCTCGATGACCACGATAGCGACGCCTGCTTCGAAGGCGCTGTGGAGTATGGTCGCAAAATTATAGCCTCGGTACTCGAAAATGAGGCGTCGCTGCCACGTCCGTTGTGCCTGAATGTCAATGTACCGCGCTGCGCAGCAGCAGATATTCAGGGCATACGCCTATGTCGCCAGACACGCGGCTTCTGGCGCGAGGACTTCCACGCCCGCCAAGACCCACACGGCAGAGACTACTTTTGGCTTACAGGAGCATTCCAAAATGCCGAGCCCGAAGCCGAGGATACCGACGAGTGGGCATTGGCACACCGCTATGTGGCTGTGGTACCGGTGCAGGTGGATATGACCGACTATGGCATGTTGCGTAGCTTGGATGGTGTAATAAAGTAGTCGGTGGCACGCAGTTAAGTTTCGGATAATAGACAAGTTTTGGGTAGTTATGTCGGGAGTTGAGATATTGATGGTCGTTGCCATAGTTATGCAGCTCATAGCCTCGGCTATTGCGATGCTTCTGGTAAATCGCACGAAGTACCGCGCGCTGTGGATATGTTGCATCATAGGTCTTGCGATGCTCACCGTAGAGCGCGTGCTGCAACTGCTTATCTTCGATGGCATTGCCGTCTCGGACCTCACCATGGCGTGGGTCGGCATCGTGGTATCGGTGAGTTTTTCGGTATGTGTGGTCTGCGCGCGACTGCTCGTATATCATGTCGATCGCATGGCTATGCAGCGTCGTCTGTTGGAGAATAGGCTTATGACAACGGTGCTGCGCACCGAGGAGCGCTCGCGAGCGAGCTTCTCGCGTGAGCTACACGACGGACTTGGGCCGCTGCTCTCGTCGGCAAAGATGTCGCTATCGACACTGCAACGCGCCGAGATGAGCGATAGAGACCGCAACATGTTGCTAAATACACAGGCGGTAATAGATGAGGCTATACGCTCGTTGCGCGAGATATCGAACAACCTCTCGCCCCACATCCTCAACAACTTTGGCTTGGCACGCGGCATACGCAACTTCATCGACCGCATAGGCGACATGCACAACATAAGGATTAACTTCACGACGTCGCTACGTCAGGAGCGCTTCGACTCCAACATCGAGGTTATTCTCTATCGCGTGGCATGCGAGCTGATAAACAACTCGCTGAAACATGCAAAGTGCAAGAACATATCGCTTGCGTTGGAGCTACACAAGGATTGTCTGGTGCTCGACTACGAAGATGATGGACGCGGATTCCTCTACACCGAAGTAATGGACTACGGCATGGGATTATCGAACATAAAGTCGAGAGTATCCTCCCTAAACGGCATATTTGACATCATGAGCAACCCCGGTAAGGGCATGTCGGCACATATCGTTGTGCGCATTGACAGCTCAATAGCACACCTGTCAGGAAGCGACTACGAACTACTAAACACAGAAGATTATGACACAAAGAAGAGTAAAGATAGCTCTCGTTGATGACCACACGCTCTTTCGTACGGGTCTTCGAGGACTGCTCTCGATGCGCGAGGACTTCGACGTTGTTGCCGACATGGGCAGTGGCGAGGAGTTTCTTGCGGCGTTGCCTGCGCTCGACGTAGATGTTGTCTTCATGGATATATCGATGCCCGGCATCGACGGCTGCGAGACTACTCGTCGTGCGCTACGCCTAAATGATAGACTGCGCATCATAACACTATCGATGTATGGCGACGAGCAGTACTACTCGCAGATGATGGAGAGTGGTGCTTCGGGCTTTGTGCTCAAAGATTCGGATATCGAGGAGGTATATGCCTCGGTCGATGCGGTTTCGGAGGGCGACAGCTACGTGTGTGAGGCGCTGATGCGCACGCTGACACGCAACATGAGTGTAACACCCATAGATGCCACGAGTGACGAGGACGCCTTGTCGGACCGTGAGATAGAGATTTTGGTGGAGGTGTGTCGCGGACTATCGAATCAGGAGATTGCCGACAAGCTCTTCATATCGAAACGCACGGTTGATAAGCATCGTGCCAACATCTTGGAGAAGACGGGCTGCAAGAATACGGCAAACCTTGTGGTCTATGCCATTAAAAACAGATTGGTGGAGATTTAACAGTAATCTCCACCAACGATGCAACTCTCTATACCCAATCTTCGTTACTTTAACATTCGGTAGTGACAATACATCAGTTTGCCCTCGTCGTCGCGTAGGTGCATACCTCCACCGCGACAGAAGTCCCAAACCTTACAATCCCTACACTCATCTATCTTGGTCCACTCGCGATTGCGGAAGGGCTGAAAACGGTTCTGCCACACATCCCAGAATCTATCCTTGTAGATATTGCCCTGCGTGTAGTTGCCACGCACACTCGTACAACCCGAAATATCGCCATTAACACGAATAGAGGCCACCGAAACTCCGGCAGTGCACATGTAGAAGTGGTCACGAACTTCGGTCTCGTAGCCACCGAGGAAGCCCTCACATGCATAGCTCAAATTTATGCGTCCCTCCTTTCGCGTGAGGCGAATAAACTCCATAAGTTGGCGGTACTGTTCCACGTTAAGATGCAGCGAGTCATCCCTCTTGGCACGTCCTGCCGGGAAGATGGAGAAGATTCGCCAATGGCTTATGCCCTCGCTAATGAGAAACTCCTTCCACTCGTCTAAACGCTCCATAAGGGCGGGCGTCACACACGTTATAACGTCGTAGAGCAGTCCATCGACACGACGTATGCTCTGCACTGCCTGACGTGCACGCTCGAAGCTCAACGGGTTGCGACGTATGTGGTTGTGTATATCCTCGAAGCCATCGAAACTGATAGAAACAGACCTCAAACCGGCATCTACCAACGCATCAAGACGCTGAGGCGTGAGCGCCATGCCGTTGGTCACCATACCCCACATATAGCCACGTCGCATAACCTCGCGTCCCGCCTCCTCCAAGTCGCGACGCACCAAGACCTCGCCACCCGAGAAGATGATGAGCACACGCCTCGGATCGACATGCGGCGTAACCTCCTCGTCGAGCACCTTCAAGAAGTCGGCAAGAGGCATATCCTGCTCCGCCACATCTACCCTGCAATCGCTACCACAATGACGACACGACAGATTACAACGAAGCGTACACTCCCAAAAGAGTGTACGCAACTCATGATGCTCGATAGCCTCATCGTAAAGCCCCTTGAAGAGTTTGAGTCCGAGATATTTGCGCAGACCTAAACGCTTACCTTTCATTCGTCGAGCCAATTTTTATTCCTCCGATGCAGCCCTCTCTGCCTCACCCTCAACAAGCTTCTCATCGGTAGCATCGCTACTCTTCGGACGCTCCGTCGAGCCATCAGGGAAGCGCACGCCATACATCAACGCGGGGCGCAAATCCAAACTATCGGGCTTCACCGTAGCCGCGTCCTGCGCTGCGCTAACGCCCTCTCGCACCTCCTCCTCGGTCATAATACGGTTGCCATCCGGACCCGGAACACCATACATAAGCATAATGCGCGTATCGATGCTATCCGTCTCGATACTCTGCGAATCCCTATCCATAGACTTCTTGGCAGCCTTCTTCGATGCGCAACTTGCAGTCGAGAAGCCCAAAAGAGCCAACAGTGCAATCTTCAATTTGCTTTTCATATCGTTTATGTTTTAGCTTTTCAAAGAGTTATCTTTCGACAAATATACAATTTTTTTTCGATTCCCACAACTAAATAACTCTTTCAGCGCAGAAATTGTTGCATACAACATAAAAATATCGTAACTTTGACTTGGCAAATAACCTCAAACAGGAGTAGTTTCAGCTATGAAGGGCAGAGTCAAGTGGTTCGACAGTCGCAAGGGCTATGGCTTTATTACGGGCGACAATGGCGAGGATGTATATGTGCACTACACCGCGCTTTGCATCGATGGTTTCCGCACGTTGAAGTACAACCAGCACGTGGAGTATGAGATTACGACAACCACCGAAGGGAAGGTCGAGGCACGCGAGGTGCATATCATCGCCAAGTAGGCAGAGGCGTAGCTACAACAACGCCCCCCTTTCGTCCCACTACCTCGACAAAATAACATTAGGTCGTTCACTTCAATTGTGAACGACCTAATGTTATTACTATATTATAGGTATTGGCTAAACCAAGCCCGCAAAGCCCATAAATGCCATAGCAAGCAGACCTGCCGCGATAAGGGCGATAGGCGTACCCTTGAATGCCTTGGGCACATCCTCGACATCCAATCGCTCGCGAATGCCGGCAAAGAGTACCAACGCAAGAGCAAAGCCCAGAGCCGTAGCCACCGAGAAGATGACGCCCGTGAGCAGGTCGAACGGATACTTCTGCACAGCGATAATGGCGATACCCAACACCGCACAGTTGGTCGTAATGAGCGGCAGGAAGATACCCAATGCCTGATAGAGCGCCGGCGAAGCCTTCTTCAACACAATCTCGACCATCTGCACCAGAGCTGCAATGACCAAGATGAATGCTATGGTCTGCATATACTCTATGCCGAAGGGTTGGAGTACGTAGGTTTGCAAGCACCATGTAACAACTCCGGAGAGTGCCATGACGAAGGTCACTGCCATACCCATACCCAACGATGTCTCGACCTTTGACGACACACCAAGGAAGGGGCATATTCCCAAGAACTGCGAGAGCACCACGTTGTTTACGAAGATGGCGCCTATGATGATTGCAAAGAGCGTCTCGGGAGCTGCGCTAATCGTTCCCGTCTCGAACGCCTGAACTATCTCTCTTGAAATATTCTCAAACTCCATAACTCCTATCGTTTAGATATTTTATTAAACAACACCATCAGGTAGCCAAGGGCGATAAAGCCGCCCGGCGCCAAGATGAAGACAAGGGGCATGACATCCTCGGCGAAGGGCATACCAAAGAATGAACCCGAACCGAGAGCTTCACGAACCATACCTACAACCGTGAGCGAGAGCGTAAAGCCCAAGCCTATGCCCACGCCATCAAGAGCCGAATCCAGAGCATTATTCTTCGAAGCAAAGGCCTCGGCACGACCCAAGATGATACAGTTCACAACGATAAGCGGGATAAAGACACCGAGAGCCTCGTAGAGCGAGGGAACATACGCCTTCATAAGCATCTCGATAATCGTAACGAATGACGCAATAACGACAATATATGCCGGAATACGCACCTTCGACGGAATGAGATTTTTGATAAGCGAGATGACAACATTCGACATGATAAGCACAGCCATAGTGGCTACGCCCATACCCATACCATTTATTGCCGACGACGTAACGCCGATGGTGGGACACATTCCCAAGATAAGGACAAACGTAGGATTCTCCTTCAATATGCCCTTCGTGATAAGTTGCATTTTACTCATGACCTACCTCTCCTTTCTGAGTCGCAGACCCCATATTATCCTCCATCTCCTCACCCATTGACTCCTCCTCGACAACAACGCTCTCCTCGACAAGCTCCTCTGCCGTAGCATCGTTATCCTTTGCTACAATCACACCCTTTGCCCATAGATATCCGGCATAGGCCGTCTCCATAGCATTAGCATAGGCGCGTGACGAGATGGTAGAGCCCGACAGTGCATCGAACGAGCCACGTGGGTCATCCTTCTTAACCTTGAACGTCATTGTAGCGGGGTTCTTGCCCAAGACACTGTTTTCGAGTTTATTTCCGGGTTTAGTCATATTGGCACCAAGACCCGGAGTCTCCTTCTGCGAGAGCACCTCCACGCTATTTATCCTTACCTCGCCATCCGTCTCCACGAAACCTACCATAAGGTATATGCGGTCGCTATAACCGTTTGCCGTGATGCTCGGAGCCTCAACAGCATAACCTATAATCTCGTTCGTAGCGCGCGACGCAACGGTAGATACCTTAACTTCGAAATCGCCAATCTTGCGCGTCGCATCCTCCAAGATGACAGCCTCGCTCTCGGTTGTAGATAGCACCTCGAACTTCGCCTTATTCTTCTTCTGCTCCTCGGCCTGGGCAATGGCATCCTTGGTGATGTTGTGAACAAGACCTACCAAAAGTGCCGATACGCCACCAATCGTAAAGAGCACAAGGACCATGTTTTTAAGTGAACTCTTCATACCCTATCCTCCCTATTTTTTGGTTCCGAAACGCTTCGGACGACAATACTTGTTGATGAGCGGCGTAGCAGCGTTCATGATAAATATCGCAAACGACATTCCCTCGGGATAAGCGCCCCACAGACGAATAATCATGGTCAAAAGACCGATGCACACACCATAAATCAACATTCCCTTGTGTGTCATGGGCGATGTTGAGTAGTCCGTAGCCATGAATATAGCGCCAAGCAACGCGCCTCCGGCAAGGATGTGGAAGAGCGGGAACTCATAGACCAACGAGCCGCCCTCGCCCATAACCGTGCATGCCGCAAAGATTGCCATGGTGCCAAGTATCGACACCGGAATATGCCATGTGATAACCTTGCGCCACAACAGATAGATACCTCCAAGGATAAGTGCCAGAGCACCAACCTCTCCCATAGAGCCATTCATGTTGCCGGCAAACATATCCATGAAGTCGCAGTCGCTAACCGACACTGCACCCGTCTTGACATCGTTCAAAAGAGTCGAACCCGACAACGCATCGGGCACGCCCGTAGTCCAGTCGGTCATCTGCACCGGATAGGCGATAAGCAGGAATATACGACCCGTGAGTGCAGGGTTGAAGGGGTTGCAGCCAAGACCGCCAAAGGTCATCTTACCGATACCTATTGCAACCAGCGCACCAACAACCACAATCCACCACGGAATACCCACAGGGACGTTGAACGCCAAGAGCACACCCGTAACCACTGCCGAGAGGTCGCCAATAGTGCTACGCGACCTGAACAGCAGACGCTGGATAAGATACTCGAAAATTACACACGCTGCAACCGATACCGCCGTAATCATCAGCACGCGCAGACCAAAGTAGTAGGTCGAGACGGCGAGTGCCGGAACCAGCGCAAGCAACACATCTCCCATGATGCGACGAGTGGACTCCCCGCCGTGCACATGTGGTGATGGTGCAGCAAAAATTTTAGTAGCCATAATTGTATATCTTTTTTTTTCGTTTTCTTAACCTTGGGCGCCTACTACTTCTTAATAGCGCGCGCGCGTATGTTTGCCATAACATTCTGCTTGCCTATGCGGATGTGGTCCAACAGTGGCAGATTCGATGGGCAGGTATAGGAGCAGCATCCACACTCGATGCACTCCACCGTATTGTGCTCCTCGGCTCTATCCCACATCTTGTTCTGTGCGAGCTTTGCCAACAAATAGGGCTCCAAACCCATGGGGCATGCAGCAACGCACTTGGCACACTTGATGCACGTACCCTCCTTGCGACGCACAGCCTCTCTGCCCGAGACGATGGTTATACCCGAGCACCCCTTCAACAGCGGCGCCGACAACTCAACCACAGCACGTCCCATCATAGGACCGCCGTTCAGAATCTTAACATCGCCCTCGGGAAGACCTCCGGCATGCTCGATGAAGTTCTTATACGACGTGCCGAAACGCACCAAATAGTTGTGTGTATGCATCAAGTTCTTACCCGTGATTGTTACCACGCGCTCGATGAGGGGCTTATTCTTCTGCACCGCCTCATATACTGCAACCGCCGATGAGGCGTTGCACACTACCGCTCCCACCGAGATGGGAAGTGCAGGAGGGGGTGGCACCTGACGCCCCGTAACTGCTGCTATAAGCTGTTTCTCGCCTCCCTGCGGATAGCGCATCTTCAAGGGCATAACACTTATACCGCGATAGTTACCACCGACTATGAGTTTGTTGAGATGTGCCACAGCATCGGGCTTGTTGTTCTCGATGCCTATCACGGCACGCTCGACCGAGAGTGCACGCATGAGAATCTCTACACCCACCAGCAGCTCCTCGCCACGCTCCAACATTGTGCGATAGTCCGACGTGAGGTAGGGCTCGCACTCTACACCATTGATGATGAGTATCTCGGCCTTCTGCCCATCGGGAATCGAGAGCTTGACATGTGTGGGGAACGTAGCACCACCCATGCCTACAACGCCGGCACTCTTAATCTTATTGATAATCTCGAAGGGCGAGAGCGTACACTCCCTCTTAATCTCCTTCGAGCGGTCGATGCTCTCGACCCACTCATCACCCTCGCGCTTGATGATTACCATCTGGCGACGTATGCCCTGACCGTCGGGAAAAATCTCGACATTGGTCACCGTACCCGATATGGGCGAGTGAATGTTTGCCGAAACAAAGCCCGCAGCCTCACCAATGAGCTGACCCGTAAGCACCTTATCGCCCTTTGCGACAATGGGTGTCGCCGGCGCACCTATATGTTGGGTCATCTGAATAGCCACCTCGTCGGGGAGCTCCATGACCTCGATAGCCTTATCCTTGCTCCACGCCTTCTCGTCCGAAGGGTGGATACCACCTATTGGAAATGTTCTCATAGCTTACTCTTTGTTTGCGCTCTCTGTTTTTACTTCCGACTTCGAGGTAGCAGCCGCACTCGGCTTCGCCTCCTTTGCCTCCTTGGGCAGAGGCTCCATGTTTATCAGATGGATGGCACCCGTGGGGCACTCATTCACACACTTACGGCACAACTTACACTTCTCCGAGTCGATATAGGCGAGGTTGTTTTCGAGCGAGATGGCACCAAAGGGGCACACCTTAACACACTTACCACAGCCTATGCACCCCGCCTTGCAAGCCTTGATGACAACAGCACCACGACTCTTCGAGCGACATGCGACATATACTGCACGATTCTTGGGCCACTTCTTGCGCAACTCGATAAGCTGCTTGGGACAGGCCTTGACACACGCACCACACGCCGTACACTTATCGGCATCGACCTCCACCAAGCCCGTCTCGGGATTCATCGTCAATGCGCCAAACTGACAACTGTGCACACAGTCGCCATAGCCCAAGCATCCGAAGATACAAGCTGTCTCACCCGTATATAGAGTATTGACCACCGCACAGCTCTTTGCACCGTCGTAGTGGTTAATCTTCGGGCGCTTCGAACACGACCCGCCACACAGCAGCGTCGCCACCTGCGGGCCCTTTTCCGGCGCCGACTTACCCAGATAGGCTGCTGCCGAACGCATGGTCTCGGCGCCACCAACAGGGCAGTAGAGCGTCGAAAGGTCGTCGCTATGCACCATAGCCTCCGCCATAGCCCTACATCCTGCAAAGCCACAACCGCCACAGTTTGCTCCGGGCAACATACCCTCAACATCATCGATACGAGGGTCCTCCTCGACCTTGAACTTCTGTGCTACGAAGTACAGAATAACTGCCAACACGACACCCAACACACACATCGTTAGGATTGTCAATACCAACTCGTTCATTACTCCTTTATAATTGTAAATTGAATTTTTCGCTCGAAACGACGACGCATAAAATACAACGCCACGTAGTAGATAGCCATCGAAGCGAGTGTTATGACAGCCGCCACGCCATCCGACACTCCAAAGAGCTTGGCTGCGACTAACACCACCAAAAGAACTAACAGAGGCATAAGGTAGCCCCAAACAATAGACGATAGTGCCATCACAGGGCGCAACAACGCAACCACAACCCTCTCGCCAACCTCGTAGCTCGAAGCATAGGGCGTGGTAACCTCGATGATGCGACTCTGGTCATCACCACCACACACCCCTTTGGCATGACAGCCGGCACATGCCGACTGCTGCTCAACACGAACCGTAACCCTATCGCCGGTCACGCGCTCTACACGACCTCTATGCTGAATGGTGTGACCCATACTCCCCTCTCCTTTCGCTAATCACCATAGTGGTTTACCAGCGGCATGAGCCACTCGTGACCAAAGGCACAGGGCGACAGACGCAATACCGGCGGAAATTGGTAGCGCTTCTTCTCATTGCGCATAATCATCGAGTGAATCTTCTCCACGACATCCGACTCGAAGCCCGCATCGATAATCTCCTCGCGGTGCTGCTTCTTCTCGATCATGCGGAAGAGTATGGCGTCGATAACCTCGTAGGGAGGCAGATAATCGCTATCCTTCTGATTGGGGCGCAACTCCGACGACGGCTCCTTGTCGATGATGGCATCGGGAATAACGTCGTTGAACGTTGCGTTTATGTATCGCGCAAGGTCATAAATCTCGCTCTTGTAGAGATCACCCGTTGGGCTGAACGTGCCTGCCGTATCGCCATAGAGCGTACACCATCCCAAGGCGTTCTCGCTCTTATTCGACGAGTTTAGAAGCATGTAGCCCGTCTTGTTCTGCAACGCCATAAGCATCGTGGTACGTATGCGGGTCTGGATATTCTCCTCGGTAGCATCGAACTCCGTACCACCGATAACGGGCTGCAACGTGCCTACGATAGCATTGTAAGCATCGACAATGGGAAGCACACTATACTCCACGCCAAGGTTTTCGGCGAGCTGCTTGGCATCCTCGACACTCTCGTTGGGCGTAAAGGGCGATGGCATGAGCAATACTCGAACATTCTCCTTGCCCAAAGCGCCAACAGCCAAACATGCCACAACGGCCGAGTCGATACCACCCGAGAGGCCCACACAGGCCTTCGAGTAACCATTCTTGATGAAGTAGTCGCGAAGTCCCAGACATGCCGCCTGATAGATAAGACGCGTACGGTCGTTGTAGGGCGTGAAGGGAATCTCGATAGGCTCATGCACCTGCTCGGTGTCGTAGATGAGCATATCCTCCTCGAAGCTCTTCAAAACAAATGTGAGCTTGCCCTCGCGGCTTACTACACCCGACGTACCATCATAGACAATATCGCCGGCACCTCCCACCTGATTTATGAGGATGATGTCGCGACCCTCGGTAAAAGCCAAGCGACTAATCTTATCGAAACGACGCGAGAGGATACCCTTGCCATAGCGGCGTGCATTTACCGAGATTACGGCATCCACCGTCTCGTCGAGATCCTCCATGTGGCTCAAATCGTCGCCAATGATGATGCGCAGATTCTTGCCCGCAACCTCTATCGTACGGCTGCCCGTAGCAGAGCCTACGATGTAGCCCATCTCGCGACGCGCCGTAACATAACGCTTACCGATGTACTCGATGTTGCCACGACCGTCGATATAGGCTGCGGCACTCACCGGGCCCTCCGCCGTAAGATAGGGTGTGCCAACGACGGCTGCTATACCGCGGCAACTCTTTGCAATGGCATCGACAGCCTCCTCGCAGAGCGTTAGGAATGTGGTTTTGGTTAAAAGACCATATGCCGGCGTGCCACTCACGGCAAACTCGGCAAATACAACAAGGTCGGCACCTTCGGTCTTGGCTCGCTCGATTGCCGCCATAATCTTGGCAGCGTTGGTCTTAATATCGCCAACAGTGTAGTTGAGCTGGGCTAATGCTATCTTCATATTTTGTATCTAAACTTATCGCGTTTTTCGATTACCGACATCCCATGTCGATGGAGAGGCCTATACCATAGGTATAGCAATCCACGCGACAAAGATACAAAACTATTCAGAATTGGCAAAAGAGATTTGCTATTTATTTCGGTATTCGCCGGTTTTCGACCGCACAAGGCCTTTCGGCAGTTATCACCGACCCACAAAGCCCCCAACTTGCGACGAAGATTTACGCGAGATAACGAGGCAACCGCGGCGCATGACATGAGAGGGAAATTAGGGAGTTGCAGGGGGTTAGAGGAGGATTGGGGAAGTTAATGAATTTAAGGAGTTTAGAGAGGTTAGAGAAAGCTTTTCTCACTCTCCCTAATCTCCTTAAACTCCCTATACTCCCTAAATTCTCTATTTAGCGACGCCACCATTCGCCTTCAAGCTAAAAAAATAGTGGCTATAAAGGATGAAATGCAAGGCTTGCGAAGTTCGAGAAACCGCAGTTTACTTGGCGTAAATGAGGATTTCGAGAACGAGCGTAACGCAGCAGTTCGCCTTTATAGCCGCTATTTTAAGAGAGGTTTAGACGCTCAGCACTATACAAATAACGCTTGATACTGCGCTTCGGCGTCTTTACAAACTCCTCGCGGTGGATGACGATGTTGGCAACCTTCTCGTAGGATGCTACCAATGTGTTGAGCTCTTTGAGGTTATTCTCCATAATCTCGGGGAGCTTCTCCATATCGACACCCTCGGCATTTGCCAACTCGTAGTCGGGTACGACAAGGGCTGTAAGACGACCGTTATTCTCGATAATAAGCGACTCGGCAACCATATAGAGGTTGTTCAAACGCTCCTCAATCTCCTCGGGATAGATATTCTGACCCGACCCCGAGAGAATCATGGTCTTGCAGCGACCACGGATATAGAGCGTACCATCATCCTCGATAGTACACATATCGCCCGTATGCAACCAACCATCGTCCTGCAACACAGCCTTCGTAGCGCTCTCGTTTTTGTAGTAACCCTTCATGACATGCTCGCCACGTATCAACAACTCGCCGGGGATGTTCTTCGGGTCGGATGAGTCGATGCGCGCCTCCAACAACTTGGGCAGCACACGACCGCACGAGCCCGACTTAAAGAGCGTAGGCACCTCGAAACTGATGAGCGGAGCACACTCGGTCATGCCATAACCCACGGTGATGGGGAACTTAATCTTGCGCAGGAAGTCCTCGGTCTCGCGGTTAAGCGCAGCACCACCCACGATAAAAATCTCGATGCAACCACCGAACTGCTCCATAAGGCGCGAGCGGATGGTCGAATAGATGGCGGTGTTGATAAGCGGGATACGCATGGCGATGCTCATAGGACCCTTTTCGAGCATCGGAAGTATGCTCTTGCGATATACCTTCTCTAAAATCAGAGGCACCGAACATACAACCGTAGGGCGCGTAACCTTCATTGCCTCAACCAGAATCTTGGGCGAAGGAATACGACCAAGAAGCGTTACGTGAGCGCCACATGCGATGGTCGAGAGGAAGTCGAAAGTACAACCATAGGCGTGAGCCAAGGGCAAGAACGATAGCGTACGACCACCCCTGCGGAAGTAGTGCTCACCCGTCTCGGGGTTAATCATTCCCATAGCGAAGCTCACATTACCCGTAAGGTTGTTCACCGTCAGCATAACACCCTTCGACGAGCCTGTCGTGCCCGACGTATAGTTCAGAAGGCAGACATGGTCGTTAGGAATATCGGGATACTTGATATCATCGACGCTGAATCCGCGAGGATATGCCTCACGATAGTTCTGCAACATGTTCTTCATGTAGTTTGTGAGCTTGTCGCCCTCCTTCTCGTAGATAACATGGAAGTCGGTCAATGAGAACGCCGCCTCGATAGCGGGCACCTGATCGCCCTCGATATCATCCCAGAAGTTATCGCCAAGGAAGAGCAAACGGCTCTCCGAGTGGTTGATGATATTGATAACATCGTTGGGATTGAAGTCCTGCAAGATAGGCACGATTACAGCGCCATAGGTGATTGTAGCAAGGTAGCTTATGCACCAACGTGTATTGTTACGACCAATAAGGGCAATCTTATCGCCACGATTGATGCCAGCCTGCTTGAACATCAGGTGGAGCTTTGCTATCTCCTTGGCAACCTCGTAATACGAGAAACTCTCGTTTTTGAAGTAGTCGGTCAAAGCAGACATCTCGCGGTTTTCACGAAAGCTCTGCTCATACATCTTTATTAAATTCTGTTCCAACATAACCTATATTGTTTTGATACTCGGATCTATTTAACTCCGCAAATATAAGACTTTTTTGTAAGTAACCGAAATTTTCAACCGATTTTCTCATGTACTAATTTCATAACGGCACACAACGGAATATACAATTTACTGTATATTAGCCTATTACTCATTTGTCATCGTCCCATTTTTCATACATTTATTTTTCCACAAGGACAATGCTACATGGCGCATTTGCAGCATTTTATCACACCTC
This sequence comes from Alistipes sp., assembly GCA_017403125.1. Lineage (GTDB taxonomy): Bacteria > Bacteroidota > Bacteroidia > Bacteroidales > Rikenellaceae > Alistipes. The sequence continues at coordinate 112,321 of JAFQOR010000020.1, read as the reverse complement.
CGAGGGAGGTTGCTCCACCCCATATTGCAAAGCACCAGCCAAGCGAAGCGCCATCGAAGGGGCATAGTCCCGCCATCCAAGCAGCGCCAGCTACGCCGTCAAAGCGAAGTGCCGTCTAAAAGGACAAAGATAGTGCAAATATATAATTTTTAGCCTCACCACTTGTGTTTGCCATTTTTTCACTATCTTTGCCCTCCGCAGGGCTCTTTAGTTCAAGGGATAGAACGAAGGTTTCCTAAACCTTAAATCCGGGTTCGAGTCCCGGAGGGGCTACAACAAGAGGGGCTACAACAAGAGGGGCTGACCACGCATAGGTCAGTCCCTCTATCTATCTCCGGCACGTCGGCACTACATCATGCCCATGCCGCCACCTGCGGGCATAGGAGGCAGAGGATTATCCTCCTTCTTCTCTGCCAATACGCACTCCGTCGTGAGGAACATAGAGGCAATCGAAGCAGCATTCTCCAAAGCCACGCGCGACACCTTCGTCGGGTCGATAATACCCGCAGCAAGCATATCCTCGTAGCGGTCGTCACGAGCGTTGTAGCCAAAGGCACCCTCGCCCTCCTTAACCTTGTTCACCACTACCGAGCCCTCGCCACCGGCGTTAGCCACAATCTGGCGCAAAGGCTCCTCAATAGCGCGCTTAACAATCTGGATACCCGTTGTCTGGTCGTCATTTTCGCCCTTCATGCCTTCGAGCGCCTCCACGGCACGGATGTAGGCAACGCCACCACCCGGCACGATACCCTCCTCTACGGCAGCACGTGTTGCCGCAAGAGCATCATCCACTCTATCCTTCTTCTCCTTCATCTCAACCTCGGTAGCAGCACCTACGTAGAGTACCGCAACGCCACCTGCGAGCTTGGCAAGACGCTCCTGCAACTTCTCGCGGTCGTAGTCCGATGTAGCATTCTCGATTGAGGCACGAATCTGCTGCACGCGGGCTGCAATAGCCTCCTTCTTGCCGGCGCCATCGACGATAGTCGTGTTCTCCTTGTTGAGTGTAACCTTATCGGCAGTACCGAGAGCCTCCAAGCCGGCATCCTCAATCTTCATACCCTTGTCGGTAGATATTACGGTAGCGCCCGTGAGCGTTGCTATATCCTCCAAAATCTCCTTGCGACGGTCGCCAAAGCCGGGAGCTTTGCAAGCTGCAATCTTCAGCGTGCCACGCAACTTATTGACAACCAATGCCGACAAAGCCTCACCATCGACATCCTCGGCGATGATAAGCAACGAACGTCCGCTCTGTGCTACGGGCTCCAAGATGCCCATAATCTCCTTCATCGTCGATACCTTCTTATCCGTAATCAGGATATAGGGTTTGTCGAGCTGTGCCTCCATCTTCTCGGTGTCGGTGATGAAGTATGCCGAGATGTAGCCACGGTCGAACTGCATACCCTCAACCACATCTACGTGAGTCTCGGTACCCTTTGCCTCCTCGACGGTGATTACACCCTCGTTGTTTACCTTTGCCATAGCCTCGGCAATGAGCTTACCAATCTTCTTATCGTTGTTTGCCGAGATTGTCGCCACCTGCTCAATCTTATCGAAGTCCGAGCCTACAACCTGGCTCTGCTTCTTCAACGACTCCACAACCTTCTCAACCGCAGCGTCGATACCGCGCTTCAAGTCCATGGGGTTTGCACCGGCAGTCACATTCTTGATACCCACCGAGATAAGCGACTGCGCAAGAACCGTAGCCGTAGTTGTGCCATCACCGGCATCGTCGTTGGTCTTCGACGCCACCTCACGCACCATCTGCGCACCCATGTTGGCGAACGTATCCTCCAATTCCACCTCCTTGGCTACCGTAACACCATCCTTGGTAACCTGCGGTGCACCAAACTTCTTGTCGATAATCACGTTGCGACCCTTGGGGCCAAGTGTCACCTTCACGGCGTTGCACAACGCATCAACACCATCTTTGAGAAGCTCGCGAGCCTCTACATTATATCTAATTTCCTTTGCCATAATCTCTCCTAAAATGATAATTATTACTCAATAATTGCGATAATATCCGACTGTTTCATCACGAGATAGTCCTCGCCGTCGTAGTTGAGCTCGGTACCGGCATACTTGCCATACATCACCACATCACCAACCTTAACCTCCATCTTAATCTCTGCTGTGCCGGGGCCTGCTGCCACAACCCTACCCATAAGGGGCTTCTCCTTTGCTGTGTCCGGAATAAACAGACCTCCTGCGGTCTTCTCCTCTGCCGGATTGGGCTTCACCAATACACGGTCCGAAAGTGGTTTTACTGCCATAGTATTCTTCTGTTTTTATGTTTTTGATAAATATTTTCTGTTCTGCTACGTAGCTATGACAATCTCTATGCCAAAAGCCGTTTGACATGACCTCAACATCAACTTTTGTCAGCATAGTGACAAAATGTCAGTCGTTTTATCTCGTCATGTCCATAAACGACAGCAACTACAATTTTATTTTAGATAGGCGCTCTGCGAGCTTGTGCAGAAAGCTCTCAATCTCGATACGGCGCTCGGCAGTTGGACGTTTTGCGCCATTAACATATTGCTGCATCAGGCTCTCATTTATCCCCATTGCTCGCGCCACCTGCCTAACATTCAGCTCCGGGAACTCATTAAATAGATCACCCACGGGATTCTCTCCCGGAAGCCACCTAACCATATGTTTATCCATATCACACTATTTTCTGGCAAAGATAGCACATTATTTCAAAACCCTATCCACGGGTATTAAAAATAATACCCGCACACAGAGGAGGAGGGAGTATTCTTGTGGCACATTCACCAACAGCACAGAGCCACACACCAACACGGGGACTAAAAATAATACCCGCATACGGGGAAGAGGACATGTTCTTGGGAGCACCCCAAAACATCATAAAACCACAAAACCAGACACGGGTACTAAAAATAATACCCGCACACGTAGAGGACGGCAGATTCTTGGAGACCTCTCACAGACATAACAAAACCACACGCCTCGACACGGGTATAAAAATAATACCCATATATATAAATACACATTACCACGCTTACAAATGGCTTGAAATATTGAGTTGGAGATTATTCATTCATCGCCCACACTTGGCATCGGAAGATGGAAGAATCCATTGATATTCTTTTGTAAAAACAAAATAAGTTACTATATTTGTATTTGGATTGCGGAATACGCAGTTTGTTTTGATGGCATTTAGGCTATTGTTTAGTTGACGAAACGACCAATTTTACAACTGACGGACAATAGGCACGCTAAATGCTCACGCCGTATGGCGTGGGTATGTGCTTTCGTCAGTATGGTGCTTGGTCGTACCAGTCAACAAAGGCACTACCCACGCTTCTCATTTGAGTTAAACGGTTGCCATCTATCAGCAGTGCAACTTTTGTTTAACTTAAAATCACAACATTATGAAAAAACTTTTACTTATCGCTTTATGCGCGATGTTTTGCTCAATTACACACGCACAAGACATTATCGTTTTGAATAATGCCGATGAGATTCAGGCAAAGGTCACAGCCATAGATCAGCAGTCTGTGACATACAAGAAATGGAGTAATCTCGAAGGTCCGACCTACACTATGCCGAAGTCGGAAATCTTCTATATAAAGTACGCAAATGGAGAGAAGGATATTATGCAGGAACAGGCTGCTACAATACAGCCAACCCCTATGTCGAAAACACGAGTTGTAGCATCAACTCCAGCATCAACACCCAGACCGACCACCACAGCTAACGTAAAATTCCAAGGATACGTAAATCTTGGCACCAACTTTTACGCAGAAGGAGCCGGTCCAACACTTGACGTAAATTTCGGTGCTCGAATATTTGAGCACCTATATCTGGGTTTTGAAACAGGTTTTCACTCAATTATTACCCCTTTCGAAATTTGGGGCAGTTCTTATGGTTTTGAAACCATTCGCATTTTTGAGGCATACGTCCCTATGGGAATAAATATGAAGGGTTATTTCACACAGGGCAAGAAGGTAACTCCATATGTAAATTGCTCATTGGGTGGATTTATAGGCATTGCTGATCTTGGAGGTTTTAATGGCTTCTTCTGTCAAGTCGGACTCGGAATGGACATTAAGCGATTCTCGGTTGGCATGGGCTATAATGGTCTTGTTAAAGGTGGTGCTTTCCATTGCGGTTATTTCAAATTGGGTATCCGTTTTGGCAAATAACCTGACTCTGTCCGAAGAATAACTTCTAATGTAAGGCTGACCAAAAAGTTTATGTAGGCTTTTTAGTCAGCCTTACATATTTGGATTCTTATACCCAACTACTTGCATTGCCCCCGCAAAAAATCTCCCCTCCACCCATTTACCGATACGGGTATTAAAAATAATACCCGCAGACGGAGAGGAGGGCGTATTCTTGTGGCGCACTCACCAACATCACAGAGCCACACACCAACACGGGGACTAAAAATAATACCCGCGGACGGAGGAAGAGGGGGAGGTAAAGAGGAGTTGAAGAGCAGCAAAAGGGTAGCGAAAGAGTAGCGAAAAAGTAGCAGAGGAGTAGCGAAAGGGAGAAAATAAGCAGAGTCAGCTGCGCCATCAAAGCAACTCTACACCGCCAAGCAAAGTGCCGTCCACGCAACATAGCCCCACCGTCAAGCGAAGCGCCATCAAGGGGCATCGCCCCACCCGCCATCCAAGCAGCTCAATTACACCGCCAAGCAAAGCGCCGCCAAGCGAAGCACCGTCCAAGCAAAGCGCCATCAAAGCAACTCTGCACCACCAAGCGAAGCGCTGCGCCATCAAGGGTGCTCCTGCTCCTGCCGCCAAACAAATCTCCATCCAAGCAAAGCGCCGCCAAGCGCCAATGCACGCCAATAAAACAAAGTGCCCCAAGAGTTCGAGCAACAGAACTCTTGGGGGCACTCGCATCAAACAGCGATAAAGTCTTATTTAACGGTTATACTTTTCGCCCCACAAAGCGCGCATGCGTTCGGCAATTTTTGACTCCTGCGCGTTCTGCTCGTTGGGGGTGTAGAAGCGTGTGCCACTCAGCGTCGCAGGCATGAACTCCTGCTCAACAAAATTCCCCGCATAGTCGTGCGCATACTTATAGTCGGCACCGTAGCCAAGCTCGCCCATAAGTTTGGTTGGGGCATTGCGCAAGTGCAGGGGCACGGGGCGGTTTGTGGTGTCGTGCTCGACAAATTGAAGCGCCTTGTTTATAGCGGCATAGGCGGAGTTGCTCTTGGGGCTCGTGGCGAGATATATAGTGGTCTCTGCCAGGGTGATACGTGCCTCGGGCATGCCGATATTATGCACCGTATCGAAGCACGCATTGGCAAGAAGCAGTGCGTTGGGATTCGCCAGACCCACATCCTCGGACGCGAGGATGACCAATCGGCGTGCTATGAAGCGCGGCTCCTCGCCACACGCCAGCATACGCGCCAGGTAGTAGATAGCGGCATTGGGGTCGCTACCACGCACCGACTTGATAAATGCCGAGATAACGTCGTAGTGTTGCTCGCCCGACTTGTCATACAACGCAATGTTTTGTTGCAGGCACTCGGTAACGAACTTATCGTCGATGACAACATCGCCACTCGAAGCTCCCACGACAATATCGATGATATTCAGCAACTTGCGTGCATCGCCACCCGAAAAGCGGAACAACGCCTCGGTCTCGCGCACCTCGATATTTCGCTTTTGCAGCTCCACATCCTCTTTCAGCGCCCGCATAAGTAGCGTGTGCAACTCACCGTCGTCCATAGGTTTAAGCACATATATCTGACAGCGGCTCAACAGTGGCGATATAACCTCGAACGACGGGTTCTCGGTGGTGGCGCCTATAAGCGTGATTATACCCTGCTCCACGGCGCCAAGCAACGAGTCTTGCTGCGACTTATTGAAGCGGTGAATCTCGTCGATAAACAGAAAGGCGGGGCGCGTATTGAAGAGGTGTTTGCTCTTCGCCTTCTCGATAACCTCCCTCACGTCCTTGACGCCCGACGTAACGGCCGAGAGCGTGTAGAGCGGTCTATCGAGAGCCGTAGCCACGATGTTTGCAAGCGTGGTCTTGCCCACACCCGGAGGTCCCCAGAGTATGAACGACGGCACGCTGCCCGATGCTATGAACTTGCGAAAGACGCCACTCTCGCCCACAAGGTGCAACTGACCGATATAGTCGTCGAGACTTCGGGGGCGCAGGCGCTCGGCTAATGGTTGCTGTATCATGCGTTAAGCTATTATAAGGGGGGGGCAGGGCGAAGCGCAGTGCAATTAGATTGTTGGCCCCAAGCCCCGAAGAGTGACTAAACCTCTAATTTAGCCACCCTTCATAGTTTACTATTTACGGTATGGTACTACTCCTAATGTTTTAGCATCTCGCCCTCCTTGCGCGTATGCTTATAGCGGAAGAGCACCCAGAAAGCCAAGGCCACGACAAGGGCATAGGCGGCGAAGATAAACCACGTTATCTGCCAACCATCAGCGCCATACTCCGGACGCGATACCAAGTAGTCACCTGCCCACATACAGTGTTTATCGACAATCAAACCGGCGATATACGTACCCACCGAGGCACCAATACCGTTTGTCATAAGCATAAAGAGTCCCTGTGCACTACCCTGCATAGACTTTGGAGCCTCCTGCTGCACGAACATAGCACCCGACACATTGAAGAAGTCGAAAGCTACGCCATAGACCAAGCACGAAGCGATGAGTGCTATAACGCCCAACGTCGTCTCGGTGGTGCCAATGCCAAAGAAGCCAAAGCGCAACACCCACGCAAACATCGCAATAAGCATAACCCTCTTAATACCATAGCGGAGCAGGAAGAACGATGTAAGAAGGATGCAGAGAGCCTCCGAAATCTGCGATAACGAGACGAGCATCGTAGAGTTGTTGGCAAACCAGCTATTAGACGTTGCAGCAAAACTATTGATATAGGGCGTAGCATAGCCGTTGGTAATCTGCAACGACACGCCGAGTAACATCGAGAAGATGAAGAACATAGCCATCTTCTTCTGCTTGAACAGCACGAAGCCGTCGAGACCCAACCTCTGTGCCCAGCTCTTCTTGACCGAAGCATTAGCCACGTCGATAGGACACTTCGGAAGCGTGAAGCAGTAGAAGCCAAGCAACAAGCCCAAAGCACCGCTGGCAACGAGCTGCATATAGGTATATTGTGCCGGCTGGTCCAAGCCAAACCCTATGCTGTTTACCATCCACATCGAGGCGATAAAACCTACGGTACCAAGCGTACGAATAGGCGGAAACGCCTTGACAAAGTCGTAGCCTGCGCGTGTCAGCGTGCCGAAAGCCACGGTGTTAGACAACGCAATGGTAGGCATATAGAACGCCACACTCAACACATAAGGGATGAAGACGGGCCATATATCACCCTTAAAGCCCTCGACACCGGCATTGGCAACGGCAACCTGCGACGCCTCATAGCCAAAGTAGGCAGCAACGAGCATGAAGGCTCCGGCAGCGATATGCGACATACCGAGTAGTCGCTGCGGCTGAACATACTTGTCGGCAATGATACCCATAATGGCGGGCATGAAGATTGAGACAATGCCCTGCGCCACATAGAACCACGAGATGTAATCACCCAAGCCGGCGCGACCAAGAAACTGACCAATACACGTTAGATAAGCTCCCCACACGGCAAACTGCAAGAAGTTCATCACGATAAGTCTTGATTTGATACTCTTCATAATCAACAGTTTATATTATTATCACTTGTATTTACAGCAAAAACTTTAACAAAGGTATGAATTTTTTTTACAATTTTCTTTGTAATTAAAAAATATTGTTCTACTTTTGCACCGTCAAAAACACATATTGGGCTATGGTGTAATGGTAACACTACAGATTCTGGTCCTGTCATTCTTGGTTCGAATCCCGGTAGCCCAACTTCAACGACTCTCAATTTTGAGGGTCGTTTTTTTTGTTGGGTGGGGGGGCGTAGCGAAAGAGTAGCGAAAGAGTAGCGAAAGAGTAGCAAAAGAGTAGCAAAAGGTAGTGAAAGGGGGAAAATAAACAGGGGCAGCTGTGTCATTCAAGCAAAGCGCCGTTCATCCCGCACCAAACCAACCGCCTAACGCAACCTATGGCGTTGGAAGTGCGGAGCAACAGAGCCAACAAAGAATATGAGCGAGAGAAGTATCAATCCTGCGCCAAGCATATAGCAATAGGCATAGTCAAACTCGGCGATGTAGCCTCCGACAAGCATGCCTGTGCCAATGCCAACATCCCACCCCGTGAGGTAGGAGGCATTCGCCGTAGCGCGGCGCGAGTTAGGTGCGAGGTTGATGAAGAGCGTATTGTATGCCGGAAAGAGCGTACCAAAGCCGTAACCGAAGAGGAATGCTGTAACAAAATAGGTGACATATCCTGCGATGATGCTCTTGCCACATATCACCGAGAGCGACGCCTCGCCCAAGGCTCCAACAAAGGCGATGCACATGCCAAGGCGTATAACCTCCGTAATATACCCCTTATCTACCCTCTTGCCCGAATGTAGGCGCGAGGCGATAAGTCCCGCCGCCATAACCGTAAAGAAGAGCCCTGCATTATGCGTGATACCCGACTGCTCGGCATAGAGAGCCATATAGCTCGTTGTCATACCATAGGGTATGGCGAGCAGGAAGAAGGCGATGCAGGCACGTATGCCCTCTTTGAGGAAGAAGCGGTCGGCAGAGAGCTTAAACTCCACCTTATCGCTCATAGCACGTCGCGGTGTACGAACAGCCGAGGCAAAGAGAAGACCCACACCACCCGTAATTAGCGATGTCATAAAGAGCAGATTATAGTTGCCCGAAGCTATGACAAAGAGACCCGTCATAGGACCGAACGCCATAGCGAGATTGTTGGTAACACCATAGTAACCAAGACCTTCGCCTCGGCGCGACGAGGGCATGACATCGATGACGAGCGTGTTTCCGGCAGTGGTAAGCATACCAAACGTGAAACCGTGAAAGATGCGCAACAAGATAAACAGCGCAAGAGTCGAGGTCACGGCAAAGTAGCCCAAAAAGGAGACTACAAAGAGCATATAAGCTATGACATAGACCTGCTTGCGAGGGAAGGTGTCGGCAATAAAACCGGCAAAGGGGCGCACGCTCAACACGGCTATAACGTAGCACGACAACACGATGCCCACCATGCCTTGGTCGATGTGGAACGTAGATTCGAGGTAGAGCGGAAGCGTAGGCACAAGTATATAGAACGAGAACGACATCAAAAATGCCGAGATACACACGAAGATATAGTTTCGCGTCCAGAGTCTATCTTTAACTACCTGTTCCATAGTCCGATACTACTTTTTGAAGAGTTGTGGCACAAACATCGATAGATAGATTCGCCAGTTGCGCCATATATGCCCATCGCCACTCTCGAAGTAGGCATACTGATAGTTGCAACTATCGAGCAATTCGCGGTAGCGGACACTCTCCTCCAAGAGAAAATCCTCACTACCAATGGCTATCCAATAGAGTTTTGGCGGGTGCGCGAATTGTCGTTCGAGCTTCGCTTCGAGGTTATCGTACATAGCCACACCGTCGTCGCCACGGAAGATGGCAGCAGAGAAGAGCCCCACATAATCGAACATCGCAGGGTACTCCTTGGCTATCTGCATCGAGTGGAAACCTCCCATCGACAATCCGGCAATGGCACGTGACGACTTGCGGGCTACGGTACGATAGTGCTTATCGACCCACTTTACTATCGCAGGAAACGACGCCTCGAACGAGCCATCCATCGACCCCGACATATAGGGCTGCCACAGCCCCTCGTGTGAGAATCCGGGCGCCGAAGAGTGCTTGGTGCAGCCATTTGTCATAACCACAATCATGGGCTCTGCCGCGCCCTTGGCTATTAGGTTATCCATAATCTCAACCACACGTCCCGTAGCTATCCACGCCTCCTCGTCGCCACCCATGCCATGCAGAAGATAGAGAACGGGGTAGCGACCCCTGCCATCCTCATATCCTGCCGGGGTATAGACCGCCATACGACGACTCTTGCCCCTCTCAACCTCGCACCACACCCTCGATAGTGTGCCGTGCGCCACGTTCTGTGCCGAGTACAAGTCACCACGCTCGCCAGGGACGATAAAGTAGTTCATAAGCGTTGCCACATCACGCATGACATATACGTTCGAGGGGTCGTGTATGGTGCGCACATCGTCGATACGGAACGAGTAGGTATATAACTCCGAAGGCAGAGGCTCGGTACGATACTCCCACACGCCATTGCCTATGGGCTGCATAGCGACCTCCGAGCACCCCTTTGCCAAGAAGTCGCCCACGACATCTACACTCTCTGCCTCGGGAGCAAAGAGACGGAATGTTACACTACCGTCGTCATGGAGCTCGGGAGATACAACCTGACTATACTGCCACAGGTTCTGCTGTGCGTGGCACATGCCACAACCCATGATGGCAACAGCCGCAACGATTAGCGTTCTTAAATTGATGGCCATATTGATAAACGTTTGTTCTAAAAGTGGGGATAAACTACCAACGATAGTACAAATGTACGAAAAAATAATTATATTTGTATGCAGATGATAAATAATATGAAGATAGGTATTATATCCGACACACATGGCATCTTCGACGAAGCGCTCGAACGATTCCTCGAACCCTGCGACCAGATATGGCATGCCGGCGACATAGGCTCGCTGGAACTTGCCGACCGCATAGCAGCCTTCCGCCCCCTGCGCGCCGTATATGGCAACACCGACGATGGCATGGTACGTCGTGTATATCACGAATTTACCCTCTTCGAGGTCGAGGGCGTGAAGGTGCTTATGACCCACATCGGCGGCTACCCGCGCCACTACTCGCCAAAGGCGCTACAACATATCCACAGTGCACGTCCAAAGCTCTTCGTAGCCGGACACTCACACATCTTAAAGGTCATATACGACCCCTTATATGATATGTTGCACATAAACCCCGGTGCAGCGGGTATCTATGGCATACACAAGGTACGTACCGCCGTACGCTTCGACATCGAGGAGGGCGAGATTCGCAACTTGGAGATTGGCGAGTGGGATAAATAGTTGAGATTTGATAAGAGCTATCCTATATCGAAAATGGTAAAAATATTGTTAGATATGAGAGCGTTTCTATTAGCACTGATTATGATACTGACGACACAGGGCAGCTATGCCCAAGAGCGAATACAGCGCACCACGCACCACTACGCTACGCACGATAGCACAGAGCTCTATCTCGACCTCTACCAGATGTCGGGACATTGTGGCACGGAACGTCGTCCATGCGTGATATTTATGTTCGGCGGAGGCTTCGTCGGCGGCACACGCGACAACGAGAGCTATGCCCACTACTTCGAGACCCTTGCACGCGCCGGTATCTCCGTAGTATCTATCGACTATCGTCTGGGGCTTGCCAACATTCACAACAGCAACGACATGAATATCAGAGATATGATTGGGGCGATGAATAATGCCGTAAATATTGCTGTCGAGGACCTATATGCCGCTACGAACTACGTGTTGGAACATAGCGACACATGGGGCGTGGATAGGGAGCACATCATTATCAGCGGGTCGAGTGCCGGAGCTATCGCAACATTGCAGGCGGAGTGGATGCTCAACAACGACGATGATAGATGCAGCGTTCTCCCCGAGGGCTTCCGCTATGGCGGCGTTATAGCATGCGCCGGTGCTCTGTTTTCGACCTCGGGACGCCCCAAGTTCAAAGGTGAGGCAGCGCCCATGCTGCTCTTTCATGGCACCTCCGACTCCAACGTGCCCTACAACAAGGCATCGATGTTGGGCGTAGGCTTCTATGGCTCGCAGTATATCATTGACGAGCTCGACAAGCAGCAGTCGCCCTACCTCTTCCACTCTGTAAAGTATGCCGACCACTCGTTGGCAATCACCCCGCTGCACGACAGTCTGCACCTAATACTTCACTTTATCGACGAGTATGTTGTTGGAGGCAAGAGACTGCGCATCACCTCCGAGGTGGTGAATATCGACGGCGCGAAGCACCCCACACGCTTCTCGGTCATGGACTACCTCAACGCCAACTACGCCCGCTAAAAGCCACAGATGCAGAGAATTACCACTCTCTGCATCTGAACTTATACCGAATCCCTTATCTCTCATTGTGTCAATGCACCCACACTAACGAGGCGCCGGTGGCAGCAAGCTCCTCGTCGGTAAGCTCTACCGTAACCATGCCATAGGAGTAGGGAGCAAGCTCGTAGGGCTGATACACAAGCAACAATCCCGTATCGGTGATGAGCACCGACTCGGGCATATAAACACCATCTGCCGAGACATCGAACAACATGTCGCCATGCTGCGCCATAAGTTTGCTACTCAACAATTCGGCTACCGCAACACCCCACTCCGAGTCCCTATCGAGCAGATAACCAAAATCGTAGGATCTACCACTATCGACGTCGTAACAGTCGAAATACAACTCCTCGACAGCATGTGCACCTCCGGCATAGGTATAGGTCTCGGTCTGATAGCACAGCACCGTATTGTCACGGCTATACAGCGGCTCCTGATGGATGGTATAGACATACTCCACCCCCAGATCTTGGACATCGCGGCAGAACGACTCGACAAAAGCCTCGACAGCAGGCACAATATCCGCAGCAACCCTTATGGTGTCGGTATCTAAATGGGGCAACGTGCGCATACAATTCTCCATATCTATACGCTCCCACACCGCATTACCATTGGCATTGGCAATACGCTGACACACTATATCGATATTCACATTTTCGCACTGACGACCAAAATGTTGCTCCTCGAACACAGGCACAACATTGTCGCCTGCACCCCTATTGCTATCGGCACACGACACAAACACAATGGCTGCGAGTGCCACGATAAAAGATACTCTCATAACACAAAACTTTTTAGCTTCATAGCCTCAAAGATACAAATTATTTAGCTCAACACAAAATAGCGTGCCACAAAAGAATGGGGCATCCTCCCCAACACCACAAAATACTCTGCACGACCTACGATCCCTCTACGCCGATCTTCGTTCTATCGATAGGGGTGCTATATATAATATAAGGTATGGCAATGTTGGCGGGGGATAAAACATCTTTTTTATATAAAAGTTGCAATTTTTTTGCAAAAAGTTTTGGTATATTAAAAAATTGCCGTATATTTGCAACGTCAAAAAGGGGATAACCCGAATGACACCGAATGGTGGATTCATCTAAGGGCTAGGATACATGCCTCTCACGCATGACATAGGGGTTCGAATCCCCTATCCACTACGACAACGGACAACGCGAGTTGTCCGTTTTTTGTTATCACGCGGGAATCTTCTGTAATTAGGGGCTCTCCGCAAACAACGATATTGGCAAATTACAATAATCCAACATAACCATGAAGAGATTTATCATAGCATCACTTTTATGTACCCTGTACATGGTGAGCAGCAGCGAGTCATTTGCAATGAGATGGAGCACGAAGGAGTGCTCTGCGGAGATGCAAGAGCCGGACTACGTAGTTCAGAGGTGTAACGAATATTGGGACCGAGCAGTGAGCCTGATGGAGGAGGGCAAAGAGATTGAGGCATTGCAAGTTATGACAGAGATGCGCGAATGGGGTCACTCACTCGATGAGGCGGGCAAAAAAGTCTTCAACGACACCCTTGTAAAGCTATTAAACGGAGGTGTAGCTACGCAGATAAGCGCAAAGCGCCAGCAGGCGATAAAGGAGCATATATACAGCTATAAAGAGCGACTGGAAGAGGCAGATAGAACCAACAACTTGATAGAGTTCAGAGCGATACGCATAGAGTTGAACGAGTGGTTCCCGGAGTTGAGCAACGATGCCGAGATGGCCTATGCTGCGGAGGTCTTTCAAGAGATGATGGACGAGATAGCGAAGTAGAAGGGAGATAAAAGGTTGGCTATCGGCGAATAAAATGCCCACTGCATAGCCCAACAACGCTGCTTGCTTGGCGTGCGCTTTGCGCTTGGTTGGGCTGGGCAAGACTTCTCAATGTAACGATACGAGGAGGATGGCCACACTTTTAGTGGTCATCCTCTTCGCATGTATTGTCTATCTCGCCAATATTGCGTAACTTTACCGGGACGAAGTTGCTTAAATGGCGGGGGCTACCAAATATATAAGAAATGGCGGTCATCACAACAATAAACAACACACAATAGCCGTTATATCGGAAGTAGCTATTTACTACACTCAAAAAAGGGGCTATGAACGATAATTAGAAGATAGAGGAGCAGCAAAGAGTATTGTAGAGCGCGATTTATGGATTGCAAGCCTTTTTTTGGGGGGGGCTCCGACAACCAAAGAGTTATTGAATAGCTTATAGAAGATTCCCATAATAAATGGAGTATTTTAGGTGCAACATAATCAGACTAATAACAGCCGTAATAATGCTGGTTGTTTCTGTTCTGGGTGGTATATCTGCACATGCTGTGGATGCTCAAACATCTCGTGTCACAAACGTTGAAACAGCAGAGAGCATATGCAACTACGAATGTGCTGATACAGAGAGCGAATATCAGACCGATTGTTGCATGAGGAGGGGAAATAGATATTTGAATAAGATTAAGCCCTCGTATTTCGCAAAATTTAATTTATCTCATTCAACTATAAGCACAACGAATCATGTAGATATTCGTACGATGTGCTATACTCGGACCCCAAAACAACTCTCTACATTGTTCTGCACACTGCGTATTTAGTCTATTTTCCTTGTAGAGAGACTCTATTACCATACCACATAATAAAAACTTGTGTAATACAAAGTGTTGGCTATGGTAACTATTTCAATCATATAACCCACATTATTTTATTATACCGATGTATGTACGTCGGGAAATTTGCATATGGAATTAGTCATATTATATCTATTATTGGCACTATCGGTATCGTTTATGTGCTCGATACTTGAAGCTGTTTTACTCTCCACGCCAATGTCATTTATTACAATGAGAGAGAGAGAAGGGGCTAAAAATGCCTCTTTAATGATGAAGCAGAAACAAAATATCGACCGCCCTATCTCTGCGATTCTATCGCTTAACACTATCGCCCACACCGTGGGTTCTGCGGGCGTGGGAGCAGAGGCTGTGAAGGTCTTTGGCGAAGCCTATTTTGGCATTATCTCTGCCGTATTAACCATTCTGATACTTGTCTTATCGGAGATCATCCCTAAAACCATCGGCTCGTACTATTGGAGGCAATTAGCCATGCCGGCATCGAAGATTATTCACTGGATGGTAATCGTTTCGTACCCTTTGGTATGGATATCGGAACGTATAACAAATCTTATAGCGTCAAAAAAGCAACCCCTGTCGGTCAGCCGCGAGGAGGTGTCGGCTATGGTGAGCGTAGGCACCAAGGAGGGAGTATTTGAAGCGAGCGAGAGTGACATGGTGCAAAACATCTTTAATCTCAAACACATTGCCCTGCATGAGATTATGACTCCACGAACAGTTGTAATTACTGCCAAGGAGAGCACAAAGCTAAAAGAGTTTCATGCAAATAAGATGCACGGCATCTTTTCGAGAATCCCCATTTACAGCGACAACCCCGATTTTATCACAGGCTTTGTACTCAAACAAACTGTTCTTGAACGAATGGCAGAAGACGACTTTAACAAATCGTTAGCAGATATTAAACGTCCCATACTATCGTTTAATGAAGATACCTCCGTGAGCATTGCTTGGGAGGAGATGCTCAAACGAAAGCAACATATTGCTCAGATACAGAATGAGTATGGGTGCTTTCTGGGCGTCGTAACAATGGAGGACATTATCGAAACCATTATCGGACGGGAGATTGTCGATGAGAGTGATGCAGTAGCAGATTTGCAGGCATACGCACGCGAGAAATGGCAAAAACAGATAAAGTAGGACCTATTATCGTCTGTACCACGCCAAACCAACAACTCGATTGAGTTCGGAACGATGGGATTAGCGTTGAACGAGTGGCGCACTTCGTAGTTGCGGGTGGGGGCGTGGCGATGTTCAAGCCATATTAGCACTTGGAGATGGCCACACGTTTAGTGGTCATCCTCTTCGTATGTATTGTCTATCTCGCCAATATTGCGTAACTTTACGGCGTCAAGTAAAAGCATGTAGTATGAGAAACTTTATATCAATGTCTATCTTTGCGGGTCTGCTTATTGGTGTTGCCGGCCTCGTATATCTGCGCGTCGGGGGCGTAGTGGGCGCCGTGCTCTTCGCCTTCGGACTGCTCTCTGTTGTGATGTGCGGTGCACAACTCTACACGGGCAAAGCGGGTTATCTGCCATACCGCGAGTCGTGGCGTCTGGTGCCAATGCTCATTGGCAATGCCGTGGGCTGCGTGCTTGCTGCCCTAATCACGAACTACGTAGCAAACGACATGGTCATTGCCAACCTCGACACCATACTCCAAGCGCGCGCCGCCGCATCGTGGCACGGTCTTGTGGTCACAGCATCGGGCACGGGCATGATTATGACGCTTGCCGTCTATGGAGCGCGCCGAGGACACTACCTGCCGCTGCTCTTTGGCGTGCCCGTATTCATAATGTGCGGTCTGCCGCACTGCGTAGCCGACGCCTACTACTATGGCGTTGCCGGCATCACGGGCAACTTCGAGTGGTGGATGTTGGGCGCATGGTGGTGGTCGATAGTGGGCAACTACATCGGATGCAACCTGCCACGCTGGTTTATGGGCGAGAAGTTCGAGGCGTAAACACAGCCGCACTGTAAGGTTTAGGGAGATTAGAGGCGTTTTATACCTCTAATCTCCCTAATCGCTTCTAACCACGTTACACGACCCGCATGGCGCATGGTCGGCATAAAGTTAGTTGTGGAGTACCTTATCGACCTTCTCTTCGATCTTCTCCTCAACCTTCTCCTCGATCTTCTCCTCAATCTTCTCCTCAATCTTCTCCTCGACCTTCTCTTCGATTTTCTCCTGAATTGTTCCAACAGCGTCGTCCTTCAAATCCTCTGCCAAAGACTCTACATCGCCGCTAACGACACTTGTTGCTACGCCAAATAACTTCTTGAAAAATCCCATGATACAACAGAATTACAGTTAATAAACATTTGAGTTAAATTATAGTTTTATCGCACTACAAAGATAGGCTTCGACGAGGTTATATCCAACACATAGGACACAATGGACCAATATGGCACAACTTGCAGGCACCCTCCATTGATTTTTTTGGAGGGTGCCTGCACTCTTTTTGTTCAGCATCTTACGTATTC
Organism: Alistipes sp.; assembly: GCA_017403125.1. Lineage (GTDB taxonomy): Bacteria > Bacteroidota > Bacteroidia > Bacteroidales > Rikenellaceae > Alistipes. Next base: position 95,123 of record JAFQOR010000020.1, on the reverse strand, counting down.
TACGTTCGAACAGCTCCTACAACGCCTTTATCTGCAAGGCGAAGCCTCCGCCACGCGCCATAGCAACCGACAATTCATCGGCAGATGTTACCCTGAACTTCTCGATAACATACTCCGTCGGACGGCTATCCCAGCCCGCCATCGCTCCATCGCGATAGAGCGTAGCCTCGTACTCGCGCCCAGCGTCCAGAAAGTCGAGGGCAAAACTTACGCTACGAGCCTCGCCATCGGTGATGCCTCCCACATACCAATCATCGGAGAACTTGTCGCGGCGTGCCGTAACACAGTAGTCGCCAATCTCGGCGTCGAGGCAGCGTGTCGTAGCCCAATCCACCGACACGTCGCGTATAAATTGCAGGGCATCATCCCTCTCACGATAGTTGTCCGGAAGGTCTGCCGCCATCTGTATGGGGCTGTAAAATACCACATATTGTGCAAGCTGGTGTGCAAGTGTCGAGTTCACAAAGTAAACGTAGTCATACTCTGCATTTACCGAGCCGTCGGCAGTCGCAGCCGCCTTGTTTATGGTGTTGTGGTAGCGCACATCGAAGATGCCGGGGGTGAAGTCCATAGGACCGGCGAGGTTGCGCGTGAAGGGCAGCGTAGGGTTATGGTCGATGCAGTTGCCGGCATTCCATGCCTGCCACTCCTGACCTCGCATACCCTCGGCACTCATAAGGTTGGGATATGTGCGGCAGATACCCGTAGAGTGTATCGGCTCGTGTATGTCGATGCAGAGCTTATGCTCGGCACCCTCGGTAACTGTGCGGTTGTAGTGATCCACCATCACACGGTCGTAGTGGTTGCATCCCTCGATAGCACCAACGTAGCCCGTCTTAACGTTGTTTATGCCCAACGACTCGTAGTAGGCATAGGCATCGCTCATCTGTGCGTCGTAGTTCTTGACGTTGGCATAGGTCTCATGGTGACCAATAAGCTCCACTCCACGCTCCTCGGCATAGCGACAGAGCTCCTCGATATCGAAGTCGGGATAGGGTTGCGTATAGTCGAAGCGCTCGCCACGACCCCAGCCAACATTCCATCCCTCGACCAAGACACCGCCAAAGCCATTCTCGGCAGCGAAGTCGATATAGCGCTTCACATTCTCGGTGGTGGCACAGTGCGGATAGGCGCCATCCATATCCCATATAGACTCTTTGAGGTGCATCTCCCACCAAACGCCAACATACTTCATGGGCTTAATCCACGACGTATCCTCCAACTTGCAGGGCTCATTGAGGTTGAGTATCAGGTTGCTCTCGACCAAGGCGCCGGCTCTATCGCCCACAACCACCACGCGCCATGGCGTAGAGAAGGGGAGCGAAACCTCGCTCTTGACCTTATCGTCGCCCGAAAGCTCGGCGGCAAAGGTCTGCGTAGCATTATCATAGGAGAGTGCCATGCCGGGATAGCTCCATAGCGCAGCCTCGTGTATTGCCAGGTGGTTACCCGTCGCTTCGCTCTTCATGGCTATGGGCGTAGCCACACCACACTCAATAAGGTCGGTAACGCGACCTGCCGACTGCTGCATTGTAGCGGGCGAAATGTCACTTATCGGCGTGTGCATATAGTTAAACTCGGCATCGTCGTCGCTACCCGCCATCCAATGCGCAAAGTAGTTGCCACCCATAGCAAACTCGGTGCGCTCGTCGGTTATGGCCGCCGTGCCCTCGCCCGAGATTATGTAGCGCAGGCCCAAGCCATCGTCGAAGAGACGCATCTCGATTTTGAGCTCCCTACCCTCCTTCGTATTCAGCGTGGCAATTAGGCTGTTATAGTTGTTACGCACCTCGGCATACTCTCCCCACACCGGCTGCCAACACTCATCCACCGACCTCTTCTCCGTTGCAACTAACGTAAGAGCCTCGGTAAAGTCCGCGTCGGTCGTGGTAAGACCTAAACGTGATAGTTTTAGAAGCTCCTCGCCATCGAACGTAAGCGAGTAGGCAGGCTCTCCCGCCTCGGTCATCGTAAAGTGGAGCTTGGTGCGTCCATCGGGCGAGGTTATATCGTTAGGCTCGCCACCATCATTGCTGCTGCAACCCACTGCCAACAGCAGTGTTGCCAAAATACATGCTACTCTATACATTTGAAACCAAATTTTATAGTAAACCTATCTTTCACGACTACAAAGATAGTAAATATAATCAAGTGAGTAAATATGGAGCCAATAATATCTCTAAAAACAAAAAGCGGCAACCTTTCGATTGCCGCTCTTGTGACTCCGACAGGATTCAAACCTGTAACCGCTTGATCCGTAGTCAAGTACTCTATTCAGTTGAGCTACGGAGCCATTCCTTATTAGCATAACAGAACCATATCATCCCGTTTTGCGAGTGCAAATGTACGACAAAAAAAAGTTCTGTGCAAACTTTTTGCAAAAAATTTTTATAAAAAATAGGCGGCCGATATTTGACCGCCTATCAATGTCATTATAAATCAATGCGTTAGTTAAGATAACCTGCAAGTATAGCATCGATGTTTTCGCCACGCAACTGTGTTGCCACAATCTCTCCTTCGGGCGACACAAGGAAGTTTGTAGGAATGTACTCCACGCCATAGTCCGAAGCTGCGTGACACACATCACCCTCATAGCCCCATACATTGACCCATGTCATACCCTTGCTCTCAACGAAGCTACGCCACGTATCCTCGCGTCCGGGACCGCAGAGCGAAACGCCATATATCTCCAAACCCTTGGGGGCGTACTTCTTATAAGCGGCTACAAGATGGGGAATTTCGGCACGACAGGGGCCACACCACGTAGCCCAAAAGTCGATGAGCACCCACTTGCCCTCGGCACAAAGTTCCGATACCGACACCACATTACCATCGACATCGGTAAGTGCAATGTCTATATAGCGGTCACCAACACCAATGCTCGATTTGCTCACTGCCTGACTCTGGGTCGTAGGCTCGGTGGCACTACTCACACCAAGTGCAAAGATGCCACATATCAATACTAATAAACGTTTCATTCTTAATTACAATTTAGATATTATTATTTATAACTTATGCTGAACCTCACTTAATATGCTCGCTCAAAACTCGCTCCACATCCTCGCCACGCAGGTTCTTTGCCACGAGCTTACCCTCGGGCGAGAAGAGGAAGTTGGTGGGGATGCCCGTTACGTTGTAAGCCTCGCCGGCACTCCACGAGCCGTCGTCGCCACTACCCCACACATTTACCCACGACATGTTGTTGTCGGCAATGAACTTCTGCCAACGCTCCTCGTTGCCGGGGTTGTCGAACGATATACCATAGATTTCGAAACCCTTGGGAGCAAACTTCTCATAGGCTGCCACAAGATAGGGGATCTCGCCACGACAGGGACCACACCACGTAGCCCAGAAATCGACAAGCACCCACTTACCGGCGCTGCACAGCTCCGACACCGACACCATGCGACCCTCGCCATCGGGCAGAGTGATATCCACCAAATCGGCACCAATCATCGTGTTATTCAACGTCTGATAGCTTTTGAGATGCGCATATTTAGGGTTGATTCTTTTGAAGAGCTCGTTGCTAACCTCGTCGTCGCCACCAAGACCTATGAACGTGGGCAGCGTGTACAGTGCAAGCGGAGTGTCGATATTCTCGACAATGAAGCTATGGATGTAGTCGAGCAACTCCTCGTAGATCTTCTCCATCTCCTCCTCGCTCTGCGCTAAATATAACCTCTCGTAGAGTTTCGAGGCTCTATTCTGAAACTCGGTCGTCTTTGGATAGAGCATCGAGCCCTCGACAATCATATTGCCCTCGGCATCGGTTGTAATATTCATATCACGACCTTCGGCAATCAGATAGACCAGCGTGTCGCCATTGAGCGTCAGCATGATACCCTCGCCTTCGAGAGCATCGACCAAGACCTCGAAACGCATGTTGTCATCGAGCTCGGTGCGATAGGTCTGACCCTCGTCGGTGCGAACATCTACTACACCCAGATAATCGCTCACGTTGCCAATAAGCGATGCAAGGTCACCCGTAATCTTAATATTCGAAGAGGCAGGCGCAGCCACCTCAATCTGTGTTTCGGTCTTTGCATCCGCCGCATTATCGCCCCTCTTCTTGTCGCCACCACACGCTACCAAGAGTGTGGCACAGCCTAAAATTGCAAATAGTATTTTCATATTAAACTTATCTTGTTATAAATTCGTTGTACATAGCAGCTAACGCACACACTACGCACTTTATTGCATTAACGCTTAATGCGGTCGGGATTGGACTTTGCGAAACTCTCCCACGACGAACTACCCTTGCGCGACTTGCTGTCGCCACCCAACCCCTTGCGCTTGTCACCCGCAGTGACGCGCGTAAGCACATTAGATACCGTAAACCAATGACATAACGCCACAGCCATGCCATCCGTAGCATCCAACTTGCGCGGTTTGTAGTCGGTGCCGAGTATAGAGTTTATCATCGTTGCCACCTGCTCCTTCGACGACGAGCCTCGACCCGTAATCGCCTGCTTGATGCGCGACGGCGCATACTCCTCGATAGCAGCCTCGGGCAGCGTTGAGAGCACGGCAGCGATAGCCACACCCTGTGCACGACCGAGTTTGAGCATAGACTGCACGTTGCTTCCGAAGAATGGCGACTCAAAGGCAACCTGCGTGGGTCGATAACCCTCGGCCAACGCCCTGACACGCTCGAAGATGTAGCGCAACTTGTGGTGCGCATCTGCGATTTTGTGCATATCAATCTCGCCCATCACCACGGCACAAGGCCTCCCATCGACAATGTCGATGATGCCATAGCCCATGTAGTTGGTGCCGGGGTCGATACCCATTATGCGGATGCTCTCTGCCACGCGCCGTTTCCGAGGTATTACTCTTCGAGTTTTGCAAGGCGCTTCTCCACCTCTCGTAGCTTTGCCGCCATGTCGGGCAACTGACGGAAGATGGCAAACGAACGGTGATACTGCATGCCGGGGAGCGCAGGATAGCCAAAGCGTATCTCGCCATCGCCAACATTCTTGTCGATGCCCGTCTTCGAGCCAATCTTAACCTCGTTGCCGATAGTCACATGGTCGGCAACGCCAACCTGACCCGCAACAAAGCAGTTCGAGCCAACCTTCGACGTACCGGCAATACCCACCTGTGCCGACATAACGGTGTTGGCACCAATCTCAACGTTGTGACCTATCTGGATAAGGTTGTCGAGCTTAACGCCCTGACGTATGATTGTAGAGTCGGTCTTCGCGCGGTCGATACATGTGTTGGCACCGAGCTCCACGTTGTCCTCGATGATAACATTTCCCAGCTGCGGAATCTTGGCAAACGTGCCATCCTCCTTCGGGGCAAAGCCAAAGCCGTCGGCGCCAATAACAACACCCGAGTGAAGGATGCAGTTCTTGCCCACGATACACCCCTCGTAAATCTTTACGCCGGGATATATCTTCGTGCCCTCGCCAATGGTAACGTTGTCGCCAACGTAGCACTGCGGATAGAGCTGCACATTGCGACCTATCGTAGCGCCCTGCTCAACAACCGTGAAGTCGCCGATGTAGCAGTCATCACCCACGGTAGCCCCCTCCGAGATTGATGCGAGCTTCGAGATACCGCTCTTGCGAGGACGTGCCGCATTATACATCTCCAAGAGGTTGAGTACACACATGCCCACGTTCTCGACCTTAATAAGCGTTGTCTTCACCTCCTGCTTGGGCTCGAACGTATTATCGACCAAGACGATGCTCGCCTCGGTAGTATAGATGTATTGCTCGTACTTGGGGTTTGTAAGGTAGGCAAGCGCACCCGCCTTGCCTCCATCGATAGATGATACGGTGCTGACCGTGGCACTCTTATCGCCCACGACCGTGCCGTTCAAAAGTCCGGCAATCATCTCTGCTGTAAACTGCATATTGCTTATCTGTTTTTTTGGTTAATACTCTCTACAAAAACTCCGCAAGGTCGATGCCCTCGGGCATGAACTCGCCAACATTGCGCCCAAAGAGGTGCAACTCACGCACCAACGACGACGATATGTGCTCAACCTCGGCAGGCACCATCACAACCACGGTGCGCAGCTCTGCATAGAGGCATCGGTTGGCGCGATCCAACGTGCGCTCATAGTCGAAATCGGCAGAATTGCGCACACCACGCACTATGGTCGTGGCACCCACTCGGCGTGCCTCGTCGCCCGTGAGCGTCGTATAGGTGGTGACACTTATGCGCCTATCGTCGCGATAGACCCTCTCGATAAGCCTTCGTCGCGCCTCGACATCGAGCAATCCGCGCTTTGCAGGGTTGTAGCCTATGGCGATAACAACCTTGTCAAAGAGGCGTAGCGCCTCATCGACAATGGCCATGTGGCCCCGCGTAAATGGGTCAAACGACCCCGGAAATAGTGCAATGCGTTGCATACCTTGATATATATAATCTCGCAAAGATAGTAAAATTTTGCAAAGTAGAGCAATTTATTCGCAACAAACTGTGCCACCCGCAGCCACAGACCTACACCCTCGATAACATTCAAAGGCTACTCTCAACGTTTATTGCGGCGCCCCAACTCTATATACTCGGAATAGACTATGTGGCTGTGCGGATTCGACGACACTATCTCTTGACGTATAGCCTTCGTGCCAAATTTGAAGAACAGAAAGCGACGTGGCACGCGATGTACAATCTGCGTCAAAGTATCGACAGTACGCAGCTCATAACGCAGGCTGTCACCAAAGATTATACCTTGCAGGTGGCTCCATCTGTCGTCGTGCAAAAAGAGGCGTATGGTATCGCGCAACGTGTCGCGCACAACGATGGTATCGCGCAACCGCAACGACACCTCGTACCCACTCTCCAAGGCGCTGTGCGCTATGCTCTCGGCACGTCGCAGGCGTATGCCCAACGAGCGTATCTGCTCGGCATCGCGGCTACGATAGGCTTTGAGCTCATCGATTTCGAGGTGTAGCGCCGCAACCGATGCCGCCGACTCGCCCGCCCGGGTACGATAAAACTCCGCGGTTGAGAGCAGCGCCTCGACATTACGCCCCAAACGCCGCTTCTCGCTGCGCAAATCGCGAATAACAAACCCCGCAACAAGCAGGGAGAGGACAACGGCAACAGCCGTCACAAGATAGAACTTTTTCATAGCTATAAATTTTAGTGTTTAGGGTTAAAGATTTAATGCCCCCTTGTGGCAGGGCACGACGTAAGGGACGAGGTGAGGAGATGGGTGGCAGGCGCCGCTTGGATAGCGCAGAGAGAGAGCCGCCTGAACGGCACAAGCCCAGACTCTCTTTATGGGGGGGGCGGGGCGATGACCATCGAATGGTGCGCTTGCTACCATTTTGCCCACTTACGCCACAAAAATACAACCCCCACAAGACTACATTTTCTACATTTTATGGAAAAATCGCAACCCAAACGCCCCTCGGCACAAACATACATGCAGAGGCAAAACAGTAAATTGTTGCGCAAAAAATTGCGTAATACGGAAAAATTACCTACCTTTACATGATATTTAACCCCAAATAGAGCGAATCTAAATAACCAAATAAATAAAAACAACCAATCTATGGCAACTAATTTTTCAGGAAAGATGCGTGTTGAGAGCGACCTTATTGGCGAGATGCAGGTTCCCGTCGAGGCTCTCTATGGTGTACAGACTTTGCGTGGTGTGGAGAACTTCCCCATCAGCCGCTTCCACCTTTCGGACTATCCCTTGTTTATCAATGGCTTGGCTATGACAAAGCTCGCTGCTGCCGAGGCTAACCACCAGCTTGGTCTTTTGACAGATGCACAGTTCGACGGCATATCGAAGGCATGCTTGGAGATTATGGCAGGTCAGCACCACGACCAGTTCCCCTGCGACATGATTCAGGGTGGCGCCGGCACTACAACCAACATGAACGCCAACGAGGTTATCGCCAACCGTGCTTTGCAGATTATGGGTCACGAGGCAGGTGAGTATCAATACTGCTCGCCCAACGACCATGTGAACTGCTCACAATCGACAAACGATGCCTACCCCTGCGGTATCCACCTCGGCCTCTATGCTACACACAAGCTCTATATGCAGCACTTCGAGTTGCTTATCGAGTCGTTCGACAAGAAGGCAAAGGAGTTCGCACACATCTTGAAGATGGGTCGTACACAGCTCGAAGATGCAGTGCCCATGACCCTCGGCCAGACATTTGGCGCATTTGCACAAATCCTTCGCGAGGAGAAGAAGAACTTGGAGTTTGCCGCCGAGGAGTTCCTCACCGTGAACATGGGTGCTACGGCTATCGGTACCGGTATATGCTCGGAGCCCGAGTACTCGGAGAAGTGCATTGCAGCTCTTCGCCAAATCACAGGTTGGGACATCAAGCTCGCCGAGGATTTGGTAGCGGCTACGTCGGATACATCGTGCATGGTAGGCTACTCATCGGCATTGCGCCGCGTAGCTGTTAAGCTCAACAAGATTTGTAACGACCTTCGCCTCTTGGCTTCGGGTCCCCGTTGCGGTCTCCACGAGTTCGACCTTCCCGCACGTCAGCCCGGCTCATCTATCATGCCCGGCAAGGTGAACCCCGTTATCCCCGAGGTTATGAACCAGATTTGCTACAAGGTTATCGGTAACGACGCATGTGTTGCAATGTGCGGTCAGGAGGCACAGATGGAGCTCAACGCCATGGAGCCTACAATGGCGCAGTGCTGCTTCGAGTCGGCAGAGATTATGATGAACGGCTTCGACACCTTGCGCGTGAACTGCGTTGATGGCATCACAGCTAACGAGGAGCAGTGCCGCAAGTATGTTCAGGATAGCTTCGGTATCGTAACAGCCCTTAACCCCGTTATCGGCTACAAGAACTCTACGAAGATTGCCAAGAAGGCAATGGCTACCGGTGGTCGTGTTTACGACATCGTGCTCGAAGATGGCATCCTCACGAAGGAGGAGCTCGACACTATTCTCCTTCCCGAGAACATGATTAAGCCCGTGAAGCTCAACATCAAGCCTCGCCGCTAATTCGTAGCGAGCAGCTGTTAGAGAGGCTCATATAGTGATGGGGCTGTCCGAACGATATGGTTTGGACAGCCCCACATGTTTATCAGAGCGACTACAAAGGGGCATAAGTTTTAGGCGTGCGACGCCCCAAAAAGCAACGACATCAATCCCATTGAAAGCGTGGAGAACCATACTCCTTTGCCAGCTCATAGTCCGCATTGGTAAAGGTATAGGTGTATTCCCATCCACCTTTCACGCGAATACAGATATAGGCTGACTCATTACACATATTACGATCCTGCGGTATATCACTATTAGTAGGGGAGTGCGTAAGAAGATACTCTTCGTTGTAACCTACCACAGGTGTTCCCAACGAAAACCATTGTGGGCTATCCAACTTCTCAATCCTTATTCCCGACGGTAGCGTTTCCTTACCCAAAACGACCGCAGAGTTAGGCGCAATTGTTATACAATTATCCGCAAAACGCAAATTATATATCTCGATTGGATAGTCACTATCATTTACAGCAACATACTTCAAAGAGTAGGCATAATCTACCTCACACGATAGTGTCGATATTGCAAGTGTTGCTGCCATAATAAGTCTAATCAAAGTATTCATAGTGTTCAAATAGAGCATTTATGGTTTCAGTTGATAAAAGATAGTTTGCATTTTCTGCATCTGTGTTAGCATTACAAAAATCTTCTAATTTTGTTTTTATTTGAGATAGCTTTCTAGAATTAAATACAAACGTTTCCAATATATTTGCAGGAATTAGCCGTACATCATCATTTATAAATTGATATGAACCTTCAGGAGAATGATTAGGATGTTCATATATCCATACAGATCTTTGATTATCCCTATCATATAAATCAATAAACAATGGTGTATAATCCGGTGGATTAATCGTAGGAGTCCAATATTGCCTATCAATGCCTGAAATTGGCACATAATATAGCAGCATACTATGATTGGCACCGATAATACTTTTCATCGTAAACGGACCTGAACTCTTACCCAACTCTCCATATTCTTTTAAGGTAAGATAATAACCGACAAACGATGCCCAACTTTCTAAAAGAACTTTTTTTGAAACTGTATATCTACCAATATTATTTGTATAATGAGCAGCATGACCCAACTCATGAAATGTGGTACATAAAATCTCGTAAATAGTCCTATACTCTAAATTTTCTGATTTACCAAATATTCTTATATCGCAGAACAAACCTAATCCCCACTCCTGATTATAATCTCCATACGAGCCACTATTGTTAGAGCGATGAGCATAGCAGATATTGGTAGTAAAATTCCCGTTTATTCTTGTTAAACCATATATATTACCCTTTTTATACCGATATACAGCTCTATGAATGGTCGCATATCTAATGGATTTATTATTATCGTGTGGTATAGCTAAATTCCACGGACCTTTTTGTTTAGGTCCATTATAGTAAGCTTGACATATTTGACCATCTCTTATATTCCAACCATCGCCATCCCAGACGATTGCATAATTTACGGGTCTTACAAAACCTTTACTAAATTGATAATATCCATCTGCATCTGTTATCGCATACCGCGTCGTAAACCACCGACGTGCTCGCACTTTCACACCTTCAAGTGGAATTTGAGCTCCAATAACATCGTCATAAGCCGTAATACGACCAGAAGGATACCAGACATTAGAAGACCCCATTATGTCATCTGGTTCAGAATATTCATCTGAATTACCAGTTAGGCGCATGGATTCGTTTACTAACGCCTGCATAGCTCTATCACATTGATTGCTTGACATAGAAGATACGCTTACTACATCATCTATATCCAAATCTTCATCAGGAATAAACAATCGCTCAAGAATTTCATAATCAACATCCTCAGGCACATTAATTGTATTCCATGATATTGAATCTATAGAAGCATACTGATATGTAGGGATGGAATCTGGGAGCATTGGATCATGATATGAAACGACCCCACTAATCTCATAATCAAGAGGATACTCATAAAATTCACAGTTAATATATCTGCGTTTAATCGCTTGTAGTTCACTCTCATTATCAGGTTTGAACTTTATGTAATAGTGAGTCGTCGTTATATCGTCCTCTTCTATTCCAGCCTCAATCATTATTGGTTCAATATTGTGATACGCAACACGCATATTGGTGACAGAGTATGGATTTTCGAGTTTGTTATCTAATGTAATATTTTCCTTAATTAATGTAATTGGCAAATCGATGACAGGCGCATCAATTATCAAAGCGTCTTGCACAATTAGATCATTAATTTCCTCCTTTTGGCATGACATTAATGTCACTGAAATAATAGTAAACAGTCCTAAAATTACCTTCATAGCAAAATCATTATAAACGAGTTATACACTTTTCTATCTTCGCATATTGCAAGGAACAGCGTGATTCCGCGTTATATCCTGATTACAAATATACAAAATAAAAACTATTTTACCAACCCACAAGCAATAAATTGTGGCTCAAAGGAGCGTAAGTTTTAGGCGTGCGACGCCCTAAAAAGCGGAGCTTACTAATCGTAAATGAGTATTTCGAAGGTAAGAACAACGCATAAATAGGTCTTTTTTAGCCCCCATCTTTGGCTAATTTGTTTGGTATTCCAACCATTTTTACTATATTTGACCCGTGATATATATTATATCTGTGACAGTGTATGAGAAAATTTGGTGATTTCAGCGACGAGCATACGTGCTACAAGACGGCAGAGATAGCAATACTGCCCGTACCCTACGACGGCACAAGCACATGGATTAAGGGTGCCGACAAGGGACCAGAGGCGCTGCTCAACGCATCCTACAACTTGGAATTCTACGACATAGAGACCCAGACCGAGGTCTTCGAGCGTGGCATCGCAACACTCGACCCCGTTGTCGAGGCGTCGTCGCCCGAGGCCATGAGCCGCGAGGTGGAGCGTCGCATGGAGCAGATTCTCGACGACGGCAAGTTCCCGGTGCTCATCGGTGGCGAGCACTCCGTGTCGATAGGTGCATTTCGCGCCATGGCACGCCGCTACCCGAATATCTCGTTCCTGCAACTCGACGCCCACTCCGACATGCGCGATGAGTATGAGGGGTCGTCGCACAACCACGCCTGCGTCATGGCGCGCGCCAAGGAGCTAACGTCGAACATCACGCAGGTGGGCATACGCAGCTCGGCACGCGAGGAGCAGCACAACATCGACCCCAAGCGCACGTTCTATGCCCACCAGATAGCGAACGATGCGACGTGGATGGAGAGGGTGTCGGCACAGCTTAGCGACGAGGTATATATCACCATCGACCTCGACGTCCTCGACCCGGCTTACCTCCCCTCGACAGGCACGCCCGAGCCCGGAGGGTTGAGCTACCGCGAGGTGCTGAACCTCCTGCGTCGCGTGATAAGGGAGCACAAGGTCGTAGGCTTGGATGTGGTGGAGCTATGTCCCAACCCCCATGCCAAGGCGTCGGACTTCCTGGCAGCAAAGCTCGTATATCAGTTCCTTAGCGAGCTCTACGCATCAAGAGAGTAAATGAGTCCGCAGAGTCCTCAATTCTGTACTCTGCACACAAATAACCAAACAACCTAAATGTCAAAAGTTTTAATTATCGGTGCCGGTGGCGTCGGAACAGTAGTGGCACACAAGGTAGCAGCAGACAGTGCCTTTACCGAAATCATGCTGGCAAGCCGCACAAAGTCGAAGTGTGATGAGATTGCAGCCGCAGTGGGTGGCAACCGCATACAGACCGCACAGGTCGATGCCGACAGCGTGGAGGAGCTTGTACGCCTGATGAAATCCTTCCAGCCTGACATTGTAATTAATGTCGCTCTTCCCTATCAGGACCTGACAATCATGGATGCCTGCCTTGAATGTGGCGTAAACTATCTCGATACGGCTAACTACGAGCCCAAGGATGAGGCTCACTTCGAGTATAGTTGGCAGTGGGCATATCAGGAGCGTTTCAAGGAGAAGGGACTTATGGCTATTCTCGGCTGTGGCTTCGACCCCGGTGTCTCGGCAATATTTACTGCCTACGCTGCAAAGCACCACTTCGACGAGATTCACTATCTGGACATTGTAGATTGTAATGCCGGCAACCACGGCATGGCATTCGCCACAAACTTCAACCCCGAAATCAACATCCGCGAGGTGACGCAGAAGGGACGCTACTGGGAGGATGGCAAGTGGATTGAGACCGAGCCACACGCCATTCACAAGCCCTTGAACTACCCCGAGATTGGCGAGCGCGAGTCATACCTCATCTTCCACGAGGAGCTCGAGTCGTTGGTTAAGCACTACCCCACAATCAAGCGCGCACGCTTCTGGATGACCTTTGGTCAGGAGTATCTTACACACCTTCGCGTGATTCAGAATATTGGCATGGCACGCATCGACCCAATCATCTACAACGGAGTGGAGATTGTGCCTATCCAGTTCCTCAAAGCCGTACTCCCCGACCCCAAGTCGTTGGGTGCTAACTACCACGGTCAGACATCTATCGGCTGCCGCATACGCGGTGTGAAGGATGGCAAGGAGCGCACCTACTACATCTACAACAACTGCGACCACGAAATCGCCTTCCGCGAGACAGGCACACAGGCCGTGAGCTTCACTACGGGTGTTCCCGCAGCTCTTGGTGCCTCGATGTTCGCACGCGGTATATGGCGTGGCGAGGGCGTATTCAACGTCGAGCAGCTCGATCCCGATCCATTCCTCAAAGAGCTTGGCGAGAAGGGTCTGCCATGGGTCGAGAAGTTTGACATCGACTTGGAGGTATGATGATGGATAAGGATAGTATGCTTCGTGAGTGGGACCTTTCGGGGATTCCCACTCCGGCATATGTCGTCCACCGCTCGATGCTCATGGAGAACCTGCGCCTCATCGACGAGGTGCGCAAGGGTGCCGGCGTCGAGGTTATAGTCGCCTTGAAGGCAAATGCCACATGGCACCTCTTTGCTACGCTCAAAGAGCATAGCGACGGCGCTACGGCAAGTTCGTTGAGCGAGGCGAAACTCGTGGAGGAGAAGATGGGCGAGAGGGTACACACCTACGCCCCGGTATATGTCGAGGAGGAGATTGAGGAGCTCTTGAAGTGTAGCTCGCACATAACCTTCAACTCGCTTGCGCAGTATGCCAAATATGGTGCTCGTGCCCACGAGCTCGGTGTATCTTGCGGTTTGCGAGTAAATCCCGAATACAGCACCGTCGCCACCGACCTCTACAACCCCTGCATACCGCAGTCGAGGCTCGGCATAAGGTCGTGCGACCTGCCGTCGCTCCCCGACGGCATCGAGGGGCTGCACTTCCACTCGTTGTGCGAGTCGCGCCCCGAGGATTTGGAGGCTACGCTACAAGCTTTGGAGGAGCGTTTTTCGCACCTCTTCGATAGGTTACAGTGGATAAACTTCGGTGGAGGCCACCTGATGACACATCGCGACTACGACCGCAAGGAGCTTATCGAGATATTGCGCTCGTTCAAGAGTCGTTATCCCCACCTGCGCGTCATACTCGAACCGGGCAGCGCCTTCACGTGGGATACGGGCGTGTTGGTAGCACGTGTGGAGGACATAGTACGCAATGGCAACCGCAACACGCTGATGCTCAACACATCGGTGGCATGTCACATGCCCGACTGCTTGGAGATGCCCTACAAACCACAGATTGTGGGCATGCACGACCCGAAGGCTAACGAAGAGGAGTGGTGGATAGGTGGCAACTCGTGCCTCGCCGGCGACATGATGGGTGGCTGGTCATTCGACGACGGTCACACGCCACAGGTGGGCGAGAGGGTTGTCTTTCGCGATATGATACACTACACCATGGTCAAGACCACGATGTTCAACGGCGTGACGCACCCCGACATCGTGATATACGACCCCGAGAGTGGCTTTTGTTGTCTGCGCCGTTTCGGCTACGACGACTATAAAAACCGCATGGGATAGCCGCAAGATAGCAACCAAACCCATTCCACCTACGAATTACTCATCTACTAATTTATAGAACCTACTTAAAACCTAACACACCTTTTATTTTCGGAAAATGAGAAAGTGGAAAGTAGAAGACTCGATGGAGTTGTACAACATAAACAGCTGGGGCAAGGATTACTTCTCGATAAATGCCAACGGCAACGTGGTGGTATGCCCCAAGGAGGGTGGTCCCGAAATCGACCTTCGGGTACTTATGGACGAGTTGCAACTGCACGACGTATCGCTACCGTTGCTGTTGCGTTTCCCCGACATACTGCACAACCGCATAGCCAAGATATCGAAGTGCTTCGAACGCGCTGCCAAGGAGTATGAGTATGGCGCCGAGAGCTACATTGTCTATCCCATCAAGGTAAACCAGATGCACCCCGTAGTCGAGGAGCTTATAAGCCACGCCAACAACTATAACGTGGGTTTGGAGGCAGGCTCGAAGCCGGAGCTGCATGCCGTGCTGTCGCTCAACTTCGACAACAACTCGATGATTATCTGTAACGGATATAAGGACGAGAGCTACATCAAGCTCGCCTTGCTGGCGCACAAGATGGGACGCAAGATATTCCTCGTTGTGGAGAAGATGCGCGAGTTGAAGACCATAGCCACGCTCTCGAAGCGCATGAACATCAAGCCCAACATCGGCATACGCATAAAGCTTGCAAGCTCGGGTAGCGGCAAGTGGGAGGAGTCGGGAGGCGACGTGAGCAAGTTTGGTCTTAACTCATCGGAGCTTATCGACGCCTTGGGTCTGTTGAAGAGGGAGGATATGACCGACTGCTTCAAGCTCATACACTTCCACATAGGCAGTCAGGTAACGAACATACGCCGCATTAAGACCGCCCTGAAAGAGGCTACGCAGTTCTATGCGCAGCTGCGCAAGAGTGGCTACAACATCGACTTTGTGGATATTGGCGGAGGTCTCGGCGTGAACTACGACGGCACACAGTCGTCGGTGAGCGGCAACAGCATAAACTACTCTATTCAGGAGTATGTGAACGACGCCGTATATTCGGTCGTGGATATATGCAAGAAGAACGACTTGGAGCAGCCCAACCTCATCATCGAGTCGGGACGCTCGCTCACGGCACACCACTCGATACTTATCTTCGAGGCTCTGGCAAGCACACGTCTTCCCGCCTTTGGCGAGCATGAGGAGATAACCGACGATGCCCACGAGCTCGTCCGCGACCTCTACGACATATGGAACAACCTCAATCCGAACCGCCTTATAGAGATGTGGCACGATGCGTTGCAGGCACGCGAAGATGCGTTGGAGCTCTTCAACATCGGTCTTGTCGATTTGGAGACACGCGCACTCGTGGAGCGCCTCTTCTGGTCTATCGCGCGCGAGGTGAATGCCATCGTTGCCAAGAGCAAGCATGCCCCCGAGGAGCTGCGCTCTATATCGCGCTCGTTGCCCGACAAGTACTTCTGCAACTTCTCGCTCTTCCAGTCGTTGCCCGACTCATGGGCCATAGACCAGATATTCCCGGTTATGCCGCTCTCGCGCCTCAACGAGAAGCCCACGTGCGACGCTACGATTCAGGATATAACCTGCGACTCGGATGGACGTATCGACCACTTCATATCTACGGCAAACCATGCCCACCACCTCCCCGTACACAAGCTACGCGACGGCGAGCCCTACTACATAGGAGTCTTCCTTGTGGGTGCATATCAGGAGATTTTGGGTGACATGCACAACCTCTTTGGCGACACCAACGCCGTGCATATCACCATCAAGAACAACGAATATGTTATCGACAAGATTATCGAGGGCGAGACCATTGCCGACGTCTTGGACTATGTTCAGTTCGACCACAAGCGCATGGTACGCGCCATAGAGGTGTGGGTGAGCAAGTCGGTAAAGAGTGGCGTCATCACATTGGAGGAGGGCAAGGAGTTTATCTCGAACTACCGCTCGGGGCTCTATGGCTACACCTACCTCGAAAGCGAGTATTAAGAGTCATTTCCACACTATGGTAATAAGTTAAGAGCCTGCCCTAACTCTTTGTTGTTAGGCAGGCTCTTAACTTGCTGATAGATGTTTTCCGAAGCCACTATCTCCTATAATTCAGATAGAGATAGAAGCTCTCCACTAATAATATGCCGGGAAGTCGCCAGGATGTGCCGGAATGGGGTATTTGTCACGTGCAACTAACAGATAATCCATAACCCTCTTCCGATCCTCCGAGGGCAGTGAACTGCACCAGCTCTTAAACTCTTCAATAGTAGTCTCACAGCGCTGTTTAAGGTCTTGATAGGCTGGATCTGCGCAATAATCAACCTTTTTTCTGCCATATGAAATCTCATCGGCTGCGTTTGTCAGTTCCGCTGTCACCTTTGCATACTCATCGCAACGCTCCTCGATGGTCTGCGCTTTCTTCTCACCGCCGCATGCAACGAACATAGCACACACGGCAAACATAAGTAAAATCTTTTTCATAGCATTGAACTTTAAATAATTTAATTTGTACATATCGGCATGTTAGAACCAGAAACGTGCAGATATTTTCTTACCTGCGTTGTATAGCTCACAAGTACGATTCTCGGGGAAGAACGATGTAGCGACGAGGAGTGCATCATCTGCAACACCCGCCTCCGAACGTATCAAAGCAACCTCGTCGGCAGAGAGCTTGCACAACGACTTCATATCCTTATCTCCCGTTGTCATCATATAGCTGCCGTCGGTCTGCTTAATAAGGAAGAAATCACCACCCATATAATCTGATCCGTAGAATCCAAGATCGGGGTGGAAATAGTTGTGAAACGAACCAACCATATTATACATGATAATCTCGTCGAAGATAGCATCTACCACTACACTATCCTTCTGGAAGCCATACTCCATCTCGGCAACACCATACTTACCACCCTGCTTAAATAGGTAGCTATACGGGTTATCATCGTAGCTATAGACAATCTGCTCGTATGGTCCATAGCTCTTAATTGTGCCGAACTCCCCCGCAGAATAATAACGAGGGTTCACACGTATCAATCTAACACCATTGCTATCGGTAAGCATGTAAAAGTTCTCACCGTTAGAGTACTCACTCAATCGACATAGCTCGATTTTATCACACGTTGCAGCTACGACATACTCCGACGTACAGGTACGATAATCAAGGCCTGCACGTATGAAGCTTATTAGACCATCTGCACCCGTAGCCTTTATCTCGACATAGCTATGGTCGCCATAGAGAACCTCGATATCCTTATACGCCACAGGGATAAGCTCCACGTTCAACAACTCGGGATACCACTCCTTTATTTGGTCCGAAAAACGCAAGCCACATAGATCTTTTGTCTGGTTCTCGACTAACACAAAATCCTCGTTATCTAATGGTGTTTCGACAATTACGTCGGGCGTACCCTCGTTCGAGCCACACGCTACACCCAAGATAGAAACGAGCATTATAAAAAACCGTTTCATAGAATCTACAATAAATTAAGTCTATACAACGAGTGGCTGGTGGATAACTCTCCACTAACCAGCCACTCTATTTAATCAAATATTTATCTGCTAATTAGCAAGCAGGAGCATCCGAGTTAGCAACGCGCTTCCAGCCGAGGATGTTCCAGATGAATGCGAACAACGAAACAAGACCGCCGATGAAACCGATGAAAGGAATAAGAGCTATCAAAGCACCGATAATCGAGAGAATCATCGCTGTGCGAAGTCTGCCCATACCCTTTGCTGCCTCTGCGGGGAAAGTTGAAGAGTTCTTCAAGCTACCATAAGCCATGAAGAGGATAACCCATGCAACAACGTTGATAATGAAAGCAACGATACCGAGTGAGGGAACAAATGCTACGAAGATTGAGCCAACAATAGCGATAACGTTTGCCAAGCGAATCTTCGAAACAGCATCCTTATCGGCAGCATTTACCAAGTCGATAAGCTTTGTGATGTAAACCAAGAAAATAACAGTACATGCAATTGACACAATACCTGTGATAAGGGTGATGGTGTCGAGTGTGTTTGCACCGTCAGATACTGCTTGAAGAGCGTCGCCACCGTGACCCTTCGCAGCAGCGCCCGCAGCGTTCGAAACGGTATTGAACACCGAGAATACTGCTGCAACAGCACCAATAATACCTGCCAAAGCAGAGATAAGAACCGACTTGTAAAGCCAACCAGTGGCCTCTTTCCAACTGTTCATAATGATAATAAGTTTGTTAAGGTTAATATAAAATGTTTATAAGAGTTTGCTCTGTCATGGTCTATTTCAGACCAGTTCCGAATACAAATATAATAAAAAATTCCCCCCCCCCTCCAAATTTTTTGCCAAAAATTTCAAATTAGGTCATTTTATTTCAATATGATATGCTCTTCTTGTCGGGGGGGGGAAGGGAGGGAAGGGTAGCAAAAGAGTAGCAAAAGGGTAGCAAAAGAGTAGCAAAAGAGTAGTTAAAGAGTAGCGAAAGGGAAAACATGCTGCGCCAGCTGCGCCATCAAAGGAGCAAGCCCGCCATTCAAGAGGCATCGCTCCGACGTCAAACACAAAGCGCGCCAATCAAGCAGTAACGCCAATCAAGCGGCAACGCCATACGCACGACTCCCGGCCCCAAATCTACCCTGAAAACAACAGCACGGGTATTATTTTTAATACCCGTGCAATGTTAGAGGCAAGAAGCAGTTGGGAGAGAGGAAATTTAGGAGCATAGAAATTCAATGAGTTTAGAGGATGGATACTATATTATTATCCCTAATCTCCCTAACTTCCCTAATCGCCCTAATCCCCTCCCTAACCACTCTAACGCTCTTATCTTGCCTGCGCCACCGATAGTTGTGATGGTCTTTCTATAACTTCCCAAAAAACAGTGCGGGGCAGACCCATGGTCCACCCCGCTACCCTAATATGTGTATCCTCTATTTGCGCCCAACGCGGGCACCCCGAATTAGAGGGTGTTTACGCCACGCATATCATCAATCTCGATGCTGTTGAGCAATGAGATGATGGTACCCTGCATCTCGGCTGCCACATTGTAAGAATCTGTCAAGGGCTGACGCTCCTCGGCAATAGTCTCTGCGCTAATCTCGTCGCCATTGATTGCATCAACAACGAGGAGGTATGCAGCGGCATCGCCACGAACCTTAACAGCCTTGCCTGCCTCACGTGAGGCTACGATGGCGCTAACCAACGTGGGCTCCAAGTCGATAGATGTAGCGGTAATATCGGCAAACTCCTTCAACTCGCCATTTGCAGGCACAGCGTCGATAGAGGTGAGGTTTGCAGAAGCAGCAGCATACTGCTTATCGAGACGAAGCTCGCGCTTGATAGCGCTGTCGTCACGCATCTCGTACTCGTTCTCGTCGATAGATGTCACCATAGCGATGTAGCTATTCTCGTTGAGTACCATGCTGGTCTTGTCGCCGATGTTAGCGTCGTAGGCCCAGATAGCCATGTTACGTGAGCCCATGATGCCATCTACGCCACGCTGCATAGTGTTCTGGCGACGTACCAAGCCCTGCTTGGGCTGGTAGCCGGCAGCGATAACTGCCTCATTGAAGCTCTCGACAGTGTTACCCACATTTGCCATAAGCTCCTCAACCTTGCTGTTGATGTCGCTCAAAGTCTCGGCGCTCGGACGAAGCTCCTTCTTGAAGTCGGCTACGCATACGAAATCCTTAACGTCGCCCACAGCAT
Organism: Alistipes sp.; assembly: GCA_017403125.1. Taxonomy (GTDB): domain Bacteria; phylum Bacteroidota; class Bacteroidia; order Bacteroidales; family Rikenellaceae; genus Alistipes. Next base: position 74,555 of record JAFQOR010000020.1, on the reverse strand, counting down.
TAACCTTGGCTACGATGAAGTTGGCACCTGCGCGGTATGCGAAGATGTCGCCAACCTCGCGACCTGCGAAGTTCTCAACCAAGCTCTCGTCGATATCGGCAACAACCACAGTCTCGTTGAAGGTAGCAACGGGAATCTCCAACGCTGCGAAGTCGCCACCATTGCCATTGAGCTCCTCGACAACTGCATCAGCCTCGCTCTGCGAGGGCAACACTGCATACTCAACATCGAAGCTCTCGGCTGTGGTAATCTCGTCCAAGAGGATAGACATGGTCCACGCCTCGTTCTGGTAAGCGAGCTCGGTATAACCCTTCTCGTCGAACGCCGTGCGCTCTGCCTCGTCGAGAGATGCTGCGTCACGGTACGTTACGGTGTAGTCAGCCAAGACCTTGCTTGCCTCGCTTTCGAGGTCCTCGACACCCGTAGCTACGGCATTGGCAAAGGCGTCAGCCTCAACCTGTGCAGCTGCCTTATCCTCGGCAGAAGCTACACGAGGAATAGATACGTAGGTCAAGGTGCGGTTGCCGAAGTTCTCGTTCTCTACGCGGTGAGCCTCGTAGTATGCGGCAATCTCCTCCTCCGAAATTGCGTCGGCAGGAATCTGTACCGAGCTATAAGGAACCTCGATGTAACGACCTGCGTAGCTGTAACCCTCCTCACGAAGCATCTGCTCAACCTCCAACTTATTGAGGTAGTGACCTGCCGAAGCGATGGTCTGGAACTTGTCGGCTGCAATCTGCTGCTCGGCAATGAGCATAGGCATTGCCATCTCGCCGTAGATAATCGATGTTACAACGTCGGCATCGGCACCCTGCTGCAAGAGCTGCGAAGCGCGCGTCTCGGTCTGCATGGCGATGATGTTGTCAATCTCGTTCTGATAGACGTTGATTGCCAACTGCTTGAATGACGGAGCCATAGCCTTGTCGTAGAGAACGATGTCTGACGCTGTTGCTGCGATAGCATCCTCGTTCATAGCCATGTTGTCCATGCCGAAGTACATTCTGTAAACATCGGCCTTCGCGTGGTCGGCGTAAGCTACCTGCTCACGTACCTTTGAATACTCCGATGCCAAAACGGGCTGACCATCGATAACCATCACTGTGGGGTCGTCATAGGCGACCTCGCCCTGACGATAGCCAAGCTGGTCGCCAAGAATAAATGCAAGAAGCACAAGTGCGATAACAATCGAAAGGACGATACCGTACTTGGTTCGAAGAGTGTTTAATGTTGCCATAACGTGTTATTATTTTTTTAATTATTTTGCTTTCATTCACTTTTAAGCCTCCAAAGGTAGTAAATTTTTGTCAAACAACACCAAAAAGGGAGAGCTTTTTTCATTATCATACCTTTTTGCAGCTGCGCGGGGCGAAAAATATAGCCCTAATCGCATCCTTTGCGAGGAGTTTTAATTCCACACCATGCGGCACATTAGTCGTTGCGACGGAGCTGTACAAGCTCCAATCGCGATTGCACACGGCGCAGAATACGTATTGTGAAGTTATTGATTTTCAGCTCCTCGCCCTGCTGCGGGATGCCGCCATGCTCGGCAATGATATAGCCGGCAAGCGTATCGTACTCATCTCGCTCCTCGATGTCGAGGTTGTACTTCTCGTTGAGATACTCTACCTCCAAGCGCGTGGAGAATATCCACTCGTCCTTGCCCACGCTCCTCTCTACCATCTCCTGCACATCGTGCTCATCCTCAATCTCGCCAAATATCTGCTCCAAGACATCCTCCAACGATATGATACCCGCCGTGCCACCAAACTCGTCGATGACAACAGCTATCGAGGCACGACGCTTCGTGAAGGTTTCGAGCATCGACTGCAAGGGCATAGTCTCGGCAACGTAGATAGTCTTAATCAGGATGTCGGAGATGTCCGTAGGTCTCTCGAACAGACTCTTGGAATTGACATATCCGATGATGTTGTCTATGGAGTCGTGCCATACGAAGATACGCGAGAAGCGGCTCTCGACAAAGCGCCCTGTAAGCTCCTCGATGGATGTATCGAGCTCCACAGCCTCGACATCGACACGTGGCACCATGCAGTCACGCACACGCAGGTCGGCAAAGTCGAGGGCATTCTGAAAGAGTTTTATATCCTCCTCATCCTCCTGCTGCACCTCGACATTATCGGCCTCGACAAGCGATGCGAGGTCGTCGCGGTTGAACTCCGTAGGCTCCACACGCTGCTCTATACGTCGTCCCGTAAGGCGAATAAGACCATAAGAGATGAAGGTCGTCAGACGCGATATGGGGTATAGTACGATATATAGAATATAGATTATAGGGGCGAAGAACGTATAGTAGAAGTTGGGGTTGCGCCTAACAACCGACTTCGGAATATACTCTCCGATGAAGAGTATGATGATGGTCGAAATGATAGATACGAGCAGAGCATTCTCCATCTGGAACAGTTCTTCGAGCAACACCGCCATATACATCGAGTAGATAACGAGCGCAATGTTATTACCCACCAAAATCGTTGTAATATAGTTGCTCGCGTTACGCGAAAAGAGCTCGGCAATGCGGTTGAACATGGGGCTCTGCTTGCGGTCAATCTCTTCACGCAGACGATTGCGACTCAAATAGGCAATCTCCATACCTGAAAAGAACGCCGAGAATATCAGCATAACGGCTATTATGGCTATCGTGGAACCCATCTATAAATTCTATATATACTTAATCTGCACCTCATCGCGAGGTGTCGCAATTTTTCGTTTACTCAATTATATAAAAATACGTGCGCACACATACGTACGCGCGCAAGCTACTCGTCTGTGGCGCGTATCTGCATCTTTGGCAACTCCAAATTTTCGCCGGCAACGACCGCTGGGCCTCTTTCGTCGGGCAAGGCGAGGAGCGCTTGCTTGGCATTAACGGGATTTGCAGGCGCCGTTTTTGAGGGGGCTATGGGTGTTGCGCTACTCGAAGTGGGCGTTGTAGCGCCCTCCGCAGCCTTGGGCCTATTGTTCTGTGGTGCTGGAGCATCGTCGCCCTCTGCCAAGCTATCCGCCTGACTCTTGGTTTGGTTCATCTCGAACTCCACCTCGGAGCTATACTTACGGAAGTGGATATTTTTCAGATCCTCGTCGGCATCGAAGCCCACACCGAAGTGCCAGCCCTCACCCTGCAACACCTTGGTATCGACATTCGAGTATATCTTCTTGGTCGTAGCATTCCAGAAGAGCTGCTGGGTATATACCTCCGTCACATCTTTGACGATGGTATCGCCCTCCTCGCGGTTGAACTTGTGTATCACGACATCGCCCTTTGCCTCCCACAGCCGCTGATTCTCATAGTATATGGCGTAGTTAGCCGTGATGATGGCATTTACCAACGCCAGAGAGTCGGAGGTGTAGGTTGTCATCTCGATGCCTCGCCTAAACTCCTGATATGGCTCCTTACGCATGCTATAACCCTCGACAAGCGGAGCATAGAACGTGTAGGTGCGATAGCCTCGCTCGATCATCGTTATGGTGCGATTCTCGCTCGACTCCGTCATGAGCGTTTCGAGGTCGTATTGCGTGGCTTTGGGCTTCGCATCACACGAGAATAGCAACGTAGCACTCCCCACGACGAGGAGTGCTACCATTGCATATCGAATGTTGCGAAGAAGCATAACTTTCGATGTTGTCAGGCTGCTTACGCCATTGATTAGCGGTAACGTACGGTTGTTGTCTGACCCTGGGCAAAGCCACACAAGATGGTGTAGCGGTCGCCGGCAGAGAGCTCCGCGAAGAAGCAGTCCTCCTGCTTGGGGAATGCACCGCGATATGCGTTCATGAACTGCTGCGCAATCTTCTGCACGTCGGGCTCGTTCTTCAAGAGGTTTACCGCCTGTGCCATAGCATCATAGGCTGCCCAATATACCGAGCCACCACCGATACCGTCTTCGGGGCATGTGGTCGAAGCGTAGCACTGACCAAGGATGAAGTATGAGTAGCCGTTCTCGGGGTTGATAGCGCGCAACTCGCGTGCTGCGGCTGCGGCTGCCGAGAAGTTGCGGTTAGAAATCTCGATAAGCGAAATCTGTACATAGAGCGGCTCCTTGGCTGCGGGGTCGGTCTCAACCGCCAACGCCTCGCGCAAGTACTTCAACGCCTTGTCGGTATCGCCACGGTCCTGGAAGCTCTTTGCAAGGAAGAGTGCCGTCTCCGATGAGGGGCTCACGGCGTAGTAACGCTCGGTCTGCTCGAAGTAGAAGTCGCTGTTGCACTGACGGCGCGACATCAAAGACACCGCCTTTGCCAAGAGCTCGATGTTGTCGGGATCGGCCTCCAACTTCTCCTTGTAGATAGCTTCGAGACCCTCGCAAGTAGCGGCACCGCTATTCGAGAAGCTCGACTCGAACATATCCTTATACTGCTCATCCTCGGCTGCAATGTCGGCAAAGAGGGGTGACAGACGGTCGTACTCGGCAAGAACCATCTCGCCCGTAACCTCATCATCATACTCATAGTCCTCGGTGAGGCACTTGTAGTAGGTTGCAACAATATCGAGGTTGATGCGACCGCTCTCGATAGCTGCATCTACGGCATCCTTCAAGCCCTTGCGCAACAAGGGGCGGTCCGTAGCACAATACTTGATCATATCGCGAGCCTTCATGTCGAGGATATAGTCCTTACCATTCTTCGGGTGGTTGCCAAAATACTCGATACGCGCATCGTAGATGAGCAATATAGAGTCAACATACATCTTCTTCTCGTCGATGCTACGCGCACGGTTAGCCTTATTCTTGTAGAGAGTTACACCGCGCGCAAACGTCTGCTGCGATGCTGCCGGACAGTTATTGAAGAGCTGCTGGAAATACACCGTAGCTGCGGCATAGTTCTTTGCATCGAGCTCCTCTTTGAGGAACGAACTTGCCTGAATGTTCGAAGAGCGCTCCTCAACGGTTGTACCCCACATGCCATACTGTGCGTCATCACTAAAATCCTGTGCCGATGCCGATACGCCAACAAGCGTTGCAGCGGCTGCCAAAATCAGTTTTACACTTTTCATAATTGCTTTGTCTTTTATTTAATTTTATTTCGTTAGTAGCTAACACTACGCTTTTTGCTGCACTCCTAATCGTACTTGGGACGCACAAACCAATAGTCCGACGTATCTGCCGAGAAGAGGCTGAAACCGACCGATATTTTGTAGTAGTTCTGCGTGACAAGACCCACCCTCTGTGCCGAAATTTCGACCGAGGCGGGCGACGACATACGGCCATACTCAAAGCCGATATTTATCGACGAGGCACCCCACACCTTGACCGGAAGACCCAAACCTGCCGTTATCGAGAGACGGTTGATGCGCTCCGAAGCAAAAGTCTGGTAGTAGTTGCCATAGCTGGCGCCTATGCGATATGATACACGGCGCAGATAGTTGCGCACGTCGTTGCGACGAGGCGTAATCTCGAAACCGGCACGCACGACATGCGTATCGGCATAGTCCACAACAACACCTGCCGAGGCAACACCCTCATCGAAACTATCGTTCGACGAGCCCCAATCGGCATAGACATAATCGACACCCCACGCCACGCTGCGGTCGCGGTAGAAGAGACCCACGCCCACCTGATGCGGCAGACGCAACTCCACTCTATCGACACGGTCGCGCACCGGGAAGCTCGTGATACTATTTATGGCGTTGTCGGTATAGACATAGCTCAACTTCTCGGGGTTGAGTTTGCCACCGAGGTCGTAGGTTGCACCCAGCGTCATGAGGCGATCGTTGTTGGCGATAATATCCCACTGCAAGCCCACCTGAAACTTGAAGTTCGACACCGTATAGCGATCAACACCCACGGTCGAAGAGTAGGTTCCCGAGCCCGTTACGACGTCGGCCACCACAGCCGTGTAGTTGCGCTCGATATTTCCCCAAAAGTAACGCGCAGCGATACCTATCGAGAATCGTTGCCACGGCGCCCAACCCACCGCAAGCTTCACCTCCGAGATGTCGCCATCGCCATTGTGACCATATCTCACCCTGCCTATATCTGCCCAGTTGTTCTGCTGCTCGTCGGTAGCCTTGACGTTGTAACCTACGCTGCTATACGGCGCAATGCTGAACACAGCACCCAGATTTTTAGCTATGGGGAAGGTCATCGCCAAGCTATGGATATTGACGGTGTTGTAGGCCGTACGAGCCTTATGCGAATAGGCACCTGCGGCGTCATACTTGGGCTGCGAGTTGCGGAAGTGCGTAGCATCGAAGCCTACATCGAAGAGGAAACTCTTTGTGGGGGCAATGCTCGCCGACGCAGGGTTGAGCATATTGATTTGACCCAAGGCACGCATACCTATGCCGACACCACCCATCGAGCGGGTCTGCACCGTACCCGGCGTCTGCAACTCTCCCGGGCCATACATCGAGTAGGGCGAGTAGGCGTTCACGCTACTCGTCTGCGCCTCGACACCGAGAGGCAGGAGCAGTGCAACCATCGCAAGCACAAGGCCTATGACTCTATCTCTTATCTGCATTGTAGTTCAAAATAGCGTTGAGCCCAAAAATCACCGGCTCACAGTCTGCAAATATCGCGTTTTTAATTCGCATTGCAAAATATTTTGCGTCTCCACCGCTAAAAATTATGCATTTTTTTGTTTTTTCTGCCAAAAACGAGGTTATATACCCCCTTATCTCGTGGGTTATGCCTTGCATAACACCCTGCTCAACAGCCTCGCGCGTGGTGCGACCATAGGCAATTTCGTCGTCGGTGGGCGAACATAGAGGGAGCTTCGAGGTGTAGTCCGCCAAGGCACGAAAACGGGTGGTCATGCCGGGCGAGATGTTACCCCCGCGAAAGGCTCCATCTACAACATAGTCAATGGTTATCGCCGTACCGAAATCGACAATCATATACTCCTCGGCATCGTACATCTGTGACACTCCCACGGCTGCCGCCATGCGGTCGGGACCAAGTGTATGGGGTGTATGGTAGGCATTGCGCAGCGGCATGGGCGTAGTTGCCGGAGCAAAGTCGAGAAGATACTTCACGCGCGATGCAACAACCTCACGCACAGCATCAATATCGTCTCGCGTAGAGGAGATTATGGCGCGACGCACCTCGGGATGTCTATCCAACAAACTGCCTACCCATTCGCTATCGACACCCTCCTTGACATACTCTACCCACGAGGCGCGGTCCGGCGACGGAATCACCACAACCTTGCTTCGGCTATTTCCTATATCAACTACGAGATTCATTCTCCTGTCAGTTCTGTTTAACATGCTCTCCATCAGCCGCATGCGCCAAATCGCGCAACATGGCTACACCCTCGGCAATGGAGTATATCTTTCTAACGGTCATCGACAGTCGGTTATTGTACTGCTTGACCACAAATCGTTCGGGCTGCGACACAACCTTGCGCAACAGGTTCAAAAACGTATCGGTCTTGAAGAAGGGTGAGTTGTTGTCGCCCACGAAACGCACAATCATCAGACCATTCTTCACCTTGACATGCTCCATGCCCAACCCCACGGCCTCGCGGCGCAGACGCACCACATCCACAAGGTCGCGCACCTGCGTAGGCAGTGCTCCGAACCTATCCTCCATACGGCGACAGAATCCCTCCATCTCCTGGTCGGTATGCATGGCATCGAGCTCGCGATAGAGGCGTAGCTTCTCCGCCTGCGAACGAACATAACTATCGGGAATTGAAGCATCTACATCAATATCGATGGTTGCATCATCGACAAACGATACGTCCTTCATGGCATCGTTCTCGGCCTGCGACAGACCCGACGTATCGAGACCCTCGCGACGTAGCTCCGAGATTGCCTGCTGCAATATCTTCTGGTAGGTCTCGATACCCACGTCAGCAATAAATCCACTCTGCTCGGCACCCAGCAGGTTACCCGCACCACGTATATCAAGGTCCTGCATAGCGATGTTGAAGCCCGAGCCCAAATCCGAGAACTCCTCGATGGCGCGCAGACGACGGCGTGCATCACCCCCGATAAGCTCGTCGGGCGGCGAGAGCAGATAGCAAAAGCCCTTGCGGTCGCTACGCCCCACACGTCCTCGAAGCTGGTGCAGGTCGCTCAAACCATAGCGGTGGGCGTCGTTGATGATGATGGTGTTGGCGTTGGCTATGTCGATGCCGTTCTCGATGATTGTCGTGGCGAGCAAGACGTCGAACTCGCCATAGATAAAGTCCATGATGAGGCGTTCGAGTTGCTCGGCAGGCATACGTCCGTGACCCACAGCCACACGAGCCTTGGGGCAGAGGCGCGTGATAAGCCCCTGCAACGTCACGAGGTCCTCGACGCGGTTGTGAACAAAATAGACCTGACCACCGCGCGACAGCTCCTCCTCGATGGCATCGCGTATGACATCCTCGCTGAAAAGGTGCGACTCGGTGACAATGGGCTGACGGTTGGGTGGCGGTGTCGAGATGATGGACATATCGCGCGACCCCATCAACGAAAACTGTAATGTTCGCGGTATGGGCGTAGCCGTAAGCGTAAGAGTATCAACCGATACCGAGAGCGATGTGAGCTTCTCCTTGGCAGCCACGCCAAACTTCTGCTCCTCGTCGATAACAAGCAATCCGAGGTCGTGAAACTCGACCTGCTTGGCAAGCATCTTATGCGTGCCGATGAGAATATCTATCTTGCCCTGTTTCAGCTCCTCCAAGATGCGGCGCACCTCCTTTGCCGACTTCGTGCGATTCAGATACTCCACCGTGACAGGGAGGTCGCGAAGACGCTCCGAGAAGGAGCGATAGTGTTGCAACGCGAGGATTGTCGTGGGCACCAACACCGCCGTCTGCTTGCCATCGACAGCCGCCTTAAAGGCGGCGCGTATAGCCACCTCGGTCTTGCCAAAGCCCACGTCGCCACACACCAACCTATCCATAGGCTGTGGCGACTCCATATCGCGCTTGATAGCGGCAATGGCGCTCTGCTGGTCCGGGGTCTCCTCCCACTTGAACGACGCCTCCAACTCCTGTTGCAAATAGCCATCAGCCGAAAAGGCATAGCCCTGCGACGCCTTGCGCTTGGCATAGAGCGCGATAAGTTCGCGCGATATATCCTTAACCGCCCTCTTGGTCGTGGCTTTGAGCTTCTGCCACGCCCCATTGCCCAACTTATATATCTTTGGAGCTTCGCCCTCGCCACTCTTGTAACGCGATATGCGATGCAGGGCGTGAACATTCACAAAGAGGATGTCGTTATCCTTGTAGATGAGCTTTATAGCCTCCTTCGTGCGACCATTCTCGTTGAGCTTGACCAAGCCTCCGAAGCGACCTACACCGTGGTCGATATGCACCACATAGTCGCCAACCTTCAAGGCGTTGAGCTCGGCAACGGTCATCTGCTCGTCGCGCTTTATCTCGCCACGTATGCGGTAGCGTTGGTAGCGGTCGAAGATGCGGTGGTCGGGGTAGAGACACAGTCGGGCATCGTTATCCACAAAGCCATCGTGTAGCAGCGTAGAACTCGACTCGAACTCGACCCTGCGGCGTCCCACCTGATGAAAAACATTCGTAAGACGCTCTATTTGAGCCTTGTTATGCGAGAGGATGAAGCATCGATAGCCACGCTCCGTGTTCCAGAGTATGTCGTCGGCAAGCATCTCGAAGTTGCGGTTGAACGAGGGTTGTGGCGCGAGATTGAAGCGCACGCTGCAATCGGCACGGCGCTCCTTGATATTATCTTTGAGAAGCGCTATGCTGCACCCCGCAAGGTCGCCCAAAAGCCTCGTACGCGACGTCAAACGCTCTGCCCTATGGCGGGCATCGTCCGCATCCGAAGCCTGCTCCAAGAGCTTGGTACGCACATCCATAAGCTTGCGAAGAGCGTAGTCGCCATCCGAGAGCCACCAAACACCTCCGCGCACATAACCTGCCAACGACACCCTCTCGCCCGACTCCTCGTCGCGCATGGTGTTGGGGACAATATCTATCTCGGTAGGCCGCTCCTCGGAGAGCTGACTCGATATATCGAAGCGACGCAGCGAGTCCACCTCGTCGCCAAACATATCGATACGATAGGGCTTCGACTCGACATACGAAAAGACATCGACAATACCGCCACGCACCGAGTACTGACCCGGCTCATAGACAAAATCGACCCTCTGGAAACCCATCTTTTGCAGCCACTCCACAAGCTCGGACTGTTGCACCCTATCGCCCACCCTTATCCGGCGCGACAGCTGCTCCATGTCGCTGCGTGCCACAACACACTCCGCCAACGCCTCGGGATAGGTGCAGATAGCCAAATAGCCCTTGCCATGCGAAGCAATAGCACTCAACGTCGCGGTGCGCTGCACCACACCCTGCTGATCCTCGGCGCCGTAGCTTATCGAGCGTTTGTAGCCCGACGGAAAGAAGTGCACACGCTCCTCGTCCAACAACTCATAGAGGTCGTTCAGTAGGTAGGCTGCACTATCTCTGTCGTCGGCAAGGAAGATATGAATACCCCCCATTCGCTCGACAGTCGTAGCCGCATAAAGCGAATAGGCCCCGCCGACCATCTGTTCCAGATGGACGGTAGAGCCCTCTTGTTCCAAACATTTCTTCAACTCGACCGCACGTTTGGTCTTGCGGACAAGCTCCTGTAACATGTTCATAAAGTAGTGTGCCCGATGGCGTCGAGCATCCTCCTTCGTAGCCTTATGACCACTATCTATCGACGAGCTTCTCGCCCCTCTTATCCAAATAGTGGACATCGATCATGCCGATACTGCTGTCGGCAGTGACCTTGATTCTCAACTTGTACTTGTAACTCCAACGTCGGCGCAACGACCACCAGCCATGACGCAGGTAGGTTGCGATATAGGGACTTACCCGTAGGTGAACATAGCGACATCCCTCCTTGGCGAGCATCTGCACCTGCTCCTCAATCTTCTTTTCGAGGAGTATCGTAGGCTCGACCTTGCCCGAACCGTGACACGTGGGACACAAATCGGCTGTATTCTCAACCGCAATAGGACGTACTCGCTGGCGCGTAATCTGCATAAGACCGAACTTCGACAGTGGCAGAATGGTATGCTTCGCCTTGTCGGGCGCCATGAGCTTCTGCATCTCCTGATAGAGTGTCTGGCGGCTTACAGCCTTGCGCATATCGATAAAATCGACTATGACAATACCTCCCATATCCCTCAAACGCAACTGTCGCGCTATCTCGGTGGCGGCGGCGAGGTTTACCTCCAAGGCGGTCTGCTCCTGGTCATCCTCGGCCTTGGTACGATTGCCCGAATTTACGTCGATAACGTGCATCGCCTCGGTGTGCTCGACAATGAGATAGGCACCACGGCGCAGCGATACATACTTGGCAAACAACGACTTAATCTGCTTCGCAACATCGAAATTCTCGAACAATGGCACCTTGCCCTTATACAACTTAACCAATCGCTCCATGTCGGGCTTTATGGCGTGAACATAGCCACGTATGTCGTTGTACAGAGTCTCGTCATCGACCATAATCTGCGAGAAGGTGTCGTTCAACGAGTCGCGAATGATGGTGTTCACACGGCTCATCTCACTCATAAGACGTGCCGGCACTTCGCTCTTGGAGATCGCCCCAAGAGATTTGTTCCATCTCTCGATAAGAGAGAGTATATCTTGCATAATGTCGGAGTCGGTAGCCTCGGACGCTGCCGTGCGTATGATGACTCCGTAGTTGTCGGGCAGCACCTCTTGTGCCACCTTGCGTAGTCGTCGTTTTTCGGTATTCGAGCGAATCTTCGTCGATACGTAAACCTTATTGGAGAAGGGTACTAACACCACGTTGCGTCCGGCGAGCGATATCTCTGCCGTAAGACGCGGACCCTTGGTCGAGATAGCCTCCTTGCTTATCTGGACCATGATACTCTGTCCCACCTTCAAGAAGTCGCCTATGCGACCCTCCTTGGGCAATGGCTCGTCGAGCTTGACGCCCTCGACCTTCAAGGGGCGCTTGCCCCCCGTGCGGCTCGACACAACCTTGTCTAACGACATGAAGTGTGAGCCCAAATCGAGATAGTGGATAAAGGCATCCTTCTCGTGTCCTATGTTCACAAAGGCAGCATTCAGCCCCGGCATAATCTTGCGCACGCGACCCAAGTAGATGTCGCCCACGGCAAAGCCCGTCTGGCACTGCTCCTTGTTCAACTCGACAAGCACCTTATCCTCGCAAAGTGCTATCGAGACCTCCGTTGGATTCACATTGATAAAGAGTTCTCTGTTCATAACTTCTCTTGCAACGTAAAATCCTACATTCAAAAAACTTAACCACCCAACCCCTATCGACCTTATCGATTCTGCGGCAGCCATCCGACGCCCCATGTTTCGACCGTCGGGGGATGGGTCTCGTTGTAATCGACGAGGCTGACCAAAGAGTTTTCAGCCAGCCCCAAACGAAGAGAGTGGCTAAAAAGGTTGTTGTTTTGGGCTCGCGAAGCTCATAGAAACCGCTGTTTACGTGGTGTAAATGTGGATTTCGAGGGCAAGCGTAACGTCAAAACGCCTTTTTAGTCACTCTCGTTCCGTGTCAATAAGCCGAACTACTTCTTCTTATGACGATTCTTGCGAAGACGCTTCTTGCGCTTGTGCGTCGCCATCTTATGACGCTTGTGCTTCTTTCCGTTTGGCATAATTGTAAGTATATATTAAAAAAAGTGTGATACTACTTAATCTCGCTTGCAAAGCTCTTCGAAGGCTTGAATGCGGGGATGTTATGCTCGGGGATGGTGATAGTAGTATTCTTCGAAATGTTGCGAGCAACCTTCATTGCGCGCTTCTTGATGATGAAACTGCCAAAACCGCGCAAGTACACATTCTCACCCTTAATCATCGCACCCTTAACATTCTCCATGAATGCCTCTACGATAGCCTGAACCTGGATCTTCTCTACACCGGTTGACTTTGCAATCTCGTTTACGATGTCTGCCTTTGTCATGATCTTAAAAGTTTTATTTTGTTTAACGTTTAATTGTTGTAATTCCTACCTACAAAACGAGGTTTTTTCCCTTCAAATCGGCGTCCCATACCATTCAAAACGCCAAATTGTCCGCAAATATACGGCGAATAAAGTGATTTTGCAACAAAAAATCGAAAAATAAAATATTTAATGGTCACGAAAGAGCATCGCGAGGATGGCGAGTAGGAGAATAAACGGGCTATGCAATCGCACTACCCCACTACACTACTCGGCTACACCCCTATACGCAACCGGACTCGACACCTACCCCTCCCTAACGGAAGTTGTTGAGTGCCGACGCCAAGCCCTCGACAGCCTGATCCAAACCCGACTGAATCTTGCCACCGACCATCATACGCATCATCATGTTGAGCTCGGCATGGAGCACCATGCGAACGCGCGTATCCTTGGGCTCGACCTCGTGAAGCTGAATCCAGAACGTGAAGTCGATGGGTATGCCCCCCTCGTCGGCAGCAATCTTTACGTGCTTATTCTCGACACGCTCGACGATACGCAACGCTATGCGCATGCCCTTGACCTTGAAGGAGCAGCTGTCGGGCGTCGCCTCCCACTCCTCGACCTTATCCTGCATGGCGGGCGTAAGGAAGTCCATACGCGATATAAGCGGGAAGATAAGCGCCGCGGGGTGGTGTATCTGCTGTTGTTTCGATTCGTACTTATCCATAGTCTGTTATCTCTTGCTTTGCGGCGGCAAAGATAGTCATTTTTATCGAATTACAAAACGTCGGCTCTCTTCGTCGAGAATCTCGATGCGCACGACCATAGTATCGTCGGGCAACATAGCCTCAATCTTCTCGGGCCACTCCACCAAACAGAGGCTTCCGGAGTCGAAATACTCCTCGCAACCGAAGTCCAACGCCTCCTCGATGCGCTCGATGCGATACATATCGAAGTGGTAGATGGTTTGGGTGGAGCCCTCGTACTGGTTTACGATGGCGAAGGTGGGACTTGTGACGTCGTCGTCGGAGCCCAAGAGCGCCACAATGCGGCTAATGAGCGTGGTCTTGCCCGCACCCATGGGGGCATCAAAGGCTACGATATGGCGTCCGTCGAGCGAACCTAAAACCTCACGAGCAACGTCGTCGAGCTTTGCAAGGGAGTCTATCTCTATAATCTTTTCCATGTGCGTGGTATATAATCATCGTTTGGGGTTTAGGACTATGTAGGGCACAATCATCTCCTCCATGGAGATACCGCCATGCTGGAACGTATTTTTGAAGTAGCGTATATAGCGGTTGGCGTCGTTGTTATAGACCAAGAAGTCGCGGTTGTAGGCGAAGATATAGCTCGACGTGAGGTTGCTCGACGGCAGCTGTATATCCTCGGGGCGCTGCACCTCATAGACCTCGCGCGAGTTGTATGCCAGATTGCGACCCGTCTTGTAGCGCAGGTTCGACGAGGTCTCCCTGTCGCCCGTAACACGCACCGGATTATCGACACGTATGGTGCCATGGTCCGAGGTCACAATGACCTTGTGGCCGCGCTCGGCAAGGCGACGGAAGAGGGTGTAGAGCTCCGAATGTTCGAACCACGAGCGGGTGAGCGAACGGAAGGCTGCCTCGTCGTCGGTGAGGTCGCGGATGATGTCGGTCTCGGTGCGGGCATGCGAGAGAATGTCGAGGAAGTTATAGACGATGACCGAGAGGTCGGCCTCGTAGATGTGCTGCATGTTGTCCAACAACTTGCGTCCCGCCTCGGGGCGTACGAGCTTATCGAAGGTCAGACGATACTGCCTACCCGACTGCGCAACCAAGCGACGCAGGAACTCCTCCTCGTAGAGGTTCTTGCCGCCATCCTCGTTGTCGTTGAGCCAGCGCTGCGGCATAAGGCGGTCGATGGCAAGGGGCATAAGACCTGCAAAGAGGGCGTTGCGCGCATACTGCGTAGCGGTGGGAAGTATGGCGCAGTAGAAGTCGTCGGTGGCGACATTGAAGAAGGGTGCGAGCATGGGCTCGATAGTGCGCCACTGGTCGTAGCGCATGTTGTCGATGAGTATAAGCGTGGTGTGCTCCGCCTCGTCCACCTCGCCGAATATGCGGTGGCGCATGAGCGTATGCGACATGGTGGGTATCTCGTGGTCATCGACACGACGATTTATCCAGTCGTAGTAGTTGCGACGCACGAACTTGCAGAACTCCTGATTAGCCTCGCTGCGCTGCGATGCCAACACCTCGCGTATGCTGCGGTCCGTCGAGCGCGAGAGCTCGATATCCCAGCCCACCAAACGACGATAGAGCGAGCACCAGTCGGCAAACGACGAGGCGGCGTATTGCTGTGCCGCAATGCGTCCAAACTCGGCACGATAGTCCGCCGAGGTCTGCTCCGAGACCAGCTTCTCGGAGTGCAGATTCTTCTTTATCGACAGCAGCACCTGATTCGGATTCACGGGCTTGATGAGGTAGTCGGCAATTTTCGAGCCTATCGCCTTGTTCATAATATCCTCCTCCTCGCTCTTCGTGACCATGATTACGGGCAGCGACGGACGCTCCGCCTTAATCAGAGGCAGCGTCTCCAAACCCGTCATACCGGGCATCATCTCGTCCAGAATTACAAGGTCGAAACTATGCTCCGTAACCAGCTCCACGGCGTCGTAGCCGTTGTTGCACGTGGTGACATCGTAGCCCTTGGCCGCAAGAAACATGACGTGAGGCTTCAACAGCTCAACCTCGTCGTCCACCCATAATATTCTATTGTTCATACTCTGCTCCGCTTACTTAAACAATCGAGTTATCACTCACTCTCCGCCCTATCTAACGCCTCAACGACGCATTTAATTGTGTCGTAGCTCTGCATAAGATTTGCCGTCACAGCCTCTCTTGTGCACCACCCCGCCCACGTTATACCCTCGTCGCGCTGGGGTTGGGGGTCACCCTCAACGCGCTGCATCTGCCACCAGAGGGTGCGTTTCAGCTCCCACCGCCCATAGCAGTCGTAGGCATGAAGGGTCACGGCAAGAGGTCGCCGACCAACCAATCTCGCCACAATGCCCGTCTCCTCTCTGACCTCACGTAGTGCCGCCTCACTGCTCTGCTCGCCACGCTCGACATGACCCTTCGGCAGGTCGTAGCGCTCGCGCAACAGAATCATCAGCAGCTCGCCATGCTCGTTAGCTACGACACCTCCTGCCGCCTCAACCTCGACCATCTGCGACGCCACACTGCCAAACGTGCGCTCGATGTCGGGAGTGATAATAGCCACAAATTTGCTCTTTTCGACTTTTTTTACTACTTTCGCCCATGAAACCGACATGTTGTCGTCCACGGCGAGATGCTCGACACACTCGTTGCTCGCTATGCCAAGGGTCGCCAGAGCCTGTGCAGAGAGTGGCTCCGAGGTAAAGATTATGCGTGAAGAGCCTACGTATATGGTCTGTTCGTAAAGCATACAACAGGGGGTGTTACGAGGGCAAAGATACGCTTTTTTTTGGTGAACAACCGAATACACATACAATATTATGAAAAAACTACTATTTATCATGACATTTGCTACGACTCTTGCGGCCTGCTCGGCAGAGGGCGAGAAGAGCGACGCTGCGCAGAGCACAAATGAGGCTCCCGCGCCCCTTGTTATCGACAACGCCCTGACCGCCGAAGAAAAGGCGGCAGGCAAGTTTACTGCCGAGGTTATGTGGAAGATGGGACGCATAGGCTCGGAGACGCTGTCGCCCGATGGCACACAGCTAC
Organism: Alistipes sp.; assembly: GCA_017403125.1. Taxonomy (GTDB): domain Bacteria; phylum Bacteroidota; class Bacteroidia; order Bacteroidales; family Rikenellaceae; genus Alistipes. The sequence goes on along the minus strand of JAFQOR010000020.1, from coordinate 57,956 downwards.
TCTACGCCCTCACGCAGTACAACCTTGCCGAGAATCGCGGCATAACGACGCTCCACCTCCGCGACATGGCTACGGGCGAGGAGCGCCAGCTAACCGACAACACCTCTTCGAACCACTCTCCGCAGTGGCTCTCGAACACCGAGATTGCCTTCCTCTCGAACCGCACAGGCTCATCGCAGGTGTGGGCACTCGACCTTGCAACGGAGCAGGTGCGCCAGCTTACGAACCTCGATAAGGATGTCGAGGGCTTCGGCATTGCGGGCGACCACGCCTTCTATGTTCAGCGTGTGAAGGTTGCCAAGATGAAGGGCTCGGACATCTACGAGGATATGGATAAGTCGAAGGTGCGCATCTACGACGACCTCATGGTGCGCCATTGGGACTATTGGGACGACGGCTCGTATCTGCACATCTTCGCTGCCGACTATGCCAACGGCGTGATTGCCAACGGCAAGGACATCATCGGCGAGGATAAGGCGTGGGATGCTCCCCTTGCCCCCTACTTCGACACCAAGGAGATTCGCCTCTCGGACGACGGCACCCAGCTTGCCTACACCTGCAAGCCCCTCACAGGCACCGAGTATGCGCTCTCTACCGACTCGGACATCTTCCTCTACGACTTTGCTACGGGCGCCACACGCAACCTCACCAAGGAGTTTGCTACCGAGCATGAGCCCTTCGTAGGCTACGACAAGTACCCCGTATTCTCGCCCGACGGCCGCAAGATTGCCGTGCGTTCGCAGCGCCGCCCGGGCAACGAGGCAGACCAGCAGCGTCTGTGGATATATGACCTCGACAAGAACGAGGCGCGCTACATCACCAAGGGGCGCGACATCTGCGCTACGGAGGTTGTGTGGGACGGCAACGACGCCCTCTACTTCGTACTGCCCTACGAGGCTACACACCAGATTGCACGCATCGACGCCAGGGGCTCGACGATGGAGACCATAACCGAGGGTGACCACGACATCAACACCTTCACCTATGCCGGTGGCCGCATGGTAGCCAACATGAACACCATATCGAAGGCCGTAGAGCTCTACGACGTGAATCTCGCGACGGGCGAGTTGAGCCAGCTGACGGACGTAAACCGCGAGATTTACGACAACATCAAGTTTGGCAAGGTCGAGAAGCGCTGGATTACCACAACCGACGGCAAGCAGATGCTCACATGGGTTATCCTGCCCCCCGACTTCGACCCCAACAAGAAGTATCCTACGTTGCTCTACTGTCAGGGCGGTCCCCAGAGCATCGTATCGCAGTTTTGGAGCTACCGCTGGAACTTCCAGCTTATGGCAGCCCAGGGCTACGTTATCGTAGCTCCCAACCGCCGTGGCTGCCCCTCGTTCGGACAGGAGTGGACCGACCAGATTTCGGGCGACTACTCGGGTCAGAACATCCAGGACTACCTCTCGGCTATCGACACAGTGTCGCAGGAGCCGTGGGTAGATAAGGAGCGTCGTGGCTGCGTAGGTGCATCGTATGGCGGCTACTCGACCTACTACCTTGCAGGTGTGCACGAGGGTCGTTTCAAGGCGTTTATCGCCCACTGCGGCATCTTCAACTTCGAGTCGATGTATGGACATACCGAGGAGCTCTTCTTCGTTACGAACGACTATGGTGGCGCATATTGGGACAAGGCGAATGCTACGGCACAGCGCTCCTATGCCAACTCACCCCATAAGCTCGTGGCAAATTGGGATACACCCATCATGATTATCACGGGCGAGAAGGACTACCGCATACCCTACACACAGTCGTTGGAGGCATTTACCGCAGCACGTGTTCAGGGCATCGACGCACGCCTCGTGTCGTTCGAGAACGAGGCACATCAGGTATTCCAACCCCAGAACTCGGTTGTTTGGAACCGCGAGTTCTTCGGCTGGCTCGACAAGTATCTCAAATAGCAGATATTAGAGGCTGTTAGGGAGTTTAGGGAGTTTAGAGAGTTTAGAGAGTGGTAGCGCGTAGCAACCTCGACACTCCCTAAATTCCCTAAATTCTCTAAATTCTCTAAATTCTCTAACTTCCCTAACGCACGAATCACGCACCAATCACGCACCCCCACCCCCCGTGATTCCGTGATTCCGTGATTCCGTGATTCCGTGATTCCGTGATTCCGTGATTCCGTGATTCCGTGATTCGTGAGAGAGTTTAGGTGGAGAGTAGGGAGCGTAGTGCAAGATAGCGTAGCAACCTTATCACTCCCTAACTTTGCTCCAACGCCTTGGTCAGCCCCTACGGAATCCATACATAGTGCTCGTCGTAGCCCAACACCCCCTTGCGTGTTAGGCGATGCACCTTCATGCGGGCAGCACCCACGCCTATGCCCAACTGCTCCTGAACCTTGTTTACCAGCACCGCACGCTCGACCCTGCCACCATAGCTATCACGCAGCATACCAATAATAACACTCTCTGTGCTGCCCCTCTCCGGAAGGTCGCACACCTCGGGCAGCCCATCCTCGTTTACCATGAATGCAAAACGCTCGAATGGCTCGTTACGGCAGAACTGCGGCTCGACAACCGAAATCTCGCCATTGCGATGCACGTAGATTACCGACTCGGCCTTGCGCTGCAACGACGAACCTAAATGGCCACGCGCCTTATCCGTACCCGGATTGGTGTGCAGTATGCACATTATGTGGCAATCGAGCTTTGTCGATAGCGCCATAAGTTCGTTGATAAGGGCATCGCTCTCCTCCAAGTCGTTGGTGTTGCGTTGCAGGTCGGCGATGCCGTCGATAACTATCAAATCATAGGTCTGCACACGCACAGCATCGTAGAGTATGCCCTTACGCTGCTTGGGGTCTAACTCTCTTAACGACAGCGTAGTAAGTCGTGGCTCGATGCGGTCGGGGAAGGCTATCTGGTCGTTTATGCGCTTGACAACCTTACGCACATGGTGCATACCCTGCTCCGTATCCAACCACAGCACATTGGTCAGGACGTTAGGCTTGACATTCTTAAAGGTCCTGGACTGCTTGATGGGCATAGCCAACATGCCCGCCACCAACGCCGAGGCGAGAAAGGTCTTCTTACTCTTTGCCTCGCCACATATCACCGATATGTTACCCCGCGAACATACACACTGCCCATCGATGCTAATCAGTGGCGTAGGCTCGGGCAGCTCCTTCGATATATCCACCATATACTGCTGTACTCGCTCATCGGCAAGGTCATACTCGAATCGCGCAATGGCACGTTCGAGCTTTCGTCCCGTAAGGTTGCCATACTCCTCGGGAAGGGTTGTTTGTACTGACATAGTTAAATAGTTTAATTGTTTGAAGAGATGTCATACGGGGTACTCGCCAAGATGAGAATATGTGTTGCGTAGCGCAGTCCGATAACCGCTCTATGGGGCTACGTGGCTCCTCGACAGAACATCGAGGGTACTCCGTTCAGGGGACAAATATACAACAAAAAAGAGGCGATGTCAAGTATTTTGCCACGAAAGGTTAAATTTTTTATTATCGAGAGAGGGGAGGGGATTAGGGTGTGTTAAGGTTGTTACGCTATCTTGCACTACGCTCCCTACTCCCCCTAAACTCTCTCACGAATCACGGAATCACGGAATCACGGAATCACGGGGGTGGGGGTGCGTGATTAGTGCGTGATTGAGGCGTGATTGATAACGCGAATCACGGAATCACGGAATCACGGGGGTGGGGGTGCGTGATTCGTGCGTGATTCGTGTGTTAGGGAATTTAGGGAATTTAGGGAGTGTTAAGGTTGCTACGCTACCCCTCACTAAACTCCCTACTCTCCCCATCTCTCTACCCCTCTGCCACGTCGCGGCGCCCAAAAAAAACCACTCCTCTATATTATTTAAGGTATAACGCTATGCCGTTTCAAAATTTTTGAGTATATTTGCACGATAGATGCACCCCTACTCACATATTGCACACATGGCGATGTAGTCACGTATGGCGGGGTATCGCAACACAACATATTGGCAACGAAATTATAAACCACAAAAAATTATAGAGTTATGTTCGCTATTGACAACTACAACTTCGAAGGCAAGCGCGCCATTATCCGCGTAGATTTCAACGTGCCCCTCACGGCAGAAGGTAAGGTTACGGACGACACACGTATTCGTGCCGCAATACCCACCATCAAGCACGTTTTGGCAAAGGGTGGCAGCGTGATTCTCATGTCGCACCTCGGACGTCCGAAGAAGAATCCCGACCCCAAGTACTCGTTAGAGCAGATTGTGGGCGCTATCGAGGAGCGTCTTGGCTGCAAGGTGATGTTCGCAGGCGACTGCATGGGCGACAAGGCAGAGCAGATGGCACGCGAGCTTAAAGCCGGCGAGGTTATGCTCTTGGAGAACCTGCGCTTCTATGCCGAGGAGGAGGGCAAGCCCCGCGGATTGGCAGACGACGCAACAGACGAGGAGAAGGCAGCAGCCAAGAAGGCAGTTAAGGAGTCGCAGAAGGCGTTTGTCAAGCGCTTGGCATCGTATGCCGACTGCTATATCAACGACGCCTTTGGCACGGCACACCGCGCACACGCCTCAACGGCACTTATCGCCGACTACTTCCCCAACGACAAGATGTTCGGCTATGTCATGGAGAACGAGTTGAAGGCGATAGATGGCGTCATGCAGAACCCCCAGCGTCCCTTCTGCGCCATCGTGGGTGGCTCGAAGGTATCGACCAAGATTACCATCATCGAGAAGCTCATGGAGAGGGTCGATTCAATCATCATCGGTGGCGGCATGACCTACACCTTCGCAGGCGCCGAGGGCGGCAAGGAGGGTAAATCTATCTGCGAGCCCGATATGTTCCCCGTAGCACTCGAAATCTTGAAGAAGGCCGAGGAGCGTGGCGTAAAGATTCTGCGCTCGCCCGATGCACTTATCTGTGACGACTTCTCGAACGACGCTAATACCCAGGAGGCTCCCGCCAACAACATCCCCGATGCTTGGGAGGGCGTGGACATCGCTTCGGAGGGCAAGGCAAAGTTCCGCGAGCATATCCTCTCGTGCAAGACCATACTCTGGAACGGCCCTGTGGGCGTATTCGAGATTGACAAGTTCTCGACAGGCTCACGCGCTGTGGCAGAGGCTATTGCCGAGGCTACGCAGAATGGTGCCTACTCGCTCATCGGCGGTGGCGACTCGGTAGCCTGCATCAACAAGTTCGGCTTGGCAGACAAGGTGTCGTACGTCTCGACAGGCGGTGGTGCACTCTTGGAGTATATGGAGGGCAAGGAGCTTCCGGGCGTTGTGGCTATACGCAAGTAGCACCATGCACCACGCTATATGTCCCGGACAAATGGCATAGAGACCAACGAAGGAACAAAAAAGTAAAGCAACCGATATGAAGAAATTAGCATTTATTTTTGCAACAGCACTTACAATGACAGCTTTTGCGACAACACCCAACGAGGGTGAGAAGAGCGTGCCCGCCATCGACACACGCAACTTCGACGAGAGTGTAAACCTCAAAGACAACTTCTACCAGTGGGCAACAGGTGGTTGGCAGAAAAACAACCCCTTGAAGCCCGAATTTTCGCGCTACGGCTCTTTTGACGTGCTGCGCGAGAACAACGAGATACGCATCAACGAGCTCTTCTCGGCAATGGCAGAGAGCAATGCCGAGATGGGCAGCATCGAGCAGAAGATTTCGGACCTCTACAAGATGGGCTTGGACGAGGAGCGTCTGAACAAGGAGGGCGCAAAGCCTATCAAGCAGGCGTTGAAGGAGATATCGAAGTTCAAGAGCCGCGAGGCTCTCATCGCCGAGCTTGCAAAGCTCCACACCGACGGCATAGGCATCTTCTTTGCCGCTTACCCCGCTGCCGACCTCGCCGATAGCAACATGACAATCCTCTACATGGAGCAGGGAGGTCTTGGCATGGGCAACCGCGACTACTACACCGACGAGAAAAACGCCTCAATCAAGAGCGCATATAGCGACTACCTCGCCAAGATGTTCGAGCTTGCCGGCGTCAAGGGCAACATCGAGAAGATGGTCGAGGAGGTCTTGGCTGTCGAGGACCGCATCGCAACAAAGCACTGGACAAATGTCGAGTGCCGCGATATTGTACGTGGCTACAACCCCTACGCCTACACCGACTTCAAGAACGAGTATCAGGGCGTGGATTGGGATGCCTACTTCGCCGAGCTTGGCGTCGAGAAGGTTGAGAAGATTGTTGTGAGCCAGCCCTCGTCGTTTAAGAACACTCTCGACGTCATGGCAACAGCCTCTATGGACGAGCTCCGCAGCTACGTTATGGCACACTACATCAACGCTGCATCGTCGTATTTGAGCGAGGAGTTTGCCGTTGCCTCGTTCGAGTTCTTTGGCAAGACCATGTCGGGCACACAGGAGATACGTCCCCGCTGGAAGCGCGCTATGGGTGTTCCCAACTCAATTCTATCGGAGGCCGTAGGTCAAATCTATGTCGCCAAGTACTTCCCCGAGAGCGAGAAGGTTCGCGTGGAGCAGATGGTACGCAACATCCAGCAGGCATTCTCGAAGCATATCGAGGCTCTGGATTGGATGAGCGACGAAACGAAGGTTAAGGCACAGGAGAAGCTCGCAGCCTTCACCGTGAAGATTGGCTATCCGAACAAGTGGAAGGACTACTCGACACTCGTCGTGGACCCCGCGAAGAGCTATTGGGAGAATGTGTTGGAGGCTAACCGCTGGTACACTGCCGACTCTATGTCGGAGGTAGGCAAGCCCGTTGATCGCGAGAAGTGGATGATGCCTCCGCAGATGGTAAACGCCTACTACATGCCTACGACCAACGAGATTTGCTTCCCCGCAGCAATACTTCAACCTCCGTTCTACAACCCCGCAGCCGACGACGCTGTGAACTATGGCGCTATTGGCGTGGTCATAGCACACGAGATGACCCACGGTTTCGACGACCAGGGCTCGCAGTTCGACAAGTATGGCAACATGAACGACTGGTGGTCGGCAGAGGACCGTGCAGCCTTCGAGGCAAAGACACAGGTCTTGGTAGATCAGTTCAACGCCATCGAGGTGCTTCCGGGCTTGAACGCCGATGGCAAGTTCTCGTTGGGCGAGAATATCGCCGATCAGGGAGGCTTGCGCCTCGCCTTCACAGGTCTTAGGGACTACGCATGGGCCGAGGGACGCCCCGCCGACATCGACGGCTTCACGGGCGAGCAGCGCTTCTATATAGGCTATGCTACGCTCTGGGCACAGAACATCACCGACCAGGAGAAGGAGCGCCTCACCAAGGTCGATGTTCACTCTTTGGGCATCAACCGCGTGAACGCCACACTGCGCAACATCCAGACATGGTACGACGCCTTTGGCATCGCCGAGGGTGACGCAATGTATATGGCTCCCGCCGAGCGCGTAGTAATATGGTAATAGGCAGCCTAACGCACCTAAAAATAATATTGGACGTAACAACCTACAAAAAATAAATTCCTTAAATTAGCTATGGAGAACAACAAACTTCAACGTGCAGCCGACAACATCCGTATCTTGGCTGCCTCGATGGTCGAGAAGGCAAAGTCGGGACACCCCGGTGGCGCTATGGGAGGTGCAGACTTCATCAACGTGCTCTATGCCGAGTTCTTGCGCTACGACCCCGCCAACATGGCGTATCCCCACCGCGACCGCCTCTTCCTCGACCCCGGACACATGTCACCTATGCTCTATGCCGTGCTGTCGTTGGCAGGCAACTACACTACCGAGGACTTGCAGTCGTTGCGTCAGTGGGAGAGCGTGACCCCCGGACACCCCGAGGTGGATGTGTTGCGTGGCGTTGAGAATACTTCGGGACCGCTGGGTCAGGGTCATGCCATGGCTCTTGGCGCCGCTATTGCCGAGCGCTTCATGGTAGCACGCTTTGGCGAGTGGATGGCACACAAGACCTACGCCTTCATCTCGGATGGCGCTGTGCAGGAGGAGATTTCGCAGGGCGTGGGCCGCATTGCCGGACACCTCGGCCTTTCGAACCTTATCATGTACTACGACTCGAACAACATCCAGCTCTCGACAAAGTGCGACGAGGTGGACACCGAGGATATCGAGATGAAGTATAAGGCTTGGAACTGGAACGTCATCACCGTAAACGGACAATCTATCGACCAGATACGCGCAGCGTTGAAGGCCGCCAATGCCGAGACCGAGCGTCCTACGCTTATCATCGGCAAGACCACGATGGGTTATGGTGCCCGCAAGGCTGATGGCTCGAGCTTCGAGAATCAGGTATCGACACACGGTCAGCCCCTTACGGCTGCCGGCGCCGACATCGCAGCCACGATTAAGAACCTCGGCGGCAACCCCGACGAGCCCTTCGCCATATTCGAGGAGTCGAAGGAGGTCTATGCCGCACGTCGCGAGGAGCTTACGGCATGGGCAGCACAGATGAAGCAGACCGAGGAGGCGTGGCGCAAGGCAAATCCTGCGTTGGCAGAGAAGATGGACAACTTCTACTCTGGCAAGCTCCCCGAGATTGACTACTCGAAAATCGATATCAAGCCCGACCAGGCTACACGCGCCGCATCGGCACAGATGCTCGGTTTCTTCGCCGAGAACGTAGAGAATATGGTGGTGTCGTCTGCCGACCTCTCGAACTCGGATAAGACCGACGGCTTCTTGAAGAAGACCAAGGCGTTTACCAAGGGTGACTTCACGGGCAACTTCTTCCAGGCAGGTGTTGCCGAGCTTACGATGGCTTGCGTCATGAACGGTATGGCACTGCATGGCGGCATCATCCCCGCATGTGGCACCTTCTTCGTGTTCTCGGACTACATGAAGCCTGCGGTACGTCTCTCGGCACTTATGCACCAGCACGTGGTATATATCTGGACACACGACTCGTTCCGCGTGGGTGAGGATGGTCCTACACACGAGCCCGTTGAGCACGAGGCACAGATTCGCCTCATGGAGCATCTGCACAACCATCAGGGTGAGCGCTCGATGCTCGTATTGCGCCCTGCGGATGCCGAGGAGACCGTGGCAGCATGGAAGATGGCATTGGAGGAGAAGCGCCCCGTAGCACTCATCCTCTCGCGTCAGAATATCAAGTCGTTGCCCGCAATCAACGGAGCATCACGCCGCGTCGAGGCTATGAAGGCAGAGCGTGGTGGCTATGTCGTCATGGAGGCTCCCAACGCCAAGGTGACACTCATCGCCACAGGCTCGGAGGTATCGACACTCGTCGAGGGTGCCGAGCTACTCGCCTCGGAGGGTATTGCAACGCGCGTGGTATCGATACCGAGCGAGGGCTTGTTCCGCGACCAGCCAAAGGAGTATCAGGCAGAGGTCTTGGGCACACTGCCACGCTATGGCATGACCTCGGGTCTTTCGGTGAACCTGCGTGGCTTGGTTGGTGACGAGGGCTTCATCCATGGCTTCGACCACTTCGGATACTCGGCTCCGTTCAAGGTTCTCGACGAGAAGTTCGGCTACAACGGCAAGTGCGTCGCCGAGGAGGTAAAGGCAATGCTCAAATAGCATGTATAGAGCCCTTTAACGTGTGGGGCATTGGTCACAGCAACCGATGCTCCACGCTTAAAGTTAGAGGGGGAAGAGAGATTATTACACACGACCTATCGATTTAAGTATATGAAAAGATTTAACCTGTTTGCCACGAGTTTAGCACTCCTCACGTCACTATTTATTGTATCGTGCGGCAGCGACAACGACGATCCTGCAACACCTCCGGTAACCAACTCTTCGGAGATTGTTGTCACACCCACGGAGTATAGCATAGCCTCCGAGGGCGGAGCGTTGAGCATCAACTACACCATCATCAACGCCACCGAGGGCACCACACTCCAAGTCCAGAGCGAGGCAGAGTGGGTAGAGGTAGAGAGCGTGACAGAGACAAGCATCGAGCTCTCAATCGCGGCTAACGAACTCTACGAGGCGCGTAACACCTCGCTACGCCTAACGTACGAAGGTGCCAAAGAGAGCCTCTACATCACCCTCACACAGCAGGGCAAGGCGCTTGATAACTTCGCGATTGAGATATCGAACCTGCGCTATAACGGCTTCACAATGAGCGTTACGCCCAAGGACGAGGAGATGTTGTACGTTATAAGCACCATATCGACCGAGTACTTCCGCATGTCGGGCATAAAGGATGGCGCGACCTTCATCGCAAAGGAGATGGATAACTTCCAGGAGATTGCCAAGAACAACGATATGACTCTCGAAGAGCTATTGTGGCACAACAAGTTGGCAGGATTGGGCGCCACGGCACGCACCTACTCGGGCATGGCTCCTTTGAGCCAATATGTGGCATACTGCTATGGTGTCGAGATTGGCGACGACGACAACTACACCGTGACTACACCCATACACCACGAGGTTGTCGATATACCCATGCCCACACTTCAAAAGGCAAGCTTCGTTACGAAGTTGGAGCCTATGACAGAGAGCGTGCGTATGGAGATTACGCCCTCAAATTGGAACAGCTACTACTACATTCAGATTGCTCCGGAGAACTCGCTGGTGTATATCGAGCAGGGCAACGAGCTCACCACAAACCACTTTAAGCGCATGTCCGACAGCTTCCACGCCCTCGCCAGCGGCGCTATGCGCAAGGGCACAACAGCCGAGAGCTTCCTGCGCACCTACTGCTACACAGGCAGCCAGAATCTTACGGTCGAGAATCTGAACAGCGGAACACGCTACATGGCAATCATCTTCGGTGTACGCTCCGACGACGGTGCAATACCCGCCATCTGCACCGAACCTACACTCGCCTACTTCACCACACCCAACTAACCCACAAGAGGAGGGGGTGAGATAGAAAGGGGAGAGAAAGAGTAGCGAGAGAGTAGCGAAAGAGTAGGGAGTTTAAGGAGTTTAGGGAGTTTAAGGAAAGCGACAACCTTAAAAGTCATCCCTAAACTCCTTAAACTCCCTAACTTCCCTAATCCCGCCTTTCCAAAGAGCAACCACCACCCTCACAAAGAGGCATCCACGACCCTCTCGAAAGAGCAGCCACCTCTCACTAAAATCCGCCCTCGGCGGCACGGTCGGCAATAGCCTCACAACCATCCTCCAACATATCGAGAACAAGCTCGAAACCCTCTCGACCCTCGTAGTAGGGGTCGGGGACGTAGCTCCATTCGGGGTGGCGACGCATAAACTCACGAAAACGGTATATCCTCTGCGACGCCTCGCGCGACGGCGACAGACGAAACAGCGCCTCGTAGTTGTTGTCGTCCATGGCTATTATGGCATCAAAGCGCTCGAAGTCCTCCTCGCGCACCTGACGCGAGCGATGCGGTATGTCGATACCGCGCAACGCAGCCGCCTGACGCATGCGACTATCTGCCCTCTCGCCGGCATGCCCTCCGTAGGTTCCGGCAGAGTCCACCACAATATCCCGCTCAATACCTCTGCGACGCAGAGTGTCGTTCAACACAGCCTCGGCCGCAGGCGAGCGACAAATGTTTCCGAGGCATACGAATAATATGCGTTGCTTCATAACATAGCTATTGATTTTCGACAAAGATAGCACAATTTTCGTTACCATACAAGAGCCCTCAACGAGGCATCAAATGCGGTTCGCAGCTCGTTTGGAGCGCGATTTCGACCACTCATCGCCACTTTTCTTCCGTTCGACACTTTTTTTAAGCATAAAGGGAATATCCTACAACTTTTTTTTGTAACTTTGTATGAGTTTGGGCGAGGTGCGCCCTACATGTGCGAATAGATATTGTAAACAACATAAAAAAACCTAACACAACATGAACAGAGAAAAGCACTTTATGGATGCTATGTCGGCATCCCGCTACGAGGCTCCGGAGTTGGAGGTCGTAGAGATTTCTGTTGAGCGTGGCTTCGAGGCCAGCGAAGGCGAATTTGAGGGTCCTACCTATGGCGAGGAGGACGTAGAGTGGTAATCCAATGTTTAACCAAAAAAAGCAAATCGAGATGAGAAAGTTATGGAAAATGATGGTTGCTGCGCTGGTTATCGTTGGTGTAGCAGCATGTAGTAAGACAGATGAGACAATCGAGCAGTTGGCCGAAAGGGAAGGCGTGTCGTTCTACGCTACGTTCGACGATGACCTGACCCGCGCCTATATCGACGATTCGGATGGCGACAAGGTGTGGAAGACAATCTGGGAGGATGGCGATGTACTCGACGTTACTACCGATAACACCAAATTTTACACATTCATCTACAATGCTTCAACGGGCAAGTTCGTATGCACAGATGAGGGCGTAGATGATATTATTGGCAAGGAGGTATATATCTCATCGTTGGAGGGTGGCAACAGAGATTCGAAGAGTGGCAAGAGGGCATGGGACGTTCAGAGTACCACTGTCGAGAACTTTACGAGCGGCACAACCGTTAAGCTTGCGGCAGCCACATCGTTCTTGCGCTATACCTACAATGGCGAAGAGGATATTACGTTCGAGGTGAAAGTATCAGCCGAGAGCGTTGCCCCCAACGGCGTACCCTATGTATTCCATTACGATGGTGATAGTTTCGAGACCGTTACAATCTCGGGCGTTAAGGGCGAGAACTTCATAGGCTTCTGGACACAGAATCTGCAACCTATCGAGGCTACTCTCTCGTACTCTATCGCCGGCGAGAAGATTAAGCAGACAACCTTGAATCTGGCTCCGGGCAAGGTTTACAACCTCGGCAACCTCACCCCCGCAGAGCAGAACTTGGCAAAGATATATCTTGTGCCCAACAGCGCTTGGTGGCAGGACGACGCATGGTTCGTAGCACACTTCTTCAACTCTACGGGTGGTTTTGCCGATGTTAGACTCACCGACGACAATGCAGACAGCATCTACGAGTGCTTGGTACCTGCCGACATGGAGGAGGTGCTCTTCTGCCGCATGAACCCCGCATATAGCGAGTTTGGCTGGAACGACGATATCGTAACCGACCGCGTATGGAATCAGACTGGCAACGAGACTATTGGCGTCGAGCCCGACAACTACTACTACATTACGGATTGGAGCAAGGGTGTATGGGGCACAGAAGATGGCTATGTAGCTCCCGAGGAGCCTGCTCTGTCATGGGTCTTGACCGGCTCGTATTGCGAATGGGGCGACGGTAATGCGATGGCTGAGACTGCGACGGCTAACCTCTTCGTCGTTGAGGATATCGAGTTTAAGACAGGCACAGAGATTAAGGTTAAGGCTTCGCACACATGGGACATTAGCTATGGTGCTGGTGAGGGTCTAAACATCCTTAATGCCGACAAGTGGATGAAGGTATATGGCAATAACAGCTTAAATGTGACTGTTGCAAAGAGTGGCACCTATGATGTCTATTTCGAGTATGGCGGCGAGGGTGCAGAGTATAGCAAGCTCTACCTTGTAGCGGCTGATGGCGACTACACAACTGTTGATGAACAGACGGAGAATGGCACTCTTGTTCCGGACGATGGTACGGAGATGCCAACAGACCTCGTTCTTGGTATTGCCGGCTCATTCCAGGGGTGGAATGCTGCAAATGCTATCCCCATGGTAGTGGCTGACGGATGGTACGTAGCGTCGGGTGTTGAGCTATATAAGGACGACGAGTTCAAGATTGTTAAGGATAATGCTTGGACAGTAAGCTACGGTGGCAATGGCGCTGTTTTGGTGGCTGATGCAGGTGTTGAGTACACGCTCGTTAGCAGCAATAGCCAGAATATCGCTCCTACGAAGAACGGTAAGTTTGACCTATATTTCAACCCCTTGACTCTTGCATTTAAGTATGAGTGTGTCGAGGAATATACCGACCTTATGGTGACCATCACGGTTAATAATAAGGCAAATTGGAGCCCATTGTACATCTATCTCGAAGAGAATGGCACGGCTCTTACACCTGCCGAGGGAGCACTCGTAACCGACAACAAGTATGTCATTAGCGGCGATTATATCGGCAGCTCGCTCTCTTGCAAGTTTATCTCGGGCAGCAAGGTTTCAGAGCCCCAGAATGTTACCATTACCAAGAGCGGTGCAACGGTGACACTCGAAGAGAATATCATCAAGCTAACCATTACATTGGATACAGATAACTCGAAGCAGTGGTGGGGCACGACCATGAAGATTCACGCTTGGAGCACAGGTACTTCATTCGATACCTCATGGCCCGGCAACAATATGACCTATGAGGGCAACTATACGTGGAGCGTTATCGTTCCTTCCGAGTTGGTTGGCAAGACCGTAAACTACCTTGTACACAATGGCAATGGCTGGCAGTCAAGTGACGCAAAGGTGACTATTAGCGCTAATGGTAACACCGTTACGGGAAGCTCAATCGGTATTAACTAATAACCCGATATGACCTAATAGGTCTTGCGCGTAATTCTCTGCTCGGCGCTTCGGCACCGGGCAGAGTCTTTTTTTTGTGTAGAGAGAGAGGGGTAGGGAGTTTAGAGAGTTTAAGAGTTTAGTGAAGATAGGGAATTTAGAGCACTTCGTGATTTGTTTTGTATGGCACCTCCCCAACCTCCCTCAACTCGCTATCTTTCCTAACCTCGCCTACCAAAGCACCACAGCCTCCCTCAACTCCCTAACCCCGCCAACTCCGCCACGCCAAAGCATAGCAACCTCCTCAACTCCCTAACTACCCCAATCTCCAACTTCCATATCTTCCCTAACCCCGCCAACTCCGCCACGCCAAAGCACCGCACCCCCAACTCCCCGCAAAGAACAAAATTTGTTTGTTTTGAAAAAACAGCCGTTCGTGAGAAAGTTAGATATTATGTTCTACAATATGGTCCATTTGGTAGAATTAACGCGATAATAATTACTCTTTTAGCAATAATTTTTCATATATTTGCAGCGTTATTGCTAAAACGATTATCGAAATAAACGTGAAACATACTATGAAAACAAAAGCTATTTTACTTACGTTTGCCGCAATGTTCCTATTCGGCATCTCGGCAGAGGCGCAGTCACTACCGCGTCCCGTACGTAACGTCGAGGTGCAGACACTCCAAGGCGAGACCGCTCGTCTTCCGTGGTGGAAGGAGAAGAACCTGCTTATCTTCTACGTCGATCCCGAAGTTCCCAAGCAGAACGACGAGTTCATCACATTCATCGAGAGCACAAAGCGTCTGCAAAGCCCCCACATGGAGGGTTTCGGCATCGTAAACCTCAAAGATGCGTGGTATCCCAACTCGTTGGTGTGCCAGATTGCCGACGCTCGTACCGCCAAGAACGGCGCTACAATCCTCTGCGACCCCGACCACTGGGTGACCAACGCATGGCGCTTGGGCGACTGCGACAACTGCTTCGTCATAATGCTCGTATCGAAGGAGGGTCAGTTGGAGTATGTCCACAAGGGCGAGATGGACGAGGCGGAGCAGCAGCGTTTCTTGCAGAAGGCTGACGAGATGAACCAACGCTACAATTAGGCAGATGCTGCGTCGGGTGCTGCTCATAGCACTGCTCTGTGCGACGTCGCTTGGTGCCCCGGCACAGGAGATATCGCATAGCATCATTGGTGGCGACACCCTGACATATAGCTATACCCCCATAGACCAAGTTCTTTCAGAGTCGAAGGCTCGACGGGGACTTGGTCGTTATCTTTCGTCACTCACCGAGCCCATACCCAATAGCGCATTGAGGGCTCCGCGCCTACTCTTTATCGCCGGACCGGGCTACTCGACAACCACAAACTTGCGCCTCACGGCACTTGGCAGACTCTACTACCCCATACGCCGTTGTGGCGAGCTCGCTCCCCCCTCGGTACTCACACTCTGGGCATCGGCATCAATCAACGGCTACTACAACATCACGCTCGACGGCACAAACACCTTTGCTCATAGCCGCCACAAGCTATCCTACGCCGCACATATAGGCTCGATGCCAACCTACATCTGGGGTTTGGACTACGAGGCATCGCTGCACAACCCCCGAGGCAAGTATCGCAATCGCTCACTCGGCATCGAGGGCTCGTACCGCTATATGGTTGCCAAGGGTCTGATGGTGGGCGGCGACGTGTCATTCACGATGTACAACGCCACGAAGCTCGATGCCAACGCCTCTGCACTGCTTCGCAATGAGCCACAGCGGCTGCGAACGGTGGGCATAGGCATTGCCGCAGAGTATGACTCGCGCAACGACATCACATCGCCAACACGCGGTCTGCGCGCAACGGCGTCATTCATGTATCACCCGCGACTATTCAACAACCTCAATCGCGAGCTATGGAGCCTCGTGGCAACATTGTCGCTCTATGGCGAGCTATGGCGCGGTGGCGTCGTGGGCTTGGATATTGCCGGAGAGATTCACCCCTCATCGACACCCTGGATGATGCGCTCGAAGATAGGCGACGACAACCGCATGCGCGGCTACTACCCGGGACGCTTCAATGGCGAAAGCATGGCGACCGCGCAGGTAGAGCTGCGACAACACCTATGGGAGGGCTTGGGCGTTGCGGTATGGGGTGGCGCAGGCACACTCTTTACGCGCAACGAGCCCTGGGCGTGGCATCAGGTGCTGCCAAACTACGGCTTGGGCGTGCGTTGGGCAATAGGCGGAGGCACTACCCTACGTCTCGATGCCGGCTTCGGGCGCGAGAGCTTTGGCATTATTATGGCATTGAGCGAGTCATTCTAACCATGCAACGCAACGAAAACAGCACACGAAATTTGCCCTGCGTGGCACAAAATAGCTTGATATATAGTTGCTATATCGCAATTTTTAGCATACCTTTGTGACGTAAACATCAGATTCTATGGCACTATTTTGTTCAGAATGTGGCAAGCCCCTCACCGAGCGCATGAAACGCTGTCCGCAGTGTGGCGCCGAGGTGTTGTGCCCCACATGTCGGGATGAGAGTTATACGTCGCTCACGTCGATAATTGCCGGCATGGGTGTGGTAATTGCACTCTGCACCCTCTTTCGTTGGTATGGCATGTCGCTCAATATCGATGGTGGTGGAGGTCTCGATGCCATTGCCAACCTCTTCACGGGCATAATACCCGGCTACTCGGGCATATCTACGACCTTTGGCATGATATGCTTGGCTCTTACGCTCGGCGTAGTCATATTTGCCCTGTGTCGCCTGCGCATCCTCACGTTGCTGATGTCGCTCAGCTGTGTGGGTCTAACGACCATAGCCATCACCCAGCGCCCCGACTTCATGGAGCTTAACGCGACACACACCTCGAACAACAGCTCGATAGTCGAGCTCTTCGACGGCCCTATGCCCATTGTCGAAGATGTGGATGGCGCACTCCTGCGCTCGATATCGAATATCGCCGAGAGCGCTACGGAGTATGTGAATATCGAGATTGGCTATGGGCTGAAAATCGCTCTCATGGCATCGATAGCCACAACCCTGCTTGCGTTAGCAGACCTTATATTATATAGTAGGTACAATAGCAAGCGCAAAAAGACGTTATAATAGGTAAACAGAGATAACACTTAACCAATAATTATGGCAAACTACGTAACAACAAAGACCGCCGAGCAGTCGCTTGTCTCGGCACTCTTCAAGAGCCTCTATATGCAGATGGCTGCTGCCCTTACCATCACAGGACTTACCGCATGGTTCGTGGCAAACTCACCAGCGATGATTAGCTTCCTATACTCCAACTCTGCCTCGATATGGATTCTCGCCATAGCGCAGATAGGCGTTGTAATATGGCTCTCATCGCGTCTCTTCTCGATGTCCACGACCACAGCAACGATGCTCTTTATCATCTATTCGGTGCTTACGGGCATGACCCTCTCGTCGATATTCCTTATCTACTCGGGCGAGTCTATCGCGGCTACGTTCCTCGTTACGGCGGGCACGTTCCTCGTGATGAGCATCATAGGCTATGTCACCAAGATGGACCTCACGAAGCTTGGAAGCATCCTCTACATGTTGCTCATAGGTCTTATCATAGCCTCGGTCGTAAACATCTTCCTCGCCTCGTCGTCGCTCTATTGGATTACGACATACGTTGGTGTTATCGTCTTCGTGGGACTCATAGCGTGGGATACACAGAAGATTCGCAACGCCTTCGTCGAGCATGGCTCTTACGACGAGTCGGCGCAGAAGATAGCTCTGCTGGGAGCGTTGATGCTCTATTTGGACTTCATCAACCTCTTCCTCTACCTCATCCGCATCTTGGGTGGCGGTCGCGAGTAGTGGCTTCGAGCAGATCAAACAAAACAAAGACGGGTGCCAACATTTTTGGTTTGGCACCCGCTCTATTTTAACTCCCCTACGACGAAGCGTTGTGGGCGTGCTACGAATTAGAAGCGCACCTTGACTCCGGCTAATGCCAAGCCCTGCGTACCATATCCCAACTCGAAGTAGCCACGCACCTTGCCTCCCGCCTCCAAACATATCGCCGAGAGCTGAAACGCAGGACGCACCCTCCACAGCTTATCGCCCTCTGCCACACCATGCATATAGGTGGCACCCAGCGCTAAACGCGAATACATGCCCACATGCTCCTTGTTAAACCAGAAGAACTTGGCAGTGGGCATCAGCGACATATAGTGGCTGCGACACTTGAAGTCGGCATCCCGTGGCTCGCGACCAAACTCATAGACAAAGGTGCCACCGAGGGCTATGCCTCGCGACACATAACGCAGATACTCGGCAGTCATCGTGCCCGTAAAACGGATATCAACCTCGGCAAACGAGAGCGTTATAAGCTCGACAAAGAGATTCGTAATCTGCGTGTGCGACACCGTACCATAGCTCACGCTAATCTCGTTACGACCATAATCCTGTGCCGCAGCTGTCGATATGCTGAACAGGGATACCAAAGCGGTTAGTAGTAGAATTTTTCTCATTACACGGCATGTTATTAGGTTTCAGTGACAAAGATAATAAAAAAATGTTATTGACAAAAAAACATCACAAACACAGATAGACAAGTCGCATTCTACGGCACTGTGGCGCGGTTTTGGCATCGCAATTAGGGCGATGTCGTTTCAAACGTTTTTCAACGATGTTAAAATTCTGTTACATCTTGTTTCACCTATTGCACATTACTTCTACGCTCGCTACATTTGCATCGACAACGAGATATTAAACCAAAAAAAAGATAGATTATGATGCAAATTCTAACACTTCTCGGTGCTTTGGGTATGTTCCTCTACGGAATGAATCTCATGAGTGCGGGATTGCAAAAGGCGGCCGGCAGCAAGATGCGAGGCTTCCTTACGAAGATGACCTCGACACCCTTCAAGGGCGTTCTCTCGGGTCTGGGTATCACATCGGTAATTCAATCATCGTCTGCCACAACGGTAATGACAGTAGGCTTTGTTAATGCAGGACTACTCACGTTGAAGCAGGCGATTGGTGTAATCATGGGCGCCAACATCGGAACAACGGTCACGGCGTGGTTGGTTGCATGGCTCGGCTTCAAAGCCGATATTTCGCTCTTTGCAGTACCTCTGATGGCCGTAGGCTTCATTTTGAGTCTGTCGAAGAGTGATAAGCGTCGCCACATCAGCGAGCTCGTTGTGGGCTTCTCGTTGCTCTTCCTCGGTCTGTCGCTGATGAAGGAGTCGGTGCCCGACTTGCGCGAGACCCCCGAGGTGCTGGCATTCATTCGCGAGTGGACAGGCTTTGGCTTTGGCTCGGTGCTTATCTTCCTGCTCTTTGGCTCGGTGCTGACGCTCGTCTTGCAGTCGTCGTCGGCAACCATGGCACTCACGCTTATTATGGTAAACATGGGCTGGATACCCTTCGAGATGGGTGCAGCAATGGTGCTTGGCGAGAACATCGGTACGACCATCACAGCCAACATCGCAGCTGCCGTAGGTAACGTAAACGCTCGACGTGCAGCCTTGGCACACACGCTCTTCAACGTCTTTGGCGTGTGCTGGGCACTGCTTCTGTTCAAGCCGTTCCTCGCCCTCGTTGGCATGGTAATCACTTGGATGGGTCTGCCCAATCCGCTCGACATCGACCACACGATGGCTATGACAGAGGGCGAGAGCACAGCAACGCTCTACGGAATATCGATGCTCCACACCATGTTCAACGTCATTAACACTCTTCTGCTGATATGGTTCACCAAGCAGATGGTAAAGATTGTAACCTTCGTAATCAAGGACAAGAAGACGAGCGAGGAGGAGGATACACTAAAACTCCGCTTCATCGACGCAGGTCCGCTCTCGACAGCCGAGCTTGCCATTGGTCAGGCACGCAACGAGGTGATACACTTCGCCAACATCTCACGCCAAGGTTTGGAGTATGTTCGTCGTGCTGTTAAGGCAAAGGACGATAAGGAGTTCGAGGCTATGCGCAAGAAGCTCGTGAAGTACGAGGAGATTTCGGACCGCATAGAGTACGAGATAGCGCAGTTCCTCAACGCGCTGCCCGAAGATAGCATCAGCGAGGAGACGCGTAACGAGGTTAAGCGCACCTATAAGATTATCGGCGAGTTGGAGAGCTTGGGTGACTCGGGCGAGGCTATCAGCCGCATACTCTCGCGCCGCAACAGCCACAACCAGAAGTTCAGCGACGAGCAGATAGCCAAGATTGAGGCGATGATTTCGGCAGTAGATAGCGCCTACGAGGTGATGATTGAGAACCTCAGCGCCGAGGAGTTCGACCCCATGGGCTTGCGCCTTGCAACCGACCGCGAGATTGAGGTTAATGAGCTGCGTAACAACATCCGCGAGGAGGAGATTCTCCGCCTCGAAAAGAGCGAGTCGAGCTACCACAGTAGCGTCTATTTCCTCGACACGGTATCGGAGATTGAGCGCATGGGCGACTTCATCATCAACATCTCGCAGGCATTGGAGCGATAGTCCGTCGTCCGAAAGTAACTAACGCTCTTTAAGGGCGGGGTTAGGGAATTTAAGGAGTTTAAGGAGTTTAAGGAGTGCGACAACCTTAAAAATCATCCCTAAACTCCCTAAACTCTCTATACTCCCTACTCTCTTGCTACCCTTTCTCTACTCTTCCGCTCCCCCTCTGCTACCCGTCCGCTACTCTTCCGCTACTCTCTCTCTGTCCTCTCGCCCCACGAGGCATGTTCGACACGTAGGCCCAGCATCTCGACAGCACGTAGCGATATTGTCCGGCATAGCGACTCGATGTCGGCAGCCTGCATATAGAAGCTCGGCGATGCGGGCATGATGATGGCTCCCGCCTCGGTGAGTGTAGTCATATTTCGCAGGTGGATAAGCGAATAGGGGCTCTCGCGGACGACGAAGAGGAGGCGTCGGCGCTCTTTGAGCATCACATCTGCCGCACGCTCGATAAGCGTCTGCGATATGCCGTTTGCAACACGCCCCACAACACCCATCGACGCAGGCACCACAATCATCGCATCCCACGATGCCGAGCCACTCGCCACCGATGCCCACATGTCGTCGTTCGAGAGGCGCTCCACGCGCTCGTCATCGGGCATAGCCACACCCTCGGCACGCATCACATCCTCGGCATTGCGGCTGAATATAAGCGCTATGCGCTCCACGTCGCAATGCGCTATGAGCGTCTGCAACACCTGACGCGCATAGATAGCTCCACTCGCGCCCGTAACTGCCACAATAATCTTCATAGACAAAGTTATAACTCCAAGATTTTACACTCCAAGCCCCTCTCGCGTGCCACACGCAACAACGCCGGCAGCACATAGCTCGTGTTGCGGAACGACTTTGCGCTGTCGTGCAACGATATGATGTCACCGGCACGCAAATCCTTTATCGTGCCACGCAGACACTTCTTGGGCGATAGGCGTCGATTGTAGTCGCGCGAAAGAACACTCCACATAACCACCTTGTAACGCTGTGCGACAAGACGTAGCTGCGAGGGTGTTATCTGCGCATAGGGGGGACGAAAGAGCTCGGTATGCACCAAGTCGCCAGCCAAGTCCACATCCTCGATATAGCGTTCGCGCGACATACCCCACCCCTTTTGATGCGAGTAGGTGTGGTTGCCTACCTTATGTCCACGGTCCAGAATCATCTGATACAAATCGGGGTAAAGTTCGACATTCTTGCCCAAAACAAAGAATGTTGCCTTGGCATTGTAGCGGTCCAAGGTGTTGAGTATCCACTCCGTAACACCGGGCGTGGGCCCATCGTCAAAGGTAAGATAGATACCTTCGCTATCGTCAATACTCCATATCATCTCCGGGAAGATTTTGCGTATCAGCCCACCGGGGTTTATCCTCATATCGCGCTCCTTTACTGCTAACCTAAAACACCTCCAACGAGGTTTTGTCGCCACAAATGTAAACTTTTTTTTCGTAAACGAAAAATATTACTACCTTTGTACTCCGTATGGGGCCCTTTTTGCCACATATCTAACCAACTAAAATTTATCGCTATGAGACACCATACGCTGCAACTACTCATCACATGCTCGCTGCTCGTGTTGGGGGGCTGTCGCATGACAGAGACGAAACCGAACAAGAGCGCAGTAGGCGACCCCTACGACATGTTTATCATCTGTGACAACGATGCGTGGGCAGACCGCAACCTCTCGCTCACGGTGTGCGACCTCTTCGAGGAGGATGTCCCCGGCATGAAGCGCCACGAGGGATACTTCAACATCGTCAAGCAGGCGGACCCCGACAAGGTTACCGAGATTGACTACAAGAGTAGCAACATCTTCCGTGTCTCTATCGACCCCACCTTCACCTCGCCTACCACGGGCGTAACCACCGACGTCTATGGCTACCCGCAGACCATCGTCACGGTGCATGCACCCTCGACGGCAGTTGCAGCCGAGTATATCCGACTCTCGGCGCCGGAGCTGCGCTACATCTTCGAGCAGGCAGAGCGCGACCGCCGCGTAAGCGAAGTGAGGTCGTCGCACGACAAGACCCTCTCGACGGAGTTCGAGGAGCACACGGGCTACAACATGCTCATACCCAAAGGCTACCAGAAGGCAGGCACACGCGACAAGGAGCTATTGTGGTATATCCTCAACGGCGAGAAGATGGCACGCTACATCTTCGCCTTCTCGTATGACTACACCTCGGAGTGGGATCTAACCGCCGAGGGCATAACGATGCAGACCGACGCCATGCTCACCACAATTCCGGGCGAGGCAGAGCACTCATTCATGAAGATTGACGAACGCGGTCCCGCAATCCTCACCAAGCGCAACATCGCAGGTCGTCTATGGTACGAGGTGCGCGGATGGTGGGATGTAGCAAACGACTACATGGGCGGCATCTACGCAAGCTACACCACGCTGGACGAGGCTACACAGCGTCTGACGACAATCCTCTTTGGCGTCTATGCCCCCGACGAGGGTTCGCACCTGGAATATATACGTGGCATGGAGCACCTTATATTCACGATAAAGTAGATAGAAAGTAGAACTACGCGAGAGGATAACGAGGCGAAAAAGCAAAAAAATGAGATAGTTGAGTTGTCCTTTGTGAATTGTTTTGTATATTTGCGGGCTCTTTTTCGCCCAAGTTCATCGGCGAACAACGAGCCAAAGGGTAGAATATTTACTAATTTACACGAAACGATATGACTATTACAGCATCAGACATCAAGATTGGCATGTGCGTGGAGATGGAGGGCAAGACCTTTATCGTAGTCGATTTCCAGCACTGCAAGCCCGGCAAGGGTCCCGCTTTTGTACGTTCAAAGCTCAAGAACCTCGAAAACGGCAACGTATTGGACAAGACCTTCTCGTCGGTATCACAAAAGATTGAGCAGGTACGTGTTGAGCGTCGTCCCTATCAGTTCACCTACGAGGATGACCTCGGCGCACACTTCATGCACACCGAGACCTTCGAGGAGATTAACATCGACAAGAAGCTCATCAACAACGCCGACCTTATGGCAGATGGTCAGATTGTAGAGGTTATGTTCCACACCGAGAAGGAGACCGTTCTCTCGGCAGAGCTACCCCCTATCGTCGATATGGAGATTACCTACACCGAGCCCGGCGTGCGTGGCGATACCGCTTCGACCAACTCGTTGAAGGCAGCTACCGTAAATACGGGCGCTACCATCAAGGTTCCCCTATTCATCAACACCGGCGACAAGATTCGCGTTGATACCCGCACTCGCGAGTACTACGAGCGTATCAAGTAATTCGTAGCAAAGAGAGGGGGGGGAGATAGACCTACCCAAATTTTAGGTGTGCTGTCTGACACAACGTCGGGCAGCCACTTTTTTTTGTTTGTGGGCGTAGCGAATGGGGGGGGGCAAAAGAGTAGAGAAAGGGTAGCAAAAGGGGAGCCAAGGGGAGCCAAGGGGAGCTACGCTTCTGCAAATCAAGCACGAGGGCATCGCCAAGCATAGCGCCGCCCGAGCTGCTATGCCCCGCCACTACCCTACCTCCCAAACGCCCCAAATTATAAAACTACCGTACCGCTAAAAATAACCATATTCCTATGCTTACGAGCAATGCACATAATGGCATACAGCATGCATATTTGGTGCATACTTGCATAAAACACGTAAATATCACACCTTTTTGCAGTTATTATGCAAAAAAACTGCGAAATTCTGTTGTTTTTACCGAAAATATTTTTACATTTGTGAGCTTAAACGAGTGAATACCTGCGACTAACAAAACACTATAATAACCAAATTACCTTTATTTTATGAAAACATTTAAGTATTTGATGTTGGCGTTCGCTGCCCTTGTGACCAGCGTGGCGTTTACATCATGTGAGGAGGACAAGCCTCTGGAGCCCAATCCCCAACCCGAGCCTACACCCGTCGAGGCTGTTCTCGACATTCAGACTACGGAGATTGGAGTGAGCATCGTGAAGATTGCGGTAACGAGCCAGAACATCACCGACTTCGTATATCAAGTATCGGACGAGGAACTCACCGTACAGGCGCTCTACGGTACCGGCACAAAGGTTACCATCGAGGAGCCAGCCGCAGAGAGCATTAACGAGGTTGAGCTTACGGGCTTGGAGTCGGGCAAGAGCTACAAGGTGTGGTTCGCAGCACGCACAACCGACGGACAGTTCTACAAAGATGTAGTATGTGTTGAGTTCACCACAACCATCTACACCGACACCCTTACCGTTGTAGATACGATGTACGACGGCTTCAAGGTCTATATGAAGATTCCCGACGATGTCAAGGAGCGTGGCAATGGCGTGCGCTATACCACTGCCGACCTTGCATTCTACAACTACACTCGCGACTTCAACAAGGTGCCCGATGCGAGCATGCTTCTTACCAATGCCCAGCAGTGTACAACCGAGGATAAGCTCGTTATTTACGACGACTACAACTCTGTTGAGCGCGACGAGAATGGCGACCTCATTTACGACGCGCAAGGAAACCTTAACTCTGCCGTATATGCCGAGACCAAGGTTCCTGGTGAGCCCGGTGTATTCTTCGTAGGCGAGTTCGAATACTACCACTTGCAAGATCCCGTAGAGAATCCCGAGACAGGTGAGTTGGAGCATGATACAGGTCCTTACGGCTGGGGCGAGGGTTACTTCATCGCATGCTACGACTGGGAGCGCTTCGACGCCGAGGAGGGCACAAGCAACTTCGACCAGGATAAGTATTGGACAGGCTACCACGAGCGTATCCGAGTAAATTGCAAGGATCCGGAGCCCTTCGATGGCAAGGTCGATATCAAGGTTTACGACAAGACCCCTATCAATGCCATGCTACGCTTTACCCCTACTGACGATGTTAAGTTCTTCATCATCAACATATTGGAGGATAGCGAATATCAGTCTAACGCATTGAAACTGCTCGAAAACAACGAGGACTACATGCAGTGGTTCATCACCTCGGTATTCGGCACCTACACCTATGGCGCTATTAACGCAAGCGGCTTGAAGGATGTCTATTTGACCGAATGGTTTGCCGACACCAAGGACTTTGGTGGCAAGACAATCCACGTCTTTGTTACGGCAATGGGTGACAACAAGGGTCATACACAGTCGTTCCAGAAGCTTACATTCGAGTTGCCCGTTGCCGAGCACCCCGCACCCGACATCGTAGTTACACCAATCGAGCATGAGGACGACCCCTACAACGTATATTTCAACGTCAAGAATATCTCTACCGAGAGACTCATCGAGGCAAAATTCAATGCTAACTACGTGCGTGAGTTCAACGCAATTTTGAAGTCTCACACATATACATCTCTGATTTCGAGCATGGGTTATCCCTTCACCGCCGACGAGTTGGAGAAGATTAACAGCCCCGAGGGTCTCGACATCAGCTTCTCGAGCCGCGAGAATGCCACTACGCGTATCGCCGTATTGGCACACAGCTGGGAGGGACGTCACAACGACCCCGACGAGCCCGAATCGACAGCCGTAGCAGAGTACACCACGCCTCACGCCTCTTTCCCCCAACGTGTTGAGTCGCCGCTCTTCGATAAGCTTGTTGGCGAGTGGACAGCCACTGCCGAGATGGTGGACTACAACTCAAAAGAGGGTTCATGGTTTGAGGTTGAGCCCTACACCAGCGACATATTCATCTCTGCCGGCGTAACCTATCCCGAGGAGCTGCCCGACGAGGTATATGAAATCTACGAGAATGCCGGCGTATCGAGAGCAAAGACCGAAGAGTTGTGGGAGGAGTTCAAGAGTCAGGCCGACACGTACAACAGACGTACTCGCGGTTTCAACCGCTTGCTCTGCCTCGGCTACGACTTCACAGATCCGAAGCTCGCGTTGAGCACTATCGCAGACCCATACCTGCTATTCGCACACGAGGACTATGGCTTCCAGGAGGTTAGCCACATCTTCTACGACTTCGGCCCGAAGTGGAATTTGGAGATTGACAACGATGGCTCGGTATGGCTCCCCATCGACATCGAGCGCGAGTTCCCGTTGGAGACCTTCAACTTCGGTTTGGACTACACACTCTACATGTTGGCAGTTAGCACCACGGACTATATAGGTGCACCACTACGCGACACAAATGGCAATGTGGTCTTCAACCCGCGCTTCCCCGTGGAGGTATCGGCAGATTACAACACCATAACCATCAAGCCTTTAATTCGCGAGTTGGAGGATGAGGAGGGTAATAAACGTAGTATCACCTACTACCCCTGTGTTGTACAGTTGCAGTATGGCATGGCTACACCTACTACACCTCGTGTAGGTGGCAATATCGTCCTCACGCGCAAGAGCACATCGGCAGCCCGCGCATCGGTTAATGGCAACGCAGCCGCCAGCGGCAGCGAGGCACCCGCTGTACGCAGCGTGGGCAAGACGCCTACACCCTTGAAGCCTTCGCGTTCGATGACTCCTATGCACGAGTCAATGATTAAGGTTTATGAGCGCATTGGCTTGGACGAGCCTATTGTTCTCGGCGAGGAGGCATTCCACGAGCGTGCAGCACGCTTTGCCAAGGACATCTACGGCATCGAGTTCTAATTGAACAACGATAAGCGTGAAGGAGGGTTGCCACGAAATGGGGCAACCCTCCTCTCTTTTGGTCATAATAGATGTTTACCCCCGTTGGGCTGCGCTATATTTTGGCATATTTTTTATACCTTTGTGAGGTAAAAATAACGCATAAACACTATGGCACAGATTCAGACCATCGGAATACTCACATCGGGAGGCGATGCCCCCGGCATGAATGCCGCCATACGCGCCGTGACACGCACCGCCATATACAACGGCATACGCGTCATGGGCATCAAGCGTGGATACTATGGCTTGGTATATAACGAGATTGAGGAGTTCACATCAAAATCGGTGAGCAATATCATACAGCAGGGTGGCACCATACTAAAAACCGCCCGCTGCAAGGAGTTTACCACGGCCGAAGGGCGCCACAAGGCGTATGAGAATATGAGGGCTGCGGGCATCGACGCGCTGGTTGTCATCGGGGGTGACGGTTCACTGAGCGGAGCACGCATCTTTGCCGAGGAGTACGACATAGCCATCGTTGGCCTGCCGGGCACCATCGACAACGACCTCGGAGGCACGGATCGCACCATAGGCTACGACACGGCACTAAACACCATTGTCGAGGCTGTGGATAAGATTCGCGATACGGCAACAAGCCACGAGCGACTTTTCCTCGTCGAGGTCATGGGTCACATGGCAGGATACCTCGCACTGAACGGAGCAATAGCCTCGGGTGCCGAAGCTGCCATAATTCCGGAGATGGAGACCGAGATAGACCAACTTGCCGACCTCGTAAACCGCGGCTTTCGCAAGAGTAAGAACTCCGCAATAGTGCTTGTCGCCGAGAACCCCACGACGGGAGGTGCCATGGGGCTGGCTCAACGCATAAAGGAGGAGTTCCCGGAGTACGATGCACGAGTCACGATTCTGGGACACCTGCAACGCGGAGGCTCGCCCACGGCTGCCGACCGCATACTCGCCTCGCGCATGGGGGCGCAGGCAATAACAGCCCTGCGAGAGGGTCAGCGCAATGTGATGATAGGCATAAAGAATGGCGAGTTGGTATATGTGCCCTTCTCGAAGGCGACACAGCACCACCCCATACCCAACCACGACGACATGGAGATTGTGAAGATGTTGTCGATATAGGGATATTGGAACGCTCATAATATATTAACCCCGATAAAGAGATGAAGAGAGTAATAGGCATTGGTAATGCCTTAACCGACATGCTCGTGAACCTCGCAAACGACGAGGTGCTCGAACAGTATCAGTTGGCAAAGGGCTCGATGAGCTTGGTCGATAGCCAACTGCAAACCGAAATTTCGAAGGCCGTGGCAGGCTGCCCCTACTCGCTGTCGCTGGGCGGCTCGGCAGGCAATACCATACGAGCAATGGCACGCCTCGGCATCGAGACAGGCTTCATAGGCAAGGTGGGCGATGACACCACAGGCGACTTCTACGAACAGGCGCTGCGCAACATCGGCGTCAAGCCATATATCTTGCGCTCGGAACACCGCTCCGGAAAGTGTGTGTCGTTGGTATCGACAGATGGCGAACGCACTCTCGTCACACACCTCGGCGCCGCTGCCGAGCTACACCGCAACGACATCGACCCCGCAGTATTTGATGGCTATGACTGCCTCTATGTCGAGGGCTACTTGGTTCAGGACCACGACCTTATAGAGAGCACCATGCAGAAGGCAAAGGCTCGCGGACTGCGCATTGCCATCGACCTTGCATCGTTCAACGTTGTGGAGGAGAATCGCGACTTTCTGCACCGTTTGGTCCATAGCTACGTAGATATACTCTTTGCCAACGAGGATGAGGCACGCGCCTTCACCGGCGAGCAGGAGCCCCTGAATGCCTTGCAGGAGATAAGCCGCATGTGCGAACTCGCGGTGGTGAAGATTGGCGTTAGGGGTGCACTCATAAAGCGTGGCGACGAGGTTGTGCACGTAGGCATCATGGCGGCTGCCAAGCGCGTAGATACCACAGGCGCCGGCGACTTCTACGCTGCGGGCTTCATGGCGGCACTATGCAACGGACTCTCGCTACGCCAATGTGGCACGATAGGGGCTATTGCTGCGGGCAAGGTTATCGAGGTGGTGGGCACCACCTTTGGCGAGGAGGCGTGGCAGGAGATACACACCCTTGCCGAGCGCGTAAAGAGCGACAAATATCTGTTTTAGCAAAAGAAAGAGTGGAGATAGATTAAAGAGAGAGTGGGGAAAGTAAAGAGAATAAAGAGTTTAGGGAGTTTAGGAGAGGTGGCAATCAAACCACAAATCCCAAACTCCCTAAACTCTTTTCAGTCGCGCTCGTCGCGTTGAGCGTGCTCACTGTTTAGAACGAGAGACGCGCACCAATCGAGAACGTATGCGCTGTCGCCTTGTAGGTTCCGCCAAAGCTCTTCACGGGGTTCTCGCCCATAAGCTGGCTGATCATATCTACGTACTGCGCCGAGTCGGTGCGGCTACCCTCGATGGGCGATACATAGCCATAGGCAAGGTCGATGGCAAAGCACTCTGCGGGCTTGAAGGTAAGACCTGCGGTATATGCCAACTTCGACATCGAGGGTGTCTCGGGGCTCAACAAACCCTCC
Organism: Alistipes sp.; assembly: GCA_017403125.1. Classification (GTDB taxonomy): domain Bacteria; phylum Bacteroidota; class Bacteroidia; order Bacteroidales; family Rikenellaceae; genus Alistipes. The sequence goes on along the minus strand of JAFQOR010000020.1, from coordinate 28,150 downwards.
TTCACGGGGCTCTCGTCGAAGTAGATACCGGCACGTACGCTCATCCAATTCAGGGCGTGCCACTGCGCACCAAGGCGCGCTGCAAACGAGTTCTTGTAATCCTTCTTCGCTATAACATCGTTCGTAAGCTCCTTCTCACCTGCGGGCGTTACGAGATACATACGCAACTCGTTGTACGACGACCAGAGGTTATACTGCAAGTCGGCTGCCACCTCCCACTTTGCCGTAGGACGGAAGCTCGCACCAAGCGTTACAACGCCGGGCGTGGGAAGCTCGGTACGAATGGTCGATGCAGCAAGCACCTGCGGCGAAAGACCGGTCTTCTCTGCCAACATCGCCTCCACGATGGGAGCAAGTTGCGCATTGGGGATATAGGTGAGCGACGCTGCACCCTCCTCAACCTTCATCTTGATGGAGTGGCGGTAGGTAGCACCCAACGACCACTTCTCCGATATATCCCAGAAGGCACCCACGTTGAAGCCTAAGCCAATCTTGGCATCGCCACCAAGTGTAATAGATGCCAAGGGGTTGTTGCCAATCATCTGCGCCAAACCGGGCATGCCCGACATCTGCTCGATGAAGGCATTTGTCATGCCTCCGACACCAAGCAACGACTTCGACATCTCGAAGTTGCCCCACGTAACCATAAGACCCGCACCTATCGAGAAGTTCTTTGCCAAGCGGAACGATACGGTGGGCTGCAAATTAAACTGTTTTAGGCTGATTGTCTGGCACATGTGCGCACCTGCCCAGCCATCACCCCAATCGAGCGACGAGCCGTGGGGCGTGTTGAACGCCACACCAAAGGCAAACCAATCCACGGGCTTATACGACGCATAGAAGTGTAGAGGCGTCGAGAGCTTGTTGTCGGTCGTTGTAGCGTAGTCGCCACTTGTGAAATCTACGGTCGAGGCGATACCCGTAACACCTACCGAGAGGTCGAACTGCATAGGCTGCATAGCCACAGCTGCGGGGTTGAACCACAAAGACTCGGAGCCAAGCTTCATGGCCGTACCCGTCTGCGCCATACCATTCTGACGTGACGAGAAGTTATTTACCTGATAACCCTCGGCAGATGCCGTGAACGAAACCATAACGGCAGCTGCAAGAAGCATAAGTTTTTTCATATTTTCCAATCAAAATTTTGTGTTTGACGGCGCAAAGGTAGCAATTATTGGCAAACATCCAAACTATAATGCGATAAATAATCCAAAACAAAAACTCCCGAAAAGGCGATATTTACGCCCTTTCGAGAGCTATTTTGTGCGAAATTTCGCACAACTACGAGCCTACCCACAAACAACTTTATCTGCCATAATATCGTGATTCTCAAAGGGTAGTTCATCAAATATCTGACATTCGAAAGCCACGCCGAGTTTATAGGCGCGAAATTTTGGCAAAGACATATATTTATCATAAAAGCCCTTTCCGCGACCAAGCCTTATTCCCGAAAAGGTAAAAGCTCGCGCCGGAATAATAATTAGGTCTATTTCGGAAATATCACAAGGCTCACCCTCCTGCGGCTCATCGATACCGAAAGCACCACTACGCAGGCTCTCGGGGCTGAAATCATAGAACTGCATAACCTCGCCCTCGACCCTCGGCAACACGATACGCTTGCCCGCTGCACTCCATCGACGCAACACATCATCGGTCGGGAGTTCGTCCCACAGCGCCGCATAGAGCGCTATGCATCTCGCCTCGCGAAACGGTGCCAACTGCTCAACCCCGAAAAACACACGCTCCGCCGCCGCACTCTTCGCCTCATCCGAAAGCGCCTTAATGCGGCTACGCACTTCGCGTCGAATATCTGCTTTATCCATAACTCATATCGTTTTATCAATTAAACTCTCGAAAACATATCGCGTATTTGGCCCCTAATACGCGTTCCGCCCCAAAAAAAGTAGATTTTGGTATTGTTATTATGCAAACAATTCTTATCTTTGCACTAATATTGGTAATACCTTACCACCCCTCGGGCGTGGATTTACAATAAGTAAGCAAACAAAACTATTTACAAATATAATAAATTTTTTACACTATGGGCTGTTTTTTAACTAATTCATCGGTGGGAAAGAAGTTTGTTATGAGTATTTCGGGATGCTTCCTCGTGCTCTTCATTCTCTTCCACATGTCAATGAACCTCACGATGCTGTTCAGCCGTGATGGTTACAACGCAATTTGCGAGTTCCTCGGTGCCAACTGGTATGCACTTGCAGGTACTGCACTTTTGGCTGCCGGCGTAGCCGTACACTTCATCTACGCCATCATCCTCACTATCGACAACTACCGCGCACGTGGTAAGCAGCGCTACGCTGTTACCGTTCAGGAGAAGGGCGTGTCGTGGGCATCGAAGAACATGCTCGTTTTGGGCGTTATCGTTCTTTTGGGTCTTTTGCTCCACCTTGCACACTTCTGGGCAAAGATGCAGCTCGTAGAGATCATGCACTCGGAGTTCGCAACAGCTACCGTTGATGGCGTTACATTCCCCGTAGCTCCTACGAATGGTGCTTTGTTGATGGCGGTTACGTTCTCTAACCCCGTGAACCTTGTTCTCTACCTTGTTTGGTTTGTAGCTCTTTGGTATCACCTTACACACGGTGTATGGTCTATGTTCCAGACCGTAGGTTTTGCTAACGACACATGGTATCCTCGCTTGAAGTGCATCGCCAATGTCGTTGCTACGCTTATCTTCCTCGGCTTCGCTATTGTTGCAATCATGTGCTACCTCAACAGCGATGTATATATTGCAGAGGCGTTGCAGTTACAGTAATTTATAAGTGGATAACAATAAAAACTCATAAGATATTATGGCTTACAAATTAGAAGCAAAGATACCGGCAGGCGAGCTCGCGCAAAAGTGGAGCAACCACAAGGCGGCAATCAAGGTCGTTAGCCCGGCAAACAAGCGTAAGTTGGACATCATCGTAGTCGGCACCGGTTTGGGTGGTGCATCTGCAGCTGCCTCATTGGGTGAGTTGGGCTACAACGTAAAGATATTCTGCATCCAGGACTCTCCCCGTCGTGCTCACTCTATCGCAGCACAGGGTGGTATCAATGCAGCAAAGAACTACCAGAACGACAACGACTCAATCTATCGTCTGTTCTACGACACAATCAAGGGTGGCGACTATCGTGCTCGCGAGGCTAACGTATATCGTTTGGCAGAGGTTGCTAACCTCATCATCGACCAGTGCGTAGCACAGGGCGTACCCTTCGCACGCGAGTATGGTGGCTTGTTGGCTAACCGTTCGTTCGGTGGCGCACAGGTATCGCGTACGTTCTATGCACGCGGTCAGACCGGTCAGCAGCTCTTGCTGGGTGCCTATGCAGCTCTTAACAAGGAGATTGCAGCAGGCTCGGTAAAGTCATATCCCCGTCACGAGATGTTGGATGTTGTTGTTGAGAATGGCGAGGCTTGCGGTATCATCGCACGTAACCTCGTAACAGGCGAAATCGAGCGTCACGGTGCTCACGCCGTGGTTATTGCTACGGGTGGCTACGGTAACGTATTCTTCCTCTCGACAAACGCTATGGCATCTAACGGCTCGGCAGCATTCCAGTGCTACCGCAAGGGTGCAGGTTTTGCAAACCCCTGTTTCACACAGATTCACCCCACATGTATCCCCGTACACGGCACACAGCAGTCGAAGCTCACGCTTATGTCGGAGTCGTTGCGTAACGATGGTCGTATCTGGGTTCCCAAGAAGATGGAGGATGTTGAGGCTTTGCGCGCCGGCAAGAAGAAGCCGTCGGACATTGCCGAGGAGGATCGCGACTACTACTTGGAGCGTCGTTACCCCGCGTTCGGTAACCTCGTACCTCGTGACGTTGCATCGCGTGCTGCCAAGGAGCGTTGCGACGCAGGCTTTGGCGTGAACGAGACAGGTTTGGCTGTATTCCTCGACTTCAAGACCGCTATCGAGCGTCTTGGCAAGGATACCATCAAGCAGCGTTATGGCAACCTCTTCGATATGTACGAGGAGATTACCGACGTAAACCCCTACGAGCAGCCTATGCAGATCTACCCCGCAGTACACTACACCATGGGTGGTATCTGGGTGGACTACAACCTCATGACCACCATCCCCGGTTTGTACGCTATTGGCGAGGCAAACTTCTCGGATCACGGTGCTAACCGCCTTGGTGCTTCGGCTCTTATGCAGGGCTTGGCAGATGGTTACTTCGTACTTCCCTACACTATCGGTGACTACCTCGCGAAGAAGATTCAGGCTCCGAAGGTTAAGACCGACACCGCAGCCTTCGACGAGGCAGAGAAGGGCGTACGCGCACGTATCGAGCGCCTGTTTGCTATCAAGGGTAAGCAGTCGGTAGATGACATCCACAAGCGCTTGGGTAACATCATGTGGGATAACGTAGGTATGGCACGTACCAAGGAGTCTTTGGAGAAGGCTATCGTAGAGATTCAGGCTTTGCGCAAGGAGTTCTACGCCGACTTGAAGTTGGTAGGTACCGAGGATTCGTTCAACGTAGAGTTGGAGAAGGCTCTGCGCTTGGAGGACTTCCTCGAGTTGGGTGAGCTCATGGCGCGCGACGCCTTGAATCGTGAGGAGTCTTGCGGTGGTCACTTCCGCTCGGAGCACCAGACACCCGATGGCGAGGCCGATCGTGATGACGACAACTTCTCATACGCTGCTGTATGGGAGTACAAGGGTATCGACAATGCTCCGGAGATGACCAAGGAGATGCTCGACTACGAGTTCATCAAGCGTGCAAAGCGTAACTACAAAGACTAACTTTTTGACGTAACACTTTAATAAAGACGAATTATGAATTTCACATTAAAGATATGGCGTCAAAGAGACGCCAAGTCGCAGGGTGCATTCGAGACCTATAAGGTGAGCGACATCTCGGCCGACACTTCGTTCCTCGAAATGATGGACATCCTGAACAACAACCTTATCCACGAGGGTAAGGAGCCCGTAGCGTTTGACCACGACTGCCGCGAGGGTATCTGCGGTATGTGCTCGCTACACATCAACGGTCACGCTCACGGTCCTTCGCAGGCCGTTACCACTTGCCAGATGTATATGCGTAAGTTCAAGGATGGCTCGACCATCGTTATCGAGCCTTGGCGCTCGGCAGCCTTCCCCGTAATCCGCGACCTCGTAGTAGATCGTGGTGCCTACGACAAGATTTTGCAGGCCGGTGGTTTCATCTCGGTACGCACAAACTCTGTACCCGATGGTAATGCAATACCCATTCCGAAGAAGGATGCCGACGAGTCTATGGACGCAGCATCTTGCGTAGGTTGTGGTGCTTGTGCTGCAACATGTAAGAATGGCTCGGCAATGTTGTTCGTTGCTGCACGTGTATCGTCACTCGCAAAGTTGCCGCAGGGTAGAGTTGAGGGTGCACGCCGCGCAAAGGCGATGGTTGCCAAGATGGATGAGCTGGGCTTTGGTAACTGTACCAACACAGGCGCATGCCAGGCACAGTGTCCCAAGCAGGTATCTATCGCCCACATCGCTCGCCTCAACCGCGAGTTCTTGTGCGCAAAGTTCCAAGACTAATACCTTATAATATATAGGGCAGTGGTGCTCGACCTCACGGGGTTGAGCACCATTTTTTGTTGGCTAAATACGCCGATGACGCAAAATGAAAATTTCGTTTCGGATTTTCATTTTTTTTATATATCTTTGCGCCCGAAACGATGTGGAAGGATTTGGACTGATTGCAACCACAATAAAAAATTGCTAAACCGGCATCCCTCACGCGGCAGCTGTAATGCAGTTATCATCGCAATTTTTCCATCGACACATACGTTTTTTGGTTAGGCGCACACCCCCGAGAAGTGTGTTGCGCAATATGTAATGTGTATAAAACTTAAAAATTGATAACTTATGGCATTCTTATTTACATCGGAGTCGGTATCCGAGGGTCATCCCGATAAGGTTGCGGACCAGATTTCGGACGCTATTCTCGACGAGTTCCTGCGCCACGACGCCAACTCGAAGGTGGCATGTGAGACGCTCTGCACCACAGGTCTTACGGTTGTATCGGGCGAGGTACGCTCATCGGCTTATGTCGATATTCAGGGTGTGGCACGCCGCGTCATCGACAAGATAGGCTACAACCGCAGCGAGTATCAGTTCGATGCCGCATCGTGCGGCATACTCTCGGCTATTCACGAGCAGTCGGCAGACATCAATCAGGGTGTAGATCGCGCCGAGGGCGAGGAGCAGGGCGCCGGCGACCAGGGCATCATGTTTGGCTATGCTGTGGACGAGACGCGCGAGCTCATGCCCGCAACGCTCATTCTCTCACACGTGATACTCAAAGAGTTGGCTGTTATTCGTCGCGAGGGCGAGGTTATGACCTACCTGCGTCCCGACGCCAAGAGTCAGGTTACTATCGAGTATGACGACGAGCGTCGCCCACGTCGCGTACACACCATCGTTGTATCAACACAGCACGACGAGTTCATCCTCCCCACTCATACACGTAGCGAGCAGGAGGCAGAGCGCGAGATGCAGCGTATCATTGCCGACGACGTACGCAACATTCTGATACCGCGCGTCAAGGCACGTTTGGAGCGTGCACACGACCGCCTTGCGGAGCTTATCAACGAGGATTACATCCTCCACGTAAACCCCACGGGCAAGTTCGTGATTGGTGGCCCTCATGGCGATACAGGACTCACGGGACGCAAGATTATCGTCGATACGTATGGTGGTCGTGGAGCACATGGTGGTGGTGCCTTCTCGGGCAAGGACTCGTCGAAGGTGGACCGCTCGGCAGCCTACGCCGCACGCCACATCGCCAAGAACATGGTTGCAGCGGGCATCGCACGCGAGGTGTTGGTGCAGGTGAGCTACGCCATTGGCATTGCACACCCCTTGTCGATATATGTCGATACCTACGGCACAGCAAACGTCAAGATGAGCGACGGCGAGATTGCCGAGAAGATAGGCAAACTCTTCGACCTGCGCCCAGCAGCCATCGTCGAGCGCTTTGGCCTGAAATACCCCATATTCGAGGCTACGGCATCGTATGGACACTTCGGACGTCGCCCCTACACCGAGATAGTACGCTTCGTAGGCGGCGGCAAGGAGTTCGCAAAGGAGGTTGAGTTCTTCTCGTGGGAGAAAATCGACGAGGTAGATAGATTGAAAGCTGAATTTGCTATTTAACATAACAAGCGGTGTAGCAAGATGTTAGCTATGCCGCTATGTTTTTATCGCAAACTTTTCGTCAAAAAGTTTTGCAGAATAAAAAAATGTTACTACATTTGCACACCCAAATCTCAAAGCCCAGGTGGTGAAATTGGTAGACACGCTACTTTGAGGGGGTAGTGAGCATTAGCTCGTGCAAGTTCGAGTCTTGTCCTGGGCACTGGTTCCCGTCTGATTTCAGACGGGAATTTTTTTTGTTGTGTGTGCGAGCATGTGAGGTGGAGAGGCGTCGCGCGCCTACCTAACGCGAATAACCTGCCCTATCGACACCCTATCGGGATTAAGGTCGGGGTTAAGCTCACGAATCTTACCCACAGTCGTACCATACTTTATGGCTATCGCGCCCACCAACTCGCCCTCGGCAATGGTGTGATACACCGCATCGGATGACTGCGACGCCTCGGATTTGGGGTGCTGCTGGGGTTGTTGCAACGTAGGTTGATGTTGTGTAGGTTGTTGCGGTGTAGGTTGTTGCGGGGTCTGCGACACAGCCTCCGCGTGAGCCTCGCGCTCCTCGACAACCTCGGCAACAGGCTTCGCATCCTCTGTTGGCGCTGCAATCTCCACAACCTCCTTCACGGGCTCAATCTCACCATCTTCATCGGGCACCCACGCTGCACGTACGGGCTTCGACGCCGGCTCGATATGCTTTGTCGAGACCTCGACGGGCGATACCCTATCCTCCTCTTTGAGAGGACGTTCGGGGAGAGGAAGGCCATCAATCTTGGCATCCTCGACCCTATCCTCGTAGGCACTCTCGACTATAACCTTCATGCCCACGCGAACCATGGGTTTCAGGCTATCGAGGTCGCTGTTGTTGAGACGTATGCACCCCTCGGTTGCACGTGTACCAATAGACTCGGGAAGGTGCGTACCATGTATGCCTATGCCCGTGTGCGGGGGTGTCTTCAAGCGTATGAACCATGGACCGTAGCAGCCATGTATCTCGCCCTTGCCATCGCCAAAGTTATGTGTCCAATCTGCCGATGGCTGTATCATCTGCACCGTAAACTCCCCCTCGGGGGTCTTCATGTCGCCACGCTTGCGCTTGTTGCCCACGTTCTTTCCCGTTGCAACCTTAAACTCACAGATAAGCAGGTCTTGCGTATCGTAGAGACGCAGGCGCATATCCTCCTTCGAGATTACAATATAGCCGGGATTCGAACTGTCGCCCGCAACCTCAATCGGGGTCTCGTCGGCGTCGATAACATCCGCCGCTGCCACAGCAACCGACGTCTCGTGCACAGCCTCGTTCGAGGCATTGCCACATGCAAGCAACGAGAGCATCACAATGGATATTGCCGAAAAAAGTATCTGTCTCATCATCAACAACTAACTATATTACATATTTAATATCATAGGTGTGGTCACCTGTGTCGTCAATCTCGATTACACGGCTTCCGGGAATGATGGCGAGCAAACGGAACTCCTCGTTACCCTTGAAGAACTCCAACGCCACAAGCAACTTAACCTCGCTATCGACGCGCGAAAGCTCAAAGACCACAACACGCTCGTCGCCACCACTGTATATCTTCGCCACGTCGGCAGAGATGCGTGGTGTTGTTGCCGTGATACCTATGTTGTACATGGTCTCGGCAAGCGCACGGCGCCACTTCGCCTCGCTGATATCTGCGCGGTCGGCTCTCTCGGGTGCAATATGGGTCTTTATCAACTCGAAACGCGCGGTGTCGGTGAGATACAAAATGCTGACATAGCCCTCGACGATACTCTCATCGTCGGTCATAACCTCAACCTTCGCCCAGTCACCCTCCTCGACAGCTACAACATGCACGTAGTCACCAAAGAGTAGCTTATGGATGATATTCTCGGACGAACTTGTAGAGGCAGAAGAGCGCATATTGATCTTATCGGCAAAGACTACGGCCGTGGCTACGCCCTCCTCCAACCGAGGATTTACGCAGCTATTTAGCCTCGGGCACAAATCACCGGTATTGACCCTGTAACGTCCGTCACCGATGTAGGCAATAGCCTCGGTGCGGAAGAAGTTGGCTATGTGCGCACCCCACTCGCCATACTCCAAATGGCGGCTATCAGCGGGCTGCTGCTCTACATCTTCCTCGACCGTAACCTCCTCTTTCACAGGCTCTACGGCAGATGTGTGTGCACCGCTATCGCTTGTCGCAGCAGTGAGTTGCACGCCATGCTGTTGCGGCGCCTCCTGCGGCACATCCGTTGCAAAGAGCATATACACCAACGCACATGTCGCTACTGCAATGATAAGGAATGTCAGCGGCAATATCATCCAACGCCACTTGCGTCTTGGTTGCGGCTCTTCCTCTTCGTACTCCTCCTCTTCCTCTTCGTACTCCTCCTCAACAGCTGTTTCAATCTCCTCTTCAACACTCTCTACCACTGCTTCTGCCACCTCTTCAACACTCTCTGCTGCCTCTTCAACACTCTCCGCCACGGCTTCAACCACTGCTTCCGCCACCTCTTCAACACTCTCTGCTGCCTCTTCAACGCTCTCCGCCACGGCTTCTGCCGCCTCTTCAACTGCCTCAATTACAGATGGCTCATTAGCCTCGGGCGCAGCCTCAACCTCGGTGGCCGCACTCTCCGCAGCCTCAACCTCGGTGGCCACCTCAACCCTATCCTCCGTAATCACCTCTGCCGCATGCAATTCAGCCCTGCAATGTGGACATCTATCAGCACGGTCAGAGACCTGTTTTCCACAATTTCTACAATTTATAAGTGCCATGGGTTATAACTTTATAAAACCTATCTTATCTCTCCAACATCTCGCCTCGCACTACTCCTCCCATTTAAGAACGAGCGCCGTACGCGACGTATTGTATATATCTATTGTATGGTATGTTGTGCCATCCTCCGCCTCGCGCATGGTCGTAAAGTGCTCCGACTCGACATCTGCACGGCCCAGACCTCCGAAGCGCTCCTCGTCCGACGACATAAGCACCGTATATTTACCCGCCCACGGCACCGTAATGCGGTAGTCGGGGATAGATGCCGTAGGATGCCAATTCAAGACAAAGAGCAATCCTCGATGCGAATAGACCATGGTCTTGTTTTGTTCATCCATAAGGTGGTTATAGGGGTAGCCATCTGCCATGACACCATACTCCTTAACCATCTTTATCATCGCCTTGTCAAAGGCATCGAGCAGGGCATAGCGCAAAAAGCCGTTTTCTGCCAACGACCACTGACGTCGCGCATGCTTATAGGACCAGCCGTTACCCTCGCGCGGAAAGTCAATCCACTCGGGATGGCCAAACTCGTTGCCCATGAAGTTAAGATATGCCTCGCCACCCGTAGTGATGGTCATCAGGCGAATCATCTTATGCAACGCCATGCCGCGGTCTATAACCAGATTCTGCGACGCACGGTCCATAGCGAAGTACATCTCCTTGTCCATAAGGCGGAAGGCTATGGTCTTGTCGCCAACGAGTGCCTGGTCGTGCGACTCGGCATACGCCACGGTACGCACACTCGGCAGACGGTTGGTCATCACGGACCATATCTCCCAGATATTCCAATCCTCGTCCCTCTGCTCTTTGAGCAACTTGATCCAATAGTCGGGAATCGCCATACCCAGACGGTAGTCGAAGCCCATACCTCCGTCGTCGGGTGCGACACACGTGCCCGGCATGCCACTTACGTCCTCGGCAATGGTTATGGCATCGGGGCGCAACGTATGCACCAGCTTGTTTGCAAGGGCGAGATAGGCTATGGCATCACGATTCACACCCTCGTCGAAGAAGCGTTCGCGACAGTCGAACTCCACATAGCCGTGGTGATGATAGAGCATCGACGTCACGCCATCGAAACGATAGCCGTCGAAGTGATACTCATCCAACCAATACTTCACGTTCGAGAGCAGGAAGTGCTGCACCTCGCGCTTGCCAAAGTCGAAGGTCATCGAGTCCCAATACTTCTGATAGCCCGCATCGCCCGCCTTGGAGTAGAGGTGGTCCGAGCCATCGAGCTGATTGATACCCTCGTCGAAGTTCTTAACGTAGTGGGCATGCACCAAGTCCATGATTACGGCTATACCCAACTCGTGTGCCCTATCTACCAGCGAGCGCAACTCATCCGCCGTGCCAAAGCGCGACGACGGAGCAAAGAGGCTCGACACGTGATAGCCAAACGACCCATAATAGGGGTGCTCGGCAACGGCCATAAGCTGCACGGCGTTGTAGCCCGCCGCCTTGATACGCGGCAAGATAAGGTCGCGGAACTCGACATAGCTACCCACCTTCTCCTCCTCCTGTGCCATGCCCACATGTGCCTCGTAGATAAGCAACTCGCCCACCTTCGGCGCACGGAAGTCGTCGTGCTGCCACGCATAGGGCTTATCCACGACAAACTGTGCCGTGAAGTTCTTGCTCTCTTCGTCCTGCACAACGCGCTTGGCATAGGCGGGGATACGGTCGCGCCAGCCGTTGGCGCCATGCACATGAATCTTGTAGAGCGAGCCATCGGTAAGCCTCTCGCCATACATGGCATCGGGGAGAAATATGCTCCACACGCCGTCACGATTACGCTCCATGCGCAACTGTGTGCGCTGCCACGAGTTGAAGTCGCCAAAGAGATAGACATCCTGCGCCTCGGGGAGCCACTCCCTGAACCACCAACCACGCATATCCTCGTCGCGCTGCCATCCGAAATAGCGATACCCGTTGGCATAGTCGCTAATCGAGCCGGCAGAGTTTTCGATGTCTTGCAATCTGCTGACATACAAGTCGTAACGACGATTTATCTCCTCCTCGACAGGCCGTAACCACTCATCGGCTGCCACCATAGCGAGCGTTTTATCTTGCCTTTTCATGCTTTTTTGTATTGATTTATGACAAAGATACAAAATTTATTTGTATATTTGCCCATTGTGAATTGTTAATTGAATAACAAAACAATAAATATTTTTTTAACTAAAACTTTTAATTATGTTCAAAGGACATCCCAAAGGTCTGTATGCTTTGGCCCTCGCCAACACCGGTGAGCGCTTCGGTTACTACACCATGTTGGCGGTATTCGCCCTCTTCCTCCGCGAGAACTTCGGTTTGGAGGCAGGTACTGCCGGTGCAATCTACTCTACCTTCCTTGGCTTGGTTTACTTCATGCCGTTGGTAGGTGGTATCTTGGCCGACAAGTTTGGCTTCGGCAAGATGGTAACAATCGGTATTTCAGTAATGTTTGCCGGATATATGTTGCTTTCGTTCCCGTTAGGCGGCGATACGCTTGCAATGGTTGTCATGATGGCAGCGTTGCTCCTTATCAGCCTTGGTACGGGTCTGTTCAAAGGTAACTTGCAGGTAATGGTAGGTAACCTCTACGACGACCCGAAGTATGCCGATAAGCGCGACTCTGGCTTCTCGCTCTTCTACATGGCCATCAACGTAGGTTCGCTCTTCGCTCCTACGACGGCTGTGGGCATCAAGAATTGGGCACAGCAGAGCCTCGGCTTCACATCTAACGACGCTTACCACTTCGCATTTGCCGTAGCTTGTATCGCATTGGTACTCTCGATTGCTATCTACTACGCCTTCCGCTCAACCTTCCGCCATGTCGAGGGTGGCAAGAAGAAGGCTGGCGAGGCAGCAAAGGTTGAGGATAACCTCTCTCCCGCCGAGACCAAGCAGCGTATCATCGCTTTGTGCCTCGTATTTGCTGTGGTTATCTTCTTCTGGATGGCATTCCACCAGAACGGCTTGACACTTACGTACTTCGCCGATGAGTTCACCAACACCTACGCATTTGGTGTGGATAGCATGGCATTCGACGTATGGAATCTTGCTCTTATCATCGTTGCTGTTTACGCATCGTTCTCTATCTTCCAGAGCGATAGCGCAAAGGGTAAGCTCATTTCGGGTGGTATCGCCTCTGCCGTATTGGCGTTCCTCGTTTACCGCGTTATGGGTACTCCCGCAAACGCCGAGATTGCAGTTGATGCACCTATCTTCCAGCAGTTCAACCCCTTCTATGTAGTTGCTCTTACTCCCGTTTCGATGGCAATCTTCGGAGCTCTTGCAAAGAGAGGCAAGGAGCCTTCGGCACCCCGTAAGATCGCCTACGGTATGATGGTTGCAGCTATCGGTTTCGTAGTTATGGCATTTGGCTCACAGGGTCTTAACACTCCCAACGACCAGGCAAAGGCTATCGCCGTAAACAAGGCACAGATACTTGCTGTTGAGTACGTAAACATTGCGGACAAGGCAGAGGAGAGCCAGGATTTGAAGGACTTCGAGAAGGCAAAGAGCGACTTCGAAGGTAAGCTCACTCCCGAGAATAAGGCTATCTTCACCACGGTTTACGACTACACTCTTGCAAACCTCGAAGCAGGCGCAATCCCCGCATTCACACAGGGCGAGGCATCTGTTGAGATGGCAGAGGAGATGGCAAAGAGCGGTCGCGTAGAGGTTATCAACGTAGAGGAGGAGCTTGGCATCGAGACCAAGGCCGAGACTCGTACTTCACCCTACTGGTTGATTGTAACCTACCTCGTGCTTACATTCGCCGAGTTGTTGCTCTCACCGATGGGTATCTCGTTCGTATCGAAGGTTGCACCTCCCAAGTACAAGGGTATGATGATGGGTGGCTGGTTCGTAGCTACGGCTATCGGTAACCTGTTGGTTGCTGTCGGTGGCTTCCTCTGGGCCGGTCTGCCATTGTGGTCGGTATGGGCAGTATTCGTTGTTCTCTGCTTGCTCTCGGCACTCTTCATGTTCGTCATGATGAAGCGTTTGGAGTCGGCTACAAAGTAACGAAGGTCCGATACAAACCCTAATCTTCCGGGGCTGGTTCCGCAAGGAGTCGGCCCCGTTTTTTGTTGATGCACAGCGTGTGGCAGTGCCATAAAAGGGGCGAGGATTTGGAAAGCAAAAAAACTTTTTGTAACTTTGTTCTAATAAACCCTCAAAAAAAACTACACTATGGCACTTATCAACTGTCCGGAATGTGGCGCAAAGATATCGACTCTCGCCTCATTCTGCCCGCATTGTGGATGGCAGCCTGCCGCCGCAGACGCTGCAACAGAGAGACAAAAACAGGAGCCCGAGAAGGCTGCACCAACATATAATAATATAGAGAAGCCCGAAGCTCCGCAACCACAAGTGGCGCCCGAAGCCACACAAAAGAGGGAAACGCCGGTTGCACAGCCGACGGTAGAGACTCCTGCAACACCACAGGAGGAGGTGGTGCAGCAACCCCAGAATACCGAAGCAGCAGTGCAGAATACCGAGGCAGCAGCGCAGAATACCGAGGCAGCAGCGCCTCTGAATATCAACCGCCCCACGACCTTCGACATCTACGACAAGCTCTCGGTGGCGGGTGCAGCGCTGGGCATCGCCCTCGTAGTGCCTCTCATCTTCTGGTTCGGCAGATATAGTAGCGCGACTGTGGAGCCGTGGTATATCATAGCTCTCTTTGCCACGTTCGCCGGCACGTTCATATCGGCATGCCGCCGCGAACGCTTCATGACCACATCTTTGGCGATACTCTCGCTCATATTCTTCATCGACTTTACGGGTGATTTACCCACGCAATATTTCAAACTCCAGGACGACGTAGATTCGCTCTACAACATTCTCTATTTCGGCTCATTAGGTGGTGCCATCGCAGCAGGCGTGGGCGCAGTGCTATCGGCTATGATAGGCTCGACGAAGGGCTCGAAATTCGGTTTCAGCCTCACGAAACTCGACATCCTGATGGGTATGATGTTCGTAATTATGATGCTAATGCCCAAATTCCATAGCGACTGGTATGAGGTTAGAGGTGGCTACGACGAGGAGACGTGGCGGTCGAACTACATGGCGGTTCTGCTGGGCGTTACGGGCATTATAGGCGTTGCCGCCACCGTCGGACGCCGTTACAGCGTGGCACTTGCAATGGCTGCTGTAGCTCTGATTATGCAGGTTGTCAATATCTTCTACATCTTTGACGTGGAGCTCGATAGCGGACTCAAAGAGTGGGTACGCGAGGCTCATCTCAATGTATCGATGTCATCTATCGCCACAATTACACTCGTGGGCACGGTAGCCCTCGCCATCGTAGCTCTCATTCGCAATCGCGATTACGACAGCGAGCGACCTGCATCGCAGAGCAACGACCTTGTGACGCCCGCCATACTCTTTGTCATAGCAATCTTCGTGAGCAACATCCCCTCGATATCTACGATGGACGCCGAATATATCGACTACCTCAAATCTTCGGGCGAGAGCATAGAGGCAGATTCCCTGCTTTTAGCAGCCGACGAAGACTTCGGCGTGGTATATGCATGTTTGATGTATGCAACGCTCGCACTGCTCATGTGTCGCAACTTCATAGCCGCAGGAGTTGTTTCGACTCTGACGGCCTTCATCGGATGCATACTGATGTCGAAGGCAGGCTATGTCGCAAATAGCTTCGTCGCGCTTCTGCCGATTATATTGTTTGGCGTCATCGCCTTGTTGGCATTTGCAAGCACCGCTCGCGGACGCGAGAAGAGGATAGACTTGGATATGATATTTGTAGCAGGCGCCGGCGCTGTGCTCACGGTATCTACGAACGACGTACATCTGCTTCCGCTCTACATGGCTATGCTGTGCGTTACGGGACGCTACAAGATAGCCTCGGTGGCGTTGTCGATTATAGCCCTACTAATGTTTAGCAACGAGCTTGTCTATGACTTTGATAAATTGACGGTTATGAGTAAGCCCTTTGCCTATATCATCGCCATTGCCAAGTGGACGTTTATCCTTGCACCGCTCATCGCACCCCTGCGCTGGGCTTTGGCTCGCCTAACGAAGTAGCATCAAACCTCATCAAACAAAAAAAGTGTGTCCAACCGTTCTGTTGGACACACTTTTTTTTGTAGAAAGTTATATACCAAAGTATTAGCTATGCGATAGCTCCTATTCGGGCTTTACCAACGCCAGATACAACTCATCGAGCTGCGCCTGTGCAACGGGCGACGGTCCGTCGAGCATCACATCGCGACCCGCATTGTTCTTGGGGAAGGCGATGTAGTCGCGGATAGAGTCCGAGCCACCAAACAGCGAGCACAGACGGTCGAAACCAAAGGCAAGGCCACCATGGGGAGGCGCACCATACTTAAAGGCGTTCATAAGGAAGCCGAACTGCTCCTCGGCAGCCTCGGGAGTGAAGCCCAGCGCGTCGAAGACCTTTGCCTGCAACTCGGCATCGTGGATACGTATAGAGCCACCACCAATCTCGGTGCCGTTGCATACGAAGTCGTAGGCATTGGCACGCATCTTACCCAGCTCGCCACTATCGAAGTACTTGGCATCCTCGGGCTTGGGCGAGGTGAAGGGGTGGTGCATAGCATAGAAACGCTGCGTCTCGTCGTCCCACTCGAACATCGGGAAATCTACGACCCACAACGGAGCAAACCTCTTCGGGTCGCGCAAGCCAAGACGCTCGGCAACCTCCAAGCGAAGTGCACATAACTGCGTCAGCGTCTTGAACTTCTCGCCACAGAGGATGAGCACCAAGTCACCCGCCTTGGCACCTACACGCTCGGCAATAGCCTTCAAATCCTCGGGCGCAAAGAACTTGTCGATAGACGACTTAACGCCACCCGCCTCATCGACACGAATCCACACAAGACCCTTGGCGCCAACCTGCGGACGCTTGACATATTCGGTGAGCTCGTCAATCTGCTTGCGAGTGTATGAGGCACAGCCCTCGGCAGCAAAACCTACGACATAGTCTGCCGAGTCGAAGACTACGAAATTGTGACCATGAGCCAGGTCGGTGACATCCGAGAAGGTCATGCCAAAGCGCAAATCGGGCTTATCCGAGCCATACTTCTCCATAGCCTCGATCCACGGCATGCGGCGGAAGGGCTCGGCAAACTCGATACCCATAACCTCCTTGAACATGTAGCGCGCCCAGCGCTCGAAGATTTCGAGTACGTCCTCCTGCTCTACGAACGACATCTCACAGTCGATCTGCGTAAACTCGGGCTGACGATCGGCACGAAGGTCCTCGTCGCGGAAGCAACGCACAATCTGGAAGTAGCGGTCGTAGCCGGCAACCATAAGCAGCTGCTTCAGGGTCTGGGGCGACTGTGGCAGAGCATAGAACTGATTGGGATTCATGCGGCTCGGCACGATAAAGTCACGCGCGCCCTCGGGCGTAGATTTGATGAGGTAGGGAGTCTCTATCTCCAAGAAACCCTCCTTGTCGAGGAACTGACGCACCGCCTGCGCCATGCGATGACGCAGAATCATGGCACGCTGCAACGGCGGACGGCGCAAATCCAAATAGCGATACTTCATGCGAAGGTCGTCGCCACCATCCGACTCCTCCTCGATAGTGAAGGGAGGCGTCACAGCACGGTTAAGGATGCGGATTGAGGTTGCCGAAATCTCGATGTCGCCGGTGGGCATCTTTGCATTCTTCGACGAGCGCTCGATAACCCTACCCTCGACCTGCAACACATACTCTCTACCTACCTCGTGTGCTATTGCTCGCACCTCATCAGCCGAGTGCTCCTCGACGGTAATCTGGGTAATACCATAACGGTCGCGAAGGTCGATAAACGCCATCGCGCCGAGGTTGCGCACCTTCTGCACCCAGCCAGCGAGTGTAACCACCTGACCTACATGCTCGATGCGAAGTTCGCCGCAGTTGTGTGTTCTGTACATACTCCTATATTTTTTAGTTCTCTATTATTTTTATATCTTTGTAACCCACAAAGGTAATAATTTTTCGATTAAACTGATTTCGGTATGGATGTTTTTTTTCCGCCAACGGCAAATAGCGACGAAAAATATATGCGCATGGCACTAATCGAGGCACAAAAGGCGTTAAGTAGAAAGGAGGTACCCATTGGAGCTGTGGTCGTTGCCGGTGACCGCGTCATAGGTCGGGGGCACAACCTTGTGGAGACGCTGATGGATGCCACGGCACATGCCGAGATGCAGGCTATCACGGCAGCGATGTCCACGTTGGGAGGTAAGTATCTGGCGGAGTGTAGCTTATATGTTACAGTAGAGCCTTGCGTAATGTGTGGCGGAGCGCTGGCATGGAGTCAGATAGGGCGTGTGGTGTATGGTGCATCGGACCCCAAACGCGGATACTCGACCTACTCGGAGCGCATAATGCATCCCCGAACAGAGGTTGTAAAGGGCGTCTTGAAGGAGGAGTGTGAGGCGTTGATGACACAATTTTTTGCGTCGTTAAGAAAATAATATTGGGTAAATATGCTCGGAAATGACAAAAAAGTGTAACTTTGCAACTGATTTGGCTTGTTGTAACGAGCAATATATGGATGTTTTACGATAGGAAATAACTAAAACAACAAACAATAATTTCGAAGTATGAAAAGACTATTTTTGACAGTTGTAGCCCTCATGGGTGCAACAACACTCTTTGCACAGAGCGACATCGTTACCATCTTCCAGCAGGGTCTGAACAAGGCTAAGGTGGGAGAGTATGCGAGCGCAATTACCGATTTTGAGTCGGTAATCGAGTTGAGCTACGACGTAGAGGCTCCCGATGCAAACGAAACAAAGGCTATCGCAAGTGCCAAGAAGTTTATCGTTACGTGCTACAACAAGTTGGGCATGGCGGATGCTGCCTCGGAGCAGTACGAGAGCGCTATTGCAAACTTCTCGAATGCTGCTAACTATGCAGAACTTTATGAGGATGTAGCTGCCTACAACAAGAACAAGACGTTGATTGGTCAGGTTTATCAGGCACAGGGTGCCGGCGCCTTCAACAATGGCGACTATGCAACCGCTATTGCCGTATTCTCAAAGGGTTACGAGGCAGATCCCCGCAACACCGACATGGCACTTAACCTCGCCGAGAGCTACTTCCGCAGCAACATGTACCACGACGGCATGCGTATCTGCGCAGGCATCATGGCTTTGAGCAGCGAGAAGAACGCCGAGGCACAGGCAGTAGCACAGGAGAAGATGGATATGTACACCAACAACGAGGTTGCAAAGTTGCAGATGGCTAACGACTACGACGGCATCATTGCTCTTGCCGAGCAGCTCGACGATCAGGCTATGGCACAGAAGGTTATCATGCAGGCATACTACGGCAAGAAGAACTTCTCGAAGATGATCGAGCTTTCGGGTGCAGCTATCGAGGCACAGCTTACAGACGAGGGTCGCAGCGACATCTACTACCTCTTGGGTGTGGCATACAACGAGCTTGGTCAGTTCGACAACGCCATTGCCGCTATGGGTAACGTAACCGCAGGTGCGAACGTTGCAAATGCACAGGCCGTAATTGAGACCTTGACAGCCAACAAGCAGTAATTCAACGACGCAAAATTTGCGTATCGATAACGGGGGGGGGCAGCAACTGTTGCCCTCCCACATTTTTTTGAGGGGGGGGGCGTGGCGCTTTGCTTGATGGCGCACTTCGTATCTGAACGGCACCTCGCTTGACGGCGCGACATAGCCGCTTGTGAAGGGACGCAACCATCCCCTTCGCCACCCTTTTTCCACCATCCCACTACCCTTTCTCTACCCCTTCCACTCCCAGCGACAAATATCCATTATCATCGCATCGTGTCCCATATGTAGCTTATCGTATCCAAATAGAGGCGAAGAAACGCAATTATTGAGAAAAATATCGTATATTTGCATGTTTATTTAATCCTCTGTTTATACTAAACAGATGGAGGGGCAACTTTTAGCGCATTGCATAGGGTTGCACACACTTTGAATCAAGACTACTGCAACAGAATGGACTTACTAACAACCGCAACACAAGATATAGCTGCGACAGCCACAAACATCGGTGCGGTGGCGGAGACGCCTGCTACACACAAGTTTGTAGTGCTTGCGGCACTCTGCCTCATGGTATGGATGCTCATACGCGACCGCATGCGTCCCGGATTGCTGCTCTTCTCGATAGTGGTACTCTTTCTTGTCTCGGGCGTACTTACACCAAACGAGGCGTTGGCAGGATTCTCGAACAAGGGTATGATAACTGTGGCGCTGCTCTTCTTGGTTAGTGAGGGTGTACGCCGCTCGGATTGCCTTGGTGCAGTGATGAAGTGGATATTCCCCTCGAAGGAGAAGAGTTCGATTCGCAAGGGCTATGCCTACATCATGGGCGTAGTGGCATCGGCATCGGCATTTCTGAACAACACGCCGATAGTGGTTATCTTCATACCCCACATCAAGCAGTGGGCAAAGCGCGTGGGACTACCGCTGCGCAAATTTCTCATACCACTCTCATATGCTGCCATTTTGGGTGGCATGTGTACGCTCATAGGCACCTCGACAAACCTCGTGATACATGGCATGATGCTCGACAAGGGTATGGATGGTTTCTCGATGTTTGAGCTCGGCAAGGTGGGTGGTCTGATAGCCATTGCCGGCATAGCCTACATCGTGATATTTGGCAACAGGCGTCTGCCGGACGACTCAACAGATAGCATAGAGAGCAAAAGGGATGATAAACACCATATCGTCGAGGCGGTCATAGGTCCGCGTTTCCCCGGCATCAACAAGACCCACGAGGAGTTCGACTTCAAGAGCCACTACAACGCCGACATCATACAGATGCGACGCTCGGGCGAGGTGATAAAGGATACGGAGAATATTCGTTTCCGCGAGGGCGACACGCTTGTCCTCTCCGCAGACGACCAATTCATACCTACGTGGGGTGATTCGAGTGTCTTCCTGCTTCTGTCCAACGACTCGGAATATACGCCGAAGTGTCCGACATGGAAGAAGTGGCTCTCGTTGGGACTTCTAATCGTAATGATTGCCGGAGCTACGATTGGCGACATGGAGTTTATGAAGGAGTTGGTACCGGGCATGCGCTTCGACATGTTCTTCTGGGCATGTGTAGTGACGGTCATCATGGCATATACCAACATATTCCCTCCGAAGAAGTACTCGAAGTTTATCTCGTGGGATATACTCATAACCATCGCCTCGGCATTGGCAATAAGCACTGCCATGACAAATTCGGGGCTTGCAGCGTGGGTTGCCGGTGGCTTGAAGAGCATGGCATCGGACTTCTCGCCGGTGGTAATTCTCGCGGCACTATTCCTCGTGACAAACATCATCACGGAGCTTATAACGAACAACGCAGCAGCAGCATTTGCCTTCCCCGTAGCGTGCGAGGTGGCAGCACAGCTCGGCGTGAGCCCCATGCCCTTCATCGTGGCGGTGTGTATAGCAGCATCATGCAGCTTCTCGTCGCCCATAGGCTACCAGACAAATATGATTGTGCAGGGCATTGGCGGATATACCTTCCGCGACTTCTTGCGCATAGGTCTGCCGCTTAATATCATAGCCTTCGTCATATCTATGATATTTATACCAATATTCTGGCCCTTCTAACATTTCGAGTTGGCAGAGCAAAATTAACACGGTGCGGCAACTAATAGTGAGAGGGGACTAATAGGAGGGGGCTAATAGTGAGAGGGGGCTAATAGTGAGTGGGAGCTAATAGTGAGTGGGAACTAATAGTGAGTGGGAACTAATAGTGAGTGGGAACTAATAGTGAGTGGGAACTAACAGGCGGTAACTAATATAAGGATAATAGACGTGAAGACCGTAGATAACATACACCCGATATTCGAGCGCATGGAGTCGCGCGAGGATAAGCAGAGACAGTTGCACCAGAGGGGCATCACTGTGTGGTTTACCGGACTCTCGGGCTCGGGGAAGAGCACCATAGCCATAGCCTTGGAGCGCCGATTGAGCCAAATGGGCATCTTCTCACGCATCCTCGATGGCGACAACATACGCACGGGCATAAATCGTGGCTTGGGCTTCTCGGAGGAGGACCGCAAGGAGAACATACGACGCATAGCCGAGGTGTGCAAACTCTTCACCGAGACGGGCATTGTGACCCTCGCAGCCTTTGTGTCACCCACAAACGAGCTGCGCAACATGGCACGCGAGATAATATCTGCCGACGACTTTGCCGAGATATATGTTGCCACACCCTTGGAGGAGTGCGAACGACGCGATGTCAAGGGGCTCTATGCGAAGGCACGCCGCGGCGAAATTAAGGATTTTACGGGCATTAGCTCGCCTTTCGAGGCCCCCATCGCCCCAACGTTAAGCATCGACAGCACAGGACGCGATGTCGAGGAGTGTGTAGATGAGGTCTTGAAGGTGATTTTAGACAAGATAAAGGTTGATTCAACAAATTAAAAACAGGATATCATGGCTTATAGTTTGAGTCATTTGAAGGCTCTCGAAGCAGAGTCGATACATATCATACGTGAGGTGGCAGCAGAGTTCCGCAACCCCGTTATGCTCTACTCCATAGGCAAGGACTCATCGGTTATGGTGCGTCTTGCCGAGAAGGCGTTTGCCCCGGGCAAGGTACCCTTCCCGCTAATGCACATCGACTCGATGTGGAAGTTCCGCGAGATGGTGGAGTTTCGCGACAACTATGCCAAACAGAACAACTGGGACCTTATCGTGGAGTACAACAAGAAGGCATATGAGGAGGGTGTAGGTCCCTTCACGCACGGCAGCAAGGTGCATACCGACCTTATGAAGACACAGGCGCTGTTGCAGGCGTTGAAGAAGCATGGCTTCGATGCAGCGTTTGGTGGTGCGCGCCGCGACGAGGAGAAGAGCCGCGCCAAGGAGCGCATATTCTCGTTCCGCAACGAGTTCCAGCAGTGGGATCCGAAAAACCAGCGCCCGGAGTTGTGGGATATATACAACACGCGCATAAATCAGGGCGAGAGCATACGCGTATTCCCGCTCTCGAATTGGACCGAGCTCGACGTATGGCAATATATTCGCATGGAGCGCATACCCATCGTACCCCTATACTACGCCAAGGAGCGTCCGATAGTCGAGGTCGATGGCAACCTCATTATGGTCGATGACGACCGCATGCCCGAGGAGATGCGCCGCAAGGCTACGATGCGCAAGGTGCGCTTCCGCACCCTCGGTTGCTACCCTCTGACGGGAGCTATCGAGTCCGAGGCCGACACCATTGAAAAGATTGTCGAAGAGATGATGATAACAACAAAGTCGGAACGCACGACACGTGTCATCGACTTCGACCAGGAGGGTAGCATGGAGCAGAAGAAGCGAGAGGGCTACTTCTAAATATCTGCACTCTTCAGCATAGGGTTCAATCCAAACATAACACGAAAAAAGAGTATGGCATTAAGTATAGAGGAATTTTTGGCGCAGGACGAACGTAAGGATCTGTTACGCCTACTTACAGCAGGCTCGGTGGACGATGGCAAATCGACGCTTATAGGTCGTCTGCTCTTCGATAGCAAGAAGCTCTACGAGGATCAGCTACAAGCATTGGAGCGCGATAGTAAGCGCGTAGGCAATGCCGGCGAACATATCGACTATGCGTTGCTCTGCGACGGCTTGAAGGCGGAGCGCGAGCAGGGTATCACAATCGACGTAGCCTATCGCTACTTCTCGACAAATCGCCGTAAGTTTATCATTGCCGACACCCCCGGACACGAGCAATACACACGCAACATGATTACGGGAGGCTCGACAGCCAACCTCGCAATAATTCTTGTGGATGCACGTCAAGGTGTGGTGACGCAGACATGTCGTCACAGCTACATAGTATCGTTGCTCGGCATACGCCACTTGGTGCTCGCCGTAAACAAGATGGACCTCGTGGACTACTCCGAGGAGCGTTTCCGCGAGATTGTTGCCACCTACAAGGAGTGGTTGCAGCGACAAAACATCGCCATTCCCGACCTGCAATGTATCCCGCTCTCGGCATTGGAGGGCGACAACGTTGTGGAGAAGAGCAGCAAAACACCATGGTACGAGGGGATGTCGCTCATGGAGTACCTCGAAACCGTACCCCTGCATCAGGATATCAACATGGAGGCGCTGCGCTACCCCGTGCAGTATGTATTGCGTCCCAACCTCGATTTCAGAGGCTTCGCCGGCAAGGTGGCATCGGGCGTGGTGCGTGTTGGCGACGAGGTTACGGCACTGCCCTCGGGCAAGAGCTCGCGCGTAAAGAGCATCGTGACCTATGATGGCGAACTTAGCGAGGCCTTCGCACCACAATCGGTAACCATAACTCTGGAAGATGAGATAGACCTCTCGCGTGGCGAGATGCTGGTGCACAACAACAATAGGCCTCACGTCGGACACCACATGCGTGCCATGATGGTGTGGATGGACGAGCAGCCTATGGACAAGACAAAGGCGTTCTACATCAAGCATACGACGAACAGCACACGCGCCTACATAACCAATGTGATGCACCGCGTGGATATAAACACCGGCGAGAAGGTCGCTGCCGAAGGCATGCGCCTAAACGAGATTGCCGAGGTGAAGATTACGACATCTACGCCGCTAATGTTTGACAGCTATACGGAGAATCGCCAGACGGGAGCATTCGTAATCATCGACCCCGTAACAAACTTCACGTCAGCCGTAGGTATGATTATTGGTGAGGACGAGAACGCTACGAAGATGAGTCATGCCGTGGTACGCCTATCGGAGTATGGATTCCAAGAGAGCGAGTACGACACCATTGTACGCTTCACCGAAGAGTTGCGCAAACGTACGGGCATAATCATTGAGTGTGTAATAGATTAACAGACGATGGGAATACTAAATTTCGAAAAACTACCCGTAAGCACCCTTGTAGGTGCCGATAGCAAGACGCTTAAAGATGTATTCGAGGGTATCGAGCGCGAGAAAGGGTATCGTGGCAAGATACGCACGACGAGGTGTGTGCAGAAGATTCTCGCACCCTTCTACAACATCAACACACGCCGCTACAACGCCCTCCCCGAGGAGACAAATCCCACATCTCCCGTATTTATCATCGGACACTGGCGTAGTGGCACAACCTACGTGCACAACATCTTCACGCAGGACCCACAGTTTGGCTACTGCACAACATACCAGACGGTATTTCCCCACCTCATGCTCTGGGGTCGTCCCTTCTTTCGTGGTGCCGTAAAGCTATTCATCCCCAACGAGCGCGCTACGGATAAGATGGAGTTGGGCGTAGATATACCACAGGAGGAGGAGGTGGCACTGTCGAACATGACAGCCATATCGCACTACCACTTCCTCTCGTTCCCGCAGCGTATGGAGGAGTATCGCGAGCGCTGCCTACTGCTCAACGGCCTTACGCCCGAGGAGCACGAAGAGTTCAAGGCTGCGATGCGTAAGCTGGTGCGCACGTCGCTCCTGACGCAGAAGAAGAGCGTATTCCTGTCGAAAAACCCGCCACACACGGCACGTATCAAGACGCTGTTGGAGATGTGGCCCGACGCCAAGTTCATCTACTTGGTGCGCAACCCCTATACCGTATTTGAATCTACGCGCAACTTCTTTGGCAAGACCATAAACTCAACCACGTTACAGCACTTCGACCGCGAGGGCTACGAGTTGGAGGTGTTGAAGACCTACAAGGCTCTCTACGACCGCTACGAGGAGCAGAAGGTTCTTATCCCCGAGGGACACCTCTACGAGATACGTTTCGAGGACATCGAGGCAGACCCCGTAGCCATAACCGAAGATATATATCGCAAGCTCGACATCGGCAACTTCGACGACGTGAGCCAGAAGATAAAGGAGTATGTAGGCAGCAAGCGCAACTTCAAGAAGAACAAATATACCTACGACCCTCACACGGTAGAGGTGGTGGAGAAGTGGTGTATCGACGCCCTGCACAAGTGGGACTACCACCTATAAAAAGAGTAGCAAAAGGGCTGCGGAGGGGTGGCAAAAGAGTAGCGAAGGGTAGCGGAAGAGTAGCGGAAGAGTAGCGGAAGGTAGTGAGGGGGTGGGTTCTCCATTTCCCAAGTGACTCTGCCCCGCCATCAAGCAAAGCACCGTTCCAAGCAGCGTCTGCTGCGCCATCAAGCAGCATCAGCCGAGCCATCAAGCGAAGTACCATGCCAAGCATGCGCTACGACAACACCCAACAGAACACATAGATACAACAAAAAAACAGCACGGGTATTAAAAATAATACCCGTGCATAGAATAGAGTAATGATGCAAAAAGCGGTGCTTTTTGCATCATTAGCTAAAATAGGCGACGGAGAGCCATAGTGCACAAAACCGCACCGTACACCCGAACGACACTATCAATACTGCCAGAAGGTGAGCGCCTCGACATAGTCTCCGTAGGCGTCGAAGAGCGGATTGCCATCGTCATCGACCTTAAAGAGTTGCAGAATATGCGCCGCCTTGCCATTTATCAGAATCTGCCCCTTCTCGGTGATATAGCCATCGTACCTACCGCGCTCCTCGAACACAATACTTATGGCAGGTGCTTTGTAGGCGTAGCTTAAAGCCTCACTCTTTATGAGTGTGCCATTCTCCGCTGCATCGTAGCAAACAACACTTCCCGTATCTTCGTTGTCGAAGTGCAACGTATAGTATAGCATCTGCTGCTCCTTATACTGCTTATAGCTCCAATCGCTACCCGCAACACTCTCGGGTACGGGGAAGATTTCGGGCGCCTCGACAGGCTCACACGACGCAACGGCGCCGAGCGTAAGCGCTAAAAATAGGATTCGTAAAACTCTCATATAGCTTCGTTTAACATTTATAGTCACGTGCAATAGCGAAGAGCTAAAATCGCGCCACGCAACAAAAAAAATCCCGACATTGGAGGCTGCATAGCACACCAACGTCGGGATAGGATTATCTGCGTCTATGACGTAGCGTGAAGATTACTTCTTCTCCAACTGCGCCTTCAACTCTGCCAAGCCGGCGATATCACCAAGAGTGGTCTTCTCAACCTGTGCGTTAATCTTCTTAACAGCACCCTTGGTCTCGTCAGCTGCAGCACGACGCTCCTTCTTCTCGGCATCGGCAGCTGCACGCTTTGCCTCCTCGAAGATGCGGCTGTGTGAGAGTGTAATGCGCTTCGTAGCCTTCGAGAACTCCAACACTTTGAACTCGGCAGTCTCGCCAGCCTTCAATGTAGTGCCATCCTCCTTCTGCATGTGACGTGCAGGGCAGAAGCCCTCGATGTTCTCGCCAAGAGATACTACTGCGCCCTTCTCGGTAACATCCGATACGGTACCCTCGTGGATGCTATCTACGCCAAACTGGCTCTCGAAGCCGTTCCAGGGGTTCTCCTCAAGCTGCTTGTGACCCAAAGAGAGACGACGGTTCTCCTTGTTGATCTCCAAAACTACAACGTCAAGCTCGGCACCAATCTGCGTGAACTCGCTGGGGTGCTTAACCTTCTTTGTCCAGCTCAAATCCGAGATGTGTACAAGACCCTCGATGCCATCCTCGATCTCAACAAATACGCCGAAGTTCGAGAAGTTACGTACGCGTGCTGTGCACTTCGTACCTGCGGGATACTTGTTCTCAATCTCTGACCAAGGATCGGGAGTGAGCTGCTTAACACCAAGAGCCATCTTGCGCTCCTCGCGGTCCAATGTAAGAACGACAGCCTCAACCTCGTCACCAACCTTCATGAACTCCTGTGCCGAGCGCAAAGGCTGGCTCCATGACATCTCCGATACGTGGATAAGACCCTCAACACCGGGAGCAATCTCAACGAATGCACCATAGTCGGCCATAACCACTACCTTACCCTTAACCTTGTCGCCAATCTTAAGCTCCGAGTTAAGAGCCTCCCAAGGATGAGCCGTGAGCTGCTTCAAGCCCAAAGCGATACGCTTCTTGGTCTCGTCGAAGTCGAGGATTACAACCTGCAACTTCTGGTCCAAAGCTACAACCTCCTCAGGGTGATTTACGCGGCCCCATGAGAGGTCGGTGATGTGGATAAGACCATCGACGCCACCGAGGTCGATGAATACACCGTAAGAGGTGATATTCTTAACGGTACCCTCCAAGATCTGACCCTTCTCCAACTTCGACATGATAACCTGCTTCTGTGCCTCCAACTCAGCCTCGATAAGAGCCTTGTGCGAAACGACAACATTGCGGTACTCCTGATTGATCTTAACAACCTTGAACTCCATTGTCTTGTCAAAATATACATCGTAGTCGCGGATAGGCTTAACATCGATCTGCGAACCTGGCAAGAATGCCT
>JAFQOR010000019.1 GCA_017403125.1 Alistipes sp. | reverse complement strand
GCGCTGGGAATGGCTTTGCCCTCCCCAGCGCAACTTCTTGCTTTATCGACCGTCCTGTTCGACTTCGAGATTGAACGGTGGGGGTAAATTAGCCCCCCCCACCGCGCGATGTCTGCCTATAATACCGGTATAACCTGCATGTCGCCTGTGGCATTGCCCCCTACCATGACAAGCGTGCCGCCACGTGTGCTCGACGTGCGCTCCAACAGCTCCTCGATGGGACGCTTCGTCTCGGGTGTATAGTCGTAGCTGAATGGCTCCGATATCCACATATCGCTGTAATTGCCACGATAATCCATGGTTACGCCACACATGATAAACTCTATCCCTGAACGTGCTGCAACAACCTGCGTTGGGGTGTAGCTATACGTAATAAGATTCTCGAAAATTCCCTCTTCGCCCATGCTTTCCAGCTTTGTTGCCTCGTAGTGGCGGTGGAAGATGTCGGGTGTCGGGTACTCGGTAAATACCTCCATCCACATCATGTAGAAGCCATAATCCTCGTACATGGCTATATGTCCATAGTTTTCGGGGTCGGCTTGCGCCAACTCTTTGGGGCTATACGGACCTGCCCACTCAATCTTCAAGACGCTATTTTCGCACTCGCTCTCCTCTTCGGTGCCGAAGTCGTAGCGATAGAGGTCCGTAGTTACGATGCCACCGTAGTAGCCAAATACTAATATCGAGTATTCGGTGCTGGGGTCAAGGGTGTTGATGTGGCTATACACGGTGCCACTGAATAACGATAGGTTATAGTTTCCGGTCAGCCAATCAATAATCTCGCTATTACTCTTGCCCTCGGGTATGAGGTCGCTCTGTATGAGGGCGATGGTATATGGGTCGTCGGTTGTGGGTGTGATTGTTACGTCGGCAACACGAACATAGTTGTTTTCGACGTTGATCTCGAAACTCATATCCGACTCCGTGACAGGCTCGGTGCGGAAGTAGAAGAGCTCGGGGCGTGAGCACATCTGTGGCACTCCATCTATAATATCGACAGCATAGAAGGCTATCATATAGCCTGTATCTGCCATGCGTATCTCATTATAGTTGTCGGGGCCTTTGAGGCACATCAGTCGCATAAGCTCTTGGGCAGCATAGCCTTGCTGCAAGAGAGGATTTATCATGTTGAGCCAACGCAAGGCAAAGGTCTGTGTAATCTCGCCATCGACCTCCGTACCCTCGGGGACATAACCGCCGTCGCCCTCGGCAAATATCTCAAACGAGTAGTAACCATTCCAATTGCGTGGTGCAAAGGTGTACCATATCTCCGGGCCGCTAACCTCGATTTCTACGTCGAAGGCAACCTCCGAGAGTTCGGGGTAGGGTATCGTAACAATGGTGTGATAGACGGGCGTGGCGAGCGTGTAGTGTGTCATGTCGTTGCTAAACGATATGCCATACACATATATGACTAACTCCTCACCGGGCGTAAGACCCGTCCATCCGGTTAAACTTTCGCCAATGAAGGCTATGTCGTTCATGAGCAAGAATTGTCCGAATACAGCGTCGTATTGCTCGGCAAAACTCTTGAAATAGAGGTAGTCGTCTTCGTATAACTCTTCGGCAGTTGTTATGCCGGCTTGGTGAAAGTAGCTCAATGGCGATGAGTAGATGATGTATGCCATCGTGTCGTCGGCAGGCACAACCTTTGTGACACATCCTGTCGATGTAAGCTCCTCGACGGTGAGTGTGAAGAGCGCTCCTCCTGCCTCCTGTGTGACCATAATCTTGGGTAGTTTCTCAATGTTGGGGTATTTAAGCTCTATCGTGCCCGTTCTGCGCTCCTCGGTAGGGTTTGTCCCCACATCGAAGATTATTTTGCCATTGTCCGAAGAGAGGATTGTTATCCAACTGTCGTCGCTTTGGGCAACAAGTCCCAGCCCCTTGATGGCATTTGTCAAGGTGTATCCAACCTCGTATTCGCCGCCCTTATTTGCCACCTGCATCGAGGTGGTGTCGAGCGTTATTTGAGGTTTATTATCAACGGGTTGAATCGGCGTGTCCTCCTTGCACGACGTTGCGATGAACATCGTTGCAATCAGCATAAGCGGAAGAAGTGTACGAAAGACTCTCATAATTTATGTTTTGTTAATAAGCGTTATTTTTGCACATCGAGAAACAAAGATATGGGATTTATGCCAAAAATGCAAATATTTTTGCATATAAAATTATTGGAGGAGCCAATGTCGAGAGCCTATCTCTTGAATAATCCTCCAAGTCCTCTTCATCTGACCTTCGTAGCGTGTTGTGGCATTGTTTCGACCTGCTATCCACACATCAAGATGGTGTATGTTCAAAGATAATTGTCGAAAGTTTTGGTAGAAAGAAAAAATGTTGTACCTTTGCAGTCCTTACGTGCGCATGCGTTATTAAACAGAGGTATGGCAACGTGGGGATTAGCTTAATTATTAACAATTTAACGAGCGATTGTATCGCAAAACATTTTTCCATTATGGAGCAGAACAAATTTGTAGCGAACGAGAATTTCGATTGGAATGCGTTCGAGAACGACCTTGGCGTCTATACCCAGTCGAAGGAGGAGATTACCGAGGCTTATGACAAGACCATGTCTAACGTAGCCGTTGGCGAGGTTGTTGAGGGTACTGTTACCGAGATCAACAAGCGTGAGGTTACCGTAAACATTGGTTACAAGTCTGAGGGTATCATCGCAGCAACAGAGTTTCGTTACAACCCCGACTTGACCGTAGGCGAGAAGGTTGAGGTGTTCGTAGAGAGCACTGAGGACAGAAAGGGTCAGCTTATCCTTTCACACAAGAAGGCACGCCAGCTCCGTTC
>JAFQOR010000018.1 GCA_017403125.1 Alistipes sp. | reverse complement strand
CACCTGGTGTAGTTTCTATGTTCTCCGTTACTAGTTGTGATTTGCTTTTAAATTTGTATCTTTGACATATCAAACACACCTTGTTGTCGATGTTTACCGTGTAAATTAAAGTTGTGATTTGCTTTTAAATTTGTATCTTTGACATATCAAACACACCCGCACACACTTCCCCAAAAATTTCTTTCCTGTTGTGATTTGCTTTTAAATTTGTATCTTTGACATATCAAACACACCGGCATGAAACGTCTTGTCGAGGAGTGTGGAGTTGTGATTTGCTTTTAAATTTGTATCTTTGACATATCAAACACACCACAAACCGCATATGTCACTGTTTCTGACGTGGTTATATGGATTATTAGAAAACAAAAATCACAGTGTTTGATTAAAGGATTTGCCATATGAAATGGCAAATCCTTTTTCTGAATAGATGCTTCATAATCAAAACATCTCAAGTTGTTGTACGGGCTGATCCTGCTTTAAGCGCTGACATCCACGAAATAATTCCATCTGTCCAAACTGCTTATCTGTTACTGTTAGGATGCCGACATAGCCATCCCTGGGAAGCAACTGTTTAACTCGCCTAATATGAACATCCGCATTTTCTCGACTCGGGCAATGGCGCAGATATATCGAAAATTGAAACATTGTAAACCCATCGCGTATGAGCTGCTTACGAAACTCGGCATATCTCTTACGCTCACTCTTTGTCTCGGTTGGAAGGTCAAAGAAGACAAATATCCACATTACCTGGTATTCACTAAATCGTTCTATCATTCAATCAATGGATAGGCTATCTTACGAATCTCGCCACTATAACATCTAAATAGCGATGCCGTTGTCTTACCCACACCGATCATAAGAGGACTGCGACGACCATTTATCACTACATCAAGAACGGGAATGGAAAGCAATCTACTCTTAAGTTCCGCGGAAAGTGTCGATATATCAACTCCACTATCAACAATCTCTGCTACCATCCTATCAACATATGGGCGATACGGCTCCATAATGTCATCAGCCAAGCAATAGGCATTGTAGCGATTGTGGTGATGTATGCCCAATGTAGGCAGAAGTCCACTACCTACCAACGACCTTGCAATAACGGCTCGCAAAATAGCATAACCATAGTTAAGCAGATTGTTTGGCGCAACACCCTCACGAGCTCTGCGAAATCCATCAATATTGCCAAACAAATTTTGCCAATAAAACGCAGCAGCTCTACCTTCAAGATTATCTGCATCACCACTCTTTACTTGCTTGGCCCACGCCTCCATATTGCCACACTCCATACCTCTTTGGCTGCGAAGTACAGCTGATTGATTAAGAATCTTGATTTGTATCGTCTGCTGCCACAGCTGCTTTTTAAGAGGCAACGAGGCCTCTATCTGGTAGCGAAAACGTTCCGACTGCGTAGTATTGCCCGAGAGCGGAAGCATCAGCCCCGATGGCATACGCTGATCGTCGCAAGTTACCACGGCAACATTGTTATCGAGCAATGCGCACAATGCGCCTTGTGTAATGGTTATCTGTTTATTGTCAAGCACTATTACACCAATATCCTCGATTGGTACTCGCTTAATTGTCGAATCTCTGAAGCTATCCGATAGTGATTTGTTTTTCTCAACTTCGGGCAAACGAATCTCAAGTTGAGCAAGGCGTACGGACAGGTATGCCGGATTACCAAAATACAATGTGCGCTTTATCATAGCTCCGTAATTTTGCCCGTAACACTAATATGGACTTTATGAGGGTTCATACTTTGTAGAGCCCCCAAGCTTGCAGTTCGTATTAACTTACCCATATATATCGATAGGTTTTCATCCCTAACCCCATTATATTTGTCATCAACCGTAGTTTCCAGATGGTGTCTAAAATAGTAGATGCCTTTTGACAATTTCTGAACCCTATACAGATGCTTGCTCAACAATGCATAATCCTCACTACGCATGGCTTCTTGGTATTGCTCCTCTTTCATGCCAAGAATAAACATCTCGTTTTGCTGCATAGAAAACTTAAATCGCCAGGTTGCAGACCTCGGGAGCTGTTCTTGGAATGACTCGGGCATAGCATCGGTGACACTATCCCATGCCTTTGCTACATCTTTAATAATGGTAGGCAAACCATACTTCTTACGCTCGACAGCATGCCAAAACGTTACGATATGTTCTTGCAACCTATCATCTTGATCTACATAAATAGCTACATGATGGTTATTGCCTGGCTTTACATACGATATAGCCTCGCCACGTTCATTGTAATGCAATGGCACAGTAGAGTTTAATCCTGTATAACATCTAACACTGCGAATCTCACGTCCCTGATGATCCAAAACAGGCTCGGCAAATGCCTTTTCAGGCTTACCTTCAAATTTATCTAAACGGGTGCGTAGAATCTCACGAATACCTTTATCAACGACATAAGCAACATCCTTTTTAGTAATAGAGCCTATTTTGTACTTAATAACATACCCCTCGCCGCCGCTTTCGCTATTACGAATACGACCATATACGCTCTCCTCGCTCAAAGCACCACGAAGAATAATCACACCTGTTTGAACGCAAATACGCTTGCCTCCCTTATGGATATATCGTTTACCAACGCTCGCTCCTATTTTACCACTCTTGAACGATACGGCAATCTGCTTAACAGCCTCGGCAACCTCAGCTACGGAGAAGTGGGGTTGCATAGCAATATAGCGCTCCAAACGCGAAAGACGCTGTCGCGTAGAGCCGTCTTGTTTACCATCGGTAAATGATAGGGATACTACATCCCTTAACGAATTAAGGTTGTTTATGCGCTGAATATACCCCTGTTTAGTGCAAGCTATCGTAAGCGCATCAACTGCATGATGACGATGATCCATTCGTTTCGACCAACCGGTAATGCGCTCAACTGCTATCTTTTGTCCGTCAACCTCACGCTCAACAATCTCTGTTAAACCATGCGCCTTATACCGTTCAAAATTGAGGGAATGTAGCACATCATCCCACCCCCACATATGTCGAATAAAATCGGTTATACTGCCACTTGTTGAATAGACATTATAACAAACCGACTGCAACATTTGTTTTGCCAACTTGGCAATATATTGGCTTTCGCGCAATTGTCGTTCGATAAAATCGGCGGGTATATCCACACCCTTCATCAACAGCTTATGTCGTTTAACGTTCGATATTCTCTTGCGCTCTGCAAGGTCATTAACACGCTCAATATATGCATCAAAATCACTTTCGCCACGACTAACCATAAAGTCGTAAGCCGTACGATTGTTCTTCTCTTTATTACACTTGCTACACGAACATACCTTGTTCGAGAAGCTATCATCGAAGAGTACCGAGCGTGGTATGATATGCTCCACCTCAACACCAAAGCCATGCAAAAATTCGGTGACATTGACCACTGCGCCACAATACATACACATATGTTCCGACTCTTCCCACATCTTATACTTTTGGATGCGCGAGCGGGTGGGGTGCAGGTGGTACTCCTCTTCTATGCGTTTTGCAATAATATCATTCTCCCTTTGATTGCTCGCTATGGCCTTGGTCGCCTTCTCCCTCTCCTCACGACTCTGTTTTAATTCGCGCGATAGCTCCACGCGAATCTCATCGAAACGGCCATAATCCGACATAAGCGTATTAACCAAGTTGACGAGTTGGTTGAGAATCTTCTCTACGACGGGTTGGCGCAACTTCCCCTTATGTATAGGCTCTAACTTTTCGGCCAACTCTCGCGCCACATTTTGTTCCTTGGTTAGCGAAGTGTCATCGTAGCCCGCAGCCAATTTGGCATCATAATATTGCATACCATCCATCAAATATGGTAGTATTCTACGCATTGCACGCGAAGACTTATTGCAGTAACCACTCTTAATGAAGTCTATCTGACATAAAGCCTCTACAATCGAATCGTCATCGATAGCAAAATTTTTACGTAACACCGAGCGCAACTCATCAATATCAGAGATAGAGTAAAGGGCGTGCCACAAACGATATAGCGGCTCCTGTTCAACAGTAGCGTCAATCTCTTTTGTCAACTCACCAGTTTCCGTATTGACCTTACTCCCCACCACTATATTCATATTGAATTGCAACAACTCATCACGCTTGTGATAATCTTTAAGAATATTAGCGATAACACAATAAGTTGTATTACCCGGCAATCCAGCACCAATAGACTTACCAATCAGCCACTCTTTAGGCTTCACGCCGATAACCTTTGATAACTGCGTAGCTTTGAGTTTATCGTTGCTATTAAGATAATCGAAAATCGCCTGCTTCTGCTCCAAAGTAAGATAGAGAGTGTCGTTTACTTTATTCTTAATATTAAGATTATTGATACTCTCCCAAATTTTGCATACTTGGAACAACGGCGAACTGCGAGGTGCAACCTTGGGCCCATAGTTAACAAGCCTATTTCCTTGTTGTACGTAACGACTTTCCATTTCGCACCTGCCCACAAGATGCTTACACGATTTAAGTGGTCGTTGATGGAATATGATATAGTCTCTGATATGCGCAACAACTTCGTTTGTCAGTACCTCTGGATAAAAGGCCTGCTGACATGCCATAATCTTATCATATTCCTCCATATAAGCTATGCGGGGATATACCTGTTCTTTGCAACGATATGCCTCGTTCTTTGTGAGGTTATCGAACATCAATTGACCTATGGTTAAATTGCGCTCTTGGAGCTCGCGATAACGTTCTACAACTTGTGAGACATAGACTCCTGTTTTTTTGTCTCCAAAATCAGATTTAGTTGTACGATAGCCTCGCTTTTGATTGATATGGCATAACACACGCCCTAACTCCAACAATGAGATTTGCTCGCCAACGGACTTTGCTCGCATACCCCAAAGTTCAAGTTTTGCATATTTGAGCGTATTTCCACTATACATACCCAAACGGGTCAACTCGTCTAACAGCAATTTTCGGCGCAATTGATAGCGATCATAGCCCTTGCGTTGTGTTCTTCTTGCAGTTCTATCTGCGTTTTTCGTTAGCGCCTGACCTTTTGAAAACTGCGTGCTCTCGTCGAGACTCAACGGGATAATTCTACTACCAAGACCTAATATAACATCTTTTGCAGGTTGCTCTTTATTATCAATAACCTCTGTGCTATGTTCCTCGATAACCGCCCAACCGATACTTGCCGAGCCGAGATCCAAACCTAATATGCGCTTCATATTGGACAAACTTAATAGAATATCACAAATATACTGAAAAATTTGCTATTTTGCGAATTAAATCATACATTTGCAGTACAAATTTAAGAGCAAATCACAATAAGGATTTTTCCGTTGTGAAAACATTTAGGGTGGGGCAACTCGCCCTTTTTTTTATCATATCCAAGAGGTCATCTTCCTATTTGCAGCAAACAAGTTTCTACATCTTACCACAATAAGGCTATATGCCGAAGGTCTTGTACCTATACCCCTGCTTCGGTAGGGGTTTTATTTTTTATGTTTGAATTGGGAAGAGGTTAGAGATAGGCGGACTATTATTCAAAAAATCAAAGGGATACCGCAGTGCGGTATCCCTTTGATTATGTATGTAGTTTATCGCGCAACTACATATTCGAGCGCTTGATATATGAGTTGTAGCGCCACTTAGCATTCTCCTCCGCTGCCTCGAAGAGCTGTTCTGCCTCGGCAGGGAACGCCTTTTTGAGCGAAGTGTAACGCACCTCCTTCATGAGGAAGTCACGGAACTTCGTCCAGTCTGGCTCCTTCGAATCCATAACAAACGGATTCTTGCCCTCCTCCTCGAGCTGGGGATTATAGTGCCACAAGTGCCAATAACCGCACTCAACCGACTGCTTACCAACTGTCTGTGTGCGAGTCATACCACCCTTGATGCCGTGGTTGATACATGGGGCATAAGCAATGATGAGCGAAGGTCCGGGATAAGCCTCTGCCTCCTTCAAAACATTCATAAGCTGCGTCTGCGATGCGCCGATAGATACCTGTGCTACATATACATAGCCATAGGTCATAGCGATAGCGCCGATATCCTTCTTGCGGATACGCTTACCTGCCGAAGCAAACTTGGCAACAGCACCCACAGGCGTAGCCTTTGACGACTGACCACCCGTGTTTGAATAGACCTCAGTATCGACGATAAGGATATTGACATCCTCGCCCGAAGCCAAGACGTGATCTACGCCACCAAAGCCGATGTCGTAACCCCAACCATCGCCACCTATAATCCACTGCGACTTCTTGACCAACCAATCCTTATACTCCAAGATTGTGCGACAGTAGCTGCAATCGCACGCCTCGACCATAGGAAGAAGACGCGCAGTAACCTCTGCCGAACGTGCTGCGAGATGACGTGCATCAATCCACTCCTGCATGGTTGCCTTCAACTCCTCCGAGCAGCAGTTGCACTCGGCAATAGCAGCCTTCATAACATCTTCAAGGCCCTGACGAATCTTCTCAACACCTACACGCATACCCAAACCAAACTCCGCATTATCCTCGAAGAGCGAGTTTGCCCACGCGGGGCCCTGACCCTTGGCGTTAGTGCAGTAGGGGGTAGAGGGCGCCGAGCCCGAATAGATTGAGGTACAACCCGTGGCGTTAGCAACCATCATGCGGTCGCCAAAGAGTTGGGTAATAGCCTTGATATAGGGCGTCTCACCACAACCTGCGCATGCACCCGAGAACTCGAACAGAGGCTGCGAGAACTGCAAGTTCTTAACCGACTTGGTCTTATCTACATACTCCGTATAGCCGATATTCTTGGTGATATATTCCCAATTCTTGTGCTGACCAATCTGCTCTGCCAAGGGACGCATAACGAGCGCCTTCTCCTTGGCGGGACATACATCAACACAGTTACTACAGCCCGTACAATCCAGAGGCGAGAGCTGGATGCGGAACTTCAAAGCCTTGGTCTCACCCAAGCCCTGCTTCCACTCCACGCCCGATGCCGCCGCCTGCTCGTCGGTTGCAAGGAACGGACGAATTGCAGCATGAGGACATACATAGGCACACTGGTTACACTGGATACAATTCTCGATTTTCCACTCCGGAACGTTGGTTGCGATACCACGCTTCTCATAGGCGGCAGTACCATTATCCCACGTACCATCCTCGCGGCCGTTAAATGCCGATACGGGGAGCTGATCACCCTTCAAGGCATCGATAGGCTCGCACACCTCGCGTACGAATGCCGGCACCGCGAGATTCTGCTCCTTGACAGCCTCCACGCTCTCGATAGATGCCCACTCGGCAGGGACATCGACCTTCGTCACAGCCTCGCAGCCTGCATCGACAGCCGCATAGTTCATATTTACAATATCCTCACCCTTGTTACCATACGACTTATATATAGCCTTCTTCATCTGCTCAACAGCCTGCTCGATAGGAATGATATCGGCAATCTTGAAGAACGCAGCCTGCATGATGGTGTTTGTGCGTGAGCCCAAGCCGAGGTCTGCGGCAATCTTCGTCGCATTGATTATGTAGAAGTTGATGTTGTGCTTTGCGATATAGGACTTCATGGCGTCGGGCAGCGTAGCGCACGTCGTAGCTGCATCGTTCACAGAGTTAAGCAGGAACGATCCACCATGCTTCAAGCCCTTCAACACATCATACTTCTCGACATACGAGGGCACGTGGCACGCTACGAAGTCGGGGGTTGTCACCAAATAGGGCGATGTAATGGGTTTGTCACCAAAACGGAGGTGCGACGAGGTATAGCCACCCGACTTTTTCGAGTCATACGAGAAGTAGGCCTGGCAATACTTATCTGTCGAACCGCCGATAATCTTTATAGAGTTTTTATTGGCACCTACCGTACCATCCGAGCCAAGACCAAAGAACAGTGCCTCGAACGTACCCTCCTTTGCCATCGAGATCTCCTTACCCACGGGCAACGACAACATCGTTACATCGTCGTTGATACCTACGGTAAAGTGATTCTTGGGGTTTGCCGATGCAAGGTTCTCAAATACGGCCAACATCTGGGCAGGTGTAGTATCCTTTGACGAGAGGCCATAGCGACCTCCGATAATCATCGGGCGATTGTCCACATCGTAGAATACATCCTTCACGTCAAGCAACAGAGGCTCACCGTTCGAGCCGGGCTCCTTGGTGCGATCCAATACGCAGATACGCTTCACGCTCTTGGGGAGAACATTGAAGAGGTACTTCGCCGAGAAGGGACGATAGAGGTGTACGGTGATGACACCCACCTTCTTGCCCTGTGTGCGTAGATAGTCCACACACTCCTTGATAGTCTCGGTAACCGAGCCCATGGCGATAATAATCTCCTCGGCATCCTCGGCACCATAGTATGTGAAGGGCTTATATTCGCGACCCGTGATTGCCGAAATCTTGGTCATGCACTCGGCAACCATATCGGGCACAGCATCATAGAACTTGTTAGATGCCTCGCGCGTCTGGAAGTAGATATCGGGATTCTGTGCCGTACCGCGAGTCACGGGGTGCTCGGGGTTGAGAGCACGCTGGCGGAATGCCTTCAATGCCTCACGGTCGAACATCGCAGCAAGCGATGCCTCGTCGATAAGCTCAATCTTCTGAATCTCGTGCGATGTGCGGAAGCCATCGAAGAAGTGCACAAAGGGTATGCGCGCCTTCAATGCCACAATGTGTGCTACGCCGGCGAGGTCCATAACCTCCTGTACCGACGATGTTGCAAGCATGGCAAATCCTGTCTGGCGCACAGCCATGACATCCTGATGGTCGCCAAAAATCGAGAGTGCCTGCGCCGCCAAAGCACGTGCCGACACGTGGAAAACGCCGGGGAGAAGCTCGCCCGCAATCTTATACATGTTGGGCACCATGAGCAATAGGCCCTGTGATGCAGTAAATGTTGATGTCAGGGCGCCACTCTGCAACGAGCCATGCACCGCACCTGCGGCACCCGCCTCCGACTGCATCTCAACGACCTTAACAGTATCACCGAAAATGTTCTTTTTCCCCTGTGCCGACCACTCATCCACGAGCTCTGCCATGGTCGATGAGGGTGTAATGGGATAGATGGCTGCAACCTCCGAGAACATATACGCGATATGTGCTGCGGCGTAGTTACCATCACAAGTGATAAATCTCTTTTCTGCCATATTCATCATCTTTTAGTTTGTTATTCATCCTAATAGCCCTTGTGGCGTCCTTCCCCATGGGGAGCGACACTCCGACGCGGGCATACGGTTACGTGTGCCAATGTTAGCCACTCGCTACAATTTTGGCAAAAACCGCTGCAAAGGTAGTTATTTCGCACGAAAAATCACAAGATTTTTGCTGTTATCTTTTTAACACTACAACAATTAGCGTTTTATCGCCAAATACCACTTCGGCTATTGGTCAAATTTACGCATAGCACCAAACATAGAGCAGGGGTGACTAAAAGTAGATTAGCCACCCCTGTTTGTCATAAGACTCTAATACCTATAATGTGCATGTTATTACTCTGTTATTTTGTGAGTAATTATCATCTTCACATGAGCGGGTCACGTTATCAGCAGCATCAGGTCCTCGCTGTATGCCTTTCTCCGTATCAAAGATCTTGTGGTAATAATAGCCGTTATTATGGTTGAGATTTATGACTGATAGGATACTGGAATATGCGTGTTGCATACCATGACGCAATACTTTCGGGACATTCGAAAATTGAGTGCAAACTCAAAGAACGCGGAGAATCCGTATTATTATCATCTATGCTAACCACTACGTGTCTTCTGTCGTCCAAAATCTCTATCTCATACCAATCACCCGAAACCGAACCTTCGTAAAAAGTGGTTGTATATGTATCGCCACTTTTGTAGTCGTACGTAGTATAACAGATGCCAGCGATAACATCGCGTTCGGGCGATATAACCTCAAATGTATATTGCTCTGCATATCCGTCATTTTCAAGTATATTGGAATTAGTGCATATAGGGTGGTGGTTACAACTGTGTTCCTTCTCGCACGCGGATGATACCAAAAGGATAAACAAAAATAGTGTAATATGTATATATCTCATAGCCTCATGGTATTAGTAATTACTGTTTTCACTCTCCTCTCCCAAATTCTTGGGACTCTGACGTATATAAGAGAATATTGGAGCAATACAAAAATCTGGTGCTATGGTTATCAATCTCCAATGTTCTGTGGGATTATCATCTATTCGTACTCTTAAAGTACGACTATCAACAAACTCTATCTCGTACCAATCGCCAACAAGTCTTCCATCTTCCTCTCTTAAATCCTTAGAAGTTCTCCAAATGCTTTTTCCATCTTCTCCACTTT
Organism: Alistipes sp.; assembly: GCA_017403125.1. Taxonomy (GTDB): domain Bacteria; phylum Bacteroidota; class Bacteroidia; order Bacteroidales; family Rikenellaceae; genus Alistipes. The sequence goes on along the minus strand of JAFQOR010000018.1, from coordinate 43,896 downwards.
TGATTGATATCTGACAGTACACGCTTCTAATATCTTCATCTACGGTGTAAAAAAGATATTCAGCAGCTACGCCACTATTCTCTATCTCCCCCTGTGGAACAAAGGCATGATCTCTTGGGCACCCCCCAATTCCAATCTCTTCATCCTTACAACCGCATAATAGTACGCCAATCATAAGCGACAACATTAAAAATATCTTTTTCATATTTACCACAAACTATAAGTTAAAATTTCGTTATTCTCTGAAAAAGTTATTGATTTTTCTCTCCTCCACTTTGTTCAATCCTTATCCAGTCTTCGACGCCCCATGATTCTGCCCAAAGGGAAGCCGTTCTAATATAGCCTGGATCGTTGTAAGGCTTTATCTCCACCACTATTGCGGAATCTTCTTCTGGCGGAAATGCTCGTGTAGGATCATACTCATCAATAATCTTTATAATCTTCACCCAAGGCTCGCGAGGTATTCTATGTCCATTTTCATCCCAGTCATAATCATATTGGTATCTGGTCTTAATATATGCGGTAAGATCACCTCCTGTCGCTCTAATTGGAATTATAAGTTCACTACAACCTTCTGGGCCAACCTCGATCTTCTTCTGTTCAAACGCAATATATTGAGTATCGCCTCTTTCACAACTCAATGCAAATATCGCAACAACACCCAATGCTACAACCCTTAAAAAATTGATATATCTATGTTTCATACCCATTATAAATTATAAGTTATTATTTTGTTATTTTGCGAGTAATTATCTTCTGTACATGAGCGGGTCACGTTATCAGCAGCATCAGGTCCTCGCAGTTTGTCATCCTCCGTATCAAAGATCTTGTGGTAATAATAGCCGTCTTTCTGACCTCCCCAGCCCATATTGCAATGAACCAGTGTCTCGTACTCTTTAACAACAACCTCTTCAGTTACTACTGGATTCCCATATTGATATGTATTCGTAGTTCTAATTTCACATATTTCATCATACTGATAGTATCCATCTATAACCCATGCGTGTGCACCCGTACATTCCGTACAGCCCCCACGCACATAGACAGGTAGTCCCTGCGCCACCATTGCATATACATAATCACCATTATATTCTCGCTTATCGACATTTTGATAGCCATGATCCTCTAAAAATTTTCTTGCTTTTCCTATTCTTGATGAAGTAGCTCCAGTATCAGAATCCTGCCCTATGTAAACCTTATTACAAATGCTTATACACAATAATGCCAAAGCTTGGGCCTCGTTTGGTTCATATTTTATATTTTTCGATAAAACAGCACCATTTTGTTTTTCTATTGCAGACTCAATACTTTCCCAATCAATACCTGGTAGTGCGGGATCTTTGCCATACTCTATCTTATTGTGACATATTATTTGTGCCAAAGCTATTATGACACAGCCGGCATAATAATTTCTTCCATACCCATAGTATTTATACTGATCATTATAAGGAGATTCTTGACTAAACTTACTTTTTAATATTGGAGGGATATTGACATGTACATTATGTATGCACGACAAGGTGTCAATCTGCGTATCAAGAAGCTGACCACGATAAGGGTTTAGTGTGCCAATAATCAATCCAATAACATCATCCGACGTAGGTGTAAGAGGTAGAGGACCATCCGTAGGGTCGATAATCGTGCCACGTGTGTCATCCTCGTAGCTTACGCCATATTCAGAACAGATATTTAGCCATGCAGCACGACAATCCTCCAACGTGAACTCCGTATTGTTGATAATAGCAAGAATAGATGGCAGATTTGGCGTAGCGCCCATTATGGCTGTACCATATACTCCACCACCCTCGTCAATTTTTGCCAAGTAGAACTTGTTATCGTAGCCCGGAACATTATCGCGATACTCCTCCTCAATAAAATCCGAAACACTGATTAGTTCTGTCTGAATAATTGTTGGCACCGCACCGCTGCGCGTGTCGGCATATAGGTCGCCAAGGACAAAATTTAGCCCTCTCTCTGCTGCACTTACAGAGATAACACTAACCTCTTGTTGTTCACTCTCATTTAACGACATTTGCGATGTCATATATTCATCATCGCGCTGACATGCCCCTAAAACGAGAAGCGACATCAAATAAGATAGATAAATCTTTCGCATAGCTCACTGTAAATTTAATTGGTTTAACCATCTTTTCTATTGCAAGTTAGAAATAATATTCCAAATCATCAAGATTTTATTCATTTTTTGAAAAAAAATTATTCCGTCTGCGCAATAGGACACATAGCACTTGGCAGCACAACCGATGTCGATTATGTAACTCACAAACCACCCTTTCGCCACCCTTCTGCTACACTTTCGCTACCCTTTAACCACCCCATTAACGCCCCCTCATGCCAATAAAAAAGAGAGGGGCAGACCCACAAAGGTCTGCCCCAACTTACCGCCATGCAGGCTAAAAACCTACACGCGCATATTAGGCACGAAACAACTCTACGTCGCTCGCCTCCGAAGCCTCGATATACGAAGCAGCCTCGGTAATCTTCTTCGCAGCATACTTCAAGAAGATAGTTGCGGGAGCGAGATAGCTCTGCTCGTCTTCGCCAGCCTGACGAAGCATGATATGCGAGAGGATGATGTAGCCCGCAATCTCGACCAAACGACGTGCGTGGAAGTCCTTGTATCCGGGAGCCTCCTTGTCGATAGCCTCGACGCGCTCAACAGCCTTGACATAGCACTCACGAAGAGCCACAAGACGCTCTGCCAATGCCTTTGTAGCCTCGGTACGCTCCTGCTCCTCGTAACGCATAATCTGTTCGAGGTAGGTGCCCTTGGTTACGTGGTTGATGGCCGCAACAACCTGCAACTGCGTAGTACCCTCATATATATTCATAATACGCGCATCACGATAGAGACGCTCACAAGCGTAGTCCTTCATATAACCCGAGCCACCATGAATCTGAATAGAGTCGTAGGCAACCTCGTTGGCATACTCCGAAGCGAACATCTTGGCAAGCGGCGTGAAACCATCGGCAAGACGGTTGTAGAACTTCATCTCCTGACGCTCGTCGGCCTCCAACGAACGCTCGTGCGAGATGTGGTTAAGCTGCTTGTAGATATCGACAAAACGCGCTGTCTCGTAGAGCATGGCACGCGACGCCAAGGTCTTTGCCTCCATGTTTTTGAGCATCTCCGAAACGGCAGCAAACTGAATAATAGGCTTACCAAACTGCTCACGCTCGCCGGCATACTTCAACGCCTCGCGATAGGCAGCCTCGCAAAGACCCGTAGATTGAGCTGCGATACCCAAACGAGCTGCATTCATCAACGACATAACATACTTGATAAGACCCATCTTGCGGTCGCCAACCAAGACTGCGGGGGCATTGTTGAACACCAACTCGCATGTGGGCGAGCCCTTAATACCCAGCTTGTTCTCGATACGGCGCACCTTAACACCGCCATCGCGCTTGTCGTAGATAAGCATCGACAGACCACGTGCATCCTTTGTGCCATCCTCGGTACGAGCCAACACCAACGATATATCGCCATCGCCATTGGTAATGAAACGCTTACATCCATTCAAGCGCCATACGCCGGCAGCCTCGTCCCACGATGCTTTGAGCATAACGGCACCAAGATCCGAACCTGCGTCGGGCTCGGTAAGGTCCATTGCGCATGTCTCGCCGGCAGAGACGCGAGGCAAGAAGCGCATCTTTATCTCCTCCGAAGCGAACTCGTTGATGGTCTCGGCGCAGTCCTGCAAGCCCCAGATATTCTCGAAACCGGCATCGGCACGTGCAACCATCTCGTTTGCCATAGCAAAGCATGTAACGGGCATATTCAAGCCGTCGTACTTACGCGGAAGGGTCATACCACCCAAACCTGCCTCGATCAAAGCCTCGATATTGCGCACCGTGCCCGAAGCATACTGAACATGGTCATCAACAACACGCGGTCCCTCGTGGTCCACGCTCTCGGCATTGGCTGCGATAACCTCGCCACATACCTCACCTACAATATCCAAAACGCGCTGATACGAATCCAATGCATCCTCGACATTCTGGGGAGCATAGTCGTAGTCTGCCGCATCGGCAAAATTGCGCTCTTTCAGCTCTATAATCCTCTTCATCAACGGATGTGAGAGGTGATACTGTAAATCTTTATTATCTGAAAAAAAGTTTGCCATGGCTCTTCTTACTTTGAATTCTGCTTATAATACTTAATCATCTTGGGGATAACCTCCTCAACCGAACCTGTAATGGCATAGTCGGCAATCTTGTTGATGGGGGCGGCAGGATCGGTGTTGATAGACACAATCATAGCCGAGCCATCCATACCTGCCGTATGCTGAATCTGCCCCGAAATACCGCATGCGATATAGAGCTTGGGGCGTACCGTAACACCCGTCTGTCCTATCTGACGCTCATGCTCGGTAAAGCCGGCATCGACAGCGGCACGCGAGGCTCCAACCTCACCGCCCAACACGTCTGCAAGCTCGTGGACAAGCTGAAAGCCCTCCTTTGAGCCGACACCATAGCCACCGGCAACAATCACCGACGCACCCTTGATGTTAATCTTGCGCTCCTCGATATGGCGCTCGACGATACGCACCGCGAGGTCGGTATCGCTGACCATAGGCTTCCACTCAATCTCGCGAAGCTCACCCGCAGCGGGCGTAGCCAACGCCTCCTTGCGCATCACACCCTCGCGCACGGTAGCCATCTGCGGACGGCACTCGGGGTTTACGATAGTAGCAATGATGTTACCACCAAAAGCGGGACGAATCTGGTAGAGCAACGAATCGTACTCCTTGCCACTCTTGGGATCCTTATGCTCACCAATGACAAGCTCTGTACAGTCGGCCGTAAGACCGCTATGCAACGCCGACGATACACGCGGAGCGAAATCTCGACCAACAGGTGTAGCACCAAAGAGTGCTATCTGGGGCTGCTCCTGCTTGATAAGACCAACCATAACAGCCGTATGAGGCAAGGTGCGGAACGGAGCAAAAATCTCGTCATCGGCATACCACACCGTGTCGGCACCATACTTCGCCAACTCCGGAGCCAAACCCTTGACATCCTTACCCAAGACAACAGCTTCGAGCTTTACGCCAAGCGTATTGGCAAGCTCGCGACCCTTGGTGAGAAGCTCCAACGAAACGTCTGCTATCTGCTGCTCCTCTATCTCGATATATACAAATACGTTATTCATAATCCAACTCCATTATTAACCGAGCGTGTGGCTCGAAATCAACTCAACCATAAGACTCTCGATGTCGGCATCATCGGCAGTAAGACTCTTTGCCTCCTTTGCCTGGAAAACAACATTCTCGATCTTCTTAACCTTGGTGGGCGAACCCGACAAACCAAGCTGCGCAGGATCGGGATTCACATCAGCAGCCGAGAACTCGATAATATGCAGATAGCTACGCTCGTCAATAAATGCCTTGCGCTCGTCGCTCGCATTTGCAAGCTCCGACGTGGCAAGAGCATACTTGAACTTCATGACACGTTTTGCATTGCGCGGACGGCACTCCTTTGCCGAGGCATTTACAGTGATTACAGCGGGCAGAGGCGATACTACAACCTCCGAACCGCGCTCCAAACGACGCTTGATAGTAATCTCGGTGGGCTCGATGTTGATAAGCTCCTCGGCATAGGTAACCTGCGGCATACCCAACTTCTCGGCAACCTGCGGACCTACCTGCGCTGTATCGCCATCGATAGCCTGACGACCGGCAACTACAATATCTGGATTAATCTTGCGAAGTGCGCATGCCAAAGCATACGACGTTGCCAGCGTATCCGAACCGGCAAACTCCTTGCCCGACAGCAGATAACCGCCATCGGCACCACGGAACATAGCTTCACGAATAACATCGGCAGCACGCTGCGGTCCCATTGTCAGAACATACACCGTGGCTGCGCCAATACGGTCTTTCATTTGAAGCGCCATTTCAAGGGCGTTCAAATCCTCGGGGTTAAAAATAGCAGCCAAAGCTGCACGATTAACCGTACCCTCCGGAGTCATGGCATCCTTGCCGACATTGCGAGTGTCGGGCACCTGCTTTGCCAAGACTACAATTTTAGTTACTTTTTCCATCACTTTATCAGTTATGTATGTTTCTTCGTTTCGTTCTCTTGTGCCTCGCGCCCACAACGCATGAGGCGTAATTGCTGCCAAAGATAGCACTTTTTGACTAAATAGGCATCTTTTTCGTTATGATTTTTCGCACGCTTTTATCAAAAAGCTAAAAACCAACGCATTATGCAATTATAAAATTTGCCAATTTTTCATCACCACAACACTAACGCCTCAACTCCGTGAGGTCAATACCTATACGCTTATAGCAGTTTAGGATGTTGTATGCCGTAACCTCCGGACGAAATCTCGACACCCGCTCCTTACCCATTGCAATCATACGGTTGCGCAGGTCGGGATTCGACAGCACTATCTGCACATTATCGGCAAGCTCCTCGCTATCGTCGGGCGAAACATATATCGCAGCCTCGCCACCGGCCTCCTCATGACATGTGCCGTGCACAGCAATAACCGGAATACCCACCGTCATAGCCTCGACTATTGGGATCGAGAATCCCTCGTGGCGCGATGTACATAGCAGCATCTCTGCCGCTGCGTATATCGCCGGCATATCCTCGTCGGCAACACCCGACAACATATCCACCCTATCTTCGATATCGAGCGAGATGATCTGCTCACGTAGCCGCTCTGTGTAGGGCGTATGGTTGCCCACGACAACTAAACGCATATCCTTGGGCAACACGGCAAGAGCCTCCAACGCAAGCTCGATATTTTTGTAACCCTTGTGCGCCCCGACATATAAAAGATAGCTCTCGGGCAGATGGTAACGCGCCTTAACCTCCGCTATATCCGATGCTTGAACAGGCACTCCGAAGCGGGAATGACAACCATGATATACAACATCAATCTTATCGGGGTCGATGTCGAGCCACTCTACAATATCCTGCTTGGTATTCTCACTTATGGCGATGATGCGGTCGGCACGGTGGCACGACGATTTGAGACGCAAACGACGTATCTGGCGCATTACGGGATTATTGTGTGTAGCACGCAAAAAGCCGAGATTGTGGATTGTAACAATGCTTCGAATGTTGTTATGCGACAATCCCCACGGCAACTCGTTGGCGAGTCCGTGATATAACTCCACGCCACCCTTGCGAGCATCCCACGACACCTTGAATAGGTGCCACAGCGACGACATCTTGCGCCAGCAAGTGCCATCAGGCGCCATAGATTCCACGTTTGGCAGCTCTTTAAGAGCCTCGTAATCGACATTTGGCTCCTCCTGCGGGGCATACATCCTGAGATAGGTAGTCTTCTCGCATGCTGCCGCCAAGGCTCCAACGACATATCTGCCATAGCTTCCAAGTTCGCTACTGCCGATATAGGCATACTCAGCGTCAAATCCTATGCAGTGGTTCTGTTTCATCTCCCTCAATTAAAAGGTTACGCGCAAGCGTACAATCGGTGCAAAATTAGTAATTTTTCAGCAACTTTCAAAATCCAAACCGAACAATAAACCGAGCTATGGCATAGTCGTTAAATACAAATCTTTGCACCACATAACAACTTTTCGCAAAAAAACGTTATCTTTGCATAATACAAACCCATATTTATGGTTACAATCGATTCAATACGCCAACCCATCGCCGCCGATCTCGTGGCCTTTGACGCATTTGTTGCGGACAATTTCAGCGCCGAGGGCGACCTTTTGCAGGAGATGCTGACCTACGCACTTTCATCGCGTGGAAAGGGCATACGCCCCATTCTCACCATGCTATCGGCATCGATTTGCAGCTCACAGAGCAGCGACATTACCACGAAGTGTGGCCAAGAGCGCCACTGCTCAAAGCGCACCTACCTTGCCGCCATGCTCATAGAGATGATACACACGGCATCGCTCATTCACGACGACGTCCTCGACTCGGCAGACGAGCGCCGCGGACGCCCCTCGGTAAATGCCAAGTGGCAGAGCGACATGGCGATAATCCTTGGCGACTACATCCTCGCTCGCACCATGTCTATCGGCATGGCAAGCGCACAATACGACCTGGTATCATACGTTGGAACCGCCATGGGAACACTCTGCGAGGGTGAGATTCTGCAAAGCCAGCATGCTCAACGTTTCGACACAACGCGCGACGACTACTTCCGCATAATATACCAAAAGACGGCAAGCCTGCTCGGCGTAAGTGCTGCTCTCGGAGCAATATCCGTAGGCGCATCGCACGAAGATGTGGACCGCATGCGCAAATTTGGCGAAGCGGTGGGCATAGCCTTCCAGATTCAGGACGATATTCTCGACTACAACCGCCTAAACAACACCGGGAAACCCACCAACAACGACCTGCGTGAGCACAAAATAACCCTGCCGATGATAGAGGTTATGGAGCGTTGCACGGCCGAGGAGCGCGAGGAGATGATCGAGTTGTTGAAGCGTTGCCACGAGGATAACGAGGCGTTGAACAAGCTCCATCAAAAGATAGTTGAGGGCAATGGTCCGGAATTTGCCGCAGAGACCATGAAGGCATACATCTCACGCGCCCTGCACCTTGTATCGAAATACCCCAAGACACCATATCAGCAATCGATGATTGACCTCTGCACCTATATAGCCGAACGCGATAGATAGCAGCATAAGAGGGGGGGGGAAGATATGACCCCAAACAAACGCAACAAATACAAAACAATAAAACAGTTAATTTATGAGCGCACAAAAGAAAAGTAATCTGTTGGCTATCATCGTAATGATTCTGCTTTTCGGAATGATTTCGTTTGTAACCAACCTCGCATCTCCCATGGGCGATGTGCTTAAAAACCAGTTCGACGTTGCTAACTGGATGGGTACACTTGGCGTATTTGCCAACTTCATTGCATACGCATGTATGGGTATCCCCGCCGGCAACCTTCTCCAAAAGCGAGGCTACAAATTTACGGCGTTGGCTGCCGTAGCCGTCGGTTTTGCGGGCGTTGGCGTGCAGACCATTGCCGGTCTGTTAGAGGGCAATACCGCATTCGGAGTCTATCTCCTCGGTGCCTTCATCGCAGGATTCTCTATGTGTATGCTTAACATAGTTGTAAACCCCATGCTTAACAAGCTCGCCGGTGGTGGCAATCGCGGTAACCAACTCTTGCAGGTGGGCGGCTCATTCAACTCATTCATGGGCACTGCCGTAATCTTCCTCACAGGTATCTTCGTACCCCGCATCGCCGATGCGCAGATTAAGCAGGTATTCCCCTTGATGTTCATCGCCTTGGCCATCTTCGCCATAGCCTTCATCGTGATTATGTTTACCAACATTCCCGAGAATCCGAAGGTTGATGCAGCCAAAGAGAAGAGGTCGAAGTATGGCCCCATGTCATTCCGCCACTTCGTACTCGGCGCAATTGCCATCTTCGTATATGTAGGCGTTGAGGTGGGTATTCCTAACGTATTGCAGAAGTGGTTACAGAATGGAGGGCTGGGCGCAAATTCCGACGCAGAGACTATCGCCTCGACCGTAACAGCCACATACTGGCTACTCATGTTCTTTGGCCGATTGGCAGGTGCAGCACTTGGCGCAAAAGTGTCGGCAAAGAGCATGCTTGCAACAGTCTCGACCATAGGTATTTGCCTTGTTCTCGGAGCTATATTCCTCGACCCCGCAACAAGCGTTAATCTCCCCGTATTCATGAAGACCGAGGGCTTCGGCATGGCAGAGGTACCCATCAATGCCGCATTGTTGGTGTTGTGTGGCTTGTGCACATCGGTAATGTGGGGCGGCATCTTCAACCTCGCCGTTGAAGGTCTTGGCAAATATACCGAGCGCGGTTCGGGTATCTTCATGGCAATGGTATGTGGCGGCGGCATCCTTCCGCTCTTGCAGAACGGCATCGTGGATATGACAGAGAGCTACCTCACCAGCTACTGGGTAATTGTTGCCGGTCTGGCATTCCTGCTCTACTACGCCCTCATAGGCTCGAAGAACGTAAATAGAGACATCCCCGTTGAATAACTAACGGACAATAGAATAACAAGGGGAGGGTCGTCAGCTTGACCTATCCCTCCCCCAAAAAATAATAGAGTGGCTCTTGCAAATTACGCAGGCAAGAGCCACTCTATTATTATTGACCCAACTGAATGATACGACGTTCACTCTGTGGCGTAGTACCGAAGTGCGACTTGAAACTCTGTATGAAGTGCGACACATTCGAGAAACCACACGCCGCCGCTAAATCGCCCGTCGATATCGACGTAGTGGACAGAATATGACGCGCAAGGGCAAGCCTCTGCTGCAAGAGCCATCTGTGTGGAGGCATGCCATAGCGAGCCACAAAGCGGCGCTTAAAGGTTGATACCGAGAGGAAACACTGCGCAGCAAGCTCGCTAATGGTCGTATTGGTCATTATCGCCGAGAGCACTACCCGCTCGAAACGACGCTCCTCATCGGTCATACCATCCTCGTTCTTATCCCCGAAGATACTACCATCGAAATGTATCACGACCTGCTCAAACACTCCATCCAAATTCGAGTGATTTTCAATGAGATGTCGCCCACGATTCAACAGATAAAGACAACTTTCGGGGCACTCGCGCCACTTCTCGTTGCTACGCACACGGCAACTCCCCTTAATAATATAACCAATGGTGTATCGTTCCGTGATACACTCCGACATTGAGCCGCCTCTACGCTTCACATACTCGAACACTGTGTTCATAGAGTACCCTGGGAGATTATTATCCTCCTTCATAAACTTGTTGATTTTACTATTTGCACTAAAAATAGGCGCATATATCCTATTTATACAATACAAAGATAGCAAAAATAATTATGCGTACAACCTATTTTCATCATAGCATATAATATTGAACTATTTTTAATATTCGAAAGAGACAGATAGGACACAAAAAAAACTGGCTGAAACAAAATTTCAGCCAGCTTCAACCTTTCGCACAGGTCCAACCCTACACGGTCATAACCTCCTTCTCCTTCTTCTCCAACTCTACATCGAGCAACTTGTTGTACTTTTCGAGAAGTTTCTGAATCTGTGCCTCGCCATCCTTCTGCTCATCCTCGGACATGCCATCCTTCTGCGCCTTCTTGAACGCCTCAACACCATCGCGACGCGCGTTACGCAAGCTAATACGAGCCGTCTCGCCCTCCGCCTTAACCTTCTTCACAATCTCCTTGCGTCGCTCCTCGGTAAGAGGGGGTATCGACAAACGGATATGCTCACCGTTATTCGAGGGTGTAAGACCGATATTCGAGTCGATGATGGCCTTCTCTATCATACGAATCATATTCTTATCCCAAGGCTGAATAAGAACCGTCTTCGCATCGGGAACCGTAACACTGGCAACTCCCGACACGGGGGTCTGCGAGCCATAATAATCCACAAATACGCCATTGAGGACATTTACCGACGCCTTACCGGCACGAATATTAAGAAGTTCCTCTACAAGATGATCGACTGCGCGCTGCATGCGATCCGTAACTTCACCTAAAATTGTCTTGGTATCCATACTCTTATCTACTTATTGATTTGTTCTCTGCACAACAACTATTTCAACGCCGCCTCGATAGCTGCCACCATCTCGTTGGCAACCTCGCTGTCGTAACCTACGACAACATAACATACCACACCCTCTTTATTGATGATAAAGGTGCGAGGGATGTAGTTCGTGGCATATAGTTTATAGATAGCCTGCTCGGGATCGAGACCCACCGCAAACTCATAACCCATCTTATCCAAGAAATTAACAACCGTCTCACGCTCCTCACCACGCGATATGGGCAACACCACAAACTCGCTTCCCTCGAAGCGGTCGATTATACCCTCCTGCATATGAGCCATCTCTTGACGACACGGAGGACACCACGTAGCCCAAAAATTAACCATTACGACATTGCCACGAAGTTCCGACAGCGTAACCTCTCTGCCATCGAGCATCGTAACCGTAAAGTCGGGAGCCACATCACCCTCATGAATCAAGGTCGTAGCCGCCACATCATCCTGTCCCGAGGTGCTTTGCGGCACAGCGTCCGCAGCACTGCTATCTACAGGCCAGAAAATTACAACGCCTACCAGCGCGATAAATATTATCAACATGATGACCAACATCGATGTCGAACCTCGCTTCTTATGTTTTGTTTTCTGTGCCATACGCAAAATATTTAACTATTATTAACAACCATTAAATTCGGTATTCTCATCGCCCCAACTACTCGGTAACAAGCGTTCCTATACTCTCTCCCTTAACAACCTTTTCGAGGTTGCCCACGGTATCCATATCAAAGACTATAAGCCCCAAGTGGTTCTCTCTACACAACGTAAATGCCGTTTGGTCCATAACTTTCAACCGACGTGCCAACACCTCATCAAAGGTTATGGTATCAAACTTCGTTGCAGTGGGATCCTTCTCCGGGTCGGCAGTGTAGATACCATCTACACGCGTACCCTTGAACATAACCTCCGCCTCGATCTCAATACCTCGCAACGCCGAAGCCGTATCGGTCGAGAAGTAAGGGTTCGATGTTCCGCCACCAATAATTACAACATATCCTGCATCGAGATACTCCAAAGCCTTCGCCTTCGAATAGTACTCCCCGATAGGCTCCATACGTATCGACGTAAGCACCTTGCACCTTACGCCCTCCGACTCCAACGCCGACTGCAACGCCAACGAATTTATGATTGTTGCAAGCATACCCATCTGATCGCCCTTAACACGGTCAAAGCCTCGCCCTGCACCCTGTATTCCGCGGAAGATGTTGCCTCCACCAATGACAATACCTATCTGCACGCCCATCTCGGCAATACATTTAATCTGCTCGGCATACGAACGCAATACCTCAACGTCGTGACCATAGTTCTGCGAGCCCTGCAAAGACTCGCCACTGAGCTTCAACAATATCTTCTTATATTTTGCTGTTGCCATATCCACTACAAAGTATATATAATTTTTGCGAAGATAGTAATTTTTCTACAAAAACCACAATTTTTTATCCCTTTTTATAACCCACCAAGCTATTTTTTACATTTCGCTCTCATCGAGACTTTTCCGCGCAGCATAAACTTTTTACGAGGTATGCTACTTGCATAACCACGAACGAAAACAACCCTCTCGAAGATATTTTTTAAGGCACTGCGTATTCAATCAATAAAAATATAGTATCTTTGTAGAACGCCTTCGAGGCAGCAAATAGCAAACATAATAGCATATATGGCTGACGCTCAATACAAATACCTATATAGGGTGGACACTCCCGAAGATCTCCGCAAGCTATCGCTCGCCGAGATAAAGGCGTATTGCGGCGAGTTGCGCCAATATATTATAGAGTGCTGTGCTACAAACCCCGGACATCTGGGATCGAGCCTTGGGGCCATAGAGCTCACCGTAGCTCTTCACTACGTATATGACACGCCTAACGACAGCATCATCTGGGATGTCGGACATCAGGCGTACGCCCACAAGATTATAACATCGCGTCGCGACGCCTTCAAGGGCAACCGCACAAAAGGGGGCATTAGCGGATTCCCCCGCATGGAGGAGAGCATTTACGACTCGTTTGGTGCAGGGCACTCGTCGGTAAGCATCTCGGCAGCCTTCGGCATAGCCAAAGCCAAGGAGATGCAGGGTCGTCAGGAGCATGTCGTGGCAATCATCGGCGATGGCGCTATGACCGGAGGTCTCGCCTTCGAGGGGCTGAACAACGCAGGAGCATCGACCAAGACCGATATTTTGGTTGTGCTCAACGACAATGAGATGTCGATAGACAAGCCTACGGGAGCCCTCGACCGCTACCTTGTGCGCATGTCCACATCACGTTGGTACAATAGCCTGAAACGTACACTGTGGAAGGGATTAGGCGTAGTGCCACCCTTGCATCGCGCCATACGCAAAACCGGCAACGCCATAAAGCAGGGATTGCTGCAAAACAGCAACCTCTTCGAGAGTCTCAACTTCCGCTACTTCGGCCCCGTAGATGGGCACAACATCGAGGAGCTGATACGAACATTGCAGGCATTAAAGGAGATAGGCGGGCCTAAACTGCTACATATAAAGACAAAGAAGGGCAAGGGCTATACACCGGCAGAGGCTAATCCCGCAGTATGGCATGCACCGGGAAAGTTCGACCCATCGAGCGGCGAACGAATCAAGAGCGAATACCAAGCAGCGCGCTACCAAGATGTCTTTGGTGAGACATTGTTGGAACTTGCCAAGCGCGACGAGCGAATTATAGGCATCACGCCAGCCATGCCCTCGGGGTGTTCGATGAGCATCATGATGAAGGAGATGCCCGATAGATGCTTTGATGTTGGCATAGCCGAGGGCCACGCCGTGACATTCTCGGCAGGTCTTGCCGCAGCCGGACAACGCCCCTTCTGCAACATCTACTCGTCGTTTATGCAACGTGCCTACGACAACGTCATACACGATGTAGCATTACAAAATCTTCCGGTAGTATTCTGCCTCGACCGCGGTGGCATCGTGGGCGAGGACGGCGCAACACACCACGGCGCCTTCGACATGGCATACTTTGGATGCGTACCCAACCTCACAATTGCAGCACCTCGCAACGAGTGGATGTTGCGACAGATGATGTACACCGCATCGTGCGCCAACCACCCCACCGTCATCCGCTATCCACGAGGCACGGGCGAAGGCGTAGAGTGGCGCAACAGCGAATTTTGCACAATTGATGAGGGTCGCGGCGAATGCCTACGCGAGGGAGACGACGTAGCAATAGTAGCCGTGGGAACAACAGCCGGCACAGCATTGCGAGCCGCACAACGTAGCCACAAGAGCGTCGCCGTCTATGATATTCGCTACGTAAAACCGTTAGACGAGGCTCTTATTATCGACATAGGTAGTCGCTTCTCACGCATCGTAACAATCGAAGATGGAGCGATACGAGGGGGTGTTGGCGAGGCGATAATAGCTGTCATGGCACGCCACAACCTACATCCACAGGTTACGACACTCGGCATAGGCGATCACTTCGTAGAGCACGGCAAGCCTTCGGAGCTGCACGCAGAGTGTGGTTACGACGAAGAGGCGCTATTAGCAAGCATAGATAGGGCATAATCATTCGACAAGCGAGGATTATTTTACAATTTTTTACAAAAAATTTGGGGATTAAATAAATAATATCTATATTTGCACTCCGATTTGCGTGATATAGCGCAATATCCGAAGAGATGGTCTGATGGCCGAGTGGCTAGGCAGAGGTCTGCAAAACCTCGTACAGCGGTTCGAATCCGCTTCAGACCTCAAATAAATGCAGAGGAGACCGACTAAAAAGAGATTTTTGGTCGGTCTCTTTTATTTTGGTTTGTACGGCAGCGGTCATGCATTTGTAATACCGTTGGTGCAGTGCACTACTCTTGGAGGCTTATTGCGGCACTACTCTCCTCAATAGAGTTATTAAGCATATCGAGCCATTTGGAAAGCACTGGATTGTCATCGCCACTATCAATTTGTTGCTCAACTATCTTTTTAGCATCGCTATATGCGGATACGGCATTCGCGTAGTCACCAATAGCATTATAGACATAGCCCTTTTGTGCAAGCGCAGTGACATCTACTGATGGATGATACCTAACCCCATTTACAATCTCTGCCCAGCTATCAATTATATGGAGCATATCCCCATAGTGATCTGTTTTTTCGTATAGTGTATCGAGAATGTTAAAGGCGTAGTCGAATATATTATTATATCTATCTTCATTGCCCGTTAACGATAGTTGCGCTCCGATCATCGTAAAATCGAAGTGGAAACACTGAATCATCAACTCTATGGCATCGGTCTCGGGCAGATGATCGTATGCCAAGAAGCCGAGCACCTCATCGTGGAAAGCCATACGCACCTCACTATCATATAGTGCGAGGTCGATATTTAATCGGTTGTCGCGATACAGCTTGACAGCCTCCTCCTCGCGTCCTTCATTGCAGAGCCACACGAACTTATGCCATAACTCCTCGGCATCGGCAAATGTTTGCGAGAGCATCTGTTGTACATCATCGGCGTTGCGCACCTCTTCGTTAATCTCTGCTAATGCCTCAATAGTCGTTTGATCATAATCGCGACATTGACCGACTATCTCGCATTTTACACTATCAAGCATCAGCATATACTCGACCTTATCGTTTTTAGGCTCAATGGGCCATGGCGTCTTATCCTGCTTCTCTTTGGGTGTTTGCGCTCCGCACGCCACGCTAAGGAGCATCGTAAAAATTAGTGTTAGGTGTTTCATAGTTGTTAGTATTAAATTAGCATAAGATTGCTCCAAGAACGCCTCGGTGTCCCTGCTTCAAGGTGTCGTCATCGTATTTATATGGTTCGTGGTTAAATAGTCGTTTCATAGTTCGACATGTTTTGATGTTTAATTCTGGTGCGAATTTATGGGGTAAAAATGAGGTGTGCAAGCCTTTTTGTGCCGCCTGTACGAAGTGCCCTTTTCGCTGTATAAAATCACACCTAAAAGGCGATTTTGTAAAAAGTCTATTTCGCTGTGTCATTTCATCACGAAAATCGACTTTTTCATACAATCTCGCTACTAAACTCTTGCGCCGCTTGAATTTAGTCTCTACCAAAACGAGTAGCCGGCATACCATTTTGTGCCATTTCGGTTCAAATAACACAACGTTCATTGCGGATATAAATTTTTTACCTATCTTTGTATTGACAAATATTGTTAAACCTAACTAAAAACTAAAATTATGAAAAAGCTTTTCGTTTTGTTGGCAGTTTGTGCTGTTGCTGTTGCTTGTAACGATGACAAGAAGAAGGCCGAGGAGGCTGCTGCTGCCGCTATGCAGCAGGGTATGCAGATGAGCCAGGATGCTTACCAGCAGGGTATGGACATGATGCAGGATTACATGTAATAGACCCTTGCTGTCCATTTGGATTCAGGCACACCTTTGGGGTGTGCCTTTTTTATTCCCGTTGCAAGGGAGTGCATTTCCATTCCACATCGCATCATAAGCTCCTACCCCTGCTCTTTGGCAACCAAATGTCCACAAACAAAAGGTGCAAGCTACATTGTAGCGAGCTACTTATAATGCATTTAGGGCTACTCCCGATTGGAGCAGCCCTAAACCAAAAGTTATCTATCTTCGAAAGATTACTTATTGTAAGCCTTCATGATTGCGATAAGGTCGAGAACCTTGTTCGAGTAACCCCACTCGTTATCGTACCACGATACAACCTTCATAAAGGTGTCGGTAAGAGCGATACCGGCAGTTGCATCGAAGATAGAGGTGCGGGGATCCGACAAGAAGTCAGAAGATACAACAGCCTCATCGGTGTAGCCGAGAATACCCTTCAACTCACCCTCCGAAGCCTCCTTCATAGCAGCACATACCTCCTCGTACTTTGCGGGCTTCTCGAGGTTTACTGTAAGATCAACTACCGATACGTCGAGAGTAGGAACACGCATAGACATACCTGTAAGCTTGCCGTTCAATGCAGGGATAACCTTGCCGACTGCCTTGGCAGCACCGGTTGATGAGGGGATGATGTTACCGCAAGCGGCACGACCACCACGCCAATCCTTCAACGAAGGACCATCAACTGTCTTCTGGGTAGCAGTTACAGAGTGGACAGTAGTCATAAGACCGCTTACCAAACCGAACTTGTCGTTAAGAACCTTGGCGATAGGAGCCAAGCAGTTGGTGGTACATGATGCGTTAGATACAATCTTCTGACCGGCATACTCCTTGGTATTTACGCCACATACGAACATAGGAGTAGAGTCCTTCGAGGGAGCCGACATAACGACATACTTTGCACCGGCGGCGATGTGAGCCTGTGCCTTCTCCTCGGTGAGGAACAAACCTGTTGACTCAACAACATACTCCGCCTCAACCTCATTCCACTTCAAGTTTGCGGGGTCCTTCTCTGCCGTAACACGAATCTTCTGACCGTTTACGATAAGAGTGTTGCTCTCAACGCAGAAATCTACCGTACCCTCGAACTTGCCGTGCATAGTGTCGTACTTAAGCATATATGCCAAGTAATCTACGGGGCAAAGGTCATTGATACCTACAACCTGAAACTTGTCTGCCTGCGAACAAGCAGCACGGAATACCATACGGCCAATACGTCCAAAACCGTTGATACCAATCTTAATCTGTGACATAATCTTAAAAAATTATTTAATTGATGAACTCTCTATTAAACACCCAAAGGAGCAACTTTTTCATCGAATAAACCAACTCCTTCGGGTTGCAAAATTATACACTTTACAGAGATTTAACAAATTATTGCTTGAGAATTTTTATCAAGCAATAATTTACTACCTCTTTACCGAACTCTTGGCGCGTTTTGCCATTGCCGAGGCAAATACAAAATCGTTGAGTTCCTTGTTCTCTGCCAACAATATATCATCTTTCGTGCCTTCCCACCACTTGTGGCCCTCGTGGATATATACAATCTTTTCGCCAATCTCCATCACCGAGTTCATATCGTGCGTATTGATAATCGTCGTGATGTTGAACTCCTCGGTGATATCGTGTATTAGGTTGTCGATAACGACAGACGTCTGGGGATCGAGACCCGAGTTGGGCTCGTCGCAGAAGAGATAGCGGGGGTTGAGCACTATGGCTCGCGCAATAGCCACTCGCTTAACCATACCACCACTCAACTCCGAGGGATAGAGGTGGTCGGCACCCGTAAGGCGTACACGCTCCAAACAGAAGTCCACGCGGTCGCGCTTCTCACCCTCACCCATCGTCGTAAACAGGTCGAGAGGCAGACGCACATTCTCGCGCACCGTAGAGGAGTCGAGCAACGCTCCACCCTGAAAAATCATTCCTATATGCTTACGCACCGACTTACGCTCCTTGAAATTGAGGTCGGTATAGCAAATATCGTCATAGTAAATCTTACCCAAATCCACATCGTGCAGACCTACAAGTGATTTAAGTAACACCGTCTTACCCGATCCGCTACGGCCTATGATAAGGTTTGTCTTACCGGTCTCGAACTCAACCGTAATGTCGTTGAGCACGGTACGTCCCTCGAACGATTTTGAAATATGGTCTGCCCTAATCATACGCGCATGATTTGTGTTAGGATAAGGTCAAATATCATAATTGTAACGGAGCTTACGACAACGGCACGCGTCGAAGCACGTCCCACCTCCAACGAATTGCCCTTGGCATAGTAGCCACAGTAGGCCGATATAGAGGTGATGATGAAGGCAAAGACTGCACCCTTGACCAACGCATAGGTTATGGAGAAGGGTTCGAAGCAGTAGAACAGGCCCTCGATGTAGTCGCCCGTGAGCATAATACCCGTAAAGTGAGCAATGGCATATCCGCCAATGATACCCACAACAATGCTGAACAGCGTGAGCAGCGGGAAGAATATTACGGTAGCCACAATCTTCGGTAAGATAAGGTATGCCGCCGAATTTACACCCATGATTTCAAGAGCATCAATCTGCTCGGTGATACGCATGGTACCAATCTCGGATGCGATATTCGAGCCGACCTTACCGGCGAGGATGAGAGCCACAACCGTAGATGAGAACTCCAAAATCATAACCTCACGCGTAGCGAAACCAATCATATACTGCGGGATGAATGGAGACTCCAACGTAATGGCCATCTGCAACGCCACAACAGCGCCGATAAATGCCGAGATAATCGCCGTAAGCGATATTGAGTTGAAACCCAGAGCCTCAACCTCGAACCATATACGACGTCGATAAATACTCATCTTCTCGGGTCGCGAAAAGACCTTTCCGAGAAGCATAAAGTAGCGCCCTATGTTATTAAACAACGAAATCATCTTATATGTTCAGTTTTATAGACTCTATGTGTTAGAGCTCAAAGTTCGGAACTTGCTAATCAACCTCCTCAAAATCGACATAGTCGCCAACCTTATCGTTTACACGCTTGTTGGGCTGACCCGATGTATGTGTCGAAGAGTTTGCTGCACCACCGCCCTTTGCCTGCTGCTGGCGCATATCGGCCTGTTGCTGCATCATTCGCACCAAGTCCTCCAACGACATGTTACCCGAGAAGCCAAAGCCCGAAAAACCTTGTGCCCCTCCGGCATTAAAACCTCGGGCATCAAAGCCTCCGGCATTTGCAGCCTGCTCGAAGCGACGCTTCATCTCACGCTTCATCTTATAAACCTTCCATGCCAATAGGCCAAGGCCGAGAAGCAGAAGAGCGATAATACCAAGGATAATCCAACCCACAACCTCGAACACCACCGGAGCGAAGATGGCCAACAGCACCAATATTAAACAAAATATAGGGTTACGCTCGATAAACGCAAGCAAACCATAAAATATAAGTTTCAGATGTGTCATAGTCTAACAATTTTGCACTCTAACGTATGCACCACACAATATATTATAGCACTATACGCTGCAAAGATACAAAACTATTCGCAATAGGCAATTACGCATTGCTAATTATTTTTGCAATTATTCCACTTCAAGCTGCTCCGCTTACCATATTTCAAGCAATAATGACCACAAACGACAACCTCTCAGGATAGAAACCCGAGGCAGATATTTGCATAATTAAGAAATAATATCTATTTTTGCATTACCAACCAATCTAAATGAGAAGACGCAATAACATAATAGACCCGGTTGCGATGTTGTCAGAGGAGTCGGCACAGGGTAATGGTGCTTGTGTAACGACCCATCGAACAACACGACGCATGGCTATGGCATCGGAAATGATGGCATATATGGCGACTATGTATATGCGAATGTGCCGTTAGGCACCAAATCTATCGATGGGTAGCTACGTGCCACCTGCTCCTATCGGGAGCGAACTCTCCAACCAAAAACACAACAACGACATGTCCTACGACTATGGGGCATGTCGGCATAGGCAGATTATTTATAGAACATATTATATAGCAATGAAAAAGAGTAATTTACAATTCGAGACACTTCAAATACACGGCGGTTATCACGTCGATGCCACAAACTCACGCGGCATAGCCATACATCCAACAGCCGCCTACCACTTCCCCACATGCGAATATGCCGCCAACCTATTCACACTCAGCGAGGCAGGCAACATCTACACACGTCTGCACAACCCCACCTCTTCGGCCTATGAGGAGCGCATAGCAGCCCTCTATGGTGGTGTTGGAGCCTTGGCAACAGCATCGGGAATGTCGGCGATACTACTCACCGTTACCGCCCTTGCACAAGCCGGACAGAACATCGTAACATCGCCCTACCTATATGGTGGTACGCACAACCAATTTGTAATCTCGCTGCGCAACCTTGGCATAGACTGTCGCATGGCAAAAAGCGACTCGAAAGAGGATATTGCAGCACTCATAGATAATAATACGCGTGCTGTATTTGTTGAGTCGATGGGCAACCCCACATGCCGCGTGGCCGACATCGAGGCTCTCGCAAAGGTTGCACATGCCAATAATGTGCCTCTGATCGTGGATAATACGTTTGGTGCGGGTGGCTACCTGTGCAACCCCTTTGAGTGGGGCGCCGACATCATCACCGACTCGGCTACAAAGTGGATAAATGGTCACGGCACCGCCATGGGAGGCATCATCGTCGATGGCGGAACCTTTGACTGGGGATGTGGCAAGTACCCCGCAATTGATGGTCCCTCGGAGGGATACCATGGTCTTAATCTACACAAGACGTTTGGTAGCCAAGCGTTTATTGTCAAGTGTAGAGTTGATGGCATGCGCGACTTCGGATGTTGCCCCTCGTCGTTTGACTCATATTTGATGCTGCTCGGACTCGAAACACTATCGCTACGTGTAAAGCACGAAGTGGAGTCGGCATATCGTCTTGCAGAGTTCTGCCGCAACCACCCAAAGGTGGAGCGCGTCAGCTTCGTTGGCTTCGAAGACCATCCAAGCCACGAGTTAGCGAAGAAGTACTTCCGCTTTGGGGCATCGGCAGTGCTGACCATAGAACTTAAAGGGACATTAGAGAGCACCGTACGCTTTGTTGAGAGCCTAAAACTGTCGGCTAACATGACCATGATTGGCGACTCGATATCGGTCGTTACGCACCCCGCATCAACCACCCACAAGCAGTTGTCCGACGAGGCAAAGCGCGCTGCGGGCATAACCCCAACACTACTGCGTGTATCACTCGGTTTGGAGAATGTGGAGGATATTATTGCCGACTACGAACAAGCACTTAAAAACGTGTAGCGATGAGCCAACTTTATCACCATCCACACCCCTTCGAATTGGAGTCGGGCGAAAGGCTTCCGGAGCTTGATATAGCCTACGACACCTTCGGCACGCTCTCCCCGACAAAGGATAACGTGATATGGGTATGCCACGCTCTCACGGCAAACTCCGACGTGGCAGATTGGTGGCCACACACCGTCGAAGAGGGGCGCTTCCTCGACCCCAACCGCTACTTCATCGTGTGCGCCAACTTCCTTGGCTCGCACTACGGCACGACGTCGCCTCTCGCCATAAATCCACAAACTGGCAAGAAGTGGTACTACGACTTCCCACGCATCTCGGTACGCGACATGGTACGCTGCCATCAGGTGCTTGCCCACCATTTGGGTATCGAGCACGTTAAACTACTCATAGGCAGCTCAATAGGTGGCTTTCAGTGCATGGAGTGGGCAATCATGGAGCCCGACTTCGCCGAGTCGCTGGCACTCATCGCCACAACCCCCTGCTCGGAGCCATGGGCAGCAGCCTTCAACGAGTCACAACGCATGGCAATACGTCTTGATCCAACATGGGGAGAGCTACGCGATGACGCAGGTTTGGACGGCATGGCAGTCGCTCGAAGCATAGCCCTGATAAGCTATCGGGGTGGCGCTGCCTACAACGCTACGCAGCAAGAGCTCACCAATGTCGAGGAGGCTTCGTTCGAGCGTCGCGCACACAGCTACCAACAGTATCAGGGCGAGAAGCTACGACGACGCTTCAACGCCCTCTCCTACTACCGCCTCTCCGAAGCGGTCGATTCACATAACATAGCGCGAGGCAGAGGCTCCATAGCCGAGGCTTTGCAACGCATTAAGGCACGAACATTGGTCGTAGCCATATCCTCCGACATTCTCTTCACTGTCGAGGCGCACCAACCCCTGAAAGAGTATATCGCCGGAGCGGAGTTTCACATCATCGAGTCGGAGTTTGGACACGATGGTTTTCTGGTCGAACACGATAAACTAAATGCGATTATTAAGAACTTTTTAGCACACTAAAACAGCAACCTAAATATGAAACATCTTAACATAGGACTTTTTGGATTCGGCACCGTAGGACAGGGTCTCTACGATGTCTTGAAACGCATCGATTCGGATAACGTGCATATCAAACGTATATGCGTACGCGATATACACAAGAGGCGTAGCGTAGATGCCGACTTCACGGATAACCCCGACGATGTCTTCTGCGATAAGGATATCAACCTTATCGTCGAACTCATCGACGATGCCGAAGCTGCTTATGACATCGTAAAGCGAGCCTTGAAGAGCCGCATACCCGTAGTATCCGGAAATAAGAAGATGCTCGGTCACCACCTTATCGAGCTTATCGATCTGCAAGAGCAGTACAACACCGCGCTACTCTACGACGCCTCGGCATGCGGCAGCATCCCCGTAATACGCAACCTCGAAGAGTATTACGACAACGATCTATTGTGCTCGGTAAAGGGCATCCTTAACGGCTCGTCGAACTTCATCCTGTCGAAGATCTTCAACGAGCACATGTCCTACAACGACGCCCTAAAACTCGCGCAGGACCTCGGCTTTGCCGAGAGCAACCCCACGCTCGATATAGATGGTTGGGACTCGCTCTTCAAACTTATCATCGTCACAATGCACGCCTTTGGTGTTTATGTTGCTCCGGACGAGATTTTTACATACGGCATATCAACAATGAACGACTCGGACATTCGTTTTGCGCGCGAGAAAGAGCGCCGCATAAAGCTCGTTGCACATGTCGAAAAGGTTGATGACAAACTCTTTATGTGTGTCATCCCGCAGCTCATTTCGCGCAACAAGTATATTTATAGCGTCGAGGATGAGTTCAACGGTGTGGTTATCAAAGGGCTGTTCTACGACAAGCAGTTTATGTTTGGACGTGGTGCCGGCGGACACCCCACAGGCTCGGCGGTGTTGAGTGACATCACAGCTTGCGCCTATAACTATCGCTACGAGTATAAGAAGCGCAACGACTCGGTATTACCGACCTATACTAACGACCACCGCTTCCGCATATACTTCCGTTATAAAACCGCCGAGCAGCGCGACCTGCTGACCTTCCACCAGATACGCGAACAGTACACCTCGGATGAGTATAATTACATCGTTGGCGATGTGTCGCTTGCCAACCTCAAAGCGTGTCAGGAGGCTCTACGCACTCCGGAGTGCTTCGTTGCCGCCTATCCGTTTGATTAGAGCAAGAAGCAGTCTATCGGCATGGTGTGCATTGTGCAGGTGTTATCTCTATGGACACTTGCACAATGCCTTTTTTACTACCACGACACCAACAAAAAGGGTTGCCGGATGGCATCCGACAACCCCTCTGCTTCACACTTCGCTCCTAATGGGCTAATGCGAAGAACACCCAATAAAAACTAAAAAGATCGAACTATTTACAAATTGTAGCGTCATCATGAAGATACCCTCCATTGGATGACCAATTTTCATGGTGCAAAGATGGAGCTTTTTTACAAGGTGTACAATAGCCTATTTTAGGTAAAATCAACATGTTCTACCCCCTATTATTGGGGATTGTCAATTTGTAAAATTATATGTATATTTGCATGTAAAATAGTAATATATTTGTTATACACAATGCAACAGCTTGACAATCAATGAACAAGATAACATACACACACGACACATCGCGTCTTTCGCTCGACATGAAGATTGTCGAACTTATCGACTGCAACTCTTCGCTGCTATCGATATTCGACCGCCTCGACATAAAACTCCCCTTTGGCGACATGTCGCTAAGTGAGATGTGCCAAAGAGATGGATACCCCGCAGAGCTCTTTATCGAGTTCTGCAATATGCATATCGACCTATCTCATCGCCCTAACCTCGATATGCTGACAACGGAGATGATACCTCACGTGGTGTCGTACTTGCGTGCATCACACAACTACTATCTAAACTATATGCTCCCGCATGTGGCGTCACACCTCGACGAGATACTCACCCACTGCGATAACCTATCGCGAGCAACACTGCGACGTTTCTACGACGACTATGCAAAGTGCCTTACCGAGCACCTCGCCGAGGAGGAGGCAACCGTATTTGCCAATATCGACAGCCACACCACACCGAGCACCAACCTCGATACGTTAGATACGCCACACGACGACATCAATGATCGTACGAACGACATTGCATCGCTCATTATAAAATATCTGCCCGAGCAGGCTCCCACGAAGGCGCGCTGTGCAATGCTATACGACATATACGCGCTACGCGATGACCTACGTCGCCACAGCAACCTCGAAACATATATACTCAAACCACTAATCGCCAAACTTAAAACGGGTAGCCACCAATGAACAGATATCGAGTAGTAATCATTGAGCCGGCAACACTCATTGCAGAGGGTTTGCAGGCTATTCTCGCAGCATACCCCGATGTGGAGCGTGTAAGTTGTATTGAGCCTAATGCCGATATTGCACACCAACTACGCATCACCGAGCCCGACGTAGTGCTTATAAACATGTCGGTAGCTCACCTCATGGATAGCTGCGAAGAGTTGGAGAGCATTCCCACCATAGGCATACAGAGCGCCATTGTAGCCCCCGCCACACAAAACCGTTTTGCACACACCATTACCACCTTCTCGTCTGCCGAGGCGGTAAAGAGTGCTATACGTGAGGTTGTAGCAACACCCTCGGAAAGGAGCTACGCCGAGAGCCATGAACTCTCGGAGCGCGAGCGCGATGTATTGGTACTCGTAGCCCGCGGATATACAAACAAGGAGATAGCCTCGGAGCTAAACATATCGCCACACACCGTTATATCGCACCGAAAGAACATAGTACACAAGACCGGAATTCGTTCGGTAGCAGGTCTTACGGTATATGCCGTACTTAATAAACTTATTGACAGTGAACAACTTTAATCGAATTAAATTGGAGCTGTGCGCCTACTCCATCGAGGCATGTCGCATAGCCGCAGCAAAGGGTTTAGAGCGCGTAGAACTTTGTGCCTCACCTGCCGACGGAGGCATCACCCCATCGCTCGCCGTAATTGAACAAGTAGCAGGCATCGAGGGCCTCGGTGCCAGCGTCATGATACGTCCGCGAGGAGGCGACTTCCTGTACAACGACGAAGAGGTGGCTACGATGCTCCGCGACATAGAGCTTGCCCGCCGTGCAGGCGCCTCGGGAGTGGTGTTTGGCATTCTCACCGCCGATGGCAGGGTCGATATCGAACGCACCAAGATGCTGGTTGAGGCTGCACAGGGCATGGAGACGACGTTCCATCGCGCAATAGACATGACCGAAGACTATCTGCGTAGCGTGGAGGATGTCATAACCACAGGCTGTAAGCGCATCCTTACGTCGGGGAGCTACGATAAGGCAATAGACGGCATAGACAACATTGCACATGCCGTGACAGTTGCCGCAGGACGCATAGAGATTATGGCGGGTAGTGGTGTTACGCCTGCGAATGTTAAACAGCTGGCAGAGGTGGGTGTCGATGCCCTCCATTTCAGCGCAAAACGTATGGTCGCAGGAGGCATGAAGTATCGCAACCCACGCATCTCGATGGGCGGCAGCTCGGCAGTAGATGAGTATGCGCTACGCGCCGTGAACGAGGCGGAGATTGACGAGATTGTAACCATCATAAAAGGGTGAACATGCGACAATCGCACCTAACAAACTTATGGGCCGTTATATAAAAATTAGTAAAAAATTATTGCGTTGTTGGAAGATATAGTTTCGGTCGCTTTTGAATTTTATAGGACCTCCCTGAATATAATAGAGTATTAACCTACATTATACCCGTTAATTATGAAGAGATTTTATCAGATTTGCATGGCTCTTGGCGCCACAGCACTCATATCGTGTGGCGGAGGCAACAAGAGTAAATCGACAGATGAGGCGACATCACTCACGCGCGAAGAGGCAATAGAGGAGATGTTGGCAAACCTTGCCGAAGATGAGCGTCGCGATATGGAGTATCTACTCGAAAACATGCCTGCGGCCGACCGCGACACCATGTCGCTCGACCTGTTGGTAGAGAACGTGAAGTATGCCAATATTGCAAAAGAGCGATTTGCATGGGCAGGCGAGTTGCCCGAAGAGGTATATATGAACGACGTGCTCCCCTACTTTGTCGTAGATGAGGTGCGCGACTCGTGGCGCAAGGAGTTATATGAGCTCTTCGCCCCCACGGTGGATACATGTAGCACCATGGAGAGCGCCATACGCGTAGTAAATGGAAACATCCCGCGTCTTACGGGCGTAGATTACAACACGTTGCGCGAGAAGACAAACCAGAGTCCCAAGGAGTCGATGCGCCAGGGCATGGCATCGTGCACGGGTCTTGCAATACTGCTTGTTGATGCCTATCGTGCCGTAGGCATCCCCGCACGCTTTGCCGGAACGCTATCGTGGCACGACAACCGCGGCAACCATAGCTGGACCGAAGTGTGGCTCAATGGCGAGTGGCGCGTTACGGAGTACTATCTACCCTCGAAGCTCGACCATCTATGGTTTATGCCCGATGCCTCGAAGGCAAAGGTCGATGACAGACTATATGCCATATATGCCACACGCTTTGGCAAGGCCGACGATTGGTTCCCGATGATTTGGGCAGCTCCCGACGAAACAAACCCTCTCGTAGGGCTACCTATGACCATTGGCGGAGAGAACGTTACACAACGATATATCGACCTCGCCTATGAGCAATATACTCGCCACATCGAGGCAGGAACACACACCTTCCTGCGCATTGCGGGCTACGCCAATAGCCAACACACAGAGCACTCCGGCGACCGCGTAGCTATGGGCGTAGATGTGTTCCATGGTACGGAGCAAATGGGAGGCGGTCTTACAGCGGGACCATTGCGCGACATGAACGATATGTTCTCGGTGTTGCTGCCCAAAAACCAAGATTACGAGCTACGCTACTACGATGCCGAAGGGAACCTGCACCGCAAAAGCGTTACCCTGAAAGAGGAGCCTATCACGGTAAATATCTTCCTTGCAGAGTAGCCCAGATAGTAGATGGTAGAAAAATAGTTCGTTGCGGATGTAAATCGCAACGAACTATTTTATTTATACATCCTCTATTGGGGAGGATTTTTATGGACAAACGTAACGCAGCAATTCGCCTTGTGCGAAAGCTAATAGCGGATATAAAGGTTGAAGTGCGAGGCTTGCGCAGTCCGAAAAGCCGCAGTTTACTTGATGTAAATGAGGATTTTGAGGACAAGCGTAACGTAGCAATTCGCCTTGTGCGAAAGCTAATCGCGGATATAAAGGTTGAAGTGCAAGGCTTGCGCAGTCCGAAAAACCGCAGTTTACTTGATGTAAATGAGGATTTTGAGGACAAGCGTAACGCAGCAATTCGCCTGTATATCCGCTATCAACTACTTGATGACTACACATCTATTAACCGCTGCACCATGAGGCTCGTCGAATGCAACCTCGGTATCTCCCACCCACTTCACGGTAATGCGGTCGGCATCTATGCCGGCATTGACGATATAGCTCTCAACAGCCTCTGCACGCAACTTCGAAATCTCCTCATTACGCTTTGCCGAACCTGTCTCACGGTCGGCATATCCGGTAATGGTCATATCGGTATTGGTATCCTTGACAGCTGCAATATAGCTGTCGAGAGTCGCCTTTGCGTAGTTATCGAGAGTTGCCTCGCCGATGGCAAAGAAGAGTATCTGATCAACGGCAACAACATACTGCTTGGGCTGCTTGCGACATGCATCGAGCTCTTCGAGCAAACGAGCATTTGCATCCTCCAAGTCGCTTATCTTGTCGTTTGCCGCAGCAAGAGTGTTATCCGCCATTGCTGCCACCTCCTTCATGCGCTCAATCTCACCGAGGTAGCCATCAACCTCCTTCTGGCTATATGCCTTTGACCAACCACGGTTATTGAAACGATATGCTACGCCCACCGATGCCGAGAAGGCAAAGGCATAACGACCTCCGCTCTGCACCTGCTGTGGAAGACCCTGCTCGGGGAAGAGCCATGTGCGTACGTCGAGCTGTATGTCTATCTGACGGCACACACGAAACTTGTTCAAAAGACCTGCTGTCACAGCAAACTCGCCATTGTATCCGCCTACCGACTCCTTGGTCCACGACATTGCCGTATAACCGAAACCCGCATAGGGAACAGCATAATATACGCGGTCTTCGCGATAGCCACCAATCCAATTCGAGAGGTTAAGCATAGCATCGGCATGTACAAAGACATAGGGCGTCTGATATAGGTCGCTGCCGAAAAGTTGCTTGTTGAATGCATAGTTCTGATACTGACCACCATCGAGCTGCACACGCGCACCTACGATAGGTGAGAACCACTTGGTGACTGCAAAGTTGGCATTCCAGCTGTTGCGATCGAAGAACTTTCCGGGGTTC
This sequence comes from Alistipes sp., assembly GCA_017403125.1. GTDB lineage: Bacteria > Bacteroidota > Bacteroidia > Bacteroidales > Rikenellaceae > Alistipes. The sequence goes on along the minus strand of JAFQOR010000018.1, from coordinate 14,336 downwards.
TTGCTCGATGCCTTTGTAGCAATATCGAGCGTCGAGCTACCAAAACCCGCAGAGATCTCCCAGTTATCCCAAAAGCGGTTGGTCTCAACACCACTCCAACGCAACCTCTCTTTGCCCTCGCTCTGCGCATATAGCGTAGATGCCGAGAGCAGACACGCCACTGTTAAAGCACAAAGTAATATTTTTTTCATAATACAAAGTTTAATATGTTACACTATCCACTCCAAATAAGATGCCATCACGCGGCATTTTTAAGGCGCGGCAAAAGTAGTAAATAAAATTTACCGAAAAAAATTTTCTTCATTTATTTTACAAATCAACTTTTTCGTTGTTAAAATAGCGCCATTCGTGGGTGACTTATGCATAATTATTACGAAATATTTGCTTCGTACCACCATAATTTCAATAATTATTCGGAGGTATTTTCTCGTGTGAGCCTACTTATATAAGATTAGAGACCACCCCAAAAAAGACGAACGACTTGAAAAGTCGCTCGTCTAAAAACTTCGTGCCTCAACCTGACAGATTATCGAACTTTTAAGACTGGCTTTCTGAAACTCGTGGAGTTCTCCCAGTGGGTCAGAGAATATCATCCCGATAAAGTCCCCCCCCTAAATTAGAAAAATGGTGTTAATGTTTCTTGCAATGTCCCCCGAAGAGTGTTGTTCGTTTCGGAAATTATTTTTAATTTTGTAGAGACAACATATCTCATCGGATATATCAATACAAGCCATGATTAAGCATCATTCATATAAGATTCAAAATGTCATCCAGAAGGAGTTGTTTGCCGCTAAACACTCTATTAAGATTTGTGTGGCGTGGTTCACAAACGACTTATTATTTCAACCCCTGCTTCTTAAACTCGATGCGGGTGTTGAAGTCACGATTATAACGAACAAGGATGAGATAAATTTCGCAGATACCAATGATGTGGACTTTGATGAATTTATCCAGCGTGGTGGTTGTATATATTGGAACGAGAGGGGCGATAAAAGCAGATTGCTCCACCATAAGTTTTGCATTATAGATGACAGTGTAGTTATATCAGGTTCTTATAACTGGACAAATGGTGCAGAGTATAACGATGAAGATATTACAGTATATTCCGAAGAGTCAGAGACCACAAAACACTACTCTGATATTTTTGACAAGTTAGCAGCACAGTTGCCAGAATCAAAAGGAGAAGTCAAGAGAACGGAGCATAAGGAGGAGCAAACAATAGATTTAATTCAGCAACTTCAAGCGAGATATTGTGAGATAGGAGAATATATTGATGGTCTCGCTAAGGTGTGCCGCACCATAGGTAATAGTCGCCTATGGGGTTTTGTTAATGAACAAGATGAGGAGGTTATTCCGTGTAGATACAATAGCGTTGAAGAGTTCCATGGCGGATTGTCATTCGTTTGCTTAGGTCACTATTTTGGTGCAATTGACAAAAACGGAACGGAGATAATCCCATTTCAACACAAGTCTATTCACTGGCGAGATAATAACTTCATTGAGGCATATTTAGGCAATGACGAACTTTGCATATATGATAATAGCGGTGTTCGTATTGATAGCAATAGGATAATTGTGTATAAATCGAGAACATATATTAACAAACTGTCCTTGCCAAATAAATTTGATGCCCAAGTAATATCTATGACATTTAATAATGGAATTGGTATTGTTATATTTGACAAAACTGTCACAGCAATTGGTAAGGCATTTGCAAGTTGCAAAGAACTTATAGATATAACCATTCCAAACAGTGTAACAATAATTGAAGATTCAGCCTTCAAGTTTTGTAGTTCCTTAACTAGCATTAGTATCCCCAACAGTGTAACCTCAATTGGGAATGAAGCTTTTGAACGTTGCACAAGTCTTTCACGAGCAATTATTGGTAATGGAGTAAAGATAATTGGGAATAGAGCATTCAGGAATTGCTTCAGTCTCAAAGATATTAACATTCCAGATAGTGTAGTGAGTATTGGGTGGTATGCATTCTCTGATTGTAGAAGCCTTATAACTATTTCTATAGGCAAAGGTGTAACCGAAATTCGCCATAGAGCATTTTATGACTGTAGTAGTCTAAAGGAATTCACAGGTAAGTATGCAGCAGATAATGGACGTTGTTTAATTATAAATAATACAATTGTTGCATATGCAAATGCGTCTGGTGCTACTTATACTATACCAAATAGTGTAACTACAATTAGAAATGATTCATTTAATGTTTGTTCTTCACTCACAAGCATCACTCTCTCTGAAAATATAACAGATATCGAAAGTGGTGCATTCTATGGTTGTCGCAATCTCAAGAAATTTAATGGGAAATACTCAGCAGATGATGGTCGTTGCTTAATTATGGATTATACACTAATAGCATATGCGGAAGCATCGGGGCCTACATATATTATACCAAATAATGTCGCAAATATTTGGGATGATGCGTTTTGCGGTTGTTTTGAGCTTTCCTGTATTAAAATTGGCGATAATGTAATTTCAATCGGATGGGATGTTTTTAGTTATAGTAATGTAAAAGAAATTTTTTGTAAGGCAACAAAGCCACCATTCTTAGGTGGCAATTCATATGGAGATAATGTATTCCCTGATACATTAAAAGCGATATATGTACCAGTAGAGTCTGTAGATGCATATAAAAATGCAGAAGTATGGAAAGAATATGCTGACCAAATTATTGGATACGACTTTGAAAACGAGAAAGAAATATGAGATTAGTACGAACATTTCATCCCGTAGGACATGGGGCATTTTATTCAGAAGTGCTTTATGATGATAAGGGAGAAGTCATCCAGACCGTAGTCTATGATTGTGGTACACTATCTAAGCGAGAGTATTTGTATGAGCAAATTGATGTGTTACGGCAGATTACAGATAGAATTGACGCTTTATTTATATCACATTTCCACACCGACCATACAAGTGGCATAGATTATCTCTCTAAAAAATTTGATATTGAGCGTATTTTCATTCCTGTATTAACAGATGCGATTTTAGTTGAGTCATTGATGTTTAATGCCATCAATCATTCTATTTATTGCGTAGCTAATCGGTTTATTAGTAAATGTAGGGGTGGTAAAGGGAAAAACTATAATATAGTTAAGATTAAGGAATTTAACATGGAGGATGATGATATTGAGTCAATCCCCTATGATAAGATACTTCCAGGGACAATTAAAGCCCCAATAATATTAAATCCTGCATACAAAAGATGGCAATACATTCCATATAATATTAAGAACACATCAGCTGAAGACTTAATTAAATGTCTAAAAAATGATAATATATTTAAAACCGCATTCATTGGGCAAGACAAAGTGCTTATAGGTAAATTAAAAGACCTTATCAAATCAAATTTTGTATATTGTAAGCAGATATATGAAAGCGTATACAAGAATAGCCACAATAGCTACTCAATGGCATTATACTCGGGGTTAGGGTGTAATAATTGTAAAGAATGCTATAATATTCTTGATTGCCATTGTCGTAATTGTCTATATATGGGCGATTTTGAAGCAAACCCAAACTATCCAAAACAAAATTTCAATTGTTTTAATTTGAAGGATTTTTATAAAAACTATTGGGATGGTATAAGGTTGCTACAAGTTCCGCATCATGGGTCTGAACATAATCTAAATGCTGATTTATATACCCCAGAGAAACTTTGCATAATGTCAGTAGGCGTGCATGATAAATTTAATCATCCAGATAGGATTACTATTGATACTATAATTGCAAAACAGAGCATTCCTATAATTGTTACAGAGGATTCAATGACCAAACAGATGTTTACCTATAACCTCCCATAACAAAGTATCCGCTTAACTACCATTAGGCGGATTTTTTATCCTCTTAACTTCTCCAACGCCATTTCAATATCCTCCACCGAATTTGTCATTGCTATACCCAACAACATCTAACGGATAGCATAACCAGACTCGAACTGCGGTCAGCAGAGCGAGAGCAGAGTGTTGATAGTATGTGTTCACCGAAGGTAAGCAAGTGGGACACTTGCCACAAGCCTCCCTTCTCAAAGGGAGGTTTGGAGGGATTGTAAATATGACAGGAGTTGCGAAGCAAAGCTTCGCGAGTCCCTTTGCCCGCACAAAACCCAAGGGACTCGAACGACTTTAGTCGTAGAGCCGATACCTAGAAAATAGCGCAGACCGAAGGTCGAGCAATAAATCATTATCATATCGGCTCAACCCCGACTAAAGTTCGAGTCCTTTGGTTGCTCATTTGAGACGAGTAGCCAATGGCTTCGTCTTTTTTTGTTCTCTTTGGAGCTCGCTCAAATAAGAGAACACAAAAAAAGACGAACGACTTAGAAAGTCGCTCGTCTCAAATGAGGTGCGGATAAAGGGACTCGAACCCCCACGCCTCTCGGCATCAGATCCTAAGTCTGACGTGGCTACCAATTACACCATATCCGCAGGATCTAAACTATAACACTCCCTCCGAGTGCCGTTTTGCGTGGCAAAGGTAAAAACTTTTTCCGCTTAATACAAACTATTCCGAAATATTTTTTTGAAAAACAAGCTAAATTACCAATTAACGCAACATTAAACTCTCATAGACCGTAGTATTTTACACATTGCATAGTGCACAATCGTGCAACCCAATTCTAAATTTTAGCGTCTTACAAACGCATAACGTTGGCTCTTATGCGTTTTTTTCACTATATTTGTCGGGTAAATATCTGCGTTATGCCAAAAACCGTAACTTTGCAATTGTCGCCCAAGCAGGCGGCAGACGAGAAATTCTACATAGCACAAGTGGCACAGAGGCTCGGCATACGTCAGAGCGATATCGCACTGGCGCGTGTTACCAAGCGTTCGATAGATGCACGTCAACGCATGGCAAAGGTGAATCTTACGCTCGAAGTATATATCGACAACGAGCCACAGCCCGAACCGCTACACTTCGACTACCCCACCGTGGAGAATACCACGGAGGTTATTGTAGTAGGCTCGGGTCCTGCCGGACTCTTTGCGTCGCTGCGACTTATAGAGTTGGGATACAAACCTATACTGCTCGAACGTGGCAAGTCCGTTCTCTCGCGCAAGCACGACATAGCGCAGATAAATCGCGGTGGCAACATCGACCCCGACTCGAACTACGCCTTTGGCGAGGGTGGCGCCGGGACCTTCTCCGACGGCAAACTCTTCACGCGCAGCAAGAAGCGTGGCGACTACAACAAGGCTCTACAAACCCTCGTTTGGCATGGTGCAAACCCCGCGATACTCTACGAGGCACATCCACACATAGGCACCGACAAGCTGCCACGTATCATATCCAACATATGCCGCACCATAACCGAGCATGGTGGCAAGGTGCTCTTCGAGAGCAAGGTCTCGGGCTTTGTGGTCAAGAACAAGCGCATCACGGGCGTACGTGTTGGAGATAATACGGTGGAGGGTGCAGCCGTAGTCTTGGCTACGGGACACTCGGCACGCGACATATACGAACTGCTCTATTCGTCGGGTATCGCCATCGAGGCAAAGCCCTTTGCCATGGGCGTGCGCATAGAGCACCCACAGCGCCTTATCGACAGCATACAATACCACCGCGAGGAGCGTGGTGAATGGCTGCCGGCAGCGAGCTACTCGCTTGTAAATCAAGAGGCTGGTAGAGGTGTATATTCATTCTGCATGTGTCCCGGAGGCTTCATCGTACCTGCCATGACCGACTCGTCACAGACGGTAGTAAACGGCATGTCGCCAAGTGGTCGCAACTCGGCATTTGCAAACTCGGGACTTGTCACGGAGGTGCGCTTGGAGGACTTTGCACACCTTCGCGCTGAGTGGGGCGAGCTTGCCGGTCTGCGCTATCAACAACAATTCGAGGAGTTGGCGCGTGCCCATAGCGGATTGAAACAGGTGGCACCAGCGCAGCGCGTATCGGATTTTGTTGCCGGCAAAGAGTCGAAGAGCCTCCCCGCGACATCATACATCCCCGGAATCACACCATCGCGTCTGGATAGATGGATGCCCGATGCTATATCGGAGCGTCTGCGCAGTGGCATTGCTACATTCGGTCGCAGGATGAAGGGCTTTGTTACCGACGAGGCTATTGTTGTGGGCGTGGAGTCAAGAACATCGACACCGGTGCGTATTCCTCGTGACAACGAGACCCTTATGCATGTCGAAATCGAAGGGCTATTCCCCTCGGGCGAGGGAGCAGGATATGCAGGAGGTATAATCTCGGCAGCGCTCGACGGCGAACGTGTGGCCGATGCCGTAGCTCGCTACTGTATAGCACACAACTATTAGTTGCCACACAGAATGTCCGCCACAGCGATTATACTCACTATTGCTGCATACATTGCACTGCTATTTATTGTCGCACATCTCTCGGCGCGACATAGCGACAATCGCACCTTTTTTACCGGCGGTCGCAACACACACCGCATAGTTGCAGCAATAGCCATGGTAGGTGCTGCAATGTCGGGCGTGACATATATCTCGGTGCCGGGGAGTGTGCTTACAGACCACTTCTCCTATCTGCAAACAACACTCGGCTTCTTCGTGGGGTATCTTATCATAGCCTTTGTCCTCGTACCTCTGTACTATCGTTTGGGCGTGGTCTCGCTCTACGAATATTTAGATAGACGCTTTGGCATCGCCGCACATCGCACCGGAGCTTGGTTTTTCGTCATTTCGAAGCTCCTCTCGGCATCGCTGCGCGCCTACGTAGTGTGCATCGTATTGCAGAGCTTGCTCTTCGACCGCTATGATATTCCTTTTGAGGTGAATGCCTTTGTTATGATGTCGCTCGTAGGTCTCTACACGTGGCGGGGAGGCGTGAAAACGGTGGTGTGGACCGAGATGCTGAAAACAATACTCATGGTAGGCAGCATAGTAATATGTATCGTATTCATTATCAGCAATCTTGATATGAGCTTTGGTGACGCCATGGGAGCCATTGCCAACCACGACTACTCCGAAACACTATTCTTGGATGACCCCATGGATGGTCGCTACTTCTGGAAACAGTTCTTGGCGGGCATCTTCCTCGTGGTGGCAATGACGGGTCTCGACCAAGATATGATGCAGACCGCACTTTCGTGCCGCAATGTTAAGGAGTCGCAGCGCGGACTACTACTCTCGATTGTTGTGCAGATGTTTGTTATCTTGCTCTTCCTCGCTTTGGGCGTTCTCTTCTACATCTATCTATCGAGTCGAGGCATAGTGCCATCTGCGGATGGGGGATTCCCGCTTATTGATGCCTCGGGCGAGGCAGTCGTAGTGCGTGGCGACGACCTCTTTGGCTACGTCACCACCGAGGCGGGATTACCTCTCATGGCAGGCATCATCTTCTTGCTGGGATTGGTGGCATCGACATACTCGTCAGCGGGCTCTGCACTCACAGCACTTACAACATCGTTTACACTCGATATATTGCGTGGTCGTAAGACATGGAGCGAAGTTAAAATCGCACGTACACGACGTATGGCACATCTACTGATAGCCGCAACCATGATGCTAATTATCATCACCTTCGGCAAGTGGAGTTCGATGGGCGTTATAACGCTGGTCTTCACCATGGCGAGCTACACCTATGGTCCGCTCCTCGGCATGTTTACGTTTGGTCTAACCACAAAACGCCGGGTACGAGGTTGGGCAATACCCACTCTTGCAGTCGCAGCTCCCACACTCTGCTACGTCCTTGCCTCACACTCCGAGGAGTGGCTCGCAGGGTATAGTTTCAGCTACGAAATACTCATTGTCAATGCCGCAATAATGTTCGTTGGCATGTGGATATTTTCACGCCGCAACGTGGCGTAGTAGCCGACTCAATGCAATAAGTTGCATTTTAATACCACAAATTAGGGATAAATTCGTATCTTTGCCTGGTTGTTTCTCTTTCTAACAAGCAACATAGCACATACCAAACATGCAACGAATAGCAAAAATATTACCTCTCGTGATAGCGTGCATGACGCTATTTGCAGGATGCGTTGAGGATACGCCTCTTGTATTGCCCAATAGTGGGGGTAGCGAGGAGCCGAAGCCTAATCCCAACCCGGAACCCAATCCGGAGCCGGAACCCAATCCGGAGCCGGAGCCAACACCCAATCCTAATCCCGACTATCCAGATACAGGTTGGGCGGCAGGCGAGTTGGACTGGGTCTTCGACATGAATGTTTTACCAGAGATTCATATCGAGGTTTCGCTCGACCAGTGGAATCAGTTACTCGATGCCTATGACCGCGACAGCAACACCAACGAGTATGTGCATTGCGACGTTAAATTCGAGTCGAAGGGCGAGACACACGACTTTGTGGATGCAGGATTACGCCTTCGTGGTAACACGTCGCGCCGCCGTCCCGAGGGCAACGGAGGCGAGGACCACCGCACCGACAACACCGACTGGCACCACTGCCACTTCATGCTAAACCTGCATAAGTACCAGAAGGATGATGCACACGAGTTGCACAACGTGCGCAAGTTGCATCTGAAATGGTTCAAAGACGACCGCGCCTACTGTCGTGAGTTGTATTGCTTCGACCTCTTCCGCCGCTTTGGCATTTGGACCGCAACATATAGTTCGTACTGTCGCCTGTGGATACATGTCGAGGGCGACAGCAAGCCGGCATACTATGGCGTATATTCGATGATTGAGGCTATCGACGACAAATACGTCAAGAAGCGCAAAGATCTATTTGGCGACCACAAACACAACCTTTGGAAGTGTCGCTGGGGTGCCACGCTCAACTACAACGACATACATAACGCATGGATGGGCTACGACGACGACTCGGGCAACAGCTACGTCTATGAGCTTAAAAGCAACATCGAGAACTACAACGCAGCACGCGAGCAACTCATAGAGTTCACACGCAACCTCACACAGCGCACAGGGCAGGACTTCCACGACTGGATAGCCAAGGTGTGTGACGTGAGACTACTGCTCCGCACCTATGCCGCAAATGTCGTCGTGGGTATGTGGGACGACTACTGGAACAACTCAAACAACTTCTACATCTACTTCAACTCGTCGGATAAGGACAACTACAAATTCTTCTTTATCCCGTACGACTACGACAATACGCTCGGCACATCGAACTATTGCGGCGTGCAGAGTGACTCGGGACGTCAGTCGCCGTTGCAGTGGGGAGATACCGGACGTTGCCCGCTGATTGGCAAACTCTTGGAGTTTGACGACTACCGTACTATATATATCGAGGCTCTTCATGAGCTTTGCGCCCAAGAGAATGGACTATTTCATTACAGCAGCTCGATACCCCGTATTCAAGCATGGCACGACATGATACGTGACTACGTGGTAAACGACACCGAAGAGGATTGCGAGATTAAGGACCGCCCGGCGGGTTGGGGAAATCAGTACGACTACCGCATACTCGATGCCTCGTCGAGCATGAACTTCTTTAAGGTTAAGGCAGAGTCGATACCATCGAAATAGGACTCCGTAAAGTAGAATTAAAAGAGATAAATCAATAATGTCGAAAGTTGATATAGAGAGAGTATGGATGGCTCTACGCCAACGTTCATGCCAGTTGCTTAACACCCGCATAGCCATAAGCATATGGCGTGTCATGATGCTTTATGTGGCGTTGTCGATATGCCGAGCCACGTTCTACTACTACAACGCGGATATCATAGGCGACATCGCCTCTGACGAGGTGTGGATGCTCTTCAAGGGTGCGATGCAGTTCGATAGCGCCTCGATATGCTATACTATGTCGCTATTCTTGCTGATGTCGTTCGTGCCGATGTCGGATAGAGTATGGAACAAGCGCCTATATCAGCGCATACTCTTCTGGCTCTATATCATCCCCGCTGCCATAATGCTGGCTGCCAACATGGGCGATGCCGTCTATTTCCACTACACAGGCAAACGATGCTCCGCCGAGGAGATATTCTTCGCCGAAAACAGCAATACGCTGGGGCTCATGTTTCGCTTCATGTGGGAGAATTGGCACCTTGTCATAGTCTATGGTCTTATTATAGCCGCCCTCGTCTTTGGCTATCGCCGCCGCTTTAAGGCGCATGACATGATTCAACTTCCGGACGAGCCACTCCGTCTTCGCGAGGTTAGAAACAACCACAATATGCGCCGCCGCTTGGGCATGACAGTCGCCAAGTATCTGTTGCAGATGGTGGTGGTATGTCTGCTTGCCCTATATGCCATAGGCTCGATTCGCGGAGGCTATACGCGCATGACACGCCCCCTGACATTGTCGAACGCCATGCTCTACACCACCGACACGAACAAGGGAGTGATGATACTCTCGAATCCCTTCTGCATCATCCGCACCATATCGAACCACATCGAGGTACCACGCTACTTCGACAATGAGGAGGAGTTGGAGAGCATCTACACTCCGTCGCACTACCCCGAAGATTATCATAGCGAGATGTTTGGTAAATGCGAGGACTGTAACGTCGTGGTCTTTATCTTGGAGAGCTTCTCTGCCGAACACTCGGCATTGCTAATGCCCGAGTTGCATAGTGGCGAAGGCTACACCCCGAACCTCGACCATCTTATGCGAGATGGTTTGGTATTCTCGCGCTGCTATGCCAACGGCATGACCTCGATTATGGCACCACCCTCGGTATGGAGTTCTATGCCCTCGTTGGGACATAGCTTTCTGCTACTCTCGGAGTCGATTGCCGACTGCTCGTCGCTACCCAGAATCCTCGGCAACAAGGGCTATAATACCGCCTTCTTCAACGGTTCGGAGAGTGGGTCAATGGGCTTTGGAGCCTATGCGCATATTGCCGGCATCGAACATCTATACAGCATGGAGAACTACGAAAGTCGCTATGGCAACGGCGACTTCGATGGTCAATGGGGCATCTGGGACGAGCAATTCATAAAGTACATGGGCGAGGAGCTATGCAGCTTCGGTGAGCCATTCTTTGCAAGCATTTTCACAATCACCTCGCACCACCCGTTCGTCATTCCCGACCATGCCAAGGCAGAGTTGCCGACAGGCACTACGAAGGCACATCAACCGATAGCATACACCGACCGAGCCATAGGTCGTTTCATGGAGCGCTTCAAGGATGAGGCATGGTTCAAGAATACGCTCTTTATCTTTGTTGCCGACCATGTGTCGAGCGAGCGCGTAGCAGATAAGTCGCGACACACTCCGGGCGTAAACCATATCGTTGGCTTTATGTATCATCCCGACGGCAGATTACGAGGGAGCTACGACCACGTAGTGTCACAGGCAGACATCATGCCCACGGCACTTGGACTTATGGGCAACAACGAGCCATACTTTGCCATGGGGCGCGATGTGTTTAACGAGCCGCAACGCGAGATATTTACAATGATAAACGGAGGTATCGAGGGTACGTATGTAGCCCTTACTGACCAATACTTTATCGACTTCAACGGCTCGATAACGGGCATATTCGACTATACGGACTATCTGCGCCAGAATAATCTTATGGATAGTGTAGATACCAAATATTGGGATAGACTTATCAAGGCTCACCTGCAACAGTACTACACGCACATAGTAAATCGCGACTACCTCCCCGCCGAGCGCGACGAGGAAAAGGAGGAAGTGGTGAAGATGATAGAGGAGAATACAACGCCCATAGAGTAAGAGATCGGGATTAGCCTTTCCCCGCCCCTACAGCCTTTGTTACATAGGGTTACTCGCCATAGTATTTTGGCAGTGTATCGCTAAGTCTTGCCGATACCTCAACATACGTATCCACATATGCATTGTTGTAGTAGGTATGAATATCGAGGACACTCTGCAATAGGGACGTGCGGTATTGTCGATAGTAGATATTCGTTGAATCGAGGCTTTGGTCGAGCATGTTGATAGATAGCTCGTTAAGCTCATTGTACGTAGCTACCACATCGTTGGTAAACTCTCTCATCTCCTCGAACGTCGATATATTGTCGAGTCTGCTATATATGGCACCGTAACGCGCATTTGCCACGCTATCGACATGCATCGATATACTATTATAGATATTGGCATACTTCGCACCACTATCCACAACCTCGCCCGACGATGAGCGCATGACAAATATTGTCGTAAGGACAGATACAGCCATAAGAACTATTGCTGCAAACAACGGTAGCATACGACGCAGCGTGCTGGGTTGCAACACCGCACTCTTCACCTCTGCTGCATCCTTGTAGCGCTTATTGCGCGACTCGGCGCAACAGCGATTGGCAATTTTGAGCATACGCCTATCCGTCGTAAGCTTGCGGATTATTACGCCCAAAGCGAAGAGGTCGGAGCGATTATCTATCTTCTCGCCACTCACCAACTCCGGAGAGGCATATCGCCGCGTGCCTGCCGGATGCTTGAATATAGCATGAGAGTCGCTATCCGAGAGCCCAAAGTCTATGATTTTGACATTCAACCCGTTGTGCGTAAGCATTATATTATCGGGTTTCAGGTCGCGGTGAATCTGTTGCAGAGAGTGAATATATTGCAGCGCATCGCATATCTGGCATACGACCTTGCGTGCCACATCGCGCGTTATCATACCACGCGACATTGCCTCGGTTAGCGTAATGCCATCTATATACTCCATGACGATGGTGTCGGACAAGCCCTCGACATGTTCCATTGTTATTGTCTGCACAATGTTGGGATGCGACAGATGATAGCCTATCTCGAACTCCTTGTGCAGAAGACTGCGGTACGACGGAAAATCGCGATACTCCTCTTTAAGCGATTTGAGCACAAAGCGCTTGCCCATGCGAGTTGCCGTATGAAGCTCGGTATGTGATGTTGAGTTATGACAATAAGACTCCACGCCGACAAATTCAGAGGATATAACCCCCTGCTCATTATCGACGAAGCCCGAATCCGAGCAGTCATACGACTGCTTTAATGTCGGCAACTCTTCACTCATTTATTTTCGAAGCAACACAATGCTGCTCAATCCATGTATGCGACCCGCTACGTAGGTTTGGGGCGGGTTACCGCCATGACGCAACTCGTTGATATATAACGGATGCCCCAACATAAAGTTCATGGCACGGAACGTATCGCCTGCCACAATCTTCGAATTCACAGACTCCTGTACCGTGAATCCATTGTTCCCATTGTATATCACAACAACACGTCTATCAGGGCGCCAACGCAACTCGATGCGATCACCAACAGCCAGAAATTCGGGGTCAATCTGCTTGCTGGACAAGAAACTCGACTCACCTTCGGTGTCGGTATTCATAGTAGAACAGAAATCATCCCAATCCTCATACCCCACGAAACGCGCAAGCGTCGAAAGCGTAGAATAGCGAGGAACATGCTCGGTATGTATATAACCCCAGATACGCTTCAATGTCGTTGGCGACAACTGCTCGGTTAAAGACTCCGAGATACGCAACGACAATAAATCGAAATCGATAGGAGATTTCAGAGGTCGTCCTATCCTTCTCTCTACACAACGCAACAAGTTGTTTATTTCGCTACTGTGGCTCATTATATCCCAAAATTCGTTATGCAAAATTAAGAAAATTTTTTATATATACTTATTTTTCATATATTTTGAATCTATTTGATATGGTTTGGCACTAATTGGACTTGTCGAAATAAAATATTTATGATACATTTGTGCTACGAAAATTGTGCTCCATGTGTGAGGGATGGAGCTAAAACAAAAAAAACAAAACTTAATTTATTAACCCGGATTGCCCCACAAATCCAAAAAACAGATTTCAGTTATGAAGAAGATTTTTACTATTTTGGCAGTTAGCGCATTGTTCGTAGCATGCGGTGGTGGTGGTGACAAGAAGGCCGAGGAGCAGAAGGCTGCAGCCGCTTTGGAGAATGCTTTCGCAGGCATCGAGGAAGAGTTCGGCGACTACGCTGATGAGGCTTACGGCTACGCAGCTGATGCTTATGACTATGCAGGGGATATGTATGAAAATGCAGAGGCTTATGCAAAGGACATGTATGAGAAGGCTGGTGACTTGTATGAGAATATGTACGAGGATGCAGAGAACATGTACAATGATATGTATGAGGATGCAGAGAAAGCCTATGGGGCTGCTTACGACTATGCAGAGGACGTATATGAGAATGCATACGACTATGCAGAGGACGTATATGAGAATGCATACGACTACGCAGAGGACGTATATGAGAATGCAGAGGCTTATGCAAATGACGTTTACAACAACGCCCAGAACATGGCTAACGACATTTTGAGCGGCTACGGTTTCTAATAGGGTATCATACAAAGTTGTGAATTTGGGGGATGGTCGGGATGGATAGGTCTTTTAATTTTTAACTGATTGATTTTCAGTGTTAGTTTTTACGAAAATTGCGAAATCCTACATAGAAGACTACATGGAGGTCGTAATCAAGCCCAAAAACT
>JAFQOR010000017.1 GCA_017403125.1 Alistipes sp. | reverse complement strand
TTCTCTGCCATGATTACTCCTCCTGTGATTTGTTAGCAAGCTTTGCACGACGCTTCTGTGAGTACTCAACGGCGAACTTGTCCTGCTTGAAAGTTAAGAAACGAATGATGCGCTCGTCGCGACGATACTGTGTCTCGAGAGTGTTGATGATTGAGCCCTCACCGGTGAACTCTACGAGGAAGTAGAAACCGGTGGTCTTCTTCTGAATCGGATAGGCAAGCTTCTTCAAGCCCCAGTTCTCGAAATTCACAATCTGACCGCCGTTCTCGGTGATTACGCCCTGGAATTTGTCAGCAACCTCCTTCACCTGTGCGTCTGAAAGGACGGGAGTGACAATGAAAACGGTTTCGTAATTGTTCATAACTGTTTAATTAAAATTAAAGTTTTGTGCATAAAGCGGTGCAAAGGTAGTAAAAAATTTTTATTCTGCAACAAAAATCGAGAAATAAAAGGTGTTATGCCTCTTAAAGTTGCGTATCGGCAGTGAGTGGCGGACTCTTTTGGCGAAGAACATGCGCGGGCGGTTGGACCCATAGGTTGGCAAAAGGGTAGTGAAAAGGAGGTGAAAGGGGCGAGTTTTGGCACCAAAGTGGCGCGACCCTTACCCATAGAAAACCGAGGAGCCGACCACTCGCAAAAAGTAGTCAGCTCCTTTGCTATCCGACAAAGCGTGTTACTCCTTCTCGAATACGTCTGTACCAAGACCGCACAAGGGGCAAGTCCAATCCTCGGGAAGCTCCTCAAAGGGTGTACCGGGGGCGATGCCGTTTTCGGGATCTCCCTTCTCGGGGTCATAGACGTAGCTACATGCTGTGCAAATATACTTTTCCATAGTTCAAATAAAGTTTAAGGTTTGTTATACAATTAGTTATAAAGCCAAATATAAAAGTTTAGGTACGTCGCCAAGCCTAACCATGCGAGGTAGGGCAGCATTAGCAGCGATGCAAAGTGGCTTGCTCTCCATGTGACAATCGCATAGCTCAAAACGGCGATGTCGAGCATCACTATTATCGCTAATCCCGCAATCGGGGATTCGATAGCGAAGAACATGGGGCTCCACAGGAAGTTCAGCAACAACTGCAAAACCCAAAGCCACACAAAGCGCCTATCTCCCAACGCCAGTAGTCGCCCGATGGATAGTCCCATACATATATATATTACGCTCCATGCTATCGGGAATAACTTGTTGGGAGGTGTTATTACCGGCTTTGCAAGTGTCGGATACCACTCTGCGAGCGATTCGCGCTGGAAGAGCATGGCGGTCCAACCCACAACAAAGCATAGAGCTATCGGAATAGCGTAGTATAGTACTCTTTTCATGGCAAGCATATTTATTGGTTGATTCTGCAAGGATGTTGCAAAATTCATTCCACTTGGCTTGCCCTATGCTATTCGATAAAAAAACTACCCGACATAACTGCCGAGTAGTATGTGTTATCTATGTTTGGTACTACTCGGGAATCTTACATTCCGCCCATTGCGGCATCCATGCTCTGTGCCATGGCGGCCTCAGCAGCCTCAACGCTCTCTGCTACAATAGCCTCGGCAGTCTCAACGCCCTCTGCTACAATAGCCTCGGCAGTCTCAACACCCTCCTCAACTACGGCATTTGCGTCGTTAAGCTCGATGGTAGCTGTTGTATCCTCCGCACCAACAGTGATGTCTGTCTCACCTGCAAGTGTAGCCTCTGCGGTATTGGCCTCTGCATTGAGGCTCTCCTGTGCAGCAGCTACGGTCTGCTCGATAAGGTTAGAGCTATCCTCTGCCTCCTCAATTGCGGGAGCAGCAGTTGCTGCAAGAAGGCTGAAAAATACGATAGCGGCAATCATCGCCCAAGTGAACTTCTCAAGGAAGTCGGTGGTCTGACGAACACCCATAGTCTGGTTAGCAGCACCAAAGTTAGCAGCCATGCCACTCTTGGGGCTCTGTACCAATACAGCAAGTATCAAGAGGATACTTGCGATAGCAATCATGATAATGCAAAAAATATACATAGTTTAATAATTTAATTATTCAAACTTATTTTTTTTCTATTTTATCTTCAATTTTCGCAATAAGTTCCGCAAAGTAAATACTTTTTTCCGAATTTAGCAAACTTAATTTGCGATAAATTTCAATTGCCTCCATATATAACCCCTGATTTAGATATATTTCGGCCAATTCCTCACTCACCATATCCTCCGCATCCTCGATTTCGGGCGTAGCCATGTCATCCGCCTCGCCCTCGTCGGCGACGATACGATAGTTGCCGTGACGCAGGAAGCGTTCTATGAGGTCGTCGTCGGTGAGGCGTGTTAGTCGCTTGACATCTATCTGCTGTTGTGAGATGGTTGCAAGTGGGTGTAGTCGCGCAATAAGGCGATTCCGAACATCGCTTGCATCGCCCTCTTGGCGGGCAAGGTGCAGGCGCGCTTCGCTCCACCACGGATACTTCTCGACTAACGATGCTATCTCTTTGCTCTTCATATCGGTTTACCAGTTACCGGCGGCTGCCATGTATATGTCGTTTACGAGGTCTTCGACAATCTCCTCGATGAGCTGATCCTGAACGTCGATAAGTAGCTGTGAGGCGTCGTAGTCGGCATACGACGAGAAGCTCTTGTTATTGAACGACAGCGTCTGGTCCACGGCGTTCTGGAAGTTTACCTTTACCGTGATTGTCAGACGATTTTGAAGGGCATAGTCGCCACTCGATACTGACGACGTGGTCGAGGTGTAGTTCGTAATCTCGCCCTCGAACGCAAAGTCGCCGCCCTCGTCCACCTGTGCGAGGCGTGTCTGGCGTGAGAATTTGTCGCGCAGAGCCTCGGTAAGGGTGTTGCTCAACGATGGAGCAACCATGGGTGCATTATTCGGAAAATATGCCACCGAGAAGGTCTTTGCCTCGGGCGGAATAGAGCCTCCCGAGAGGTTATATGTAACCTTGTAGCCGCATCCGGCAAACGTGAGACTTAGAATCGTTGCGGCGAAAATAGCTGCCGCGCTCTTAATCATTCCTCTCATATATATAATATATGTATAGTTCCTTGTTTTTGTTATGCTACTTCGTGTCGTCGTCAATGCCCAGAGCCTTCATACGTCGATAGAGCGTGCGTTCCGAGATGAATAGTTCGCGCGCTGTCTCCTTGCGTCGGTAGTTGTTGTTACGCAGTGCGCGCAATATCTGCTCACGCTGGACATCATCTTTGGTAAGTTCGTGCATCGGCTCATCCTCTACAACCTCCGCCATCTCGCTATCGGCATAGCGATGCTGCGGCGTATGTGCCGATTCGGGCAAAAGTCGTGATACGTCCTGATGTATAGGCTCGGCATGGGGCTGTGGCGCTGTGCCTCCCATAGCGC
This sequence comes from Alistipes sp., assembly GCA_017403125.1. GTDB lineage: Bacteria > Bacteroidota > Bacteroidia > Bacteroidales > Rikenellaceae > Alistipes. Next base: position 2,597 of record JAFQOR010000017.1, on the reverse strand, counting down.
TACGCATCATCTGTTTTAGTTCGTTGATGTCGTTACGCATGTCGAACAATACCTTGTAGAGTAACTCACGCTCGGTGTTGATGTCGTCATACGCATTGCTCTCGGCTCCGCGCATAGTCGTAATCGTGTGACTCTCGTTGGGAAGGTAGCGACGCAATATGTCGGCTGTGATGTTGCGACTCTGTTCGATTGCCGAAACCTGCTCGGCGACGTTTTTGAGTTGGCGTATGTTGCCTCGCCAATGGTAGTTCTCCAACATGATGCGTGCGCCCTCGTCGAGGGTTATGGCCGGCATGCGGTATTGCAGAGCTACGTCACCGGCGAACTTCCTGAATAGTAGGTATATGTCGCCCTTACGTTCGCGCAGAGGCGGAACGCTTATTGGCACCGTGTTTAGGCGGTAGTACAAATCCTCGCGGAAGCGTCCCTCGGCAATAGATTTCATAAGGTCGTTGTTCGTGGCGGCAACAACTCTAACGTTTGTCTTTTGCACCTTTGCCGAGCCCACGCGCATGAACTCTCCCGTTTGCAACACACGCAACAGACGCACCTGTGTCGATAGCGGAAGTTCGCCCACCTCATCCAAGAATATGGTGCCGCCATCAGCCTCTTCGAAGTAGCCCTTGCGGCTATCGATAGCACCTGTGAAGGAGCCCTTCTCGTGACCAAACAGCTCCGAGTCGATAGTGCCCTCGGGTATGGCACCGCAGTTCACGGCGATATAACGATTATGTTTACGAGCCGAAAAGGCGTGAATAACCTGTGGGAAGAACTCCTTGCCCACACCGCTCTCGCCCGTAACGAGTACCGATAGGTCGGTAGGTGCTACGCGCATGGCTATCTCCAATGCCGTATTCAGAGCCTCGGTATTGCCTATGATACCGAAACGCTGCTTTACAGAGAAAAGGTCGCTTGCTGTCATAAGTTGTTATTCTACCGTTTGTTCATGGTTTGTCGTATCGTCCTCTGCCGGTGCTGCGTCTTCGCCATCGGCTATGTCTGCCATGTCCGCAGTGTCGAGACTATCAATAAGGGGCATAACACTCTCGTTTCCGATAACCTCGGGAGCCACGATAGGTGTCGAGGGCCTCTCGTCGCTAAACAACGACCACGCAAACCACGTGGCTATGCCCACCAACACCGCCACTACGGACATTATCACGAGGTTGCGTTTGTTACCCATGCCTCGGTTTATCGAGTTGCCGCGTCCCTCTTCGCGCTTTTTGTTTCTTCCGCTGTCGTATTTCAAGCCTCGCAGATGCGAGTCAGGCTTCGAGAGTAGCGCCATGTCTATATCGGTACTGCTGTCGTTCGTCTGTCGCCCGCTGTTCTGTCGCAGGCTTCTCGGAGGTGTGCTGCGTTGTGTCGCGCTGCTGTTACGTGGAGAGCTGGGCGTAGCTGCAATCTTGCCGTTTTGTTGCATCTGATGCTTTATGCGCTGCATCTTAATCTGCTCTTCGCGTAGCTTCTCGATAGGTGGGCGTACGTTGCCCCCGACACTCGTCACCTTGCGCTCCTGTTTGAATATTATGGTGTTATTCTCTCCGGGATGGAACTCTCCTAACCCCTCGATTGCAAAGCTGTTGCCCCGACCCACGGCGTGACGTATCTCGAATATCAGGCGGTCAATCATGCCCGTTGCCTCCAACTCCTTCATGCCATATGCCGTGAGCAACGAATGTAACACGCCGTCGTCGTTGCGCATGAGCTCCGAGAAGACTATAACTCCGTTACTCTGCTTTACGATGAAGGCGCCAAGCCTCGGCACAACAAGACGTTTGTTGTGTTTAAGGTACTCGACGATTATGTTGGTTAGCAACTCCATTGGTTAATCCGTATATAACATGCAAAGATACTAAAAAAAGATGAAAGCGCAAAAATCGTAGAAAAAAGGATGGGTATTGACCTCATTTTGACCTATGCTTTCAAGGTGGGTGAGCCCCCATGTACGAAGGCGGGGAATTTAGGGTGGTGGGTAGGGTATAGGGTATAGGGTATGGGGAGAATGTTATCAATCTCCCTACATCACTTCGACTCTCTAAATCCCTTACCCCCCCCCACACAAAAAACAGACGCGGAGCGTTTATAACTCTGCGTCTGTTAATAACTATTAACGTGCTATCTTATTTCTGCTCGTTGAGGATACGCATTGCAGCATCGAAGATTGTAGTATCGTCGAGAGTTACCACACCACCATCGGGACCCTGCTCGATATGGATGCCGGCACCAGCCTTTGCATCAAAATGCTTGCCACCGAAATAGTTACGTACGGTCTCAACATCGATTCCCAACTCGTCTGCAATGCGCTGTGAGCTGCCACTGGGCAACTTGTCCTTGATACGGCGCAGTTCGTTAAATGTAATAATCATAACTTTCAATATTTACAATTAGATATTAAATTCTTTTCGCACTACTAAATTAGTGCATTTTTTTGTAACTGCCAAACTATTTTTGATTTTTTTGCAAAAATCGAAGAAATATAGACACAAATTTACCACACTATTCCCGAATATCCTGTTTTATATTCTTTTTTGTTTGCAGCGCGAGATGTTGCTGTTCTGCATGCAGGCTGGCGCGCGAATCGTCGCCGTCTCTGT
>JAFQOR010000004.1 GCA_017403125.1 Alistipes sp. | reverse complement strand
CCTGTTTCCAGATTTCAAGTGGAGATTTATCAGCATCCTTCATCTTCTTGCCTACCAACTCCAATGAATCATAGAAGATAGTGTAAGCAATACTCTTCTTACCATCCAGCATAAGATTGTTCACAAAACGTGTTACCTCCACGTCGTTGAACTTCGGATCCGGAAGTAGAATTCGCTTTCTTGGCTTAGCTTTTCTCATTGTTACTTGCTAATTTAATAAATACAATTTCTAAATCTTTTACTTCTTACCAGCCTTTGGACGCTTAGCACCATACTTCGAGCGGCGCTGACGACGACCGTCCACACCAGCTGAATCGAGTGCACCACGCACCAAGTGATAACGAACACCGGGGAGGTCCTTTACACGACCACCACGTACGAGCACAATTGAGTGCTCCTGCAAGTTGTGACCTTCACCAGGGATGTAGGCATTGACCTCCTTGCCATTAGTCAATCTTACACGTGCTACCTTACGCATTGCCGAGTTAGGCTTCTTGGGAGTTGTAGTGTACACACGAGTACAAACTCCGCGGCGCTGAGGACACGCAGCGAGGGCAGGTGACTTACTCTTCTCCACCATGCTCACTCGACCGTTTCTTACTAACTGTTGAATAGTTGGCATTTCTAAAACTTTTTGTCCTTTAATTTTTTGTAAACTATTTCAATTCCCTTTTGCGAGAAATTGCCCGCAAAGATACGCATTTTTTTTGATACACAATATATATACACCCTTTTTTCGCACCAAAATGTTGAAAAGTTCCTAAAAATCGATAGAAATTATTTATGGTATTACAAAAGTTATAATCGCCAATTTATGACAAAAATTGCATTTTGCTGTTTTACAACACTTTATGTTAAATCACCATTTTTTACGCTCCAAAAACGGTATGAACGAAATGCATATTCCACATTTAGGCTATTATTGGACTATATTTCTCTATGCCATATTTGTAGTAAAGTTAGATGTAATACACATCGACACACACAATTGCATGAGTTTTTTGCTTTGGACAGGGAGGGTGGGCGGTTAAGGAGGTTAGAGTGGTTAGAGAGATTAGAGATAGTTAATTTTCTCGCTAAATTCCCTAATCTCCCTAAACTCATTAAACTCTCTAATAGAGTGGCATAACGCAGCAATTCGCCCTTATAATCGTTCGGACGTTAGAAGACTTCCTGTAAGATACGTATCGACTCTACCGAACGAATAGAGTCGAGATGGTAGGAGTAGTATTTGAGCATCGCTTCGAGAAACTCTACACGCTGGGCGCGGTTCAATCCAACCTCCCCAAGATAACGAACATCACACTCCAACATATCGTGGAGGAGACGGGCATTCTGTGGGTCGAGAGCACAGCTTGGGATAAGGGCATGGGGCATGAAGTGACCATCGCGGATATCGAACCACGCGCCATCGACATACTCATTGTCGGGAGAGAACCCGAGAGGACGGCTCAAATTGGCGAGAAACCATAGATGGAAGTTGGAGATACCCTCCTCCAACACATCGAGTGCTGCAACCGAGCCCCACACAAAGTCGAAGATGTCATCGCTGGTCTCGTTGTCGTGCAATAGACGGTATAGCACCTCTGCCATAAAGAGTGCCATGGTGGATTTGCGGACATCAAACGGAACGGTATGCAGCACCATTGCGGGCACCATATCCCTAACTCTATGCATTGACATCTTCATGGATTGCAACCCCTCGAACTCGACAGCGAACATTGGTTGCAACAGCGCCATTTTAGACCCCTTGGATGATGGCTTAACACCCTGAATCATATAACTCTGGCGACCATAGACATCGGTGAGCATGTGCACTATGACGCCCTTCTCGCCATACTTCAACGTAGCGAGAACGATACCGCGTGCCTTATAGCTCTTCATTGCCATAGCTGCTACTGCATGGGGTCGATCCATCGGCCATCGGCCTTGATAATTGCTATTAGTCGGTCGAGAGCCTCGGATTGGTGTATATTTCGCTCGACAACATCGCGACCGCGATAGAGCGTGATATGTTCGGGCGATGAGCCCACATAACCATAATCGGCATCTGCCATCTCACCCGGACCATTTACGATACACCCCATAACACCAATCTTCAAATCTTTGAGGTGTGACGTGCGCGCTTTGATTGCCGCTAATGTAGATTGAATATCATAGAGCGTGCGACCACAACTTGGGCAAGCTATATACTCTGTACGCGAGAAGCGTAGACGTGATGCCTGCAAGAGCATAAGCTCCATATCCATAACCACAGCCTCATCGAGGTGCGGGGCGTCGATCCAAACGCCATCGGCAAGACCATCGATAAGAAGCTGCCCCATATCGGCCGCAGCATATATAGCAACGCGCTCGGCATCGACATCGTCGTAACGACGACGCAGAACTATCGGACGGCTATCATCGCGATTAAGAATCGAGGCTCGCCACTCGGCAGTGGGGTTACAACTATGTGCCTCGACTACCTCATACTCATCGGTTATTTCACTGTGTATTATGGGTTTTGCCGATGTTCGTGGTTGGTATGCCGTAGGCGAATATCTCTCGGGATGCAGCACCTCGAAACTCCCCTCGCGACATGTAAAGTAGTTTGCGAGAAGTTCGCCCACGGGGACCTCACGCTCGGGATCCTCGGTAAGCGACACGCGCAACGTATCACCGTAGCCATCAGCCAATAGTGCACCAATGCCCACAGCACTCTTTATACGCCCTTCGACGCCATCACCCGCCTCGGTAACACCCAGATGCAGAGGGTAAGACATCTGCTCCTGCTCCATAGCTTCGACCAGCAGGCGGTAGGCATGCACCATAACTCGCGTATTGCTCGACTTCATCGACACTACCACATCCCTAAAATCGTTGTCACGACATATCCTCAAAAACTCCATTGCCGAGGCCACCATACCCTCGGGCGTATCGCCATACTCGTCGAAGATACGCTTTGCCAACGAGCCGTGGTTCACGCCTATGCGCAGTGCCACGCCACGACGACGACATATCTCTATCAAGCGCTCCAACTCGCCATTCGATGTTCTGAAATTTCCGGGATTTATACGCACCTTGTCCACCGCCTCGGCTGCCATCATAGCTATCTCGGGCGTGAAGTGTATGTCGGCAACAATAGCTGCTCGACAGCCGTCGCTACGCAGGCGCTCAACGATGGGGGCAAGGGCCTCACCCTCCTTACGCCCCTGTGCCGTAAGACGCACTATCGGAGCACCCGCCGAGGCTATACGCTTGACCTGCTCCACGGATAGTTGAACATCTGCCGTGGGGGTATTTGTCATGGACTGCACGGCGATAGGGCGGTTGCCCCCGATTATGGTTTCGCCAATGCGTACCTCGTGGGTTTTGCGACGTCGGAATGTTGTCAAATCTATCATAGTACTCTTCGTAGAATGGTGGTTACATCCTACAAATTTACACTTTTTTGCTGACATTCCACCTATCATTTCCCATTTTTTCTCGACTTATCAACGCAAAGCTTATAACCGATACCTCGCTCCGATATAATCTCGACACTGCTATCAGCATGCAACATGGCGCGCAACTTCGAAACATAGACATTGAGCGAACGCAGATTATAGTAGCTGTCATCGCCCCAAATATCAAGCAACAGACTCCTGCTGCTCACCACCTTGCCGTGGCTACGCACAAGGGCAGTGAGTATTGATGCCTCGCGCGACGAGAGACGTACGCTCTTGGCTCCACGCACAAGTATTTGAGCCGAGCTATCGTAGCTATATTCGCCTATATCGAACACTATCCGGTCATCGGCATCGGCAAAGCGCGATAGTAGCGCCTCGATGCGCACCAACAATTCGTTCATAGCAAAGGGCTTACGGATATAATCCGAAGCTCCCGCCTTGAACCCATCAACCACATCTTCGGCATCACTACGTGCCGAGAGGAAGAGATATTGTGTCGCCTCGCGACGACTACGCATGCGGCGCACCATATCGAATCCGTCCATACGCGGAAGCATTATGTCGGCAACAACAAGATCGGGGCAGTGGGCATCGAAAAGCAACAAACCCTGCTCCCCATCCGCAGCAGCAACTACCTCGTAGCCGGCGCAGGTGAGTGCATCGGTCAATATGCGTCGCAATACATCCTCATCCTCGACAATAAGTATTCGCCTACTTACCATAGCGTTCTATTTTTATCGTAAAACATGAGCCTTTGTTGAGTTTCGAGCGTACCTCAATATCGCCACCATGCCGTCGGGCAACACCGCGAGCATAATAGAGCCCCAAGCCATAGCCTCGGCTATCGTGACGATCACCCTGCGGTATGCGGTAATATTTATCGAAGATGCGACGCAACTCTCGGCGCGCCACTCCGCGCCCATTATCCTCGATTGACAGATAGGTATAGGCGCCCCGCTCCTCGACATCTATTCCGACCTCAACATCGCCATCGGCATACTTCACCGCATTATCGACAATTGCACTGATGGCACCCGTGAGGTGAAAACTATCGGCCAAAACAACGATATCGGAAGCCACATTTACCCTCCACACGATAGTGCGTGATGAGTATTTGAGTGCCACGGAGGCAACAACCTTATCTACGATATCCGCCAAGCGACATTCATGTTTGCGCAACTGCATGGATGTATGACTCTCGGTAGAGTTTCGCAGAATCTCATCGACCATATCACCCAAACGCCGCAACTCCAAAAGGGTCATATCGAGATACTCATCTCGTAGCCGAGCATCTTCGGCGAGCTGTGGCATCGTACGCAACGTGTCCGTAGCGGCATAAGCTGCCGCAATAGGTGTCTTCAACTCGTGTGTTATGTTGTGGGTAAGGTCGCGTCGTATGTGCTCGACGCTCTTGGCACGGAACAACGTACGCAGCATATAGACAAAGGCGACGATTAGCACCACGATGGAGAGTGCTTGAAGAATCAACACCCAACGCATACCATATAGTATATTATCATGTGGGTCCTCGACCGTGAGACGCATAAGTAATGGTGGCGTTCCGCACTCAACCGCCATCAGGCGCTTATCATGCCCAATAGCGCCCACTGACATTATAGGCAAGGGAGCCTGATTGGTTGTTGTCAGCACCTCGATACAATACTCGGTCTTGATACCCGAAGTGCGCAACCCCTCCCCAACAAGGGCATCAAGACGCTCGATATTACCAATCTTGATTGTTGTTGCATTGGGCATGGTGTTATCCATATATTGCAGCGACGCCTCGGTGAGTACACTCTCGATCTGCCGGCGATATGACTCGCGCATTTCTCGATAGGATCTAACAGCCCAAAAAGCCTCGACAGAGCAGAGTAGTGCGAGCGACAGCACCACAACAGACGATATGATAATAAATCTATACTTTATCATTTGCAGTTGGAATATAGAAATCTCTTACTACAAAGATAGGAATAATTCCCTTACGCCATATTCAAAGCACGAAAGCTTTAACACTATTTAACAAATCTTTTAACACTGTTTAACATAAAATATTGGGTAAACAGGGAGCCATGTAGTACCTTTGCACAAGAGAAATAAATAGTTGATGCGCACCAACACAAAGTTTAACACAAAAAAGCAATTCGTATGAATCCCATGAAACACACATGTATTGCGGCAATACTACTCATAGCATCAGCCGCCACGACTCCTACCATGGCATACACTGCCGACATCCCGAGCCATGTATCACTATCGAACAATGAGCCACAGCAGCCACTATACGTAATCGATAACCGGGCTGTGACACTCGACGAGGTGGAGGCTCTGGCTCCAACGGACATAGAGTCAATAACCATCGTCAAGGACGAAGATGCCAAGGCCTACGAACACCTCGGAGACATTAGCAACGGCGTAATGATTATCAACCTAATAACGGCAGACGAGACCTTTGTCGCAACCGACATAATGCCGATGTTTCTCAATGGCGGCATCGAGACATTTCAGGTATGGGTAATGCAGAACATCCGCTTCCCCGCAGAGATGGTAGAACGAGGCAAGGAGGCGAAGCTTGTCGTGCAATTTACGGTAAATAGCAATGGATATATCCCCGCCGAATCTATCAAATTCCTCCAAGAAGCCGAAGAGCCCTTTATGGAGGAGGCACGTCGCGTACTTCTCTCGTCACCACGCTGGGTTCCCGGCATCGAGAATGGCAAAAAGGTTTCGGTACAGTTTGTTCTACCCGTGATCTTTACTTTGAGCAGCAATACCACCATTGGCCTGTAACTACATTATGGATAGATAATAAGATTGGCTGCCATACATATTACGGCAGCCAATCTTATATTATAAGGTACTATAATATGGTGCTACGATATATGACTTTTACTATGTCCATCACAGCAATTGCATTAGAGATGCAATAACACATAAAAAATTTGAGGACCACCGAAAGGTATTCAACATGCACAGCGAGCACCGCTGCCTGTTTTAGTAACAAAACCTGCCTGTCGAAACAACTCGGCACCTTTTGCCACAACCCTTCGATTGTCCTCTCCAACCTAAAACTACCAACCTAAATGAACCTTAAAACTTCGGTGCAAAGGTAAATAGTAAATTTGATATAGACAAGTATTTTATTAAAAAATTTCTATAATTTTTATAAAGTTTTTAATTTATAGAGTGCTCACACCCTATTTTAGCGAGTTTCATAGAGTGCATCGAGGTGATTTTAGGGACGTTATCCGCCCGACTTCTTACAACGATACCCTGCCTTCTGCAACAACTCCATTACCCTATCACGGTGATCTCCCTGAATAATTATCTCGCCATCCTTGGCTGTGCCTCCCACACCACACCTCGTTTTCAGCTCCTTGCCCAGAGCCGCCAAGTCGTCATCCGTACCCACAAAACCGCGCACTACGGTAGCCACTCGACCACCCTTCAATCTATCGAGCCATATACGCAGATTCTGCTTTTGAGGTTCGAGAGTAGCGGTCTCCACCTCCTCTTTGGTATCGTACTTATAGTCGGGATTTGTCGAGAAAACGACACCCAGACGCTCCTTCCAATCGTTTGTCATTAGGCTAAAAGTTCACTTTTATTCATAAAAAAACCTCATCGAGTACAAAAATACAAAAATAATTTCTAACTTTACGAGTGATGAGCAGAAATAAGCGCAACAGAGGTCGTCGCGACCTCACGGCATACCGTCCGGAGCAACTACCGGAGATTCTGCCCCCCGAAGATGACAGGTACCTGGTACATGTCTATGTCGAGGGGTACGAAGATGTCGCCTTCTGGCGAGGCATATTCGACCACTTCCATAACCCCTATCTGCGATTCGAAATATCTGTTCCCAACCGCGATGACCTACCCAAAGGCAAGAAGGTGTTGCTGTCGATGATTGAGCGCACAAAGCCCGACAGCGTGTTGCTATGCGTGGACTCCGACTTCGACTACATCTTCAATGGCGAAACCGAGCAGTCGCAGGCGGTACTCTCGGCCGACAACATGTTCCACACCTACACCTACGCCACCGAGAACTACCTATGCTATGCACCGTCGCTACGTAACGTATGCGTTAAGGCAACCAAGAACGATACGCGCATATTCGACTTCGAGCTATTCTTCGCCAACTACTCCAAAATAATCTACCCACTATTCCTGTGGTATTGCTACTCGGCGCGCCTATCGCACGAAAATGTATTTACGCTTGCAGAATTTCGTGCCTCGGTACGCCTCAACTTTTTGGACATAAGACACAATGGCGAGAATACGCTAACGTGGCTCAAACGCAATGTAGAGCGGCGCCTACTCGCCCTCGAATATGCCAACCCCGATATGGTGACCGAGGTCGAAGAGTTTGGGCAACGCCTCGAAAAGAGAGGGGTCGCAAGCGAGAATTGCTACCTCTTTATGCACGGGCATACGCTGATGGACAACGTAGTGCTGGTAGTGCTATCTGCCGTATGCGACAAACTGCGACAACTATCCATAGCCAAGATAAACAGCTCGAAGATAGAGGGTGTTGCGCTGCAAAACGAGCTTAAAAACTACACCAATACACTGCGCTCCATACGCGACGTGCTGCTCGATAACGAGAACTACACATCGTGCCCGCTGTACAAGCAGCTGCGCGACGACATCCAAGAGTACCTCGATAGGATGATAGGCCGAATAAAGTCGGAACAGGAGCCACCCATAATGCTCCGCTGTAACTTCGAGCCATAGCCACACTAATACATAGTTAATCAAACTAAAATTTAGGGTTTTATGCTCTTATCACACGTCGAAAAAGGACCGATTAAGAGCAATAATGCACATATTTTACACTTTTTTGATGCTAAATGCTTGCAGATTAAAAATTGTTATGTATATTTGTGAAGTTGAACATGAACAAATAAGTGTAAAAAATAACCTAAATACCAATATCTGTATGTCTAACCAATGTCCGGCAACATGCCACTCATACACACTTGAACCCGAAGCCGGTTTCAAATACTATACGTTAAAGGAGGGTGAGAAACTTTTAATCGACCGTGGTGACCAAAATAGCTTGGTATTCCTCATGTCGGGTAACTTCGAGATTACATCCGAAGAGCGTCGCGACTACACCGTGCGCGAGGGTCACTTTGTTTTCTGCTTCCGCGCCTATTGCTACGAAATCACCGCTTTGACCGATGTGGAGATTATCAAGGCACACTTCATCGCTGCGGGCGCAGCCTGTGACATGATTCCCTTCAACAGCATCGTAGGCAAAATCAAGAAGATAAACTACAAGTTTACGCAGGTAGCCTTCAACGAGCCTATGACCTTGTTGTTGCAGTCGATGAAGATGTATCTGCAAAATGGAATGAAGTGTAACCACCTCCACCGCGCCAAGATACAGGAGATGTTCGTAATCTTCAAATTCTTCTACACACAGCAGATTCAGCTCCGCACCTTCTACAACCTCTTCGACCGCAACCAGTCGTTTGTATCGCTCGTGAAGAACAATGCACCGCGCGTAAAGACCGTCGAGGAGTTGGCAGACATCTGTGGATTCAGCATCCAGCACTTCAATAACATGTTCAAGCAGGAGTTCCACGATACACCGTATAGTTGGATGCAGAAGCAGCGAATAATCGAAATCGAGCGCCTACTCACCGAGACCAACGTGCCGTTGAAGAGCATCATCAAGATGTATAGCTTCACGAACCATGGTCACTTTGCGCTATTCTGCCGTAAATACCTCAAAAAGACGCCGTTGAAGATTCGTAAGGAGGCGCGAGCAAAGCGCGATACCGAGCAGCAGCAGTAGTATTGCGAAGCAAGAGCCTTTGAGATTACTCCTAAAAGAGATAACAGAGAGCAGGAGGTTGTCCGAAACATTGGGCAACCTCTTCTTAATTAGTGCCGTATAATGCATCTTTTTTTCAAATAATTTTCATAAATTTGCAATATTTAGGCGTTATAGCGCGTTTCGAGATACGAGCACCCCCGCTGCAAGAGTGGTGTGGCGCCATGAAATGGAGTTAAAAAAGAGCTAATAAATAGATTCAACAATGAACGAAGTAATCAACATCAAGGAACTTAATGCCCATATCGAGCAGGAGTCGATATTTGTCGATACCCTCCGCCGCGAGATGGGGCGCGTAATTGTAGGTCAGCAACACCTTATCGACACCCTACTCATAGGTCTGCTCTCCGACGGACATATTCTTTTGGAGGGTGTTCCGGGTCTTGCCAAGACACTTGCCATCACCACTCTATCGAAGGCCGTAGATGCAAAATTCGCACGCATACAGTTCACTCCGGACCTGCTACCTGCCGACCTTATCGGTACACTTATATACTCACAACGTAGCGAGGAGTTCAAGGTAAAACATGGTCCTATCTTTGCAAACTTCATCCTTGCCGACGAGATTAACCGCTCCCCCGCCAAGGTGCAATCGGCACTGTTGGAGGCTATGCAGGAGAAACAGGTGACCATTGGCGATACGACATACGCTCTGCCACAACCCTTCTTGGTGCTCGCAACACAAAACCCGTTGGAGCAGGAGGGTACGTATCCTCTGCCCGAGGCACAAACCGACCGCTTCATGCTCAAAGCAAAGATATCGTATCCGAAGCGCATGGAGGAACTGGACATCATCCGCATGAACCTCTCGGGGCGCGGCATGCCGGAGGTGAACAAAGTTATCTCTCCCGAGGATATTATGCGAGCACGTGAGGTTGTAAATCAGGTGTATATGGACGAGAAAATCGAGAAGTATATCATCGACATTATCTTCGCTACGCGCGAGCCTTCGGAGTATCGTCTTAACCACTTGCAGCCCCTAATCTCGTATGGCGGTTCACCACGAGCCAGCATAGCCTTGGCAAAGGCTGCACGCGCCTATGCCTTTATCCAGCGCCGCGGATATGTTATTCCGGAGGATGTGCGCGCCGTATGTCACGACGTTTTGCGTCACCGCATAGGTCTCACCTACGAGGCGGAGGCAGAGAACATCACCACCGAGCAGATTATAACCGACATTTTGAACAACGTCATAGTCCCCTAAACAATGCAGCTCAGCGAGAACGATATTTTGCGCCGCGTGCGCAAGGTCGAGATAAAGACGCGTGGTCTCTCGGACGAGATATTCGCCGGTAAGTACCATACGGCTTTTCGCGGTCGTGGTATGTCGTTCGCCGAGGTGAGGGAGTATCGCGCCGGCGACGATGTGCGCGACATCGACTGGAATGTTACGGCACGTTCGGAACGCACGCATATTAAGGTGTATGAGGAGGAGCGCGAGCTGACGATGATGTTGCTCATCGACGTCTCGGACTCGCGACTCTTCGGCTCTACGGAGCTTACCAAGAAGAACATCATCACCGAGATTGCCGCTACACTCGCCTTCTCGGCAGCAAAGAACAACGACAAGGTTGGGTGCATACTCTTCTCCGACAAAGTCGAAAAGTTCATTCCACCGAAGAAGGGTCGCAGCCATATCCTAACCATCATACGCGAACTTGTGCAATTCACACCCACAGGTCGCTCGACAGCCATATCCGAGGCTGTACGCTTTATGGCGGGTATAAGCAAGAAGCGCGCGACGGTATTCCTACTGTCGGATATGGTTGATGCCCCAACAGACATTGCAAAGTTGGAAGAGGCTATAAAGATTGCTTCGTCGCGTCATGACATCATGGCGGTGCGCGTATTCGACAAGCGCGATGCCACGTTGCCCGATGTTGGCATCATCGAGGTTGAGGACGCAGAGAGCGGCAAGCGCGCATGGCTCGACACCTCGTCGCGACGTGTACGCGAATATTGGACAAAGAACTATAACGACAGCTATGGCCGAGTAGCCGACATCATGCGCCACAACCGCGTGGATGTTGCCGAGGTGGCAACCGATGACGACTATGTCGTAGAACTTATTAAGATGTTCAAACAACGATGATAATGAACCGTTTGACACGCAACATACTGTTCACCGCAATAATGTCCATGCTCGTTGGTGCAACATATGCCCAGCGTCCTAAAATCAGTGGACAGTTCTCGAAACAAGAGATAGAGGTTGGCGACCAAGTTGAGTACATCATCGACATAGAGAAGGATCGCGCCACCGACATAGGCGTTCCGCGCTTTAAGGAGGAGATGAGTGACGAGCAGGCAAAGGAGCTTGCCGAGAAGCGTCGTAACATATCGACCTTCACCGCCTATGACGAGGATATCTTCGAGCAGATTGAGGAGTATCCGTTCGATACCATCAGCATCGACGGCAGACATCTGCACCTACGTAAACGCTACCGACTTGCAGTAATGGAGACGGGAGATATCTATATTCGCCCCTCGATACTCTACTTCGAGAAGAATCGCGAATTGCCCGACACCATCTTCGCTACCGACTCACTGGTACTACACGTAGCTCGTTATGAGCAGTTAGATACAACGAGCTTCCTGCGTCTCGACCCCACAGCGCAGCAGGGGGCAGTGGTGGACTCGCTTATGGCATCACAGTTCCTTGTGAATGACGGGCTACGCATGCAGAAGGATATGCCCTTCATCTTCGACGAAATCAAGGACTACGTGATCTATGGCATCATAGCACTCGTAATACTTGCGCTGGTCGTATGGCTTATTGTGGAGATATATCGTCATAGGGCAAACAATCGGAGTTCTTTTGCCATAAAGGCTGCGCCACAGCTACCACCACACGTCGTTGCCAACAAGGCTTTGGTGGAGTTGAGCCATCGCAAGCTCTGGCAGAATGGCAAGTTCAAGCCCTACTACACAACTCTGGCATCGATACTTCGAGTCTATATCTCGGGACGCTGGGGTATAGGCGCCATGGAGATGACCACCGACGAGATTATCCGCGCCCTTAGCGCCGTGGATATGTCGCGTGAGAGCCGCATGGACCTTGTTTCGGTGTTGCGCACTGCCGACATGGTGAAGTTTGCCAAGGCGTGCCCCGATGGCGAGCAGAACGAACAAAACTATTGGAAAGCATACTACTTCGTCGAGAACACCAAGCCCACCGACGAGGAGAGAAACGACGACAAAAGAGAGATAACCATAGAGACAAAGATAAACGACTAATGAGACCTAAGAGCATATATAACATATTGTGTATTCTGGCGGTGCTGCTTGTTTTTGTCACTACGGCATCGGCACAGAACCACCCCGAACGTCGCATTGTACGTGAGGGTAACGAGCAATTCGCTCGCATGAACTACCGTTCGAGCCTCAACCTCTACGAACAGGCATTGGAGCATGACTCTACTCGCGTGGAGATACTCTACAATCGCGCTAATGCATACTATCAGACACTTATGCAACATCGTCAGGACTCGTCGCTCACGTGGAAGACATCGAACGAGCTGTTCGAGGCTATTGCCAACGATGAGCTCCTCGACAAGAAGTATCGCGCCGAAGCGCTACGCAACATTGGCGAGAGCCTCTTCACACAGCAAAACTACGAGGCAGCACTCAACGCCTTCCGCGAGTCGTTGTTGCTAAATCCCGATGACTCGGAGAGTAAGTATAACTATATACTCACCAAGCGCATTGTCGATCAGCTGCGCAAACAGCAGCAACAGCAGCAACAACGGCAACAACAACAGAGTGGTAATGGAGAGTCGTCGAACGAGCAGAACCCCGACCAGCAGCAGAGCGAAGGCGAGGGAGAGGGCAACAGTTCCGACGAGCAACAGGACGACAAACAGCAGAATCAAGACCCCAAGCAGAACCCTAAGCAGCAACAAGATGGTGGCGAAAACAAAGATGAGGACAAGGGAGATAGTGAGGGGAATAACGAGGAGCAGGAACAGAATCCAGAGCAGCAGGATGAGAACGAGGGGGATGATGGCAGCAATGGAGATAAGAGCGATAACAGCAACGAACAACAGCAGACACCTACTCGCGGAGATAATGTTACGACCGATGAGCAAGAGCGCATGCTTGACCTGATACAGGCACAGGAGGATAAGACGCAAGAGAAGCTCAAAGATAGACAGAAGGCGATAGTTGTTTCGGGCAAGAAGAATTGGTAGAATATGAACTTTCTGAATCCTAACATGCTATGGTTGGCGGTGATAATACCGCTACTCATAATATACTACATTTGGTGTGGTCGCCATGGCGCCACGTTGAGAGTGTCGTCAATAGGTGGACTTCGTGCACCTCGCACACTACGCTACTGGTTACAGCACCTGCCCATAGTGCTTCGTATGGGAGCCATTGCCATGATTATAATTGCCATGGCACGCCCCGTGGAGCGACATAGCGAGGAGGAGGTGACGGTAGATGGTATCGACATCGTTATGGCGATGGATATATCGACCTCGATGTTGGCTGCGGACTTCACACCCGACCGCATGGAGGCTGCCAAGCAGATTGCAGCACAGTTTGCAGCAGACCGCGAGGGCGATAGGCTGGCGGTAGTTGCCTTTGCCGGCGAGACATTCACGCAGTGCCCGCTAACGAGCGACATACGAGAGGTGCAGACCGCCTTGGCATCGCTCAAATGCGGCGTCATTGAGGATGGCACAGCCATAGGTAACGGCTTGGCAACAGCACTAAATCGCCTGCGCGAGAGTGGAGCAAAATCGAAGGTAGTAATACTCCTGACCGATGGCGAAAACAACCGCGGTGAAATCTCGCCGCGCATGTCGGCGGAGATAGCAAAGAACATGGGCGTAAAGGTATATACCATTGGCGTAGGTAGTCGCGGCACAGCAAAATACCCCGCACAGGATATATTCGGAAACACTACCTACGTTGATGTCGAGGTAAATATCGACGAAGCGCTGTTGCAGGAGATAGCGACGACGACCGAAGGTCAATATTTCCGAGCCACAGACGAGAATGCCCTCGCCTCAATCTACGAGCAGATAAATCAGTTGGAGAGGGGTGAAGTGCACGTTACGGCATACTCAACGACAGAGGACCTATTCATGGAGTGGATATACTACGCTCTTGTTTTGCTCCTCGGCGAGTTGCTCATTGCACGTGTGGTACTCAACAGACTTCCGTAGCCAAGCAGCTATATTGAAAACTTTAAGATTGCGTTTTAAGGATGAATCACTTTGAATTTGGATCTCCCGAATGGCTTTGGCTGATAGCCGCAGCCCCCATCATACTACTGCTATACTGGGCTCTTCTCGTATGGCAACGTCGCAAGCTACAACGCATGGGCAACACCTCAACACTTAAAGAGCTTATGCCCAACCGTTCAACAGCTCGCGGATGGATAAAGATATCGCTCTTTGCCCTCGCCATACTCTTCATTGGCTTGGCAGCAGCACGTCCGCGCACCGGCTCGAAGCTGCGTAGTATCGAGCGCAAAGGTCGCGAGATAGTCTTCGTTGTCGATGTATCGCGCTCGATGCTCGCCGAAGATATCGCCCCCAGCCGTATAGAGTGCGCCCATCACTCGATTTTGCAGCTTGTCGGGCGCATGTCACAAGATGGCGTAGGCGTCGTCGCCTTTGCCGAGCAAGCAGAGGTACTACTCCCCATAACCTCGGACTACAAAACGGCTGCCTCGAAGGTGCGTATGCTAAATACAAACCTTATAGCAGCACAGGGTACGAACCTCGCAAATGCCATTCGAACGGCAACGCTCTCCTTCTCGTCGTCATCGCAGCAGAATCGTAGCCGTGTGATGATTCTCATCACCGATGGCGAGGACCACAACGAGGGGGCTGTAGAGGCAGCACGCATCGCCGCCGAAAATGGTATAACGATATGTGCCATAGGCATAGGCACACCCGAGGGTGTGATACTCGAAATCGATGGCAAGCCCGTCGAGGATGAGGAGGGAAAGATGGTGCTAACAAAACTCAACGAAGCTATATTGCAGGAGGTAACCGAGACGTCGCAGGGCATATACCGACGTGCCTATAATGGCGACTTCGGGTTGAATAAGATTATTGAGCGTTTAGACGAAATAGAGGAGTCATCGCTGACTACAAGTCGCTACGAAGAGTACGACGAAAAGTATCAATGGTTCTTGGGCGTAGCACTGCTACTGCTCACAGCCGAATCGCTCATACTCTCGCGTCGTAACCCGCTACTGCGCAACGTAAAACTCTTCGACAGAGAGGAGGATAACACCATGGAACACAACAAAACCAATAAAAGATAAAACTACTATGACTATTCGTGATTTGGAGCCCAAACTTATTTGGGAGCAGTTCGACGACATCACACGTGTGCCACGTCCGTCGAAGAAGGAGGAGAAGATTATTGAGTGGCTCGTTGCCTTTGCCCAGAAGCATGGCTTCGACTATCAGAAGGACGACACAGGTAATGTCGTTATGCGCAAGCCCGCAACCAAAGGCTACGAGGGACGTCCTGCCGTAATTTTGCAATCACACATGGATATGGTATGCGAGAAGAACTCTGACGTAGAGTTCGACTTCGAGAACGACCCTATCCGCACACGCATCGATGGAGAATGGGTACGCGCCGAGGGTACTACGTTGGGTGCCGACTGTGGCATCGGCATGGCAGCTGCTCTTGCCGTGCTCTTGGACAACAGCATCGAGCACCCCGCAATAGAGGCACTCTTCACCGTTGATGAGGAGACAGGTCTGACGGGCGCCTTTGGACTGGGCGAGGGCATGCTTACGGGCAAGTATCTGGTGAATCTCGACTCGGAGGACGAGGGCGAAATCTTCATCGGCTGTGCAGGCGGTGTCGATACCGTGGCTACCATGGAGTACGAGAAGGAGGAGAGCCCCGAGGGCTACCGCTTCGTACGCTTGGAGGTTGGCGACCTGCTCGGTGGTCACTCTGGCGACGACATCGACAAGGGTCGTGCAAACTCCAACAAACTTATTGCACGCTTCCTCTACAACGCTTGCGAGACATTCCAGATTGCCTTGGAGCGCATCGACGGAGGTAACCTCCGTAATGCCATACCTCGCGAGGCATACGCCATCGTGGGTGTACCGGAGGAGTCGGTCGAGGACTTCAAGGAGCGCTACTTGGAGTTTGGCGAAGAGCTAAAGGAGGAGTTCTGCCATACAGAGCCCCGCATGCGTTTCTCGGTATCGGATATTGAGAGCCCCGCAGAGGTGATGACAAACGACGATATGTGCTACTTGTTACTTACGATTATCGGTCTGCCCAACGGCGTATTGGCAATGTCGTTTGCCGTACCGGGCTTGGTTGAGACATCGTCGAACCTTGCGTCCATAAAGTTCAACGTCGAGGAGCAGAAGATAACAATCACCACCTCGCAGCGTTCGTCGGTAGAGAGCGCCAAGCTATATGCTGCGCAGACCATCGAGTCGGTATTCTACCTCTCGGGCTGCGATGTTGAGCACTCCGACGGATACCCCGGTTGGTCACCCAACCCCAACTCTACGCTCCTTGCAGCAACTGTCGATTGCTATCGTAACCTCTTCCATACCGAGCCAAAGGTGCGCGCCATCCACGCCGGCTTGGAGTGCGGTCTCTTCTTGGAGAAGTATCCTCACTTGGAGATGGTGTCGTTCGGTCCCACGCTACGTGGCGTACACTCACCCGACGAGCGCTTGGAGATTGCAACGGTCGATAAGTTCTGGAAGCTGCTCGTAGAGCTCCTGCGCACTATCGAATAGTAAACGGACTAAAAGCCCCACACCCTATATATAATAAGATATAGGGCTTTGGAGCGCAAAAAAACTGCCATGATTCCTTCGTGGCAGTTTTTTTGTTTATAAGTGCATTAGAGGCTGGTACAAAGGTGGTATTTGTTTTGCTTATACAACCATAAAAACATATGATTGAAGATTTTAACTAAAAATGCTTGCAGTTAATTTTCTTTTTGTACTTTTGCAGTGAAATAAGTTTTGGTTATAGAAAAACAGAAAGCAATACCAGATATTTATATTACGAAAAGAAATAGATATTATTAACTAATAAAAAACAACTACAATTATGACACCTATTATCAATGCACAGCTTCCCGAGTTCAAAGTTCAGGCTTATCACAATGGCGACTTTAAGGCCGTATCGAGCGACGATGTTAAAGGCAAGTGGGCTATATTCTTCTTCTACCCTGCCGACTTCACATTCGTTTGCCCCACCGAGTTGGTAGATCTTGCCGATAAGTATGAGAAGGTGAAGAGCCTGGGTGTGGAGGTTTACTCTGTAAGCACCGACTCGCACTTTGTTCACAAGGCATGGCACGATGCATCGGAGAGCATCCGCAAGATTAACTATCCGATGTTGGCAGACCCCACAGGCGTACTCAGCCGCGGCTTCGGCGTGATGAGCGAGGAGGATGGCATGGCATATCGCGGCACATTCCTCGTAAATCCCGAGGGTAAGATTAAGATTGCCGAGATTCAGGACAACAGCATCGGTCGCAATGCCGACGAGTTGGTACGCAAGGTCGAGGCAGCTATCTTCGTAGCAAATCACCCCGGCGAGGTATGCCCCGCAAAGTGGAAGCAGGGCGCAGAGACACTCAAGCCGAGCATCGACTTGGTAGGTAAGATCTAATCAAAAGGCGAAGAGTGGCTACACCACAACAATGGTTAGTCACTCTTCTAACAAAATCCAAACACAACCTATAAACCGACAAACAGATATGTTAGACGCTTCAATCCTTCGACAAGTAACCGAGATATTTGGAAATCTCGAAGCCAACTATACACTCTCTATCGAGCTCTCGCCGTCACGCAACGAGGGAGGTGCGCTCGTGGAGTTTCTCAACGACTTTGCATCGACCTCACAACGCTTGCAGGTCGAGCAACATAGCGCCGAGGGCGACACCTTGTGCTTCTCGCTACTAAAAGATGGCGCAAAGACAGGTGTAAGCTTCCGAGGCATACCCAACGGACATGAATTTACATCGCTTCTTCTGGCGATACTCAACGCCGATGGCAAGGGTAAAAATCTCCCCGACGAGGGCATAGCTCGTCGTGTTCGCGCCTTGAAGGGAGATATACGTTTGCAGACCTACGTGTCACTCACCTGCACAAACTGCCCCGATATAGTGCAAACTCTCAACATCTTTGCACTGCTCAATCCAAATATAAGCCATGAGATGGTGGATGGAGCACTCTTCCAAAGCGAAGTAGATAGCAAAGGTGTTCAGGCGGTACCCACGGTATTTGCTGACGGCGAGATGTTGCATGTAGGACGTGGCTCACTCGGCGAGCTTTTGGAGAAGTTGGAGACGCGATATGGGTCATCACAGATAACAGACGAGGAGAGTGTTGCTCCCGTAAATCGCAGCTTCGATGTAGTGGTACTTGGCGGCGGTCCTGCCGGAGCCTCGGCGGCAATATACTCTGCACGCAAGGGTCTGAAAGTGGCAATGGTAGCAGAGCGTATCGGAGGTCAGGTAAAGGAGACGGTTGGCATCGAGAACATGATATCGATACCCTATACCACAGGTAGTGAGTTAGCTGATAACCTGCGCACGCACCTCACACACTACCCTATCGAGCTCTTTGAGAACCGACGAATCGAATCTACGGAGCTTCAAGGTAAGGAGAAGCGCGTAACGGTAACGGGTGGCGAGATATTTAGTGCACCGGCAGTGATAATTGCTACGGGTGCCGGCTGGCGACGACTAAATGTCGAGGGCGAAGCGGAGTATATCGGGCGTGGCGTAGCTTTCTGCCCCCACTGCGACGGTCCGTTCTACGCAGGCAAACGAGTGGCGGTCGTGGGTGGCGGTAACTCCGGTATCGAGGCAGCCATAGACCTCGCTGGTATATGCCAGAAGGTTACGGTGATAGAGTTTATGGATAGCTTGAAGGCAGACCAGGTGTTGCAAGAGAAGGTGCGCAGCCTGGCAAACGTCGAGATTATGGTTGCAACACAAACAATGAAGGTTGTTGGTAACGGCGAGAAGGTTGTTGCATTGGAGTTGAAGAATCGCCAAACAGAGGAGATAGAAACCGTAGAGTTGGATGGCGTATTCGTGCAGATTGGATTGAGCGCCAACAGCCAGCCTTTCACAGAGTTGGAGAAGACGCGCATCGGCGAGATTGTGATTGATGCCCACTGTCGCACCAACATCCCCGGCGTCTATGCCGCAGGCGACGTTTCGTCGGTACCCTACAAGCAGATAATTATCGCCATGGGCGAGGGTGCAAAGTCTGCCCTTACAGCCTTTGACGACAGAGTGCGCGGCGTTGTTGGATAGTCGCAACGCAGATGGATATAACAGATATTGGGCTGGCTAAAAAATATTTAGCCAGCCCAATATCTATACAGACCCACTACAAATCTATGCCACACAACGCCTCAACAGCTCGACGCCCCTCGCTACCGAGCGAGAGGGAGAAACTATTGACAAATAGCGCAATATGACGCTCGATGACATCGTCATCCATCTCCTGCGCATGCTCCTTGATAAAGGCTCGCGAGGCTTCGGGATTTTGAAAGGCATACTCAATGCTTCGCAAAAGAAGCTCATCCAGAGCCTCTATCTCCTCTTCTTGGAGGTTACGCGAAGCAAGGATAGAGCCAAGAGGCAAAGGTAGCGAGAGCCTACGTTCCCACTCCACGCCAAGGTCGGCAACAAGCTCCAAGTTGCGCTTATGATAGACAAAGCGCCCCTCATGAATCAGCACCCCCGCATCGAAATCGCCCCTCTCGACAGCCTCCGCAATATCGGAAAAGAGCATCGGCGTGCGCTTATCGATATCGGGGAACAGGCGCACGAGGAGCATGTTTGCGGTAGTATGCAACCCCGGCACAGCTACATGATGCAACGGCCCCGTATCACCCTTGCGGCGCACCAATAGCGGGCCATTACCACGACCAAGGGCCGAGCCGCTATCGAGCAACGCATAGTTGCGATAGAGTTGCGGCAGCAGCGCCGTGCTACACTTCGTAATATCGGCCTCACCACGCAAGGCACGCTCGTTAAGCTGCTCGATATCGTGATACTCGACATCGAACGACATGCCACCGAGGTCGATACGGCGATTTATTATCGCATCGAACATGAAGGTGTCGTTCGGACACGGCGATATGTATAACTTATAGCTCTTTGTTCTCATCATTACTCCTTCTGAAACGGCGACTGTAACGTCCGAGTACGACCCCTGCACCAAATACTATGGCAAAGACCAACAGCCACCCCAAAGTGCGGATTATCTCATCCATATAGAGGTGCCATAAGAGCATTAGCCCTATGACAACCACTGCGGCCACAACAACGTAGCCCCAAAACTTACCCTTATCGTCCATAGCATATCGCTTTATGGACTATAAACGTAGCAATTCCTCTGCCAATCGCTGCGTTGCCAGCTCTATATTCCACCTATCGAACGGGTCGCCCACACGGTTAGATATGGCGCGTACCTCGGCAAAGCGAAAGTTCAAGACCTCTGCTATGGCAAAGAGCGTTGCACCCTCCATATTCTCAATCTCGACATTCGCGCCATTCGAACAACATCCATCTACCGAGTTCGACACAACCTTGCGTAGCGACGTAAGTGGCGACGGCTGCCTGTACACTCTGTGAAAACGCTCCGGGAGCTCCATGCAACACTCCTCCACAACCTCAACGACGTCGCCTACGTCGATGTCGCCAACATAGCTCCCCGCGATACCACACAGCACCAGACACTCATCGTCGTCGATACCACCACTATGCGCAATCGAGGTTATCGTTGCCGCCATTGCCGCCATTCCTACACCCGAAATCACCACTACGCTGTCGGGCGACAATCGACGAAAGGGCTCGGCTTCAAGCTCGGTGGGAAATATATAAATATTCATCCTACTCTATCGTTTCGGTAAATTTAGAAGCTGCAAAGCGTGAGCTGATTTTAGGCACACGAAATCCGAAAAACCGCAGCATACTGTGCGTATGTGAGGATTTTGAGGATGATGTGTAACGCCAAAGCAGCCTCGCCGTCAAGCTTCTATGTATTAAGAAGCTGTATAGCGTGAGCTGATTTTAGGCACACGAAATCCGAAAAACCGCAGCATACTATGCGTATGTGAGGATTTTGAGGATGATGTGTAACGCCAAAGCAGCCTCGCTATACAGCTTCTAAAAATGGGGGATTATACTATTCCCTCAACATTACCATCTGCGGCGAGGTGAATATTTCCCGCCTGCGGAGTCTTGCTCAATCCGGGCATACGCATAATGTCACCGGCAAGTGCTACGACAAAGCCACTACCGGCATTGAGCTCGATATCCTTGATGTTAATCTCGAAGCCCTCGACACTACCATAACGCTTAGCATCGGCACTGAACGAGAACTGTGTCTTGGCGATACATACAGGAAGATTGCCCATGCCCCACTTTTCGAGCAACGCAATCTCCTTCTGCGCCTTGGGTCCAAAGACAACCGATCCCGCACCATAGATATTCTTTGCCACCTTCGTAATCTTATCCTTGATGCTATCCTCCAAGTCGTAGGCATAGTTGATGGGTGCCGATGGCTGAGTCTCGATAAGCTCGACAGCAGCCTGCGCCAACTCCGCAGCTCCAGCACCACCCTCGGCATAGGCGTTGTTGATTACGCAACGTACACCAAGCTCCTCGCAATGCTTCATGACCATCTGAATCTCCTCGTCGGTATCGCTGGCAAAACGGTTGAAACATACCAAGACGGTCTGGCCAAACTTGCGGAGGTTTGCAACGTGACGATCGAGGTTAGCAAAGCCCTGCTTCAAGCCCTCGGCATTGGGAAGCCTTATCTCGGTCTCGGGCACGCCACCATGCATCTTCAACGCAAGGGTCGAGGCTACGAGTACCGTAAGATCGGGCTTCAAGCCGGCCTGACGACACTTTATATCGAGGAACTTCTCGGCACCAAGGTCGGCGCCAAAACCTGCCTCAGTAACGGTATAGTCTGCCCATGACATTGCCATGCGTGTAGCAAGCACAGAGTTACAGCCGTGAGCGATATTTGCAAAGGGACCACCGTGGATAATAACCGGATTGTGCTCGGTAGTCTGCACAAGGTTGGGGTTGATAGCATCTTTGAGCAGAGCCACAACAGCTCCCGTCACACCAAGGTCATTGACCGTAAGCGGGGTATCGTCGTAGCGTACGCCCAAAACGATGCGGCCGATACGCACATAGAGGTCCTCGACGTTGCGTGCGAGGCAGAGGATTGCCATAATCTCCGATGCAGGAGTGATGTCGAAACCTGTTTCGGTGGGGATACCGTTTGCCGAACCACCAAGACCCGACACAATGTTACGCAACGAGCGATCGTTCATATCAAGCACACGACGCCACATCACCTTCTTCAATCCTACCTGCTTTGAACGGTTGTGGTAGAGATAGTTGTCAAGAAGTGCTGCAATAAGGTTGTTTGCCGAAGTGATGGCGTGGAAGTCTCCCGTAAAGTGGAGGTTGATATCCTCCGATGGCAACACCTGTGCGTAGCCACCACCCGTAGCGCCACCCTTCATACCGAAGCATGGACCTAACGAGGGCTCACGCAAGGCGATTATCGCCTTCTTGCCAATATGATTAAGACCCATACCCAAACCAATACTTACCGTAGTCTTACCCACACCCGCCTTTGTAGCTGTGATAGCGGTAACGAGAATAAGGTGGCTCTTGGCAACCTTCTTATCGTCGATAAGTTTGTAGGGAATCTTTGCGATGTACTTACCATAGTTAAACACCTCCTCGTCGGGGAAACCGACCTGGGCTGCTACCTCACGAATGTTTTTAAGCTCTGTTTCACGAGCAATCTCAATATCTGTCTTCATACGTTTAATTATACTTTTTTTAATGGTTTAACACTATGTCGGTCCCTACCTCCATGGCGAGACCGACGATATTTTACTCTCTGCCTACAACCTCTTCGAGCTCCTCGACAGTCAAGGGCAACAACTTATCGCCAATGAAACGGCTACCGGTCTCGGTAACGAGCACGTCGTCCTCGATACGAATACCACCAAAGTCGCGATAAGCATCCAGAGCATCGTAGTTTACTATATCCTTGAACTTACCCTCGCCACGGAACTTGTCGATAAGTGCCGGTATAAAGTAGATACCGGGCTCGTCGGACATTACCGTGCCGGGGACAACGCGCCATGTTGCACGATGAACACACGTTGCCGACTGCGCAGCACGCTCCTGAACGGCAGTGAAGTCGAACGAACGCTCGCCGATGTTCTCCAAGTCGTGAACATCCATACCCATGCCGTGACCCAAACCGTGAGGCATGAATAGGTACATGGCGCCAGCCTCGACAGCCTGCTCGGGAGTAGATTTGATAAGACCCATACCCTTCAAGCCATCTGCCAACGAGAGGTATGCCGCACGGTGAATATCGGTGTACATCGTGTTGGGCTTGATCATCTCCTTAACCTCGCTGTGTGCGCGAAGCACGATGTTGTAGATATCCTTCTGACGCTCGCTGAACTTACCACTAACAGGATAGGTACGAGTGTGGTCCGAGCAATAGCCCTCAACCGACTCGGCACCGCCATCAACGAGCAACAGACGACCTGCCTCCAACACGCCATCGTGGTTGTGGTTGTGCAGAATCTCGCCATGCTGTGTAACGATAGTCGGGAACGACACACCCTGACCATACGACTTAGCAACACCCTCGACACGACCGGCAATCTCGCGCTCGACAACCCCGGGGCGACACATACGCATAGCCGTCATGTGCATCTGGTATCCAATCTTAAAGGCTCTTTCGAGGGCCTCTATCTCCTCTGCCGACTTGCGCTCACGCATCTCGGCTACGGCAAACATAAGGTCGATAGACTTGCGCTCATGAAGCATGCCAAGACGTATGCCCAACATATCGGCAACCTCGATTTTAAGCTCCGCACGATAGGGGGGCAGGTAGTGCACCGGACGATTCTGCTCAATGGCACGCTTCAGCACGTCGCGCACATCGTTTCGGGCAAACGTCTTCTCGACACCCACCTCACGCGCCTGATCGGCAATCGTAGGCATGGGGCCTGTCCAGATGATATCCTCGACAGTGAAGTCATCACCAAAGAGCATCGCCTCACCCGACTCGGCATCGATAAGACCGATGAGCGACGGAACGTCCAAGCCGAAGTAGTAGCGGAACGTAGAGTCCTGACGATAGTAATAGGTATTATTTGGGTAGTTATTCGGCACCTCGGGGTTTCCGGGGAGCAGAATAAGTCCTCGTCCTACACGACGAGCAAGCTCGGCACGACGACCGATGTAAGTCTCTTTGCTAAACATAGTTATTGAAGTTTTAAGTTATTGTTATCTGTTGGTTATTATTTCGTAAATGCAGAACTATCGTTCCACCTCCTTGTAAACCTTATCTCCGCGTCGCACCTCCTGCACGGTTTTCAGCGAGATGTAGTCGCCCTGACGAGCCCCCGCCGCGGGCTTCTCATCAAGCATAATACCCTCGGCACGTTGCTCAACAACACCGGTCTTCTCGCCCATGAAGAGCAGGTTATCACCCTCCGCGACCTCGCACGCCTCGACCAAGACCTCTGCCACGCCTATACGCTTGAAGTAGTTGGTGACCTTACCCATATAGACCTTCTTCAGCGTTGCCGATGAGCCATAGTGCTGACTGTGCTCAACCATCATGCGTGCTGCATAGTATCCACCCCAAAAATCGCGGTTGAAGACTGTTCGCAGACGCTCTTTGAGGGGCGCTACCGTGGCCTCATTGTAGGCTCCCTCCTCCATAAGACGCAACGCCTGGTCGTAGCTCTCCACAACACGCTTCACATATTCGCCACCACGAGCTCGACCCTCGATTTTAAGCACCCTGACACCCGCCTCGATAAACTTATCCAAGAAGTCGATAGTACACAAATCCTTGGGCGAGAGGACATACTGCCCATCGATATCGAGAGCATGCCCCGTCTCCTTGTCGGTGATGGTGTATTTGCGGCGGCATATCTGACGACATGCCCCTCGGTTTGCCGAGCTATGCGACTCGTGCTCCGAGAGGTAGCACTTGCCCGACATCGACATACACATAGCACCATGTGCAAACATCTCTATCTTTACACGCTCACCGGCAGGACCACATATATTCTCCTCGTCGATTGTGCGCGAGATATGTGCAATCTGCTCCAACGAGAGTTCACGCGCCAGCACCACCACATCTGCCCACTGGGCAAAATAACGAACGGCAGTAACATTCGAAATATTGCTCTGCGTGGAGATATGCACCTCCATGCCCACTTCGCGAGCATAGAGTATTGCAGCGTAGTCGGTGGCGATGATGGCATCGACACCCTCGCTCTTTGCGCGGTCGATGATACGGCGCATAACCTCCATCTCATCATCATATATGACGATATTTACCGTGAGGTAGGTCTTCACTCCCGCCTCGTGCGCTCGACGCACAATCTCGGCAAGGTCGTCGAGCGTGAAGTTCACCGACGAGGCAGCACGCATATTAAGCTGCTCGACACCAAAATAGACCGAATCGGCACCTGCATTTATGGCGGCACTCAACGACTCATAGGAGCCTACGGGTGCCATTATCTCTATATCTTTTCTTCGAATCATAATCCTTCGTTTATTGCATTACGTAAGCATTGCCACACTTCGTAGCACCACACAAGCACTACCTCTTACGCCCCATGAGGTTGCGCGCAAACTCGGCAAGATGCAGAGTACGCTCACCCGCTATCGAGAGGGTATCCAGCACCGACAGCGCACGCTCGAAACGCAACTCTATCTGCTGTTCAGCAGCATGCTTCACATCGAGTTTGTCGTAGAGAGCCTTGACCGTAGCTATCTTCTCGGCATCGGTAAGCTCCTTTCGCAGGTGTGTCGTACGCAATGCCTCACGCTCCTCGGCATTGGCACGGTTTAGCGCCTGCACCATGAGATAGGTCTGCTTGCCTTCGAGAATATCGCCACCTATCTTCTTGCCCAATGCCTCGTCGCCGTAGCTATCGAGCATATCGTCCTGAAGCTGGAATGCCAAACCGAGCTCGGTTGCAAAGCGATATATCTTGCGATTGTCATCCTCCGACGCACCTGCCAACGTAGCACCGATAAGTGCCGAACCCGAGAGCAGAGCCGAAGTCTTTCGCTCAATCATCTGAATGTAGTCCTCGACCGAGACCTCCTCCTTCTGCTCGAAGTCCATGTCATACTGCTGACCTTCGCACACCTCCAACGCCATGTTGTTGAAGAGCTGCATGACACGTGGCAACTTGTCGGCATCGGCATCGGCAAGATACTTGTATGCCGTAATAAGCATGGCATCACCCGACAGTATCGCCACATTGCCACCCCACTTGGCATATACAGAGGGTTTGCCACGACGCATCGCAGCGTTATCCATAATGTCGTCGTGCAGTAGCGTAAAGTTGTGGAAGAGCTCGACCGCCATGGCTGCGGGCATAGCCCTATCCACCGAGCCACCGAAGGCATCGACCGTAAGTAGCAGCAACACAGGGCGCAAACGCTTGCCTCCACCCGACATTGAGTAGATGATGGGGGCATAGAGCAACTCGGGCTCCTCGGGGGTCTGCAAGCGGCTTAATGCCGACTCGAACACTTGCAATATCTCATCGTTTGTATGAGCCATAATATTGTGGTGTTATGTAATAATCTTGTTGTTTTCAAATACATTTTGCCAACAAACCATAAGGTTTGTTTTGCAAGGCTCAAAAATAGTAATTTTTTTGCATTTATTAAAATTATTTTGGTAACTTTGACCAATTATTTACAAAACTCTTATACGCTATGATGAAAAAATTTGCAATGGGTATCGACATTGGCGGTACCAATACAGCCTTCGGTCTTGTCGATGAGGATGGCAACGTTGTTGCCGAAGGCAAGATTTCGACCGACAAATTCAAGTATTTCGACGACTACAAACTCTATATCGAGACTCTTGCTACGGCGATGAAGGAGCTTATAGCCTCGCAGCCCGATTGCGAGCTTATAGGTATCGGCATCGGAGCACCCAACGCCAACATCCATAGCGGACGCATCGAGACCCCCGCAAACCTATGGAAGTTCGAGGATGCAGCAGACCCGCGTCCCGACTCAATTCGCATATTCAACTTTGTGGAGGATATGTCGCGCTACTTTGGTGGTACAAAGATTATGATTACGAACGATGCCAATGCTGCGGCTATCGGCGAGATGGTCTTTGGTAACGCTCGCGGCATGAAGGACTTTACGATGATTACTCTCGGCACGGGCCTGGGCTCGGGCATCGTATGCAATGGCGAGATGGTATATGGCCACGATGGCTTTGCCGGCGAGTTTGGTCACATTGCTGTGGCATCACGCGAGACGGGACGCCAGTGTGGTTGCGGTCGCAAGGGTTGCTTGGAGGCATACGTATCGGCAACAGGTATCAAGCGTACAGCATTCGACCTTATGGCAACGATGACCTGCGAGAGCGAGTTGCGAGCAATACCCTACGACAAGTTCGAGGCAAAGATGCTCTCGGATGCGGCTGCCAAGGGCGACCCAATCGCTTTGGAGGCTTTTGAGCGCACGGGAAAGATCCTCGGTTTGGCTCTTGCCGACCTTACGTCAATCACCTCGCCCGAGGCTATCATCCTCTTTGGCGGCTTGGCAAATGCCGGCGACTACATCATGCGCCCCACATACAAGCACATGGAGGAGAATCAGTTAGGCGTATTCAAGGGCAAGGTTAAGCTTATGATGAGCGGTATTCAGGATAAGAATGTTGCCATCTTGGGTGGTGCCGCACTTATCTGGAAGCAACACCTCGAAGCCGTCATCGAGAACTACTAATCGAGAGATTGAAAAGAGTGACTAAATTATAGCTATTATAGTCAAAGACACACTTTTTGGGAGTGGGGACTAAAACTAAATCTGGTTTTAGCCCCCACTGTTTAGTCACCAAAGTACCTGATACGCATATCATCATACATATCGTTGATGTTCAGCATTATGCCGGTCTCGACAACTCCTCCAAAGTCGGCATTAAAGCAGGTATCGAAAACATGTAAATCGGGGGCAAGACGCATATATGAGGATATCATCGGCGGCACGGCACGTCGCATTGAGCGCATGCGAGTGAGCAGAATACGGTAGTTCTCGCGGGGCGACGCACCAACAAAGACCCTCTTATAGTGACGTCGCGTGATACCCCCAACGAATGGCGTTCGCGCCGTAACCAACCCCTCATGGGCTGTGAATCCATGATACATATACCCAAGAAGGAGATTGCGAGCCCTCACCCCTAACGAGGGGTAGAGCGTAACTTTGCCAAGCAGATAACGCACGCCGTCGAACGCCGATATTATCGCCCCCATACCTCGCCATAACATATCCTGCGCATAGATGCTAACGCGGCTCTGCCGGCGCTGATATTGAGGTTGCACAAACGAACGACCAAGCTCCACGGTATAGGGCAGATAGTCACGACAGAAGCTATCCGAGAAGTCGAAATAGCTCCACATGGCCATCCTATCAGGCCGCGTAAGCCGACCCACAGCGTAGCGATAACCTCCCACAACAGCCTCCGAATCTACATCCCACACAACCATCTGACGATAGCTTCCATCGATATCGGATTTTTCGACATCAACGCACTTTCCGCTACCAGCACCCACTGCCCTAAATGACTCCTCACGCAGACGCCCCACCTCCTGCATAAGATGCGGGCATTGGGCGCCACAAAAGTCATAAACATTTGTGTTACAGCTATCATATCGCTGAACAAATGTCGCCATACGCAAATCTTCCAAAAGCAGCTGTCGCTCGACAGGCGGAGCAATATCTTCACAAGCCATAATTACTAATTTTAGCTATTTAAGCGCATTGCATATACACGCTCACGAATCTGCCTGCACGCCTCCGCCGATGAGCCCATATCAGCAATATCGGATACGGGAATGGGAGCACCTATGCGCACCAAAATCTCGGAGCCCTGACAGCGATACATCTCCGACGGAAGCAGATACATCTCGAAACTCGTTTTAAGACCCACGATGCGTCGCAACCATGCCATGCGATAGAAGCGATTCGATAGGCGTCCCTCAACATACACGGGGACGATGGCGCGATTGTGATTTATGCTGCGACGCACAAACGATGGGTGCCACTCCGCATCGACAATCTCGCCTCCCCGACGTCGCGAACAGCATCCAGCAGGGAAGGTCACGATGGGCACATCGGAGCACAAAGCCTCATACATAGCGCGTACCATATCGGCACTTTGACGCCCCGTTCGACGCACAGGAAGCCAAAGTGGTTGCAAGGGTCGAACCTTCATATACACCTCGTTCACAACAACTTTCACATCGCCCATATGAGCAAGCATCGTCCACGCCAACGCAATGCCGTCGAGCCCCCCGAGCGGGTGGTTTGCCACAATCGTATATCGCCCCTCGGCGCGTAGATTCTCAACGCCCTCGACACGACAACCAACATCCATTGCCCGCAGAAAACGCCCCAGAAAGTCGATGGTCGTACGGTTGTGGTTACGTATGATGTAGCCATTCATACGATCTATGCAGAGTGCCCTTTCGAGTCGCTCTTTAAGGGAGCGAGGGAGCAGGCGTTCAAGGCGCGGATAGTGCTCACGGAGCAACTCATCCACCGAAATGGTAATAGGTAAATCCATGCTTCAAAAATGATTTAGTCAATATTAGCATCAAATCTTACAATCGGGTTGCTCATTTGGCGAAAATTTTAGTATCTTTACGCCGTTATTTTTACTATGTAAAAAACAATGGCAGAGAGATACCACATACCCGTACTTCTTGACGAGTGCATGGAGCAGCTCGACATCAAGCCCAACGGAGTCTATATAGACCTTACGATGGGAGGCGGCGGACACACCGGCGAGATTCTACGACGGTTAGGTCCCGAAGGCAGGCTCTTCTCCTTGGATCAGGACCCCGAGGCCGAGGCTAACGCCCCGAGTGATGAGCGCTTTACGTTCGTCGCGTCGAACTTTCGCTTTGTACGCGGCAACATGCGACTGCATGGGGTGGAGCAAGTGGACGGCATCCTCGCCGACCTCGGCGTATCGTCGCACCACTTCGACGCCAAGCATCGCGGTTTCTCGTTCCGCGGCGAAGCCCCCCTCGACATGCGAATGAATACACGTGCCAAACTCACAGCCGCCGACATAGTAAACACATACACAAATGATGCCCTTTCGAAGATTTTTTCGGAATATGGCGAGCTCGACACCACATGGAAGATTGCAAACTGCATAGAACGAGCACGACGCATCGAGCCTATAACAACGACTGCGGCATTGGTCGAGGCAGTGAAACCCTGCACACCGCCAAAGGATGAGGCAAAGTTCCTTACAAAGCTCTTTCAGGCACTTCGCATAGAGGTTAATGCCGAGATGGAGGCTCTGAAAATGGCGTTGGAGCAGAGTCTTAAACTTCTTAAACCCGGGGGTCGATTGGTCGTAATATCGTACCACTCGCTCGAAGACCGCATTGTGAAAAACTTTATGCGCAGTGGCAACACCGAGGGGGTTATCGAGAAGGATTTTTATGGCCGTAGCACCTCGCCGTTGAGGGTTATAACACGCAAAGCCATAATCCCCACAAACGAGGAGGTGGAGCGCAACCCCCGCTCACGTAGTGCCAAGTTGCGCGTAGCCGAAAAGATGTAAACCGAAGTATTAGGTCATGACAAAACGCAAAGTATCGACATACACACCCGATGAGGAGTTGGACGACATCGTCGCAGCAGCAGAAGTCGATGCCGCAGAAGAGAGACGCATGCAGCGACGCATACGCCGCGAGGTTGTGCGCATAGCCGATGACGACGAAGTTGATGCAGAGAGTGCAGAGGAGCTGGATGTCGAAGAGAAGGAGGGTGCAACGAACTCACATGACGAAGCATCGGGGGAGGCGACAAAGCAGGAGCCTCGAAGACGCAAGTCGCTGTGGGGTCTCATAACAACGGGCAGCTTCCTCACGAGCAGCAGTGCGCGTCAGTACTATCGCTACTTGGCAGCCATTGCCTTAATGTGTTTTGTGAGTATCTTCCTGAAATTCATGGCGCTAAACGCAGATATTGAGTCGCGCCGCTTGGAGAAGGAGGCTACGATATTGCGCGAGAGAGCTATTCTGTTTAAGGAGCAGCGCCACAACGCATCGACCAAGAGCGAGATAGAGAGGCATCTATCCGAGTCGGGCATCGAACTTATTAACCTATCGGGCAAGAGCCGCATAATTGAGAGATAGCATGGCAAAACAGACAAAGAGCAAATCGCCCAAAGAGGAGATACTGCACCGCGTGCATGTCCTCTACCTAATCTTCATAGCGTTGGGTATAGGCATTGCCATACGCCTGATTTGCATACAGCTATCGAGCGATGCTGTCGAGCACAACGCCAAAGTCATGAGCGATGGCATCCAGCGCGAGGTGGAGATTCCGTCGCACCGCGGGTCGATACTTGCACGCAACGGCGAGCCACTCGTCATGTCGGGCTTCCGCTACCATGCCACCTTCGACTTTGCCTCGGAGGGCATGCGCAACGCCAACAACGAGACCTTCAAGAAGAACGCCGACTCGTTGGCAAAGATGCTGTCGCGCCACTTTACAAGAGAGGATGCCGAACTCCACGGCTACACCTTCATCTCGCCAGAGGAGTACTTCGATACGCTCATAACGCTCCGCAACGAGGGTAAGCAGCGCGCCTACAAGCTCTTCCCGCGTCCGGTGACACTCGACGAGTGGAACATGATGGTGGAGCGCTTCCCGATAATGAACAACAACATGGGATGGGTCTATGACCGTGAGCACACCGACGAGCGCATAACACCCTATGGCGAGCTTGCCTACCAAATAGTTGGTCACAACCGAATGATTATCAACGAAAAGAGCCGAGATACGATTTACGGCTCGGGCATCGAGCGCGAGTTTGACAGCTATCTGGCGGGTAGCAACGGCACCGCCATAGAGCAGCAGATAGCCCACGGATTGTGGACGCGCATCGACGACGAGCGCAACTCGCAACCCGAGGATGGCTACGACGTTGTGACCACCATCGATGTAAACCTGCAACGCATGGCAACCGAGAGGCTGCGACAGGCATTGGAGGAGCATAACGCCTCGTTTGGCGTAGCTATGGTTATGGAGGTAGCGACGGGTAATATCCTCTGCATGGTAAACCTTGGCTCGGGAAAGGTGCGAGGCACGAATTACAGTGAGCAGGTGAACAACTACGCGCTAAACACGAGGATGTGCCCCGGCTCGACATTCAAGCTCATGTCGGCAATGGCGTTGGTCGAGAATTGTGGCTACGGCCTCGACAATATTGTCGAGATTCCGCGACCCGTGAAGCTCGTTGGCAGCAAGAGTGTCAAAGACACGCACCTTATCACCGACAAGAAGGATAATCCGATAGTACACATCTCTCTGCGCGATGGATTTGCCCACTCGTCGAACATCTATTTTGCCGAGTCGATATACGAGAACTACAAAGATAACCTCAAAGGCTTCACGGACTACCTATACAGCCTCGGCATAAACAGCACCGTAGGCTTGGATGCCTATGGCGAGGTGAGTGGCGACCTGCCCGAGGCGGGGTCGCGCGAGTGGTTTGCAACACATGGTGGAGCAAAAAAATCGTTCCCCACGCTTGCGTATGGCTATATTGTGCAGCTGCCACCGATACACACCCTGACGCTCTACAACGGCGTAGCAAACAACGGGCATATGGTAGCGCCACGCATCGTGGACCGCATCGAGAACAAGGGGGAGATTATCGAGACGATGCCTGTGGTAACGCTGATAGATAAGATGTGCTCGGACCACACGCTCGACATTCTCGACGAGTGTCTTGCCGCAGCAGCATCTCCCGAGCGCATAAGCGTATTTCGCAACTTACCGTTCAAGGTGGGATGCAAAACAGGTACGGCACAGATAAAGGGTAATTTCACATCTAACGCTCTGGAAGATAAGCAGTCCATGGCGAGTGGCATTGATGGCCAAGGCTACTACCTCGGCTCGATAGTGTGCACCATGCCGCGTCAGAATCCGAAATATACGGTCATGGTAGCAGTGGCAAAGCAGCAGATGGGGAACAACGACCCCATATATGGTGTCGCATTGTCGGGAAAGCCGGCATCGGATATCATGGCATATATCTATACCAACGACCCGTCGCTGCACAGCCCCGTGGAGGAGGTGTCGCCAAAGTATGCCCCCAAGAACATTAAGGCAGGATATAGCAACGACGTGAAGAGCGTCTGCACAAAACTCTCGAATGTCAATCACGACAACGACAATGGCGAGGAGTGGGGCTATGCCAAGATTGATGCCGGAGGCAATGCCACAATCGAGGGTTACACCATCGAGGATGGCTGCGTACCCGACGTAGTGGGCATGTCGCTTACGGATGCACTCTATCTGCTCGAAGAGAGTGGCCTTACGGTTGCGCATACGGGCATGGGGGCAGTAAAGAGACAGAGCATAGCCGCAGGAACTCCCATAGAGCCGGGTAGCACCATCGAGTTGATACTCGACATGAAGGGGGCGAAACGATAGTTACGGAACGAATAAATTAGAGATTAAGGATTTTTCATCAACAGAGTTGAAGAGATGAAACAGCTAAACGAAATAGTTGCCTCGATAGAGACGAAGAACATCTCTACGGGCAATCCACATATCGGCTCCTTGGAGTATGATTCACGCAAGGTAACTCCCGGGGCCTGCTTCTTTGCCATACGCGGTGTGGCAAGCGATGGTCACAACTATATCGATGCCGCCATTGCAAACGGAGCAGTGGCAGTCGTATGCCAGCAACTACCCGAAGTGCTTCACAACGGCGTGAGCTATGTCGAGGTCGAGGATAGCAATATCGCCATGGCGGGCATGGCAGCAGCCTTCTACGACAACCCCTCGAAGGAGCTTAAACTCGTTGGCGTAACCGGCACAAACGGCAAAACGACAACAGCAACACTGCTCTACGACATGACCATGGCGATGGGCTATCGTGCAGGACTTATCTCGACAGTAGTATATCGCATCGGCGAGGAGCGCATCGAGTCCACACACACCACACCCGATGCCATACGCCTTAACGCCATGATGCGCAGAATGGTCGATAGCGGCTGTGAGTACTGCTTCATGGAGGTATCGTCGCACTCGGTAGTGCAGCATCGTATCGACAATCTGCACTTTACGGGAGCACTCTTCACAAACCTCACGCACGACCACCTCGACTACCACGGCACCTACAAAGAGTATATCCGCGCCAAGCGCCTCTTCTTCGACATGCTGCCCAAGAGCAGTTGGGCGGTGACAAACATCGACGACCGCAATGGCGAAGTTATGGTGCAGAACACCGCCGCAAAGGTATATCGACTATCGCTACGCTCGATGGCTGACATTCGTTGCAAGATTATAGAGATGCTGTCTGACGGCATGCTGCTCGCTATCGATGGCAACGAGGTGTGGGTGAAGTTCACAGGGCGTTTCAACGCCTACAACCTTACGACCGTCTATGCCGCAGCTATGATGCTGGGCTGGGATAAGATGGAGACACTCACAACACTATCGTCGTTGGTCCCCGTGAGCGGACGCTTCGAGACCATACGTGCCGAGGATGGCACCACGGCAATCGTGGACTATGCCCACACACCCGACGCACTGCAAAACGTATTGGAAACCATAGAGGAGATACGCCGCGACGAGCAGCAGTTGTTCGTGGTATGCGGCTGTGGCGGCGACCGCGACCGCACCAAGCGTCCGGAGATGGCGGCAATAGCCGTGAACAACGCCACAACAGCGATATTTACATCGGATAACCCGCGCACCGAGGAGCCCGAAGCCATACTCGCAGAGATGATAGAGGGCGTAGCAGGGGCAACAAACTACCTACGCATAAGCGATCGCCGTGAGGCTATACGTACGGCAGTAATGATGGCGCGCCAAGGCGACATAATCCTCATTGCCGGCAAGGGGCATGAGGACTACCAAATTATAGGTACAACGAAGCACCACTTCGACGACAGAGAAGAGGTGCGCAAGGCTTTTGAGATAACACACAAAGCATAAAAAAGATTTTGACAAAACACATAACCCGACTACATAACACACCGATTAGAAATGATATATTGGTTATTTGACTACCTCGAAAAGAATACCGACCTACCCGGCATGGGTATCGGCGAATACATCTCGTTCCGCGCAGCTGCAGCGATAATCATATCGCTGCTTATCGCCATTGTCTTTGGTAAGCGTATCATCGGTTTTCTGAAACGCAAACAGATAGGTGAGGATATCCGTGACCTCGGGCTCGAAGGACAGTTGCAAAAGAAGGGAACACCGACCATGGGTGGCATAATCATCATCCTCGCCATACTTATACCCGTAATACTCTTTGGCGACTTGACAAATATCTACATCCAGCTGCTGCTCATATCGACCATATGGCTTGGATTCATCGGAGGTCTGGATGACTATATCAAGGTTTTTCGCCACAAGAAGGATGGTTTGAAGGGTCGCTTCAAGATTGTAGGTCAAGTGGGTCTTGGCATCATCGTGGGCACTACGATGTGGCAATCCGAGGATATCGTTATCCGCGAAAAGAGCTACGAAAGCTACACCTATACCATCACCGATAGCTCCACGGGCGAGGTTGTGGATAGCTATACGGAGGATGTGGTCAAGAGCACTACACCACAGAAGACAACCAAGACCTCGATTCCCTTCTTGAAGGATACGGTACTCGACTACAAGATGCTCACCGGCGGCAACGACACCTTGGCTTGGTTGCTCTACATCGTGGTCGCTATCTTCGTGATAACTGCCGTGTCGAACGGAGCCAACCTCACCGACGGCATCGATGGTCTGCTTACGGGCGTCTCTGTGCCGATAGTCTTGGTGCTTGGCATCTTGGCATACCTCTCGGGGCACATCATCTACTCGGACTACCTCAACATAATGTACATCCCCGAGAGTGGTGAGTTGGTAGTCTTTGCCGCAGCACTTGCCGGAGCCCTCGTCGGCTTCTTGTGGTACAACTCGTTCCCGGCACAAATCTTCATGGGCGATACGGGGTCGCTTACCATTGGTGGCATCATCGCCGTCTTTGCCCTCTGCATACGAAAGGAGCTGCTATTACCCCTACTATGCGGCGTATTCCTCATCGAGGCACTGTCGGTGATAATACAGACGAGCTACTTCAAATATACCAAACGTAAATATGGTGAGGGGCGTCGTGTCTTTTTGATGTCGCCCATACACCACCACTACCAGAAGAGGGGTATATTCGAGACCAAGATTATGATGCGATTCTTCATCGTGTCGTTGCTTCTTTCGGCCCTCACGCTCGTAACACTTAAAATACAGTAGTCACAAACCTTTGAAACGACAAAACGCTATATGAAACGAAAGATTGTAGTACTCGGAGGCGGCATCTCGGGCTATGGCTCGGCGATATTGGCAAAGAAGAAGGGCTTTGATACCTTCCTTACGGATATGGGCACAATAGCTCCCAAGTTCCGCGAGCGATTGGACGAGTGGGGCGTGGAGTACGAAGAGGGAGGACACACCGAGGAGCGCATCCTCGATGCCAACGAGGTGATTAAGTCGCCCGGTATTCCCGACACAGCACCCATAGTTCGCAAGATACGCGAGCGCGGCATCCCCGTAATCTCGGAGATCGAGTTCGCAGCGCGCTACAAGGGGGTGGCAAAGACCATATGCATTACGGGCTCGAATGGTAAAACCACAACCACCTCGCTCATCTACAAGATTATGAAGGACGCCGGACGCGCCGTTTCTTTGGGCGGAAATATCGGCGAGAGCTTCGCCTACTCGGTAGCTACAGGCAAGTACTTCTGGCACGTATTGGAGCTCAGCTCCTTCCAGCTCGATGGTTGCTTCAAGTTCCGCGCCGACGTCGGAGTGTTGATGAACATCACGCCCGACCACCTCGACCGCTACGACTATAAGTTGGAGAACTACGCCCTGTCGAAGATGCGTATCACGCAGAATCAGACATCGAACGACGCCTTCATCTACTCGGCAGACGATGCACAAACACAGTTGATGCTCGATAAGATGGACTCGTCGCTACGCGCACGCCAACTCCCCTTCTCCATAAACACCGCCATAGCAAGTGGCGATGGCGATGCCGTGTTGGAGGGTCACACCTTTACGGCAACGGTAGGACGTCGCTCGGTATGTATCGACACACGCAAGATGCGTATCAACGGCATGCACAATATCTACAACGCCATGGCAGCTGCCCTGGCTACGTTGGCAGCAGGCGTCGATTCGAAGGTCATCAAGCGCTCGATATATGAGTTCTCGCCCGTGGAGCACCGCTTGGAACCCGCAGGCGACAGAGATGACATTCAGTGGATTAACGACTCAAAGGCGACAAACGTCGATTCGGTATGGTACGCCTTGGAGAGCATGACACGCCCTACGGTATGGATTGCAGGAGGCACGGACAAGGGTAACGACTACGAGCCCCTGAAGGAGTTTGCGCGTCGCAAGGTAAAGGCGCTGGTATGCATGGGCGTGGATAATAGTAAACTCGTACGCGAGTTCACGGGTATCATCCCCGTTATTCGCGACTGCAACACGTTCGACGAGGCTATGCAGGCGGCACGCGAGTGCGCCACAAGTGGCGACACGGTGCTACTATCGCCAGCATGCGCAAGTTTCGACCTCTTCCGAAACTATGAGGAACGAGGACGCCTATTCAAAGAGTGGGTAGCCCAGAACGTACTGAAATAATGGATACAACAAAGTATGGCAACGAACAGGAGTACATCGGGTAGCGAGGCTGCCGAAAGAGAGTTGCGCCGACGTGCAAGCATCATCGAGGGTGACCGCATGCTGTGGATAATATTCACGGTGCTGCTCATTCTATCCATCCTCGTGGTGTATTCATCGACCGCAAAGATGGCATACGACATATCGTCGGATATGAGTACTACGGATTCGTTGCGCCAGCAGATGATACTTGTACTGATGGCAATACCCACAATCTTCGTCGTGCATAAGATTGATTATAAGTGGTATAGGCGCTTTACTCCAACACTCTACTGGCTCTTCGTCATACTCACCATCGCCACCTACTTCATTGGCTCGACGACCAACGGTGCAGCCCGTTGGATAGCTCTCGGCCCCATACAATTCCAGCCTTCGGAGGGCTTGAAGATTATGACAATCCTCATGCTCGCCCTGCGCATGGACTCACGCCAGAGCAACATACACAACACACTGCTGCTACCCACGTCGTGGCATCTGCGCGACAGCAAACAGAGGCAAATCATCAAGGAGAATACCATACCCATCCTCGGTCCGGTGATTCTGTCGTGTTTGGTAATCCTCCCGGCACACACATCATCGGTAGTGCTTATATTCATTGCATCGACCATCATGCTCTACATTGCGCGAGTGCGTATTCGCGAGATTCTGAAATTTACGATGCTTACGCTCGCCGGTGGCGTGATGCTCATTATGCTGATGTCGGCAGTTGGCATGGGTCGTGGCGATACAGCCGGAGGACGCTTCTCGGCATGGGTCGAGGAGTGGACAGGCGACGGCACAGTGGATGCCGTATATAAACTATCGGATACGCAGCGAGCTATGATTGCCATACACAACGGCGGCATGCTGGGCGAGGGTGCAGGCCAGAGCACGGCACGCGCCATTGTCGTGCACCCCGAAAGCGACTTTGCCTACGCCTTCTTCGTGTCGGAGTATGGATTGATCATAGCCCTGATACTGATGATGCTCTACCTATGGATATTCTTCCGTTCGATAGAGATTTTTAGGCGGTGCAACACTGTGTTTCCTGCACTGATGACCCTGGGACTTGGGCTGCTGATAACGTGTCAGGCACTGCTACACATATTGGTGCAGACACACATCATACCCGAGACGGGACAGACACTACCGCTCATATCGCGCGGTGGAACATCGCTGCTCATAACAACCATAGCCATGGGCATGATGTTGAGTGTCAGTCGCACAAACAAACATAATACATTGCAACAATAATGAGCGATATAAGATTGGACAAATATCTGTGGGCAGTACGCATCTTCAAGACACGTAGCGATGCAGCAGATGCCATACGCCAGAATCGCGTTTTGGTAAATGACGCCTATGCCAAGCCTTCGCGCGAGGTGAAGGTCGGCGACCGCATATCGGTGCGACGCGAGCGCGTTACGTACAGCTACAAGGTTCTGGACCTGGTGTCGAGCCGCCAGCCGGCAAAAAATGTCCCTACCTACTGTCTGAATTGCACTCCGCAGGAGGAGCTCGATAAGCTCAACGTGCCTCACGAGACAATATTCGTCTTCCGCGACCGAGGCACAGGACGTCCAACAAAGAAGGAGCGCCGCGACATAGATGCCCTGATGGATAGCTTCTATCTCGACGATGAGGCGTGGGACGACGAGGATGAGGATTAACCGACAAAGTACAAATAATAAATAATAGAGAATTATGGAGTATGATTTTAGAGCCATAGAGCAAAAATGGCAACAAAAGTGGCGCGAAGATGGAACCTATAACGTAGAGGTAGATCCATCACGCCCCAAGTTCTACGTATTGGATATGTTCCCCTACCCCTCGGGTGCGGGTCTTCATGTCGGACACCCACTTGGCTACATAGCCTCTGACATATACTCACGCTACAAGCGTCAGTCGGGCTTCAACGTCCTCCACCCCATGGGCTACGACGCCTTCGGCCTTCCGGCAGAGCAGTATGCCATACAGACAGGTCAGCATCCTGCAATCACCACCGAGCAGAATATCGCTCGCTACCGCTCACAACTCGACAAGATTGGTTTCTCGTTCGATTGGTCGCGCGAGGTGCGTACCTGCGAACCGGAGTATTACCAATGGACACAGTGGGCATTCTTGCAGATGTTCGACCACTGGTACAACAACCGCACACGCCGCGCCGAACCCATCAAGGAGCTTATAACATACTTCGAGGAGCATGGCACGGTGGGCTTGGATGCGGCACAGACCCAAAACCTCGAATTTTCGGCTCACGAATGGTGCGCTATGTCGGAGGCAGACCGCGAGCAGACACTGCAAAACTATCGACTCGCCTTCCGCGCCGACACCATGGTGAATTGGTGCCCGGCACTCGGCACCGTGCTTGCCAACGACGAGGTTAAGGATGGCTTGTCGGAGCGTGGCGGTCACCCCGTAGAGCAGAAGCGCATGAAGCAGTGGCTATTGCGTGTTACGGCATACGCACAACGCATGCTGGATGGCTTGGACGAGTTGGAGTGGAGCGACTCGCTGAAAGAGATTCAGCGCAACTGGATTGGTCGCTCGGTAGGTGCACAGGTATTCTTCGAAATCGCCGGTACCGAGCGCAAGTTGGAGATATTTACCACACGTCCCGACACTATCTATGGCGTTACATTCATGGTTATCGCCCCCGAGCACGAATGGGTTAAGGAGCTTACGACAGAGGACAACCGCGAGGCTGTTGAGCAGTATATCATCGACACGAAGCGCCGCTCGGAGCGCGAACGTATCGCCGATACCAAGCGTGTGAGTGGCGTTAAGACCGGCTCATACGCCATCAATCCCTTCACGGGACAGGCTATTCCAATCTATATCTCGGACTATGTTCTCTCGGGCTATGGTACGGGAGCCATCATGGCTGTCCCTGCACACGACTCGCGAGACTACGCCTTTGCGCGTCACTTCGGTATCGACATCATCCCCGTAGTCGAGGGTGGCAACATCGAAGTAGAGTCGTACGACGCCAAGGAGGGTAAGCTCATCAACTCGGATATCATTAACGGCATGGATGTTAAGGAGGCTATCGACTTTATGTTCAAGGAGGTTGAGCGCCGAGGTATAGGTAAGCGCTTGGTGAACTACCGCCTTCGCGACGCAATCTTCTCACGCCAGAGATATTGGGGTGAGCCCTTCCCCATCTACTACAAGGGTGACGTTGCCCGCCGTCTTGCAGACGAGGCACTGCCCCTAACGTTGCCTGCAATCGAGAACTTCGGACCTACGTCCGAGGGAGAACCTCCATTGGCTCGTGTCAAGGAGTGGCATACGGCAGAAGGTTACCCCTATGAGCTATCGACGATGCCGGGCTTTGCCGGCTCATCGGCCTACTACCTGCGTTACATGGATCCACACAATCACGAGGCGCTGGTGGGCAAACGCGAGAATGAGTATTGGCGCAATGTCGATCTCTATGTCGGAGGTATAGAGCACGCCACGGGCCACCTCATGTACTCGCGCTTCTGGAACATGTTCCTCTACGACTTGGGCTACGTATGCGAGAAGGAGCCCTTCAAGAAGCTCGTTAATCAAGGCATGATTCAGGGTCGCTCGAACTTCGTGTTCCGCATCGTCGGTACCAACAAGTTTGTGTCGAAGGGTCTAAAAGATGGCTATGAGACACAGAGGATTCACGTGGA
The DNA here is from genome assembly GCA_017403125.1 of Alistipes sp. Classification (GTDB taxonomy): domain Bacteria; phylum Bacteroidota; class Bacteroidia; order Bacteroidales; family Rikenellaceae; genus Alistipes. The sequence goes on along the minus strand of JAFQOR010000004.1, from coordinate 4,752 downwards.
TGTGAATATCGTGAAGAACGACATCCTCGACATCGATGCCTTCCGTGCATGGCGTCCGGAGTTCAACGACGCCGAGTTCGTATTGGAGGACGGCAAGTACATATGCGACTGGGCTATCGAGAAGATGTCGAAGTCGATGTTCAACGTCGTAAATCCCGACCACATTGTCGAGAACTACGGAGCCGACACTCTACGCATGTATGAGATGTTCCTCGGACCGTTGGAGCAGTCGAAACCCTGGGATACAAACGGTATCGACGGTGTGCATAAGTTCTTGCGTCGCTTGTGGTCGAAGTTCTACTCTCGCGATGGCAAACTGCTTATCAACGACGAGAAGGCGACACGTGCCGAACTGAAAACACTACACAAGACCATCAAGAAGGTTGGCGAGGATATCGAGAACTTCTCGTTCAACACCTCGATAGCCGCCTTCATGATATGTTTGAACGAACTTGGCGACTGCTCGAAGCGCGAAGTTTTAGAGCCTCTCACCTCCCTTATCGCACCGTTTGCTCCGCACATAGCAGAGGAGCTATGGCACGCTTTGGGTCATACGACAACCGTATGCGACGCCCCCTTCCCCAAGTACAACAACGACTACTTGGTGGAGAACTCTTTCGAGTATCCCGTAATGATAAATGGTAAGTTGCGCTTCAAGCAGGAGTATGCACTCGACCTTGCAGATAGTGATATCGCAGCACATATCGTAACATGCGAGGGGGCACAAAAGTGGCTCGAAGGTAAGATGCCAAAGAAGATTATCGTTGTCAAGGGCAAGATTATTAACATTGTAATGTAGTGTGCGGAACGACGTCGCACCTATCCATATTATTATAGTATGACAGCCACCCCACCGACATGTGTCGCGTGGGGTGGTTGTTTTATGCAACCTTCGAAAATGACATACTCCCTCTAAAAAGCTAAAAAGTAGGCGTATATTGTTGTTTTTTTGCTAATTATTCGTATATTTGCCACACTGATTAGTGTGCTTTTGTCCGTACCATGAGGCGACAAGGCATACAAGAGAGAGAAATAATAGATGTAAATATTTTATAATTAACCATTTAACACTAACTATTATGAAAATCATCAACAAGTTCATGTGGGCCTTGCTCCCTCTGATGAGTGTTGCTCTTTTCGCTGCCTGCGAGGAGGATCCAACGGAGCCCAACACTAACGACCCAAACGCCCCTGCAATCACACTCGAAAAGAGCGTGCTTGAAGTTGCAGCGTCTGCGGGTGATTACACCGTAACCTACACCTTGACCAACGCTATCGATGGCGAGGTTATCTCTGCTACCTCTTCGGCAGATTGGGTAACTACAAACACTGCCACTGCCGGTATTATCAAGGTTTCTGTTACCAGCAACTCTGGTAATGCACGTGAGGCAACCATCGAGGTTAGCTACAAGGGTGCACAGAACAAGCAGATTAAAGTAAAGCAGGCCGATGCGGGTGAAATACCTACAATAACCAACGAATACTTCCACGTTGAGTTGTCAAGAGCCGACTATCGTGAATATTACGTGAACGTATATCCGAAAGATGCGGAGACTGCATATATCTGCATGTCAGCATCTCCCGACTACATCGAGGAGAATGATTTGCAGGAGGATATGGCACTCTTCATGGATGATATGTTGTTCTTTGATGCTTTGGGAACGTGGAATAACGCAACTATTGATGACGTCTTAAACGCTCGAGCAAAATATGGCAACCAGATGAATATTAAGGTTGGTGACGGCTGTCCCGATTCAGAGTATATATTTTACTGCTATCACGTAAATATCGATACCAAGGAGCTTGCATCGCCCATCACCCGCCTCACGGTCCGCACAAAGGCACAAGAGCTCACCGAGCAGAAGTTTGAGGTAAAGATGTCGATTGATGGTCCGTTTGTAAACATCGAGGAGATCTACCCCAAGGGCACATACTCTGGCTACTACTATTTTGATTTGTTCCCCAAGGTTGTTATCGACGAGTCTGGTAAGACTCCCGAGAAGTATGTAGAGGAGTACTTTAACTATATGGCAAGTGACGAGTTGTCTCATATGATGACGCCCTCGGCCTCGGCTATTCTATCAGAAAGATGCTCAATGGGTAAGGACTCATACTACGTTCACCTATTGGCAAATACCGAGTACTACCTCGCTTCGTTCGCCGTGAACGATCTTGCTATTTGCGCATCTGTTCCACAGATTGACATTTTCACAACCGACGGTGTTGAGCCTTCGGACATGAAGATCGATATTCAGGTAACAAATGTAGGTCCCTATGGAGCAACTGTCTCAACAACACCTGATATACCCGACTACTATGTTATAGGTTATACAGAAACCGAATACTACGAGTCAATGGGTAAGACCGATGAGGAGCGTCGCGACTACCTTATCTCACATTTTGACTTCGACTACATCAACTATCCTCACACCGACAACCTTATTAAGCTAACTCCCGAAACAAACTATACTGTATATGCATTTGGAGCTAAGGGCGGTGTACCCACTACCGAGCTATTCCGCAAGGACTTTACTACCGTTACGGATGAGCCAACCGACATAACTGTTTCGTTAAAGCCCCTCGGATACTTTGATGCTGATGAGGTTATGGCAGCTAATAGTAATTTCTCATTCCTTTCAAGATACTCTGGCGGAGTAGTTCTCCCCATTGACCTTGTTGTTGAGCCCGAGGGCGCATCATCAACCTTCTATTGGGAGCTTTATGTTGGTGACCCCTATGATGAGGAAAACTACATCAGCGGACTTATATATCAAGGCACTCGCCCCCAGAGAACATACTATGGAGACGTGGAGTATGGCACTACATACACATTTGTAGCTATCGTTGTTGACGAAGAGACCGGTCAATATAGTAATCTCGTAAAGGAGAGCATTACTCCGACCAAGGAAGGCGCAAACGAACCGCAGGTATTCATCGACTGGTACAATAATATGCAGGGCACGAGCGTAGCTCCCGCAAGCGTTGTTATTAACGACAATGCCGAGACCAAGAGCTTCGTGCAGAACCTCACACGCACAAATGCCCAGAACTTGCGCAAGGTAGAGGATAACACTCGCGAGCGTTATAGCGAGATGGAGACACCCGCAGTCCCCACACGTCTTACAATTAAGTAAGCGACGACATCTACAACGCGATTAGGCAGGGGCTGACCATGTGGGCAGCCTCTTTTTCGGAAGTGAATAACACATTATTTCCGAATTGATTGATTGACAAAGTGTTAAGTTGTTTGACGGTGAAACGACTTTTCGTTAAAAAACCGTTTAAACCTTTATTTTACGAAGATTCTACTCTTCTCATGTAGTCTTCTATGTAGTCTAAATTAAGACCAAATAGTGCTACCAAGTAAAATAAAGTAACAACTTAACACTTTGTCTTTTTTATGTACACTATTAACATCAAGGGAAAGCCAAATCCCAAAGACCCATCAATGGTCAAGTTGGAGATGATTTTCTTCAAAACCAACTATCCACGAGTAACCAAGGTCGTTAATGTTACCGGTCTATTGGCAGACTGGGACGCCAAGTCGCAAAGTTTTAGAGTAGGCAGCGCTGAAGCGACGGCAAAGAACAAGCTTCTCTTCGACCTCAAAACCAAATATTATCACAAAGCTGACGATTGGGAGATTGAAGAACGCAACTGGTCTCCTGTACAACTTTCACATGCATTTGATGAAATTGAACAAGTTCAATCAGAAGTTAAAGTATTATCGGTATTGCAAACCATAAATATCCTAGAGGAACGTTTTCGCATAAAGAAGAGAATTAAAAACGGTCAAATAATGGATAGCAAGGGTACAGTAAAGGGTTATGTTAATCTTCGCAAGGTGCTAACTATTTTTGTCTCTGAAAAATATGGAAAAACATTTTCGAGTTATTTTTTTCAAGACATTACAGAACAGTTCCTTTTGGATTTAGCATTTTGGATTAAGGAACAAGGCATTAAAAATGGGAATAAAGGCGGATTACCCCAAAAATTAAGATTGCTAAGAGCTGTATGTAACTATGCTAACAAACAAGGTATGTATGGTGTTAATATGGCAGCTTTCGAGTGCCTTGGAAATGACATTAAGTGGCCAGAAACGACATCGAAAGCTATATCCGCAAAATCAATGAACAAAATTGCTGCAATCGACAGAACTTTGTTAACAAAACGAGAGCAGCTACATTTAGATTTGTTCTTGTTTAGTTACTACACTGGCGGTATGGCCAACGTAGATGTGTGTAATCTAACGTGGGACTGTATTCAGGATGATAAAATTATTTATGAGCGAATAAAGTTCCCCAAAACTGCGAAACCTATTTTACTTCAGAAGTCACGAGACATAATTAATAGGTATAAGGGGCTTGGATATGGGAACTATGTGTTTCCCGTGTTTACCCACAAGCATACCACATCAGAAAAGAGAAGATACAGAGTTAATGAAATATCAACCAAATTGCGAATAACCTTGTCCAAAATATGCAAGATGCTTCGCATAAAAGAGAATGTTACTTGGTATTCAGCTCGTGGTTCGTTTATTTCGAAGATGGTGGATGCGGGCAATAACCCATATGTGGTTGCTGAAATGGCGGGTAATAGTCCCCTTACTATCTACAAACACTACTATAAGAATACCCGAAGAGAGGAAATCAAGCGCGAAATGGAATCTATTTTCTGATTTTGTGTTATCTTTGCAGTTGAATTCTAAAACAATAGACACTATGAAGGAATTGGTAGCAAAAATCAATGAGG
>JAFQOR010000016.1 GCA_017403125.1 Alistipes sp. | reverse complement strand
GCAATCATGGGGTTATGGTATGGCTTATATCGTTACCTATACATGCAAATTCAACAGCGATGGATATTGTATCGAGGCTATTGCGCGCTACGAATTTTCGTCGGCTGAGCTTGCAGAGATATTTTATGAGTCGTATCGTCAAATGTACGACGAAATTAGCAAATCGGGTAGAACTGTCACCATCGATGAAACGGAGGATTTCGAAGGTGTGACAAGAGATGAACTCCGTGCACTCTATGAGTCTATGGCGAACGCATACTAGTATGTATTTAATGGGTTATGATGAGGCTGAATAAAAAGTGTATTTTGTCGTTATGCTCGCCCTCAAAATGCTCATTTACGCTCAGTAAACTCCGCTTTTTCGGGCATCGCAGGCCTAAAACTACATCTTTTTATTCAACCTTATAACAAAATGGAGGTGGCTAATTAACTTTTGAGTCACCTCCCTTTGTAGCAAAACGAAGGTTATAGCCGATTTTGCCGCAGATATCGCATAGATGTTCTGAATGACCCTTTTTGGTCTATACCATATAAACAACAATAGATAATTATGAAAAAGTTTGTTATTTTACTATTTGCTGCGTTGCCGATGTTGGCTGCGGCACAAATGACTCCCGAAGCAGTGATAGCAAATACTCCCCCATTGCCCACGCCTGAACAGTGGGGAAAAAACGGCCATACAGAGGCATTCTTAACCAAGATTGAGGAGTTGAGAAGTGCGCTAAAAAAGATAGTAGCGGCCACAGCAGAGAATATCTCAGAGGACGACATTAGAGATGTTCAAGCAGAGCAGATGAAAGAGATTCAGCAGATGTCACAGCGTATGGATCAGGCCGCAAAAGGCATGGAAATGATGGGGATGCTGATGCAGAAATTAAACCTTACGGAGGCTGACATAATGAAAATATCGAAGATGGACGACAAGGAGTCTGAGGAGTTTATAATGAAGAAAATGCAGGAGGCTGGACTCAATCCCAACGATATTGCTGCAATGGCAAACAGTATAGGGCTTGATACGCAGCCCCCGGTCAATATGCCACAGATAGATGCCAATGCGATAAAAGCATCGCAAGAGGCTGATATGGCGTATATGGAGCATATGATGTTATATGAGAAAAAGGCTGCTGAGTGGGAAGATGATGCCAATAGACGTATATTGATCGAGTATGATAAATATATGGCGGCCAGACCTAAACTGATATATGGTCTTGACGATGTTATGACCAAGTCGATAACCAAAGAGCAGTACGATGCCCAGCAGCAATACCTAATACAGTTGGAGATTGAATACAATACAGCGGCATATCGTATCTGGACGGAGGTGATTCACAACTGTCAGGGCGAATTGAAATATCTGATGCAGTTTGCAACTACGTCCGATGCCGCCAAAGCAAAGATGCCGAGCGTAACAGGCAATGCAGCATTCGATGCGCTCAACAAGTCGGGCAACAATGCGGCGGCGGTGGCTGATTTGTATCTGAGAATAACGGAAAGTGAACCTAATACTTATTTCCCATAAAATGATATTAAATGGTTGTGATTAAACTTGTTTATATCAAATAATGTACGCACCTTTGCATTAAACTTATCGTTCTTTGAGGGCCAAAAGGGGGTAACTTGTGCTCTAATCAATAGCAAAACCGATGTCGCTTGGATGGATAGTCATGCAGTTGTACTGCTGGTAACCAACTTGTGACCTTGAATTTCGTAACGCGCACAACTACCTAATATACAAAGAGGTACGAAAATATATATCGTAACCTCCCTCTTGATGTCGCTATTTGCGTGTTTTAGGTCTAAATTGTGGCCTCGGCTTATCGTTGTGTGTTGCTCGTTTAGCTACGCCATTTGAGCTGTGCATACGTGGCTTCTCGTCGAAGAAGTATGCCTTCTGGCGGCGTTTCTCGTCTTGCGAACGGGCAACATACACCTTCTCGCCCGTATAGGGATTCTCTCCCATGTAGAACATTGTTGAGGAGAGTGTCATGGGTGTAGGCGTAAGGTCTTGTACCTGCTCTAATGTGAAGTTAAGGCGTCCTAACACCTTGTGCGATAGCGACTGCATATCGCGTTCGCTGCATCCGGGATGCGACGAAATGAAGTAGGGTATAAGTTGGTATCTCACTCCCTCGCGTCGGCATATCGTTGTAAAGCGGCGATTTAGCTCCTCGAACATCTCGAACGAGGGCTTACGCATAAGGCGTAGCACATGCTCCTCGGTATGTTCGGGGGCAACCTTCAAGCGCCCCGAGGTGTGATTCTTGACCACGATATCGAAGTAGTTTGAGTCGTCAAACAGGTCGTAGCGTATGCCGCTGCCTATGTAGGCATGTTTCACCCCCTTGATGCTACAAATCTTGTGATATAGTTCGATAAGGGGCCTATGGTCGTTATTCATGTTGGGGCATAGCTTGGGATGTAGGCACGAAGGGCGCTTACAGCGTTTGCACAACGTTTCGTCCTTGCCTCGCATGCGGTACATGTTTGCCGAGGGGGCGCCAATGTCGGATATGGTGCCCTTGAAGTCGGGCATCTCGGTCATGTGCTTCACCTCGGCGAGTATCGAACGCTCCGAACGGGAGTTTATGAACTTGCCTTGATGTGCCGAAATGGTGCAGAATGAGCAGCCTCCAAAGCATCCGCGGTGGATGTTTATCGAGTGCTTAATCATCTCCCATGCCGGGATGTCGCCTCGGTTGCGATAGCGTGGGTGCGGTGCGCGCTCATAGGGTAGGTCGAACGAGCGGTCGAGCTCCTCGGTTGTCAGCGTGGCGTGTGGAGGTGTTATAACTACAAACCTATCGCCCGTGGGCTCGATGAGTGTTGTATCGCACTCCATCATGTTGCTCAACGTCTCCATGCGCACGAAGTTCTCGCCAAAGCAATGCTTATCCTCACAGCACCTCTCATACGAGTTCAGAACGATACTCTTTCCGCTATATAGCTTCTCGACATACTCTTTGTCTGCCACGAAGCCCACTTGGCGCAAACCTCGTAGTAGCTTCATGTTGAATCCATTGCGCATGGCGCGTGCCACCTCACGGATAACCTTGTCGCCCATGCCGTAGATGAGCAGGTCGGCGCCACTTGTGGCGAGTATGGATTGTTGTAGCTTGTCGCTCCAATAGTCGTAGTGGGTGAGGCGACGCAGCGATGCCTCTATACCTCCGATGACCACAGGCGTATGGGGGTATAGTCGTTTTAGAATCTTGCTATAAGTATCTACTGTGCGGTCGGGGCGAAATCCCGCTTTGCCCCCCGGAGTGTAGGCATCGTTGCTACGAAGTCGTAGATTTGCCGTATAGTGGTTTACCATAGAGTCCATGGCGCCGGCACTCACGGCAAAGAAGAGACGAGGTTTGCCTAACTTCTTGAAGTCGCGGAGGTCGTCGCGCCAATTGGGCTGGGGTACAATACCTACGCGGTAGCCTTCGGCTTCGAGGATACGACCTATTACCGCCGGCCCGAAAGCAGGGTGGTCGATATAGGCATCGCCCGAAAAGATGATGATATCCAACTCATCCCATCCTCGCTCGTGTACCTCCTTTATGGTTGTTGGTAGAAACATAGGCTTTCATCTTTTAGTATTATGTTCAGCCGCATTTGCTACGGACTAAATCTCGTCGGGGTCGAGCCCCACAGCATCGGTGTAGGTATCCCACTTCGCAAGAACGGCCTTGAAGTCGTTGGGTAGCTCCGACTCGAACTGCACATATTTGCCCGTCACGGGGTGGTCGAAGCCCAAGGCTCGTGCATGTAACGACTGTCGAGGTATAAGCTTGAAGCAATTTTCGATGAACTGCTTGTACTTCATGAATGTTGTGCCCTTCAATATGCGGTTGCCGCCATAACGCTCGTCATTGAATAGTGGGTGCCCCTGCCACGACATGTGAACACGTATCTGGTGCGTGCGTCCCGTTTCGAGGCGACACTCAACCAGTGTTACGTATCCATAGCGGCGCAACACCTTGAAGTGTGTTACGGCGTGCTTGCCATCCGAGCCGTCGGCAAAGACATACATCTGCAACCTATCTTTGGGATTGCGACCTATGTGTCCCGTAATCGTACCCTCGTCCTCGGCGATATTGCCCCAGACCAGAGCTACGTAGCGGCGATATATGGTGTGGTCGAAGAACTGCTTTGCCAAAGAGGTATGAGCTCGCTCGCTCTTGGCAACTACGAGCAGCCCGGATGTATCCTTGTCGATACGGTGAACAAGTCCTGCGCGAGCATTACCCTCGGCGAACATCGGAATATCGCGTAGGTGGTATGCCAAGGCGTGTACCAGCGTGCCGCTGTGGTTGCCTACGCCGGGATGTACGACCATGCCTGCCGGCTTGTTTACCACGATGATATCGTCATCTTCAAAGACGATGTCGAGTGGAATATTTTCGGGTGTTATCTCCGACTCGCGTCGGGGATATGGCATAACAATAGATATCTGGTCGAGGGGTTTTACCTTATAACTCGACTTCTGTGGCTTGCCATTGACCAAGATGCTCTGGTTGTCGGCAGCAGATTGTATGCGGTTGCGCGAGGTGTGCTCCAAACGTGCTGTCAGGAACTTGTCGAGGCGCATGAGCGACTGCCCCTTATCTACCGTGAGCGAGAAGTGCTCGTACATCTCGTCGCCCTCGTCCATAAGCTCTGCTGCTGTCGAGTCAATCTGTTCGTCGAGCAGGAGCTCTTGGCTAATACTATCTCTATCGGTCACCTGTGTAGTCTGTTTTTTTTTGTGATTATTGTCCTCTGCATTAGAAGAAGTTATCCTCTTCGTCGCCGTAGTAAAACTCCAACGATGTATTGTCCTCGTAGGTAGGCATGGGGATGTCCGTATAGTTATAGTCAAGGCTATTATTGCCACTCTGTTCAATAGACTCTTCGCCCATCATCTCCTCGGTTGGCATCTCCTCGCCATCGATTACGGGTTGCAGCGTTTCGAACTCTGTTATGGCTAACTTCTGTCCCGCAAGACGTTGCTTTACCAGCGGTGCTAATGAATCCACAAGTAGGCTGTCGCATGTGAGATACAACGACACGGCATCGCCGAGGCGGGGTATGTTGGCCACCTCGGAGTTGAGCACCTGCATATAGACGCGGGCGTCACGACGGTCGATACGGTCCTCAATGCTGTTGTCGTAGTGCACCTCGCCAATGTTCAATCCCTTGTTCCATAGTGCGCTCTTGACCTGTCGCATGGTCATTCCCACGACGTTGGGCTCCTCGGTGGTGCGGCTATTCTTATCTACGGCGAATGTTACATAGAGTGTAACTCCCGTGTTGTATGGCACCTTGCCCCACGTAGCTATATTGTCCTTGGTTACCTCGCGGTTGCCCACGCGCTGACGTATAACATTGTCGTGCGAGTAGTCGGGCTCGTAGATAAGCCTCTCGATGGTGAGTCCTGCACGTGCAAGGTCGCTGATGGCGCTACGTAGCGTCTTGCCCGAGACGTTTATCATATCGACCATGCGGGAGTTGGGGGTGTTTATCGTGAGGTAGATGTTACGACCGGGCTTTACGGTAACGGTGCGTATATCCGAAGTGCGTGGCGACTGCTCCAAAACCTCACCCGGCATGGCATATTCGTCGAATACCGTGTCGCGAACAACGATATGTAGCTCCGCGGCTGCTGCCGTACGCTCTGCCTCGTCGAGTGTCATGCCTATGAAGTTAGGCACGGCAGTAGTCTCGTTATGGCGTGTGCCCCACTTCAATCCAAGGTAGAGCGCTCCTACGAGGATAAGCAGGAAGATGAAGATGAAGAGTATGTGGAAGAGTATCGTGTAGCGTTGGTACGCCCTCTTCGTTGCATCCCAAAATCGTTGCCACTTTCCGCCCTTGCCTTTGCCTCGGCGACGACCACCACTTGGCGCTTTTATACTCTTTGTTGCACTGCCTTTGGTTGTGGCTTTATCGCGCTTCGGCCCCTTTATCTTTGCCACAAGAGCTCCCCACCACGACTCCTCCTCTCTCTTGGCGGAGTTGCGTTGCGTAGCTCCCTGTCTCTTCTCCGATTTCATCTCTATTGTGCTATTATCCTCACTATCCTTTTTTGTGTTGCTCTCGGTGATGGCTGTTGCCCCCATTTTTACGGCTGTCGTAGCTGCTGTGGCGACTGTTTCGGCAACTTTAACACTACTCTGTGTAGCCCTCTTGCCACCCTCTGCCCCTATTTTTGTTGCGGCAGTGGCACTCGTTGCTACGGCACCTGTGGCGACACTTGCAGTCGTGGCAGCTGTTGTGGCTGTGGTGCTCGCAGCTGCTGCCGTTGCAGCGGTCACTGCAGCCGTTGCTGCGGCAACCTTCTGGCTGGTATTGGTTGTTGGTTTCGCCTCATCGCAGTTGTCATAACGTTTGATGATGTTGTAGTGCGTATCGCGCTCGACAGGTACAAAGCCTGCATCGCGAACGAGTGAACATAGCTCCTCAACGCTCATGCCCGGACGCTCATCACCACCCGCCATGGAGTATATCTTGGTGGTATTGTCTATGGTGCCATCGATGTCGTCGGCACCAAATGCCAAAGCCATCTCCGTTGTTGCCTTGCCATATGCTACCCAATATGCCTTGATATGAGGTATGTTATCCAAGATTATGCGACTCATGGCTATCGTACGCAAATCCTCCTTGACGCTACACTCTCCTACCTCGGACATACGGTTGTTGCGACTGCGATATTTCAGTGCAATGAATGCATCAAAGCCCGGGGCTTCGTCTTGGAGTTTGCGCAGGCGCATGAGGTGATCCACGCGCTGCTCGATGCTCTCGATATGACCATATAGCATCGTGCAGTTGGTCTTGATACCGAGGTTGTGTGCAGCGCGGTGTACAGCCAGCCACTCACTCGATGAGCACTTGTCGGGGCATATCTTGCTACGTAGCTCCTCGTCGAAAATCTCGGCACCGCCACCCGGTATGCACTCCATGCCTGCATCTTTGAGTCGCGTTAATCCCTCGACGATGCTGACCTCGGCACGGCGTATCATGTAGAGAATCTCGACGGCGGTATATGCCTTAACCGTGACGTTTGGCAGCACGCTCTTCACGCCACGAATCATGTCGCAGTAGCTATCGAGCGTATGTGTCGGATGTACGCCACCAACGATATGAACCTCTGTTATGTCGCTATCCTTCATCTCGGCTGCGCGTGCTACGACCTCGTCGAGTGTCATATACCATGCGTCGGCATCGCCCTCGCGACGGCGGAATGAGCAGAACTCGCAGTTGAAAAGACATATGTTCGTAGGTTCGATATGTATATTGCGGTTGAAGAAGACCATATCGCCGCTACATTTGCGTTTGCGCTCCGTAGCAAGTTCGCCAAGTACCCACAGCGGGGCTTCGCGCCATAGCGTCACGGCATCCTCTGCCGATACTCTCTCGCCGCGACGTACCAACTCTATGATATCGTATAGGGTGTGCATGATTATTTGGGTGCTTTAATGTAGAGATATATTGCTATGAGTGTGAATAGTATGTTGGGTAGCCATACGCCTATCAGAGGTGATAGCGAGCCACTGATTGCAATCTGCTCACATATTCGTCCCAACATCAGGTAGCCGAAACATAGGGCAATGCCGACACCGATGTGCATGCCCATGCCGCCACGCACCTTGCGCGACGAGAGGGCAACGCCGATGATGGTCAATATGAAGGTTGATATTGGGTAGGAGTAGCGCGTGTGGCGCTCTACCTCAATGATGTAGGAGTCGTCGCTACCCTTGGAGCGCTGCTGTGCCAAGAAGTCATTTAGCTCACCGATAGTCATGGTCTTAACAAGCAGTTTTATCTGGCTTAACTCGCGTGCGTCGAGGTTGATAAGCGTGTCGAGATGGTAGGCATGCTCCTTGGCGTGGAGTATGCCGAGTGAGTCACGCGAGTAGGTTACATAGCGGTTGGCACTCCAACGGCGCGTCTCCTCGTCGAAGGTTACACTTGCCGCTTCAAGTTTACCCACAAGCTCCGTATCCTCGTACTTCTCCAATGCAAAGAAGGGTATGACGTCGATATTGGGTGAGTAGCCTCGAATATAGGCAAACATGCCAGGCTCTATCTGGCGATATACGTGCTTGTCGTAGAGCACCTCCTTGTTCTTTTTGAGATATTTGTCCTGAAACTCGATGCTAGCACGCTGCGTGACGGGGATAACCCACATGCCCAAGACGAGCGTAAGTGTTGTGATGAGCGTTGCTCCTATCATGTAGGGCCACAGCAGGCGTTTGAAGCTAACGCCTCCCGACAGTATCGCCACAATCTCGGTCTGTCCAGCCATCTTCGACGTGAAGAAGATAACGGAGATGAAGCAGAACAGCGCACTGAATTGGCATATCGAGTAGGGGATAAAGTTTAGGTAGTAGTCGTTGATGATGGCATCGGTCGGAGCCTTCAACTCGGTGAAGTCATCGACCTTCTCAACGTAGTCGAAGACGACCATGACAATGAGCACCATCACCATTCCGAAGACGTAGGTGCGCAAGAACTTTAAGAGGATATAGCGGTCTATGGTGCGATATCCCGGGAAGTCCGGTATGAGTCTGAATTTCATGTTTTCGCTCTGTTGCTAAACTTAAACAACGGTTTACGGTTAATCCTTCACGGATAGTTGGAGTGCGCTGCGTCGCCGGGGTGCTACAAGCGTCGTGCGAGCCTCTCTACCATCTGTTCCTTCCAGGGCTTGAAGTCTCCGGCACATATATGCTTGCGTGCCTCGCCAACAAGCCAAAGGTAGAATGCCGTATTATGCAACGATGCTATCTGCGCTGCCAACATCTCCTTGCACACTACAAGGTGGTGCAAATAGGCCTTCGTATATACCTTATCGACAAACGCAACACCATTGGGGTCGATGGGCGAGAAGTCGTCCTCCCACTTCTTGTTGCGTATGTTGATGATGCCCTCCGACGTAAATAGCTGTCCATTACGACCATTGCGCGTAGGCATCACACAGTCGAACATATCGACACCGCGGTCGATGCCTTCGAGGATGTTTACAGGGGTACCCACACCCATAAGGTAGCGTGGTCGGTCTGTGGGCAAAATTGCGTTTACCACCTCAATCATAGCATACATGACATCGGTGGGTTCGCCCACGGCCAAACCTCCAATAGCATAGCCATCGGCGTTGTATTGCAGTACGTTGCGGGCAGCCTTCTCTCTTAAATCAGCATAGCCACAACCCTGCACTATGGGGAATAGGGCCTGATAGTGTCCCCAGCGTGGTGCCGTCTGTTCGTAGCGGTTGAAGCATCTGTCGAGCCAACGCTCGGTCAGAGCCAACGACTTTGCAGCATAGTCGTGCGGAGCATCTCCCGGAGGACATTCGTCGAATGCCATCATGATGTCGGCACCTATGCAGCGCTCTGTGTCGATAACACTCTCTGGCGTGAACAGATGACGCGAGCCGTCGATGTGCGATTGAAAGTGACACCCCTCCTCTTTGAGCTTGCGGCATGCAGCTAACGAGAAGACCTGAAAGCCTCCACTGTCCGTAAGCATCGGCTTGTCCCACGACGAGAAGCGGTGAACGCCCCCCGCCTTTTCGATAATATCCATGCCGGGACGCAGGTAGAGGTGGTAGGTATTTGCCAAGATTATTTGGGCATGCGCCTCGTTCAGTACGTCGCGGTGAAATATGCCCTTCATGGCAGCCGCTGTGCCTACGGGCATGAATATCGGGGTTTGAACAACGCCGTGGTCGGTGACCAACTCTCCGGCACGAGCCTTGCTGTCGGGTGCAGTATGTTGTAGTGTGAACTTCATTGTGGTATATATAACGCACAAAGATAGTCAATAATTATCAAAGAACAATGCCCAATTGCGATTTAATATATTAAATCGACAATGTGGGCACTGTGTAGGGGTGGGAATAGTGGCTCTTAAAGCCCTATATTCGCTGTTGAGTGGTTGAGGTGTTTTCTACCAAATTATTTCGCTTTTTCCAATACTGCGCAGGTAGGCATTTGCTTGTGAAAAGTGTTTGCATCCAAAGAAGCCGCGATATACCGAGAGGGGTGATGGATGCGCGGTTTTAAGTATGAGATTTCGAGTGGGGTCGGCGATGGAGCCCTTGCGTTGCGCATAGTTTCCCCAGAGCATGTAAACCACGCCATCTTTGCGTTCGGCTATGGTACGAACAACGGCATCGGTAAATTGCTCCCAGCCATGTTTTGCATGTGAGCCGGCAGCGTGCTCTCTGACGGTAAGCACTGCGTTGAGCAGTAGTACGCCCTGCTCTGCCCATCTGTCCAACTCTCCGGAGGTTGGTATTGCGGCGCCCGTGTCGTCGCATACCTCGCGCAGAATGTTTTGCAGTGATGGGGGAAATGCTACACCCTCCGATACCGAGAAGCACAACCCGTTTGCCTGTCCCGGACCATGATAGGGGTCTTGACCTATGATGACGACTTTCAGCTTGTCGAAGGGGCACTTGTCGAAGGCTCGGAATATATTACGCCCGGCGGGATAGACCACGCCCTTGGCATACTCCGAGCGTACGAAGGTGACAAGTTCTTCGAAATAGGGTTTCGTGAACTCCTCTTTGAGGAGTTCTTTCCAATCGCTCGCTATGCGTACTTCTGCCATAGTGGTGTTAGATGTTTGATTTTTTCTTAAAAAATATATTGCGAAGGTAACCAATTTTTTCTACCTTTGCAAGGTGTAAAGTCAAATTCTTCAAACTTATGCGTAAGGTATTAGCACTTTTGTCGTTTGCGATAATCTCGGTTTCGGGGGTGAATGCGCAGGACGATGTTCGAAACATTATATATATGATTGGTGACGGAATGGGGCTTGCCTCGGTGTCGATGATGCAGCTCGAAAACAACTTCGAGACGACGATATTCGACCGAGCCGATAACGTTGCGCTAACGAAGACCTATTCGGCAGATAATCGTGTAACAGACTCGGCAGCGTCGGGTACGGCGTTGAGTTCGGGTGTTAAGACAAACAATACATATATTGGTGTCGATAAGGATGGAAAGTCGCTATTCTCGGTTGCGGAGTTGGCTGCCATGAGGGGTATGCCTACGGGTGTTGTTGTTACGACATATTTGCAGCATGCTACGCCTGCGGCATTCTATGCCCACTGCATCAGTCGCCACGACTCGGCGACAATCACACGTCAGCTTGTTGAGAGCGACATGGATGTAGCTGTGGGTGGCGGCATGACACTCTTCCGTGAGGTTTATGGTGACAATGAGTGTGTTGAGGAGGCATTGCACGATGTCGGTTTCGACCTTGTGCAGAGTATGGCGGAGCTCGAAGCCGTGGATGGCGATAGTCGTGTTATGGCTCTACTTGCCGACAAGGAGGTGGGAGCCGATAGCGGAGACTACCTCGCCGATGCTACGAACGAGGCGTTGCGCCTTCTCGAGGCGCGCAGCAACGGTAATGGCTTTTTTCTTATGGTCGAGGGCTCGCTTATCGACGGCATGGGGCATGCCAACGATGCAGAGGCTATGCAGCGTGAGATGGAGGGCTTTATGGCTGCGGTGGAGGTAGCGGTGATGTATGCCGAGCAGAATCCCGGCACGTTGGTCGTTGTGACTGCCGACCACGAGACGGGAGGTTTGTCTATCGTGAGCAACGATGCCGATTTCAATCTCTCGGAGCAGGGGGTATCTTATAGCTTTGCCACCAAGGGACACTCGGCATCGATGGTGCCGGTATATCTATATGGTACGGGAGCCGAGCGTATCAACGGTGTTATGGAGAATTCGGAGTTAGGCGCCAAAATTAAAAGTATAGTAGATAATGGGAGTGTAGAGTCGCTATGATGTGTTGCTACATGTGGCGTTAAAATGGATGTAGGGGGCTATAAATTGCACACATAGCACAAATAGCGACCTGTTTACCAATTTGCAGAGATGGTAGATCGAGAGGCTGTTGCATTTGGAAGCAACAGCCTCTCGGATGTTATATAATTATCGGATGTTATATAATTATTTCACCCTCTAATATTGGCGATTCGCCCCTTTTATTGTCAATTTTATTATGAAAATCTTGTTATTTTATTGCGCACATAGTATATTTGTCGCCAGATTCAGAGAATAATTAGTTTAATCAGTATGTTGAAATTATTTATGAGTAACTGGTTAGTGCGCATGGTTATGTCATTGATATTTATGCTTATGACACCTGCGTTGCTCAATGCTCAAAATGTAGGCACCGATGTAGTATTGGTAAGAGGACGGGTCGTTGATGATGTTGGTGATGCGATTCCGGGGGCAATGATTTACCAGAAGGATAATACGACCAATGGTGCGGTTGCCGATAACGAGGGAGCGTATGACCTGCGTGTTGCAGTAGGCTCTACGGTTGTGGTGTCGTTCGTGGGTTACGAGACAAAAGAGTTTGAGATAGTCCCAAATCAAACAACATACGATGTGGTTTTGAGTATCGAGGCGCACAACCTTCGAGATGTGGTTGTTATTGGTTATGGCGAGGTGAAGAAGAGTGACCTCACCGGGTCGGTAGCAACAATCTCGGAGCGCAGTTTTAGTTATCAACCGGTGAAGAGTGTTGCTGATATTCTGCAAGGACGAACGTCGGGTGTCGAGGTTACGAACGTAAGCGGTATGCCGGGAGCAGGGGCCAAGGTTCGTGTGCGCGGTACTACGTCCATTAACAAGAGTAGCGATCCGCTATATGTTGTCGATGGTATAATATCGTCGAGTGGTATCGATGGGCTCAATCCACAAGATATAGCCTCGATGGAGGTGTTGAAAGATGCCTCCTCGACGGCGGTATATGGCTCACGAGGTGCAAACGGTGTAGTGCTCATTACTACGCGCGGTGGCGAATCGGGACCGGCGCGCATAGTGTTTGACGGTAAGATAGGAATATCGAGTGTGCGCAAAAACTACGATCTGTTGAGTGCCCCGGAATATGGTGAGGCATTGAATACCTTGCGTGCAGCAAATACCATATCTGATGAAGATATGGCGCTATATCGCAGTGGTGAGAAGGGCATCGATTGGGTGGACCTGATGACACGCACTGCCGTAACACAGGACTATAATCTTGCTGTATCTGGCGGTGGCAAGAGTGCTCGCTATCTAATCTCTGGTAATGTTCTTGACCAACAAGCCGTAACCATCCTTTCGAAGTATAGTAGATATGGCATCAGAGCAAATATCGATGCTGATGTCAGACGGTGGTTGCAACTATCGACCAAGATTAGTGGAGCTATTATGCATCAGGATGGTAGTGCCCCTAATTGGCATCATATTCTCAACTATTCGCCCACGATGGAGCTAAAAGACCCGGAAACAGGTGTCTATAACAAAGACCCATACAACATGTTGAGCAACAACCCTTATGGCGCGTTGGCCGAGAGCGATAACGACTCGTATAGCTACAACCTGAATGCCAATATGGTGCTGCGTTTCAATATTTATGATGGCTTGACGCTCAATGTCCAGGGTGGTTATAACTTCGACTATGCTCCCTCCTATGCATTTTCGTCGAGTAAAGTAGCTTCGGGCGCAACGAGCTCGATGTCGAACAAGGCATCGGTGTACCAATATTGGCAGAATACAAACAATTTGAGCTATGCCAACACGTTCAATCGTCACTCGATATCGGCAAATGCAGTGTGGGAGATGAGCAAGAGCGTAACAACCAATATGTCGATTAGCGGTAGTGGATTGAATAACGAGAGTGTGGGCTATTGGGATGTGAGCAATGCCACGGTACGTAGCGAGAGTAACTCCTATACGCAGTCATCGTTAATGTCGGGTATTGTTCGCCTAAATTACGACTACGATAAACGCTACTTCTTCACCGCGGCGCTACGTGCCGATGGTTCTTCGAAGTTCCAGGGGCGTAACCGTTGGGGTTTCTTCCCTTCGGCTGCTGTCGCATGGGATATTGCTAACGAGCCATTCTTGCGAGGAAATGGTATCGTCGAGCAGTTGAAGTTGCGTGCCAGCTACGGTATAACGGGTAACGAGGCTATTGCCGCGTACAACACACTCGGAATGTTATCAAGCACCTCCTACGGCTGGGGCACATCGACCGGATATACGGGGTATTGGGGCAACACCTTTGCAACGCCTAACCTTACGTGGGAGACAACCACACAATACGATGTGGGCCTCGATTTGTCGATTTATGGCATCAACATCTCGATGGACCTGTTTAGAAAATATACCGAGGACCTGCTCTTTCAAAAGCAGGTTCCGCACTACAACGGAGGTGGCAGCTATTGGGTGAATCAGGGCGAGCTGCTGAATCAAGGTGTCGAATTTTCGCTGAACTGCTTCCCTGTAAACCGAGGCGTAAAGTGGGAGACGACATTCAATATGACCTTCATTCACAACGAAGTTAAAGATTTGGCTGGCAACGACTTTGTGCTTACCGCAAATTATAGCGATTTGGGTGGACCTATGCAGATTATGAAACCCGGCTATCCGCTTGGCTCGTTCTACGTTTATGAGTGGTTGGGTTTCGACGAGCAGGGAGCCAATATCTATCGTACGGCAGACGGAGGTGTTACCAATGCCCCCACATCTTCGGATTTGGTTGTGCGTGGTAATGCAAGTCCTCGTTGGATGTTGGGATGGAATAATACTATCACATGGCGCAACCTCTCGGTAAATATCTTTTTCAGCGGAGCTTTGGACTACGATAGGTTGAATATGAGTCGTTTTATGACAGCTTCGATGAGCGGTGCTTCGCGTTTCATAACTCTTCGTGATGCCTACTACAAGGGTTGGGACTATGTCGAGGATAAGAGTATGGCAGAGTATGCAAGTGTCAAGAATACGAACAATAAGAGCTATGCAAACACCACATTCTGGTTGGAGGATGCATCATTCTTGAAGTTGAAGAACATTACAATATCGTATATGTTGCCACGTTCGATTACACGTTTTGCCGATATTCAATTTTCGATAAGTGCGCAGGACCTCTTTACCATTACAAAATATTCGGGTATGGACCCGGAGGTGTATAACGGCTACGATGGATTGGACTATGGTGCCTATCCCGTGCCTCGAACGTATACCTTTGGACTCAAAATCATCTTTTAGAAAAATGGACATATTATGAGATATATAGTTGTTTTAGCACTTTCATTTATGACTCTTGTCGGATGTTCCGACTTTTTGGATGAGCAGCCTAATGGCAAGTTGTCAAGCGATGGGTTCTTCTCTAATGCCGAGGATTTGGCGTCATCGATCAATGCCCTATATTCCGTTGTTACAACTTCGCAACGCGCCAACAATTATGTGGGAACAAACTTCCTATCGGGCGACGATATTTCTACCCATCCGGCGAGCAATAAGCAGTCGCTACGCGAGCATGACCAATATAGCGTAACGGATAATAATGCGTGGATGGTGAGCATGTGGGAGCAGCGCTTTAAGGTTATCAAGGCGGCGAACTTTATCATTAACAATGCGTCGCGTACGCCAAATGTTACCGAGGAGGAGCTTACGCAGGCTTTGGCGCAGGCTCACTATTGGAGGGCCTACTCCTACTTCTATCTCGTTACGACATGGGGTCCTGTGCCCGTTATGCTCAACGAAACCATCGACTACAACGCTCCTTTGTGGACCGTAGAGCAGATCTATGAACTTATATTAACTGATCTCGAAATTGCAGAAAAGGGGTGTCCGGTGAACTATACCAAGGCTCCGTACTTTCAGAATGGAGTGAATGTGGCTGTTAGTCAGGGGGCGGTTAAGGCTACAATGTCGTATGTATATATGTGTATGGCGGGGTGGCCAATGAATCTTGGCGAGGAGTATTATGCAAAGGCAGCAGCCAAGGCCGAGGAGGTCATTGATATGGTGGAGGATGGCACCTACTATTATCGACTATTGGATAATTATGCCGATATATACTCGTTGAAATATAGCCACTCTAATCCCGAGCTACTTCTTGGATTGTACTATCATCGAGATCGTTCGTCGCATGCGATGCCTCTTACCGATATATTGCTTGAAATGAAGCAAGGAGGCTGGGGGGATACCAATGGAGAGATTAAGTTCTGGAAGGAGTTCCCGGAGGGCCCGCGAAAGGATGCTACCTATTTCCCCAAGATTATGCTTGCCGATGGCGAATTATATGATTGGTGGTACGATACCGAACCTGCTTCACGCGAGGTTGTAGCACCTGTCTTCATCAAGACCGCCGAGGCCCCCGAGCGAGGCGTGGAGTTCGACTACGCCGATCCCTCGCCCGGACAGTCGGCAGGACAAAAGACGCTGCAAATAATACGCCTTGCGGAGGTGTATTGCTGGTATGCCGAAGCTGTGGGACGTTCGGGACAGGTTACGCAGAAGGCTGTCGATGTGTTAAATCGTGTGCGCAATCGTGCCGATGGCACTACGTCCAATATCTATACTATGGCAATGAGTCCGACGGAGCTTGCCGAGGCTGCCTACAATGAGCATGGGTGGGAGATTGCCGGATACTACTGGTGTGGCTTTGCCTCGCGTTCGCGCGATATGTTCCGTATGTATCGCTTGAAGGACCACTTCGAGTATCGTAAGCTGAATCCGATGATTGAGGTCGCTCCGGGGGTCTTCCGCAATGAGGTCGTTCCCGTTACGGGCGAATGGAGCGATGCAAAGATGTATTGCCCCTATCCTTATGCTGATAAGTCGATGAATCCGGGATTGCGTTAGAGCGCAGCCTATTTTAGCTCAAAGCGTTTAGTCTGATTTCGGAGGCGTAGGGCAGTCAGTATTGCTGCCGAACTCAATCCTATGATTAGTCCTATGACTAAGCCCATGCACCCCATTTGGAAGTGGTAGGCGAGCATACACCCTATCGGAATGTTGAGTACGAGGTAGGAGCATAGGACTATGGGCATGATGATTTTCACGTCCTGAATACCTCGTAACATGCTGATTGATAGTCCCTGTATCGAGTCCGAGAGTTGATATATAGCTATCGGAAGCATGAGTTGTGCTGTGAGGGCTATGGTCTCCGTATTGTCGGTAAAGAGTGCGCCTATGTTGTTGCGAAGCACAACGAAGAGTGTCGCCATGAACAGAGCCCACACCAACCCAAGGTGGTAGGTGGCATAGATGGTTGGGCGTAGTTCGGAGCGCTGTTGTGCACCATAGATGTGCGATACAACGATTGTCGATGCCGAGCCTATTGCCACTGTTATCATCCATGCGATGTTGGCGATGTTGAACGATACCTGCATGGCGCTTGATGCTGCGGCACCGAACGACAGCGCGAGTATCGAGGTTAGGATAAATGCAGCCGACTCCAATACCATCTGAAACGATATGGGAAAGCCAATGCTTAATAGGCGTTTTAGGTAGGATGCAGCGAGCGAGCCACGCTCGAAGAGACTGCGGTATATGCGCATGCGAAACGAGAAGAAGAAGTAGCACGCTATGGCTATGGTCTGCACAATGCGCGATATGAGCGTAGCGAGTCCTGCCCCTTCGGCGCCCATAGCTTCAACGCCACAATGTCCAAAAATCAGAATATAGTTGAGTCCGATGTTCAGCACGTTACCACCCAATGTTGTCCACATCGCAACTTTCGTGTTGCCTATGCCCTCCAAGAACTGTTTAACGGCAAGAAAGAGGGTCATGGGCACGATACTCCAAACCAGCATATCGTAGTAGGGGAGAGCCATCTCCGCTACCGCCTCAACATCGCCACCCGACGACGACATCCACCCCTGCAATACGCCGATAAATGGTCGCATGGCTATGGCGGCTATTGTTGCACCTACTCCCAATAGCAGACAGTAGAGTATGCCATTTGCGAATATGCGACTAACCTCTCTGCGGTCGTTGCGAGCGTAGCTCTCGCCAACGATAGGTGTTATGCCGAGAGCCAGACCAAGTACGGCGAGGTAGATAAGCAGGAAGAGTGAGCTTCCGAGCGAAACGGCAGCCAATGGTATGGGGTTGTCGCCTCCGAATTGTCCTACCATTGCAGTATCGGCAAACTGTGTTGTGAGCTGTCCCGCCTGTGCCAAGACCACCGGCATGGCGAGGCGTAGGATACGCGAATAGTGGGGTTTATACCTCTTGAAGCTATACATATCTGTGCTTATACAATATCAACCTGAAAATAGGTGGTGTGTTAATATAGCAGAGGTTGTTTGACCTTTGTGTCGAACAACCTCTGCTCTCTGTTTATCCGATAGTCGCCCCTGGGCAACCCCGTTTAGTAGCTCTTGGCAAAGAGCACGCGGTAGGGCGAGGGTTTGCCCGAATAGACGCACTTGCCCTCCTCGGGTACTACGTCCATAGGGATACAACGTATAGTCGCCTTCGTAGCATCCTTAATCGCCTGTTCGGTCTCGGGAGTTCCGTCCCAGTGAGCAAGTATGAAGCCGCCCTTGTCGTTGAGCACCTGCTTGAACTCCTCCCAGCTATCAACCTTGGTAATCATTGAGTTGCGATAATCCAATGCCTTTTGGAAGATGTTCTGCTGAATCTCGTCCATGAGGGCTACGATACGCTCGGTAAGTCCCTCCTGCGATACAACCTCCTTGGTGAGTGTGTCGCGACGTGCCAACTCGATGGTGCCATTCTCCAAATCGCGAGGTCCGAGAGCCAAGCGTACGGGTACGCCTTTGAGCTCGTACTCGGCAAACTTGAAGCCCGAACGAACGTTGTCGCGACCGTCAATCTTAACCGATATACCCTTGGCGCGCAACTCTTTGGCAATCTCCTCGAAGCGGGCTACGGCCTGCACTCGCTGCTCCTCGCCACGGTAGATGGGTACCATGACAACCTGTATGGGCGCCAACTTCGGAGGCAATACCAAGCCGTTGTTGTCCGAGTGTGACATGATAAGAGCACCCATAAGACGTGTCGATACACCCCATGATGTTGCCCACACATACTCCTGCTTACCCTCCTTGTTGGTGTATTGAACGTCGAAGGCCTTGGCAAAGTTCTGACCCAAGAAGTGCGATGTGCCGCTCTGTAAAGCCTTGCCATCCTGCATCAGAGCCTCGATGGTGAGGGTATCAACGGCACCTGCAAAGCGCTCGTTGGGTGACTTGTGACCTACGATAACGGGCACACCCATCCACTCCTCGGCAAAGGTCTTATAGACGTTAATCATGCGCTCGGTCTCCTCTTGTGCCTCCTCGGCAGTGGCGTGTGCCGTGTGACCCTCCTGCCAGAGGAACTCGGCGGTGCGGAGGAACAGACGTGTACGCATCTCCCAGCGAACCACATTTGCCCACTGATTGCAGAGGATGGGTAGATCACGGTACGAAGTAATCCAATTCTTGTAGGTATTCCAGATGATAGTCTCGGATGTGGGGCGGACGATGAGCTCCTCTTCGAGACGTGCAGCGGGATCAACCACCACACCACTACCATCGGGGTCGTTCTTCAAACGGTAGTGTGTAACCACCGCACACTCCTTGGCAAAGCCCTCGACGTGGCTCGCCTCGCGCGAGAAGAATGACTTGGGGATGAAGAGCGGGAAGTATGCGTTCTCGTGTCCTGTCTCCTTGAACATGCGGTCGAGAGCATCGTGCATCTTCTCCCATATTGCATAGCCATAGGGCTTGATTACCATACAGCCGCGTACTGCCGAGTTCTCGGCAAGACCAGCCTTGATAACCAAATCGTTGTACCATTGCGAGTAGTTTTCGTCGCTCTTGGTAAGATCTTTCAGTTCAACTGCCATTGTATATGATTTTTAACTCTATTTTGTCGTGCGAAATCTTATATTTCATATAAGACGCTGCAAAGATAGTAAAAAAAAGCGAAATGCAACAACAATAAAAAACAGTGGCTCTCGCCATGTCACAAACCGATGTTTCAAATGACATGATGAGAGCCACACTTGCCCTATGTCACCGACACGCATCTATATTTTGGTCGGCGACCTCTGCAATATTTTACTTCACAACCTCCAAAACAGTGATGTCCTCTGCCTTGATGTCGAGATCGTTAGCTACATTAAGACTGATGTTGGTAGGGGTGCTCTCCTTTGTCTCCAACTTGCTGTCTGCTATAATGAGTTTAGGCTCGTTACTCTCCTTTGAACCCTTTACCTTGTGTACAGGAACATCGATAACGGCCTTTTCGTTAGCCTTAATATCGCTATTATCTACCGTTGTAGCTTCGGGGGCAGCTGTTGTCTCCTCTGCTGTAACATCCTCTACAACAACTGTTTCGGGAGCGGCTGCTGCATCCGTCTTTTCCTCTGCTTTCTTCTCCGAGCCGCAAGCTACCATAAAGCCTGCAAGGGCTGCCATCATCATTAGTTTTTTCATAGTTAATTGGTTTTTAGTGTTAAACTTATTAAAAGTTGGTTATTTGTTCAATATTATACTAAATTTCTTCTAAACTATCCTCGCCCATAACTGCCGCTACCATCTCTTTCGCCATCGCGTAGTCGTAGCCGAGTCCAGCTGCATAGCGCATTAGTTTGCCTCGCAGTTCGTAGTCCGAGTCTGCCTTTACCGTACTCGCCTTGCGGCGTAGTTTTGCGATGAGTTTGTCGCGTTGGATGCTACTATCAAGCATTGCCGTAACCTCCTCAATTATAGTGTTCTCAATGCCCTTTTGCCGTAGATACAGAGCTATCTTTCTTGCTCCCCAGCCCGCCAATTGAGACTTTTCGCGTGCATAGGCCTCGGCATAACGGCGGTCATCGATATATCGCTCCGTGATTAGCCTATCAATAATCGCTTTATGCTCCCCCTCGGCGACTCCCCAACGACGTAGCAGACGTATGGCATCTCCCGAACTACGCTCCGAGCGGGCACAAAGCCTCATTAGCGACCCCAAGGCTTGTTTTGGAGTTTTGCTGCGCATGCCTTGCTCTTGTGTTGATGTTGAGCTATTTAGTCTATCTCTGCGCATATCATCCTCGGTTTATCACAGAAATCGTTACGCAGGCGTACTCGCTTATAACCCTCGTCGTGAAGCATCGATGTCATCTGCTTGGCATACGCCTCATAAATCTCGAAGTAGAGCTTGCCTCCATCGTTCAGAAGCTTACGCGCATTGCGGGCTATCGAGCGATAGAAGAGCAGAGGCTCTGCGTCGGGAACAAAGAGCGCCATATCGGGTTCATACTCCGTGACATTTGGACGCATCATTCGGCGGTCACTTGCAGGAATGTACGGAGGGTTTGACACGATAACGTCGAATCTGGTATCGATGTTCGCGGCAAAATCTCCGAGTGCGTCTGCCTCGAAGAACTCCACATCTGGAGCGAGCCTCTTGGCGTTGCAACGTGCAATTTCGAGAGCATCGGTCGATAAGTCAAGAGCTGCTACATGGCTACGGGTTACGGCACGTGCCAGGGATATAGCAATGCAACCACTGCCCGTACATACGTCGAGTATCGAGCTCTGTGCCTTGCTCTCCGACGCTATCCATGCAACCAACTCTTCGGTCTCGGGGCGGGGTATGAGTACACCCTCCTTGACAAAGAACTCCATATCACAAAAGTCGGCTCTGCCAACTATGTATTGTACAGGTCGCCACGACCTTAAATCTTTTTGCATGCGCTCCAAATCCTCGATATGCAGCTCCTTGTCGGGCTCTACGATAAGTTGGTTGCGACTAACGCCACCACACTTCTCGACGATGATTTCGGCAATCTGCTGTGCCTCCTGCGGAGGGTAACACTCCTCGGCGGCACGACGCAACATATCCACTATTTGGCGCCGTGTTGTCATAGGTTACGCAATTTTAGGTCGGCAAGAGCCAGAGCGACCATCGCCTCCACAACTACCGCAGCACGGCGTGCTATGCAGGCATCATGGCGCCCACCAATGGTAAGTGGGGCTATTCGACCGCTCGAAAAATCGTAGCTATGCTGCTCCCTGCCTATGCTTGGCGTGGGCTTTATGGCAACACGCACAATGATGGGATTGCCATTTGTAATGCCCCCATTTATACCCCCTTCGTTATTGGTTAGTGTCGTACCTTTATCATCGATTATGGCGTCGTTGCGCTCCGAACCACGCTTTTTGCAGCCCGCAAAGCCATCGCCAAACTCCACCCCCTTGACTCCCGGAATCGAGAATAGAAGGTGGGCTATGGTGCTCTCAACAGAGTCGAAGAAGGGCTCTCCGAGCGACGCCTCAACGCCCTCGACACGACACTCCACAACGCCTCCTACCGAGTCTTTGTCGCTGTGTGCCTCCTGAATCAGGCTGTCGAAACGCGAGACATCGGTGATGCCCGCGACCTCGATAAGCTTTGTCTCAAACCTCGCGTTGGGTATAAGCTGCTTGGCCACAACCCCCGCCGCAACCAGCGCTACGGTCATCCTGCCCGATGCTATGCCTCCGCCGGCAAGGTCTGCCTCCTGTCCATATTTGCGACGTTGTGTGAGGTCGGCGTGCGAGGGGCGCGGATGATAGACAAGGTGTGCGTAATCTTTCGAGCGAATGTTGTTGTTTCTGAATGATATTCGTATGCTTCCGCCTGTCGTAAGGTGCTCCTTATCTGTGCCTTCGATTTGGGGTGTGTCGCTCTCGTGGCGCGGGGTGTCGCCACGCTGCATCGGGCGACGACGCTCGATATCTGATGCAAAGAGCTCCTCGGTGAGGCGCAGACCCTGCGGAACGCCCTCAATATCGACTCCTACGCTCTCGGCATGCGATGCGCCAAATATGGTCACGCGCAGTATTTCGCCATACGAGTTCTTCATCCTAAAAACACTATTTTACTCTCAATGACTCAATGTCATCGAAGAACGATGGATAGCTCTTTGCAACACATTCGCGGTTTCGTATCGTAACTTCGTCGCTTGTGCGTAACGCAGTCACAGCTAATGACATGGCTATGCGGTGGTCATCGTGGCTATCAACCTCGCCACCGTGGGGTGTGCCACCTACAATGCGCATTACATTCTCGTCGTAGTCGAGCTCTATATCGATGCCCAACTTCGCATACTCCTCTCTCAACACTTCGCCGCGGTCGCTCTCCTTGCCACGCAGACGCTCGATACCGTATATCGTCGATACGCCATCCGCAGCTGCGGCAAGAGCTACAAGTGCCGGGAAGAGGTCGGGGGCGTTGGTGGCGTCGAAACTGAACGCTGTGAGTTCGCGGTGTGATACGGTGATGTTGTCGCTCTCGATGACGAGAGATGCTCCGGCACGCTCCAAAGCGCGACATACGATGGTATCGGCCTGACGCGATAGGGTAGATATGTTGCGTATGGTGACGTCGCCTGCTATTGCCGCTGCAACCATGATTATGGCTGCTGCCGACCAATCGCTCTCGATGGTGTAATCCACACCTTTGTAGCACTGTCCGCCCTCGATGTAGAACTCGGTGTAGTCACCCTCCTTGTAGAGTACTTCGATGCCGAATCGTTTGAGGGTTTCGAGTGTCATGTCGATGTAGGGCGTAGATACGGCTCCGCGTACCTCGATAGTGGTATCATCCTTTGCCATAGGAAGCGCAATGAGCAGACCTGTGATAAATTGCGATGACATCGAGCCATCGACCGTCACGCGTCCTCCGCGCATGGGACCGCGCACCTCGATGGGTAGTTTGCCACCGCCATCACGCACCTCGACACCAAGCTCCGTCAGAGGCTCAATCATCATTGTCATGGGGCGATGACGCAATGTGCCACGTCCATCTATCGTCAAAGGCTTGGCGGTGAGTGCTGCAATGGGCGTAAACAGACGGGCTGCTAACCCCGACTCGCCAACATCGAGGCGGTCGGTGTGTGGGTTGAGTCCACCCTCAATTTTAATAGTGTTTTGGTCGATGATATGTACCGTAGCTCCGAGCTTCTCGATAGCATCGATTGCCGAACGTGTGTCGCTGCACATCTCTATGCCGCGCAGCGTAGTGGTTTCGTTGGCGAGTAGTGCTGCCGCCAGAGCTCGTTGAGCATAGCTTTTGGAGCAGGGAGGCGTAATCTCTCCCGATAATGTGCACCCTAAAGGGACCGTACTATCCATAATAGATTATTCGTTGATTTCGTCGCTGTCGTCCCAATCGTCATCGTCATCCTCGTCACGCTCGTGAACGTGACCCATAGCAAGCAGCGCCTCCTCTCTTTCGCGCTCCTCTCTCTCGCGGCGCTCGCGTGCCATCTGGGGTGAGGTGCGCAGCTGGAAGTTGCTGCCGAGATATACCTTGCGCACCATCTCGTCAGCGGCAAGGTCCTCGGGTGTTCCTGCCTTCAAAATCTTACCCTCGTAGAGCAGATATGTACGGTCAGTGATGGCGAGTGTCTCGTCCACGTTGTGGTCGGTGATGATGACGCCGATATTCTTGTCTTTGAGTGTCCCCACGATGCTCTGAATATCCTCAACAGCAATGGGATCGACGCCCGCAAACGGCTCGTCGAGAAGTATGAATGAGGGATTTATGGCCACGGCACGTGCAATCTCGGTGCGACGACGCTCGCCACCCGAGAGCTGGTTGCCGTAGTTCTTGCGTACCTTCTGCAAGCGGAACTCCTCGATGAGTGACTCCATGCGCTCTCGCTGATATTTACGCGAGAACTTGGTCATCTCCAATACGGCACGAATGTTATCTTCGACCGTAAGGCGTCGAAATACCGATGCCTCCTGCGCAAGGTAACCTACGCCCATCTGTGCACGACGATATACCGGCTCCTTTGTAATGTCGGAAACTTTGCCCATGTCATCTTCGAGGTAGATACGTCCCTCGTTGGGCTTGATAAGTCCAACAATCATGTAGAAGGTAGTCGTCTTGCCGGCACCGTTGGGGCCGAGCAAACCGACAATCTCACCCTGCTTAACATCGATTGTGACGTGGTTTACGACAGTGCGTGATTTATAGGTTTTTACGAGTTCGCTTGTAAAGAGTCTCATCTTTTTTTGTAAATTTTTCACAAAGTTATTACTATTTTTCAAAAAAATATCCTATATTTGGGTAAATTTTTGTCATAACAAAAAATTATGAGTACCCAACAAGCAGGTTTGTTACACGATAAGTTGCGTGAATACTTTGGCTTTACATCGTTCAAAGGCAATCAGGAGGCTGTTATAAACAATGTTTTAGCAGGTAAGGATACCTTTGTGTTAATGCCTACGGGTGGTGGTAAATCTCTTTGCTACCAGCTGCCGGCGCTTATTATGGATGGTGTAGCTATTGTCATATCGCCACTTATTGCCTTGATGAAGAATCAGGTAGATGCCATGCGTACCTTCTCTACGGAGTCGGGCATAGCACACTTTCTAAATTCGTCGCTTAACAAGTCGGCAATAGCGCAGGTGCGTCAAGATGTTTTGGAGGGACGTACCAAACTGCTCTATTTTGCTCCCGAGTCGCTGACCAAAGAGGATAATATAGCCTTCCTTCGCAAGATAAAGATATCGTTCTATGCTATCGACGAGGCACACTGCATCTCGGAGTGGGGTCACGACTTCCGCCCGGAGTATCGACGCATACGCCCCATCATTAACGATATTGGTACGGCGCCGCTCATTGCCCTCACGGCAACGGCAACGCCCAAGGTGCAGATGGATATACAGAAAAACCTCGGTATGACCGATGCTACGGTATTCCGTTCGTCGTTCAATCGTCCGAATCTATACTACGAGTTGCGTCCGAAGCACAATGTCGATCACGATATTATTCGCTTTATCAAGCAGCATAGCGGCAAGAGTGGTATAATCTATTGTTTGAGCCGTAAGAAGGTTGAGGAACTCGCCGAGTTGTTGGTGGCAAATGGCATCAAGGCGTTGGCATACCATGCCGGTATGGATGCGCAGACGCGTGCCGATAATCAGGATGCCTTTCTGCACGAGAGGGTCGATGTTATCGTTGCAACGATTGCCTTTGGTATGGGTATCGATAAACCCGACGTACGCTATGTCATCCACTACGATATACCCAAGTCGTTGGAGGGCTACTATCAGGAGACAGGACGTGCAGGGCGTGATGGTGGTGAGGGTCACTGCCTAACATTTTACAGCTACAAGGATATTCAGAAGCTCGAGAAGTTCATGCAGGGTAAGCCTGTTGCCGAGCAGGAGATTGGCAAGTTGCTTTTGTTGGAGACCGTGTCGTATGCCGAGAGTTCGATGTGTCGCCGTAAGTCGTTGTTACACTACTTTGGCGAGGAGTATGGCGAGGATAATTGCGGAAACTGCGACAACTGTTGTAATCCCAAGCCCAAGGTCGATGCTCACGAGGAGATGCAACTCGCGTTGGAGGCGCTGAAAGAGATTGGCGACAAGTTCAAGATTGACCACCTCGTAGCGCTGCTTCTGGGCAAGGTTACGGCGCTGATTAAGAGCTATGGCCATCATAAGTTGGAGATATTTGGGGCAGGACAGGATAAGGACCCGCGCTTCTGGAATGCTGTTATTCGTCAGGCGTTGATTATGGGACTTATCGATAAGAATATCGAGAACTATGGTCTTATATCCATAAATGCCAAGGGCGAGAAGTATATAGCCAAGCCCACGAAGGTAACCGTTACTCTCGATCATGACTACGATTCGGAGGAGGATAACGAACAGATTGCCGCTATGAAGGGTGGAGGTGCTGCCGACGAAGAGCTTTTTGCAATGCTTAAAGATTTGCGTCGTAAGGTAGCTAAGCAGAATAATCTGCCTCCATACGTCATCTTTCAGGATCCGTCGTTGGAGGATATGTCGGTGCAGTACCCTATAACCATGGAGGAGATGCAGACCATATCGGGCGTTGGTGCCGGCAAGGCACAGAAGTATGGAGCGGAGTTTATTGAACTTATCAAGGCGTATGTCGAGGAGAAGGAGATTATTCGTCCGCAGGATATGGTCGTTAAGTCCGTAGCAAGCAAGTCCAACAACAAGATATTTATCATTCAGTCCATCGACCGCAAGATGGACTTCGAGGATATTGCTCGTGCGCGTAATCTCGATATGGATGAGTTGCTGACCGAGATTGAGGCAATTGTCAATTCGGGCACGCGTCTCGATATTCAGTACTATCTGAATACCATTATGGACGAGGATAAGGTTGAGGATATCTATCTGTATTTCAAGGAGGATGCCGAGACCGACTCGTTGGATGCCGCCATCGAGGAGTTGGGCTCGGAGTATAGCGAGGAGGAGATTCGTTTGGTGCGCATCAAGTTTATATCGGAGGTAGCCAATTAACGTAGAAAGATGGGTGAGGTAAGGGCAAAGAAGGCGTTGGGACAGCACTTCCTGACCGACCTGAACATAGCACGAAAGATTGCTATGTCACTCTCGGGAGGCACGGAGGAGTGCCCCGATAAGGTGTTGGAGGTTGGTTGTGGCATGGGTGTGCTCACCCAATTTCTGTTGCAACGCAATGATATTGTGACCTATGGTGCCGAGATTGACTCCGAGTCGGTGGAGTATCTGCATAGCCATTTCCCGGAATTTACGCCACGTCTTACCGAGGGCGACTTCTTGAAGATGGATTTGAGACAGGAGTATGGCAATAGGCTGAAAATCGTCGGCAACTTCCCATATAATATATCATCGCAGATATTTTTTAAGGTGCTCGAAAACCGCGATATTGTGCCCGAGTGTGTGGGTATGATACAGCGCGAGGTTGCGGTGCGTCTTGCCGAGCCTCCGGGATCGAAGGAGTATGGCATTTTGAGTGTATTGTTGCAGGCCTGGTACGATATCGAGTATCTCTTCACCGTGGGCGAGAAGGTCTTTAATCCGCCTCCAAAGGTCAAGAGTGCCGTGATACGTCTGGTGCGCAACGATGTTCGGAGCCTCGATTGCGACGAGCAACTCTTTATCAAGGTCGTCAAGGCGTCGTTTGGGCAGCGTCGCAAGATGTTGCGCAACTCGTTGAAGTCGGCATTTGGGGATTTCGGTGGCGAGGAGCATCGCTTCTTTACGATGCGTGCCGAACAGTTGTCTGTTGCCGATTTTGTGGAGCTTACGCGTTGGGTTGCGGAGCACCGATAGTTGGCATTGATGCGTGGCATCGCGCATAGGTCGTGACAAAACGGCTATAAGGATGCTACCCCGTAATTTATGATGCGCAGCGCGACCTCGTGGTCGTGCTGTTCTATTTTACCCTCGCACCGCAGCATACCCGAGGGGAGCGTTGTCGAGGCGTAGTCGCACTCGCCCGAGGTTACTACTTGCAGTGTATCAATGCCGTTGGTAAGGTGGCGTATGGTTGTGAGGTAGCTGTGTGGCGTTGCCGTGTCGTGCTCGCACCATGTTGCTCCCTGCTCCTCATCGACAAAGCCTACATCTTCGAGCGATATGTAGCGTTGAAGTAGTGCAGGCGTGATATCGCCTATGTTACATTGCATTACGGGAGGGTGCTCGTCTAACGATGTTATCGATAGGTAGTTTGTGGCACTGCTGCTTGGTATGCGGTCTGCGACATACTCCGACGTGGGTGGCATGCCCAGCACCAAGCAATCTCCTTCGCGCCCCAGTGCCAGACCTGCACAGCGAATCCTAACTTTGGCAAATAGAGGTAGGTATCTATGTAGCTCCTGCCCCTCAATCTTAACCTCTACGCCGGCGAAATTGTCGGCAACAACTATGGTGTTTTGCACCTCGTTGAGGATGTCGTTTGCTACGATACAACCCTCGACATAGATATCCTCGCCGATGATTACGGTATAGTTGCGCGACAGCGAGTGCAGATAGGCGATGCTATGGTTTACAGTCGAGGCGTGTTCGTCGTTGCTCTCGCACGCAGTGACGCCTATGCCCATTGATAGCACAAGACAACAAAACAGGCTAATATGTCGAGCAATCCTCGGCATAACGCATCTTTAATTGTGGAAGGCTTGCTGTGTAGTGGTCCGAAGCGAGCGATGCCTGCACTATGCCCTGTATTGCGACGTAGCCTTGTGGTATGCTGTTGTCGGCATAGGTGGCGTAGTCGCTTGTATATACCACTATGGAGTCGCCTTGCTTATCCCGAAAGAGGGCATAGCCGTACCAGCGTGCATCACGTAGGTTGTCGCCACGGAGCGTATCTATCGACGAGGCGTCAATCAGCCGTAGTGAGTCTATGCGTACCAATCTTCCGTACATCGAGCTGTTGAGTGAAGATATTTTGCTCGTGATGGGCGATATGGGGTCAATGTCAAGGCTGCGCTCCACAACATTGTCCATCGCCACGCTCGATGCAAGATAGTCGAGCGGATAGGGGCTATATGAGGGTGATTTACGCCCAATTTGCAACACTCCACGAGAGTAGTCTGCAGCCAAGCCCTCCACGTGAAGAGCTACGCACAGACCCTCGGGGTAATCGGCATGTGTATTATATAGACCCGTAAGAAGCTCTACGGCAGCAGTGCCATCATCAATGAGGAGTGTGCGATAGAAATTTTCGCATCTATCCGACGAGATAACTCTCCCCTGCATGACTATCTTATCGGCGATATAGGTGCATCCCGACCCCACGTAGTGGTCACGGAACTCGCTAATTGATAGTGTGGGCGGCGTAGTTGAGTTGGTAAGAATAGGAGTATCGGCAAGACGATAACACCCTGCCGATACTAATAATAGTAGTGTTAATAGCTCTATTTTCAGCATATTAAACTATGCCTTATCCACCCACGAATCCTTCAAGCCGAGGAAGTAGAGTATGCCGTCAAGACCAACGGTTGATATCGACTGCCTTGCTGTGGCGCGTACCTTGGGTTTTGCGTGGAAGGCGATGCCGAGTCCGGCGGTGCTTAACATTTGCAGGTCATTGGCGCCATCACCAACAGCTACCGACTGCTGTATATCGATATTCTCGAATTGGCACAATAGGCGCAGCAGCTCCGCCTTACGCTTGCCATCTACAATCTCGCCCGTGTAGCGTCCCGTAAGTTTTCCGTTCTCGACCTCCAACTCGTTGGCATATACATAGTCGAAGCCGAAGCGGCTACGCAGATAGTTGCCAAAGTAGGTGAAACCACCCGAGAGTATTGCGGTCTTGTAGCCCACACGTTTGAGTATGGTCATCATGCGGTCCAAACCCTCGGTTATCGGCAGATTTATGGCAATATCCTCCATGACGTTCACATCAAGACCCTTGAGTAGTGCCACACGCTCGGTGAAACTTTCGCGGAAGTCTATTTCGCCACGCATTGCTCGTTCGGTGATGTCACGTACCTCGGCGCCCACGCCTGCACGGTCTGCAAGTTCGTCGATAACCTCGGTGCGAATCAGCGTCGAATCCATATCGAAGCATATAAGGCGGCGCGAACGGCGGAAAATGCCATCCTTCTGGAACGAAATATCAACCTCACCCTCCTCGGTAAGCTCCATTAGGCGATTTTGTATTCGGCTTTTGTCTTCGAGGTAGCCACGTACCGAGAACTCGATGCTGGTGTTGGGCACACGCTCGTTTTCGTCCAATGGCATACGTCCAGACAGACGGCTGATGTCGTCGATGTTAAGACCTTCGTCATAGATTGCCTGCGTGACACGCGCTATGTGTCCGGCGGTGAGCTTGCGTCCTATGAGTGTGATGATATAACGATTCTTGCCCTGTCCCGACACCCAGCGGCTATACTCCTCTTCGGTGATGGGTGTGAAACGTATGTTTATGTTCATCTCCGAGGCTTTGAAGAGTAGCTCCTTCATTATCTGTCCCGAGCGTTCGGAGGTAGTAAGAAAGAGTATGCCTAATGTCAGTGAACGATGGATGTTCGACTGACCTATGTCAAGGATAAAGGCGTCGTGGTGTGCCAAGATATCTGTTAGCGCTGTGGTTAGTCCTGGCTTATCCTCTCCCGAGATGTTGATTTGGATGATTTCAAGCTCATTATTCTGCATACCAATACCGCTTTAATTTATTTACTATGGCACAAATATACAAATTTTTGTAAAATTTAATTACCTTTGTCGCGATAAAGATTAAAAACAATTTGTAATACACCATAAAAAACTACACTGTATATGGAGTTAAAGGAGATATTGGCAATCTCGGGTCAGCCCGGTTTGTACAAGTATGTAGCGCAGTCTATGCGTGGAGTGATTGTTGAGTCGCTTATTGATGGCAAGCGCATGAATGCTTCGGCAACATCGCGTGTGAGTGCTCTTACCGAGATTTCAATGTTTACCGAGGGTGAGGATATCGCCTTGGCAGATGTATTTACCAACATCTGGAACTATACGGGTGGTAAGCAGGCTATCTCGCATAAGGAGTCGGCAGAGCGCATCAAGGAGGAGTTTGCAAAGGTATTGCCCGAGTATGACCGTGACCGCGTACACGTGTCGGATATGAAGAAGTGCTTTGCGTGGTACAACTTGCTTGTCGAGGCAGGCTTCACCGAGTTTAAGCTCCCCTCTGAGGAGGATGTGCAGGGCGAGGCACAGGAGTCGCAGGAGTAGCCCTTTGGCAGATGTCCAAAACACTAACCCCGGAACTAAGAAGTTGTTATGTCGGTAGAAAGTACAGTCAGGGCGGTAACCACATTGCGCCTTACGGAGATGAAACAGCGCGGCGAGAAGATTGCCATGCTCACCTCCTATGATTACTCTATGGCAAAGATTGTCGATAAGGCGGGCGTGGATGTTATCCTCGTCGGCGACTCGGCAGCAAATGTTATGGCGGGCTTCGAAACCACGCTTCCCATAACGCTCGATATGATGATTTATCACGCCAAGTCGGTAGTACGAGCCGTGGAGCGTGCGCTGGTTGTTGTGGATCTTCCCTTTGGTACCTATCAGGGTAACTCGAAGGTGGCTCTCGACTCGGCGGTGCGCATTATGAAGGAGACAGAGGCAGATGCTGTGAAGCTCGAAGGCGGTGAGGAGATTTTGGAGTCGGTAAATCGAATCATATCGGCAGGTATTCCCGTCATGGGACACCTTGGACTCACTCCGCAGTCTATCCATAAGTTTGGTACATATAACGTGCGTGCCAAGGATGAGGCGGAGGCGGAGAAGTTGGTGCGCGATGCACACCTCTTGGAGCAGGCAGGATGCTTTGCTGTTGTGTTGGAGAAGATTCCCGCAAAACTTGGTAGGCGCGTATCGGAGGAGCTACACATACCGACGATAGGTATTGGTGCGGGTGGCGCTACTGATGGTCAAGTGCTTGTGGCACACGACATGTTGGGCATCACACAAGCCTTCTCTCCCCGTTTCTTGCGTCGCTATGCCGACCTTGGGGCAACGATTTCGGAGGCCGTAGGTCACTATGTCGATGATGTAAAGAGCTGTGACTTCCCCAACGAGAAGGAGCAGTATTAGGAGTGGAGTAAGGTCTCACACATATTAAAATAGTATAGGCAGCTTTTGCTGCCTATACTATTTTTGTGTTATCGGCGATTAGAGCTTGTCGAGCTCGATTTCGAAGTCGGCGAGCACGTTCATATAGTTGATAAACGCCTCGTATGCCGAGCCATAGGGGTTAAAGTACGAGTGTACGTCGCCATCCGAGAACCACTTTGTTGCCATGTAGTAGAAGTGGTCGGAGTTCTGCATAAAGTGCCATACATACTCAAAGTCCTTGTTCTTGGTTTTGCGGATGCGTGGTGCCAAGGCGTAGAGCTTGTTGAATGCCTCGTTCTGCAAGTCGTTGCCAAGCCAAGCCGTAACATCGCGCTCCTCATCTGCCCACGACATGGCATGGGGGCAGTGCAATACGGCAACGGGTTGCAACTTCTTGCTTGCCTCGCTTACCGTGGCGAACTCCACCTCGCCGGTTGCCATCAATGCAGCAGGCAGTGCCTTCATGAAGTCGAAGATGCCCGTAGATGCCTTCTGGTGTTCGCCAAATGTCTCGTAGTCCATAAATATGTTTACCACCTCGCCCGTCTCGGCAGCTACCCATGAGGCGTATTTGTCGGCGGTTAGTGGCCACTCCGACCAACCCTCGTTCGAGAAGCGGAAGCCAATGTCGTCCGAGAGCTTGTAGTTGCGGAGCAATAGACGCAACTTGTTATCAACGGCGTCGGTATAGGCGAAGTTCGGAGACTTCCAGCCAAGGATATGTTTGGCTCCCTCGGCAAGCATGGTCTTGAAGCCCATGCCCGATACCGTTGCAGCAATATCGTCAGAGTAGATAAGCTCCGTGTTGCGGAATGCTGTGGGCTTTATGCCAAACTCCTCTTTAAGCATTGCAGAGTGGAGCTTAACCTCCTGCTTGAACTCCTCGGTAGAGTAGAGCGACGACAACGAGTGAGAGTAGGTCTCGCCGAGAAACTCTACGCAACCTGTTGCAGCAAGCTCCTTGAACGAGTCGAGGACCTCGGGGGCGTAGGCCTTAAACTGCTCAACGGCCGAACCCGTAATCGAGAACGAGCAGCGGAAAGCGCCCTTATTCTGTTTGATGAGGCTCAACAACAATGCATTCATGGGCAGATAGCACTCACGAGCAATCTTCTGCATGATAGAACGATTTGTGAAGTCGTCCAAGTAGTTATGGTCTTTGCCCATCTGGAAGAAACGATAGGTCTTCAAACGCCAGGGCTGGTGTACCTGAAAGTAGAAACAAACTGTCTTCATATATAGTTACCTTATATTATTATTTACACTTGTCGATAGCCTGCTGATATACATCCTTAATCTTCACAGCGGCGTTGAACCATTTGAGGTTATTAACCTCGTCCATACCCTTCTCGGAGAACATCTTGGCGAGTGCCGGATAGGTGATAAGACCATAAATCGAGTCTGCCATGGCATCGACATCCCAGTAGTCCACCTTTACGGCATAGTCCAAAACCTCGGCTACACCGCTCTGCTTCGAGATGATTGTGGGAACGTTAGAACGCATGGCCTCCAATGGCGAGATGCCAAACGGCTCCGATACAGAGGGCATGA
The DNA here is from genome assembly GCA_017403125.1 of Alistipes sp. Lineage (GTDB taxonomy): Bacteria > Bacteroidota > Bacteroidia > Bacteroidales > Rikenellaceae > Alistipes. Next base: position 8,451 of record JAFQOR010000016.1, on the reverse strand, counting down.
CATATACGTCCGAGAGTTGGAACATCTTCTGCACGTCGTCGCCTTTGAGGAAGCCCGTGAAGTGGAAGCGATCCGCGATACCGAGTTGTGCGGCACGGCGAATACAGTGATTCATCATGTCGCCCGAGCCTGCCATAACGAAACGTACGTTCGGAACACGTTTCAGAACCTTGGCAGCTGCCTCGATAAAGTAGTCGGGACCCTTCTGGAAGGTGATACGTCCCAGGAACGTAACAATCTTATCATCGACACCACGCTCTGGCAGTGGGTTGTCGTTCTCGGCAAACTGTACGGCGTTGTGTACGGCGACAACCTTGTCCGGATCAATGGCGTACTTGTTTATAACGATATTGCGTGTGAGGTGCGACACGGCGATAACCATATCTGCGGCTTGCATACCCGCACGCTCGATCTCATAGACGCGAGTGTCGATATTGTCGCTCGACGAGCGGTCGAACGATGTTGCGTGCATGTGTACTACAAGGGGCTTGCCCGACACGCGTTTTGCAGCGATACCAGCAAAGTACGTGAGCCAGTCATGGGCATGGATAACATCAAACTCTCCTTCGAGCTGCTTTGCTACCTCGGCAGCAACAACAGCATAGCGAGCGACCTCCTCCATGATGTTTGCGCCATACTTGCCCGAGAAGGTGTAGCGCTGGGTCCAACTATCTCCCTTGCGCTCCCAGAACTTCTTGCCTGTGCGCTCGTAGCCCTCGCGGTAGGTTGCCCACTCCTCGGGAGAGATGTAGGGTACCATGTTTGAATCGATATGGATGAACGATATCTTACGCATTATATCATCGGCGCCCTCGATGCTTGAATCGCAGTAGTGTGCCTCGATGTCGCTGGCATTTACAACCTTAACAAAACTCTGATCCTCGTCACCCGATGCCTTGGGCATGACGAAGATAACCTCCACGTCGTTGCGAGCCAAGCCTTGGGTCATGCCATAGCAGGCTGTGCCCAGACCTCCGGCAATATGGGGAGGAAACTCCCATCCGAACATTAAGACTCTCATAATCAATATGTTTTACATTTTTACTTTTTTACACTCTTGCGTACGCACTTTCTCTTGGGCTTCTCCTCCGAGCACTCTGTCTTGGGTGCAGCCTTCTTGCAACTTTTGCGCGCAGGCTTTTTGGGAGCATACTTCTTGATGAGGTCGTTGATGAAGAGCAGACCTGCAACCGATGTCGCGTGCGATACCGAGCCACGGGGAGCGTGCGGGGGATCACCCTCGAAGCGCTCCGAAAGTGAACCTACACACTTTGTTTGCAGCTCCTCGTCGAATGCCTCAACAATGCTCTCTGCCTCGGCTACGTAGTTTGCACCGCCAAGCTCGAAGCACGCCTTAACGTAGAACATCAAAGGCCATACCCATGCCGAGCCGTTGCGTGATGCGAGGTCCTGTGAGCGTTGGTCCTCGTTGTAGTTCGACTTGTAGAGCAAGTTGCGCGGTGACAATGTGCGCAAACCGCGCGGCGTGAGCAGGTGTTGATGTATTGTTTGCAATGTGGCTACGAGCTGCTCGTCGTTGAGCATGCGATAGTTAAGACCGCATGCCACAGCCATATTGCAACGTATAAACTTATTAACCTCGTCGTAGTTTACGTAGTCTGCCAAGTATCCCTCCTCTTCGAGCCAGAACTTTGAGATAAAGGCGTTGCGTGTCTTTGCCGGTTCATCCTTCCACTCGGCGACAAAAGCCTTGTCACCCTGCTTCTTGGCAACAGCCAAGGTGTACTCTACGGCGTTATACCACAGGGCTTGGAGCTCTACGGGGTAGCCACGGCGCGGTGTGATAGGCATGCCATCGACGATAGTGCCCATCCATGTCAAAGGACGCTCTGCCGATGCCCAAATAAGACCGTTGGGGTGGAGTTTGACCTCCTCGCCGAAGCCGCGGCGGAAGGCTTCAAGTATTCCCTTCATGATGTCGCCATACTTTGCCCAGAGCTCCTTTTGGGTGATGTGTTCTTCGAGCTGTTGGAGCGTGAAGAAGAACCACAATGGAGCATCGACAGTTGCCGGAAGGGTTTTACCCTCCAATATGCCGCTTGTCTTTAAGTCGCGAACTGCCGTATTGAGAACATCTATGCAGTCATCCTTACGTCCCTGCGTGAGCGTTAGTCCCGGAAGAGCCATAAACGTATCCTCCATAAATGTTCCAAACCATGGGTAACCCGCAATTACCTCTGCGCGGTTATCCCCACGGCGGATTACAAACTGGCGTGCCGAGTGTTCGAGGCAGCTTATAAGGTCAATCTTGTGTGTGCGACGCGCCAATGCACTCTCATAGACTGCCGAGATGGTCTCGGGTGATGCCATAAGGTCGGTAGCAGCAGAGAATATAACACTCTCTCCCTTGTTAATCTTGAACTCGAAGTATCCCGTCGAAAGCAGGTCTTCGTGACCCTCGTAGCCGCGAGCCAACTCCTTGTGATATTCGAAGTTGTAGTACCAATCCGGAACGGCAACGAACTCGGCATCCGCCTTTGATACCTGCATGTGTAACCACGGGAAACCTTCGTAAAGGCGGCACTTAACACCGTAGGGAATGGGGTATGCCTTGCCGTCTGCCTCCATGTTTGCCTTCGACAGGGCATGCTTGTCGCGGAAGGCGAGTAGTGGGCGTAGGCGCAGTGTAGTCTCGGAGTGAGCATCAACCAACGTATAGCGAATCATAAGCTGTGTGCGGTTGTGAATCCACAGCAACTCCTTGCGCAGTACAACACCGCCTATGCGGTAGGTTATCGTAGGCGTGGGTGTATATTCAAAGTCGGTGATGTATTTGTGTCCTCGTGGCTCATATACGCCGTTGAAACGGTGAATGGCGAGGTGGAACGGCTGGTCGTGCTGTATGACGGTCTCGTCGAGCGACGAAAGTAGAACAAAGGTTCGGTCACTCTGGTCGATAGGCGCGACCATCAATCCGTGATATTTGCGCGTGTTGCAACCTATGATAGTAGTACTCATGTAGCCTCCACGACGATCCGTAGCAAGCATCTCACGGTCAAGCGAGTACTCCAAGTTGCACAATTCGCGTTTGTCGAATGTTAGTCCTGACATAATATTATTGTATGTTGTTGTTAGTTTCGAAATTTTATACGAACGCACTAACCGCAACTAATTGATATACACAATATTAGTGTATCATGTCGCAGTTAGTAGCTATTTTGTTTGCAAATCTTTGACGAAAGTTACGTATTTTTTTTCAAAGCGCAAAATAATTATTTAAGAAATTTCAAAAAAGGGCTGTTTTTCGAGGTGGGATTCTTCTATTTTGGGTGTACCTAAGGGGTTGGCATGCAGCCTATCTACTCAAAGAGAGTTTCGATAATTGCGTCGGAGATAAGCATCTTGGGTGTGGGAATGAAGAGGTGGTTGTCGGCAAGCAATAGAGCACCGCTATCGAGCCAGCTCTGTGCACATCGCAGAATGCGTTGTCGTTCGTGGCTGCCGAAGCGCTGTTCAATTGTAGCAAGGTCAATGCCCTCGCAACAACGAAGCGATGTCATGACATACTCGTTGAGGTGGTCACGCTGCGTAAGGTGTTCATCCTCATATTTGAATACGCCTGTGGCATACTCCTTTACTGTGGATGTGCACCATGTGCGGTTGTCGGTCGAGAACGAGTGTGCTCCGGGGCCCAAACCGAGGTACTCTACGCCCTGCCAATACGATGAGTTGTGGCGTGCGCGGAAGCCGGCCTTCGAGTAGTTCGACACCTCGTAGTGCTCGTAGCCTGCCTCGGTGAGCATGTGGTGTACCATCAGGTACTCCTGCTCGGAGAGTAGGTCGTCAATGGGGGTGTATTCGCCGCGTCGTGTCATGATGCCGAGGCGTGTCTGCTCCTCGACGATGAGGTGGTATGCCGAGATATGTTCGGGGTTTAGCGCAATTAGCTGCTCGATGCTATGTTTTAGGACCCTGTCGCCAAAACCTGCTATGCCGAAGATGATGTCGAGCGATATGTTGCGAAAACCGGCGTTGCGCAGGCGGCGTACGCCATCTATGGCCTCGGTCGAGGTGTGGCGTCGATTCATAAAGCGAAGTGCTTCGTCATCAAACGATTGGATGCCGAGGCTCACGCGGTTTACGGGTGTCGAGGCGAGCGACGATACATACTCCTTGGTGAGGTCGTCGGGGTTTGCCTCGATGGTAATCTCCTCCACGGCCGAGCAGTCAAAGAGTTTGTCGGCATGGCTTATGAGTCCCTCTATCTCTTTGGGATTGATGAGTGAGGGTGTGCCGCCCCCAAAATATATCGACGTAAGATGGCGATTCGACACGTAGTTGGCTCGCTCCTCCATCTCCCGATGCAACATCTCAACCACTTGTGGAATGTGGCTTATGGCTCCCACCTTGTAGAAGTCGCAGTAGGAGCATATGCGTTTGCAGAACGGGATATGGATATAGAGTGTTGCCATAAATGATAGAACAAAGGTCCTAAAAATATTCCGATTTTCAAAGTCATTCAGCAAAATTAGTTATCTTTGCGGAAATAGAAACAAAAGATTTTGTCGAACCATGAAGACAATCAAAGAGTTATATCGTATAGGTACGGGTCCGTCGAGCAGCCATACTATGGCGCCGCGCCGCGCTGCCGAGATGTTCAGTCGCCGTAATCCCGACTGCAAAAGTTTTCGTGTGACACTCTATGGCAGCCTTGCGGCAACGGGGCGAGGTCACCTTACGGATGTGGCAATTCTCGATGTATTGCAGCCTTTGGGTGAGGTGCAGTTGGTGTGGGAGCCGTCTCGTTTTTTACCCTTCCACCCAAATGCTATGCGCTACGAGGCTCTGGACGAGAGCGGTAACACGACGGATGATTGGACTGTGTATAGTGTCGGAGGCGGTGCACTGGCCGAGGAGAATAGGGCTCCGATTGAGAGTGCCGACATATATCCGCTGACCAAGTTGAGCGATATTTTGGAGTGGTGTCGCGAGAATGGCCGCGCCTTTTGGGAGTATGTCGAGCTGTACGAGGGTAAGGAGATATGGGTCTTCCTATCTAAAATATGGCGCGTTATGCGCGAGGCTGTTGAGCGCGGTCTCGAAACCGAGGGAGTGATACCCGGGCCGTTGAATTTGGAGCGTCGTGCCACGCGCTACAACGTGCGAGCATCGGGATATAAGCAGAGTCTGCAATCGCGAGGGTTGATATTCTCGTATGCTCTTGCCGTGAGCGAAGAGAATGCCTCGGGAGGACGCATCGTCACAGCGCCTACGTGTGGCTCCTCGGGTGTGTTGCCTGCGGTGTTGTATCACTTGTGGAAGACGCGAGAGTTCTCCGAAGCGCGTATATGTCGAGCCTTGGCTACGGCGGGACTTATCGGAAACATCGTTAAACACAACGCCTCGATATCGGGTGCCGAGGTGGGTTGTCAGGGCGAGATTGGCGTTGCATGTGCCATGGCAGCAGCGGCTGCAAACCAGCTATTTGGCGGTACGCCGGCGCAGATTGAGTATGCTGCCGAGATGGGTTTGGAGCACCACCTCGGTATGACCTGCGACCCTATATGTGGATTGGTGCAGATACCCTGCATCGAACGTAATGCCTATGCCGCAGCGCGAGCACTCGACTCGAATCTATATTCGATGTACACCGATGGACATCACCGCGTCTCTTTCGACCACGTGGTTGAGGTTATGAAGCAGACGGGGCACGACCTCCCCTCTATCTATAAAGAGACGGGTGAGGGTGGCCTTGCAAAGCACTACAATAGAGCAAAGTAGGTTGGCGCGTCGAGGCTTGTTTGCCGGAATGACGAAGATAGGGAGTTTTGGGAGTTTGGGATAAGTATCTGCGAATTTCCTAAACTCCTTAACTTCACTGAATCCTCCAATCTCGTCGAGATTTTCTGCTTGCGTTGTATGGCAAGCCTAAATCTTGAAGTATCGACGTTCCGTTCACTCCTCAAAATCAACCACTCGGGCATCTAATTCCACCACTTATTAAAATTATTTAATAAGATTTCCCTTTATTAAATATTTGTATTACCTTTGCACGCGGGTATTATGCGTTGTATTTGTTGTATGTGTTCGCGACAAATACAGTTTGTTGTTAATAGCTGACAAAAATAATTTTTATAGGATATAATTATGAGTAACGTAAATTTAGCCCCCAACTACCTGTTCGAGGTTAGCTGGGAGGTGTGTAACAAGGTGGGCGGTATTCATACCGTTATCGCCTCAAAGGTGCCTACGGTGAAGCACCAGATGGGAGATAAGTATATTACCATCGGTCCCGACTTCTCGCAGGATGCTGCAAACCCATGTTTTCAGGAGGATGCCTCGTTGATGGCTCGTTGGCGCGAGTCGCTCTACAACAAGGGCGTACGTGTGCGTATCGGTCGTTGGGCTATTGATGGCAGCCCCATCACTATACTTATCGATTTCAAGTCGTTCATTGGACAGAAGGACGATATTTTGAAGCAACTTTGGGAGTCGTACCACGTGGATTCGTTGTCGGGTCAGTGGGACTACATCGAGCCCGTGTTGTTTGGTCATGCCGCAGGTGTTGTTATCGCTTCGTTCGTAGAGACGATGTGCACCCCCAACGACAAGGTCGTAGCTCACTTCCACGAGTGGATGGCTGCTGCCGGCTCACTCTATTTGCGCGACCATGCCCCCTACGTGGCCACGGTGTTCTCGACACACGCTACCGTTATGGGTCGTTGCATTGCAGGTAACCGTTTGCCTCTCTATAACGATCTTCATAAGTTCAATGCCGACGAGCTTGCCCGCCAGTTCAACGTCATGGCAAAGCACTCGTTGGAGAAGTCGGCAGCAACGTATGCCGATGCCTTTCTTACCGTAAGCGACATCACGGCTAACGAGTGTAAGTATCTGCTCGGTCGTGAGGTTACGCGTATTACCCCCAATGGCTTCGAGAACAACTTTGTTCCCAAGGGTGAGAAGCTCGATGCTATGCGTCAGGCGGCACGTAAACGTATTATCGACGTAGCGCAGGCAACGTGGGGTTGCAAGTTCGAGAACGAGCCTCTGATTGTTGCTACCAGCGGTCGTTATGAGTATCGCAATAAGGGCATCGACGTGTTCCTCGAATCACTCAAACAGCTCGCCATGAACAACCTCACTCGCGATGTTGTGGCTCTTGTGGCTGTTCCCGCAGCGAATGTGGGTGCACGTCACGACTTAGCACAGCATCTCGAAAACAGCGCTGCGCCCATCGATCACTCGCAGAAGCCATATCTTACCCACTACTTGGAGTCGGAGGCTTGGGATTTGGTGTCGCAGAGCATCGAGGGAAGTATTCTCTCGACCAACGCTTCGCGCGTTAAGGTGCTCTTCGTGCCTACCTATCTCAATGGCGAGGATGGCATCTTCAACATGCCTTACTACGATTTGTTGTCGGGTATCGACCTCACTATATTTGCATCGTACTACGAGCCTTGGGGCTACACTCCGTTGGAGTCAGTGGCATTTGGCGTGCCTACGCTCACAACAACACTTGCCGGTTTTGGTATGTGGGTTGCAAAGCAGGCGTCGCATAATGGCGTAGATATCGTTCGTCGCGACGACTACAACGAGCGTGAGGTGGTGTTGCAGATTACCGAGGTTATGAAGAACTACCTCGATATGAGCGGCGAGCGTCTCGATGATGTACGTAAGTCGGCAATGGAGATCTCGACAACGGCTCTCTGGTCGCGTCTGTTCAATGAGTATCGTGTAGCATATAGCGAGGCTATCGACAATTCGGTATCGCGTACAAACCGTGTGCTTATCGATGGCGGTGATCGTGATGAGCAGATTAACTTCTTGCGTCAGCAGCTCGTGTCGAACCGCCCCACATGGCATCGTATGATGGTTGAGAAGGCTGTTCCGGAGCGCTTGAAGGCTTTGGAGGAGTTGTCGCGTAACCTCTGGTGGTGCTGGACTCCCGGTGCACAGGATTTGTTCGAGTATGCCGAGCCCGAGTTGTGGGTAAAGGTTGATCGCAACCCTATTGCTCTATTGGATAAGATTTCGGCTGCACGCTACGATGAACTTGCCAAGGATAAGGATTTCTTGAAGAAGATGGACTCTATCTACAAGGAGTTCTGTGAGTATATGTCAGAGAAGCCCTCGGCAGAGCATGCCAAGGTAGCATACTTCTCTATGGAGTATGGTCTTCACTCGTCGTTGAAGATCTACTCGGGAGGTTTGGGTATCCTTGCTGGCGACTATTTGAAGGAGGCTTCGGATCGTAATGTACCTATGGTGGCTGTTGGTCTTTTGTATCGCTACGGCTACTTTACACAGCGTCTCTCGTCGCAGGGTGCGCAGGAGGCAACCTATGAGGCACAGAACTTCTACAAGCTCCCTATCTCGCCCGTACGTGATGAGGATGGTAACTGGACTACGGTTCAGGTGGCTCTGCCCGGTCGTACGCTCTCGGCACGTGTATGGCGTTGTCAGGTGGGTCGTACCGACCTCTTCTTG
>JAFQOR010000015.1 GCA_017403125.1 Alistipes sp. | reverse complement strand
GTCAAAGCGTTCTTGAAAGTCTGCTCGAAACCGAGGAACTTCAACATTGAAGGGTTAACAGCCGGGTGGAAACGCAAACCGCCCTTGTAAGGACCGATAGCAGAGTTGAACTGTACGCGGTAGCCAAGGTTGGTCTGAACCTCACCATTGTCATCTACCCAAGTAACACGGAATGTGAAGATACGATCGGGCTCAACGATACGCTCAACGATCTTTGCCTTCTCGAACTCGGGGTGCTGGTTGTAAACCTCCTCGATAGACTCCAATACCTCCTGAACTGCCTGCAAGTACTCGCTCTCGCCAGGGTGCTTGGCCTCCAACTGGGCCATTAAAACTTTTACATCCATAATTTTTTTGATAATTAAGTTATAAGGTTTGTTGTAAATTGTGTGATTTCTTTTGCTCCTCTATACCTAATAATTGCGCAGTACGCAATCCGTAATACAAAGATAGTAATAATTATTTATTGAGAGGCATTATCTGATGACTTTTTTTTGATTTATTGTGGTTTCTATGAAAAATGCCTCGAAAACGAATGGTCGGCACACGAGAAAATGTGCCGACCATGTGGTTTTGGGGTGGGGAATGTTATACGAAAGGAAGACGTACAACCTCTGCCTTCAACAGGCGACCACGCACCTCAACAGCAATCTGTGTTCCTGCCTTGGCAAATGCGGGCTTAACGTAACCCATACCGATACCAATTTTTAGGCAAGGTGACATGGTTCCCGACGTAACGTGACCAATGTGGTTGCCCTCCAAGTCGGTCAAAGCGTATTCGTGACGAGGTACACCGCGGTCGATAAGCTTGAAACCTACGAGTTTGCGCTCAACACCCTCCTTCTTCTGGCGCTCCATAAGCTCGCGGTCGATGAACGGCTTGTTATCTACGAACTTTGTAAGCCAGTTCAAACCAGCCTCAATGGGCGATGTGGTGTCGTCGATATCGTTGCCATAGAGGCAGAAGCCCTTCTCCAAACGCAAGGTGTCGCGTGCACCAAGGCCAATGTTCTTCAAACCGAACTCCTCTCCAACCTTCCACATAGCCTCCCAAATGGTGTCGGCATCCTCGTTGTACATATAAATCTCGCAGCCGCCAGAGCCGGTGTAGCCTGTTGTTGAGAGAATAACCTCGCAACCTGCGACCTTGCAAATCTTGAAGGTGTAGTACTCCATATCCTCAACCTGCTCGTCGGTCATCTTCTGCACGAGCTTCATTGCCAAAGGACCCTGGATAGCGAGCTGTGCGGTATTTGCCGAACCGTTCTCCAACTCCTCGCCTGCCTTCATGCCGAAAGCCTCACCCTCGCGACAGATGTGCTCCCAATCCTTCTGCTCGTTGGCAGCGTTGACGCAGAGCATATACTTCTGCTCGTTAATGCGATATACCAACACATCATCAACGATACCTCCACGACCGTTGGGCATGGTGGTGTACTGTACCTTACCATCGAAAAGGTCGCACACGTTGTTTGTGGTGATGCGCTGCAAGAACTCCGTAGCGCGGGGACCCTTAACCCAAATCTCACCCATGTGGCTAACGTCGAATACGCCACACTTCTCGCGAACATTGATATGCTCGTCGTTGATACCCGAGAACTCGATAGGCATGTTGTAGCCTGCGAACTCCGCCATCTTTGCACCATTGGCAATATGGTACTTGGTAAATGCTGTTGTTTTCATTTAGTTTTGTGTTTTAGTTGTTATAATTGATTTTGTATTACTCTGTTGTAGTTGCAGTCTCCGCCGGAGCCTCGGCCTTGGGGCGCGGCTTGAAGCCCACCTTTGGACAGCGTGTGAACTCCTTGGTGCGGTCGAAGAGATAGCGATAGGTGGTGTGCACCTTATGTTTGCGCGCACAGATGTATCGCTCCACCATACGATTCATTACGGGGTTGAAGTCGCCAATCCATGCGAACTCGATGGTGCGGTACTGATTCTTGTCCGTGCGCACATAGTTGTCCAACATAGCCTTCATGAATCCCGACTCTACGCCCTTGCCCTGAAATTCGGGTGTGATGCCAAAGATGATAGCGAATACTCGGTCACACTTCTTTCTTATCTTCAAATCCCACATCATGCGCAGCTTGTTTATGATGCCGAACTTGCCGTTATATTTGCCTATGAGGCGGTTGAGGTCGGGAACCATGATAAAGAATCCGATAGGCTCGTCGTTGAAGTATGCGAAGTAGATTAGGTTGCGATCGACGATGGGACGCATCGTGTCCGCCATCTTGCGAGCCTCTTCCTGTGTCATAGGCTGCACACCCGTAAAGAGCGACCATGCCTTGTTGTAGATAACACGGAACTTCTCCACAGCCGAATAGAGGTCCTCGTTGCCAATGGGGGCAAAACGATAACCAGGGGTTGCCATAAGTCGTTTAACACGATCATAAACCACCTCGTTTACATCGTCATCATAGACCTTCCACACGTATGTATTTTGGTTGAAATAGTTCTGGAACCCGTAGTTCTCGAAGAGCTCCTTGTAGTAGGGTGGGTTATAGGGGTTCTCGAATAGGGGTTGAAACTCATAGCCCTCGACCAGAAGGCCCCACCATGCGTCGCGTGAGCCGAAGTTTACGGGGCCATCCATAGCCTCCATGCCTCGCTCTTTGAGCCACTCGCGCGATGTGTCGAAAAGAAGGTTTGCCAGCTCCTGATCGTCTATTGCCTCGAAGAAGCCGCATCCGCCCGTTGGCTGCTCATAAGCATAGGCGTGCGTCTTGTCGTAGAACGCCGCAATACGACCTACGCACTCGCCTTCGTTGTTGAAGGCTACCCAGCGAATTGCCTCGCCATCCTGAAATAGCTTGTTCTTTGCAGGGTCGAATACCGCCTTAATTGAGCTGTCAAAGGGACATACCCAATTGGGGTTTCCCTTGTAAATCTTCTTGGGTAGATCTAAAAACTCCCTTTCAAGGCGCTTGTCGCCCTGTTTTACCTCCGTAAGAGTGTACTTCGTTGCACCCATAGTATCTATAGTTATATATTCTGTTTCAACTCTCTCCTCCGAAAAGAGGCTGTTATATCCTTACAAAGGTAGTCAAAAAAATGCAAAACGCAATCGAATACCGATATTTTTTGGCTCTGCGACGCGAGGTTTATGCAATAAGCCCATGACAAGTGCGAGATTCCGGGTTGAGAATTTTTAATTTCGAAATTCGTGTTGTACCTTTGCACGCAAGAAATTACGAAGATAGTATTTAATTATGGCTTTGATTGATGAAATAACGCGACGCCGCACCTTTGCCGTAATCGCTCACCCCGATGCCGGTAAGACAACGCTTACCGAAAAGTTGCTTCTCTTTGGTGGAGCTATCCATGTGGCGGGTGCCGTGAAGAGTAATAAGATTAAGAAGGGCGCAACGTCGGACTTTATGGAGATTGAGCGTCAGAGAGGTATATCGGTGGCAACGTCGGTTATGGGCTTCGAGTACAAGGGACTAAAAATCAACATCCTCGATACTCCGGGTCACGAGGATTTTGCCGAGGACACCTACCGTACACTCACTGCCGTTGATTCGGTAATCATCGTTATCGACGGAGCAAAGGGTGTCGAGACGCAGACGCGCCGACTTATGGATGTATGTCGCATGCGTAGGACTCCTGTTATTGTATTCATCAACAAACTCGACCGACCCTGCAAAGACCCATTTGACCTGTTGGATGAGGTTGAGCGAGAGCTTAAAATCAAGGTGCGTCCTTTGGCGTTCCCCATATCGTCGGGGGATACGTTCAAGGGTGTGTATAACATCTACGAGCACAACCTATCGCTCTTTACGTCGGATGAGCGCCAGACGGCAGATGCCTCAACGGTGGATATAAGCGATCTGAAATCGGTGGAGATAGACAAATACGTAGGCGAGAAATTTGCTAATCAGTTGCGCGAGAATATCGACCTTGTTGAGGGCGTTTACGATACGTTCGACCGCGAACAATATCTGTCGGGAGAGTTAGCCCCCGTCTTCTTTGGCTCGGCTGTTAATAACTTTGGTGTCAGAGAGCTGTTGGAGTGCTTTATTCGTATAGCTCCGTCGCCACGTACGGCTACGACTGCCACGCGCATGGTAAGTCCCGATGAGGAGAAGTTGTCGGGATTCATCTTCAAGATACATGCTAATATGGATCCCAATCACCGCGATCGTATAGCCTTCATGAAGATATGCTCGGGACGCTTCGAGCGCAACAAAAACTATCTGCATGTGCGTAGCGGCAAGCAACTTAAATTCTCGTCACCTACGGCCTTTATGGCGGAGAAGAAGTCGGTTATTGACGAGGCATTCCCCGGCGATATCGTAGGTCTGCACGATACGGGAACATTTATGATAGGCGACACGTTTACCGAGGGAGAGAAGCTTAAATTTACGGGCATACCCTCATTCTCGCCGGAGCATTTCCGCTATATCGAAAATGCAGATCCAATGAAGTTTAAGCAACTTGCCAAGGGCGTGGATCAGCTTATGGACGAGGGTGTTGCGCAGCTGTTTACCTCGTCGCTCAACGGACGTAAGATTATCGGTACGGTGGGTGCCTTACAGTTCGAGGTTATCCAATATCGTTTGGAGCATGAGTATGGCGCAAAGTGTCGTTGGGAGCCAATATCTATTCACAAGGCGTGTTGGATTGAGTCCGAAAATGAGGCGCAGCTTGCCGATTTCAAGCGACGCAAGCATACCAACATGGCTATCGATAAGCATGGCCGTGACGTCTTCCTTGCCGATACAAGCTACGCGTTGGCGTTGGCGCAGGAGAATTTCAAGGATATAGTGTTTAAGTTCACCTCCGAGGTTTAGGCTGGCGAGTTTCGAAAATATTGCAAGAGAGTAGTTTAGGGAATTTAAGGTCGTTCGTAGAAAACGCCTTAAATTCCCTAAATTCATTAAACAAAATATCTTATGTCCTTCGATTCTCGCGCTGTGAGGTGGGGCCCGAAGTTAAAGAGCTGGCTAAAACAGCTCCAACTGCTCGGGTGAGAGATTGAACGAGAGGCGGTGATAGGGCGTGAGGCCATGTTCGCGTATGGCGAGGCGATGTTCGCGTGTAGGGTAGCCCTTATTCTTTACCCAACCATACATCGGGTACTCTGCATCGAGTCGCATCATATATTCGTCGCGGTGGGTCTTTGCGAGGACCGATGCTGCTGCAATATTGGCGTACTTACCATCGCCTTTGACAATGGTGCGATAGGGGATGTCGAGGTCGGTGTGAAAACGGTTGCCGTCTATGACAAGAAACTCGGGTGCAAGACTCAAATCCTTGATTGCGAGGTTCATGCCTTCAATAGAGGCGTTCAGGATATTTATCTTGTCGATGCGTTCGGCACTCACCTCCATAACGCTCCATGCCAAAGCTTCGCGCTCGATAATCGAACGCAGTTCGTTGCGTCGTCGCTCGGTCATCTGCTTCGAGTCGTTGAGCCACGGGTGGTGAAAGTCGGGTGGCAGTATGACAGCAGCCGCAAAGACTGAGCCGGCAAGACAGCCTCGTCCTGCCTCGTCGCATCCTGCCTCGCGAAGTTCACTCTGAAAACTATTTGGAAGCATTGTTACTCTTGGTGTTACTTGT
>JAFQOR010000003.1 GCA_017403125.1 Alistipes sp. | reverse complement strand
GATCTATGCAAATCAAAGGGTTTGATAGGTGCTTATATACACCAGCAAGCTCTCAACCCCGTCGAGGATGATGAGTAGAGCGAATAATGGGTGTATGTATAAAAAGAGAGGTGGATGCTCCATTTATTCGGGGCATCCACCAATCTTTTTTGCGCCTTAGACCTCGACTACTGCTTCGAGTAGGTAATCTTCACCTGATAGATGTTGGTACTTGTGGTAGGTGAAAAGTCCTTTGCTGTGTGCACTACGCAGGGAGCAGAGGTAGTGAGCGTTATGGGGCTATCAATACATACTAAACCTGTATCCGGATTATTTGAGTCAGCAGCCATAAACGCAATGGTAACATATGTTCCACTCTCCGACGGTGTTGCACTACGAGCACCCGCATAGCAGTAGCTACGGTCGTAGTCTCCGGCAGAGGTAGCTCCCGTGCTGGCAGCGATAGCGGAATAGACGCTCAACGATGAGGGCATCTTAAACTCCGGAGAGATAATACAACCAAGCACACTGCTAAACCAACTTGCATTATCGACACGAAGATAGCTTCCCTTATCAGCAATCTTCGTATATATCCAATCCGGGTAGTCGCTGCTACGCCAATCGGCGTGATAAGGAAGACCCGTAAGCCACAACTCCTCCTTGGCATACAGCCTCTCGCCATTGACTTCGACAAACGCCGTAACATCGCACTTACCCCACGACGTATCGTAGGCAGGAGCTGTCTTTATGCAGAAGGTATTGTTCTCCTTGTTCCACGACACCTGACCTGCCGAGTAGGTATAGGTAGTATTACCCACCTTGTAGCCAAGGTCCGAAATCAGGGCATCCTGAATATTGGCATACGACGACGAGCAATCCTCGCCATTGACACCCGTAGTGAAGTAGATGGTGGTGTTGCCACACTTATCGGCACTCGCCGAGTCGCCATTGACATGGTAGCTATACGAGGTCTTGGCACCAAGAGTGACCGAAGGTATAGCCCACGTTGCAGATACTCGCGTAGTTGTACCACGCTCGAAGACCTTGCCGTGGTAGGCAACCATATAGCTGTTGCGCTGCATGGTTGCATCCGTAAAACGAATGATATAGCCCTCGCTCAAATCCAAATCGGCAGGGAGCTGAAAGAAGAAGCCCGCAGGGTTGGGGCTATCGATAACATACGAAGCAGTGGTGGTGTCGCTCAACGTCGTAGTGTCGGTAGCGAAGTCGTAGCTGAAACCCGAAGCCAAAGCCTCGCCCGAGTAGCTCATAAGCTCTGCCGAAGAGAGCATCGTAACACCCGAAATCGTAACGTGCAACAACGCATTTACGGGCTTGAACGACATGGCTATATCGTCGGCTGCTACATCCTCGACCTTACCAGCAAGAGCTGCTACATCCTCACCCGACTGATTGGCATAGTCGAACGAAACACGACTGCCATCGAACACCGTAGCAGGATATATGGCATAATAGGTGTCTGTGTCGGCAACAGGAGCACCCTCACCCTCGAAGAGAATACCCTTCTTGCCCGATGCCGCAGCACGCAACGTGGTCTCTTCGATACCTGCCTCCGAGGCCAAGCGTATCATGTCGCCAGCAACCCAGCTAACCTCATTAAACTTCTCGCCATCGACCGTAACTCGCGTAGCATCATCCGTAATTGAACCCACGAGTGACATCTGCGACCTTGGAGCATCAACAACCAACTCCTCGTTGCGCGAACATCCCACCAATGCAGCCACTGCTGCCAATATTATTGAAAATCTTTTCATACCTAATCCTTGAAAAATATAACTTCAAAACGCTATCGCAAGAGCCTTGCGACACTACTCCATGGGGACACCTTCGCCACCATCGCCATAATCGCCGCCATCGACAACTCCCGACAGGAGGTATCCTCCCTCAACCTCAACGTCGAAAACATAGACGTCAGGCGCCATATAAACCATTTTATTCATCTATCTGACCTATAATTATTATTACCTAACTGTTGCATTTTTATGCAGTTATGTCAATGAATAACATTAACACGGCAAATATAAATCGTCATTTTCAATTATCAAAAACATAGATAATTTTTTTTTGCATTTTACAACAAAGGGCTAATTTTACACAACAAAACAAAAGGTGTTGCAACCCTCAAACTCCGCAATAGGAGCATTGGGCGCAACACCTCTCTATGCAACGTAGCTCTTGTCGTGGGCTAACCCTCTATATCCTTGAAATAGCGATAGGTTGCCACACGCAACTCCTCAACAGCAGCGTCGTCGCAAACGATGATGCCGCGTGGATGCGTCTGCAATGCCGAGACGGTCCACTGATGGTTGTAGCCACCCTCGATAGCATGTCGCACGGCACGCGCCTTCTTGCGCCCTGTGGCAAGGATAATAACCGTCTTCGCCGAGAGAATAGTGGCAACACCCACCGTCAATGCCTGCGTAGGAACCAGCGAAATGTCACCGCCAAAGAAGCGCGAATTTACGGCAATGGTATCTGCCGTAAGCGTCTTGATGCGCGTACGCGACGTAAGCGACGAGAAGGGCTCGTTGAAGGCTATATGTCCATCCTCACCAACACCACCAAGGAAAAGGTCGATACCGCCAGCGGCCTCGATAGCTGCCTCGTACGCCTCGCACTCGGCATCCAAATCCTCGGCATTGCCATTAAGGATATGGACATTCTTCGGGTCGATATCGATATGCTGGAAGAAGTTCTGCCACATGAACGAGTGGTAGCTTTCGGGGTGCTCCTCTGCCAGACCTACATACTCGTCCATATTGAACGTCACGACATTACGAAACGACACCTCACCGGCACGATGCAACTCCACAAGGCGCTTGTATGTTGCCAACGGCGTAGAGCCCGTAGGCAGACCCAACACAAACGGACGGTCGGTATGTTGCGCCTTACGACGTATAGCATCAACAATATAGTCGGCAGTCCATGCTGCAACGTCAATATCTCGCTCTCTGATAATTACTCTCATAAATGCAAATATTTTGGTTTAAGTTAAAACATCTTGACAAAGACCTCCAACGCCTGATACTCCGCCATACCCAACTTGTCGTAGAGCTGTGCAGTATTCTGCGTACGCGCCTCGGCACGCTGCCAGAACTCGCGAGTATCGCTTCCGGGGAAGGGGACAATATCCTTCTGCGAGAGGTGACGGTATATTGCATGGCGCTTTTTGAGCATCTCGTCGGGCGAGAGAGGCACTGCCATATCCACCAAGCCCAGATTCCACTCCATCCATGCACCACGATAGAGCCACAGGTGGCACTCCTCGCGCCAATCATCATCCTTGGTACGCTCCAAGGCCTGCAACACAGCTTCGATACATGTGCGGTGCGTGCCATGGGGATCGGCAAGGTCGCCAGCAGCATAAATCTGATGAGGTCGTATCTCGCGTAGTATATCGACTATGAGCTCAATGTCACGCTCACTGAGCGAGCCCTTCTTGATACCTCCCGTCTCGTAAAATGGCATGTTCAGGAAGTGGGCATTGGTCTCGGGATTAAGTCCGAACGAGCGTACGGCAGCCTTCGCCTCGGCACGACGTATCGACGCCTTGATATCGAGTAGGCGGCGAGGCTCAACCTCACCACGACGCTTGCTCTTGATAATCTCGTTCACCTCGTCGAACGTATCACCCAAACCGAGCTCTCGTGCCGTATCGATATTCTGCAACACAACGTCGTCGTGAACTGCAACATTGCCCGACGTCTGATATACGACATGCACATCGTGCTGCTGCTCGACAAGGCGAATGAACGTGCCACCCATCGAGATAACGTCGTCGTCGGGGTGCGGCGAGAAGATAAGCACACGCTTGGGATAGGGCAACGAGGGTGCCGGACGTGTTGAATCATCGGCATTGGGCTTACCACCGGGCCAACCCGTAATGGTGTGCTGCAAGTCGTTGAAAACCCCAATGTTAATCTTATCGTAGGTGCCACACTTCTCCAACAACTCACCCAACGAGTTTTCGATGTAATCCTTGTAGGTGAGTTTAAGAATGGGCTTATTTACAACACCACACAGCCACACTACCGCCTTGCGAACAAACTTCGGGGTCCAATTACACGGACCTACCAACCAAGGTGTCTGCAAGCGTGTAAGGTCCTGTGCCGCATTCTCGTCGATAACGACCTCGACATTATGGTGTGCCTGCAAATGGCTTGCCGGGACCAAATCATTGACAGCCCCCTCGACAACGCTATGCACTGCATCTGCCTTATCCTCGCCCCACGCCATGAGTATTATGCGGTCTGCACGCATAATCGTGCCCAAGCCCATGGTGATAGCCATCTTGGGCGTATTTGCAAGACCAAAGAACTGCGCCGACTGCACCTTGCGCGAGTTGTGCGACAACTCGACAAGACGCGTAGGCGACTTGAAGTAGGAGCCCGACTCGTTGAAGCCAATCTGCCCCTGCTCACCCATGCCCGTAATCATAAGGTCTATCTTCGAAATAGACTTGTCGAAGGCGGCACAGTAGTCCGAAATCTCGCTCTGCGGCACAGTGCCGTCGGGGACGTGGATATTCTCGGGGAGTATATCTACGTGTTTGAGAAACTCGTCACGTATGCGATAGTTACGACTCTGATGTTCGTCGCTGCGTATCGGATAGAACTCATCCAACGAGAAGACCTCGACCTTGGCAAAGCTAACCTCGCCGGCACGATAGCGCCGCACCAACTCGCGATAGAGTCCCAGCGGCGTACGGCCCGTCGTAAGACCGAGAGCAAAGGGTGGCACCTCCTCGTATATATCGCGTGCCGAGGCATTCTGGCGATGGTTGTTTATAAGGCGGCACACTATATCGGCAACATACTGTACACCCTGATACTCACTGTCGAAGACCCGCGTAGGCACCTTCTCGTAGCGCTGCACAATATCCTTCGGAGCCAACTCCTCGATAAGCCCACCATCCTTTGGAAGTTGATACCTGTCGTTCATATATCTACTATTTTTTATTATATTATCTCATCAATAATTTAAACACTATTCCGAGTGTCAAAGTTACAAATATTTCCGTAATAGCAGTCAAGAAAATGCCATTTTTTATCTTACTATCCGCCGAAAATAGTTATTCGCGAACGTAGTGCGGCATATCCTCCGGAATCTCCAACGAAAACTCCACCAAGCCTGCAACCTCTCCTTCGGCATACCACGGCGTCTGGTAGATAAGTTTGCGCAAACCGCGCTTCTGAATGGTGTAGGCGTTATTCTCGCCATTGCTAATAAGCCGCTCGATAATCTGTCGCGAGCGCTCCGAGTGGCAGGGAATCATCGACTTGCCTCGCACATCGCCATTGACGGCAACAGAGCGATTGTTCTGGTAGAGGACCACACCCTCGCGGTCACATACGGTGATTGCACACGTCGCAAGATTATCGCCCCACGGGCAGTGTGCCATAGCTTCAACATTCATAGTTATAGTAGTTTTTTCAGTTAGTAATCAGCTTGTCATCTGTTTAGTTTGCGCGATGGGCACTCCTTACGCCTCGAATACGGCGCAACGAGTGCAACAACGTATCTACCACACCCGAACCCGGGACCTCAACCGTAAGGCGTGCCGACGCCAT
This sequence comes from Alistipes sp., assembly GCA_017403125.1. Taxonomy (GTDB): domain Bacteria; phylum Bacteroidota; class Bacteroidia; order Bacteroidales; family Rikenellaceae; genus Alistipes. The sequence goes on along the minus strand of JAFQOR010000003.1, from coordinate 51,108 downwards.
GCCGTCGCCACGAGGTTCGAAGTTGATGGAGCGCACCGCAAGACCAAGCTCCTTGGACGCCACATCCATAATTGATGTCGCCAGCCCCGGAAGGTCGGCAGCCGTGATGGCTACGGTGATGCGGAATGCCCCCTGCACATCGTCACGCCAACGCGCATCGAGCACACGATAGGGGTAACGCTCCCTCATGCGACGAGCATTCGGACAATCGCCACGATGAATCGTTATGCCGCTATTGATTGTCACAAAGCCAAAGATGTCATCACCCTTGACGGGGTTGCAACAACGCGCCAACTTATACTCGATGTTGTTTATGCTATCGTCGATAACCAAAGCATCGGCGCTACGCGGCGCCTCGCGCTGCTCCTGCTTGCGACGCTTCTCCTCCTCGACCTCGGCAGCCGCCAAGCGTCGCTGCTCATCCGCCTCGCCCGAGAGCCACTTCGTAAGGCGCTCCTTAACCTCCATCAAATCGACACGTTGGTCGGCAATAAGAGTATATAACTCATTGCCACGACGCAACTTATAGGATTTGCACAGATAGGCAACAGCCTCGTCTATCTGCACCTCCATCTTCCAATTTTTCAGCTTGCGCTCCAACTCCTCGCGACCCAAGCGAGCATGCTTCGCCTCCTGCTCACGAAGGTAGGCACGTATGCGCGAACGCGCCTTGCTCGTAACACATATCGATAGCCAATCAGCCTTGGGCGTCTGGTCCTTGCGCGTGAGGACCTCGCATATATCACCATTCGAGAGTCGCTCCTTGATAGGTACAACCTTGCCTCCAATCTTCGCTCCTACACAAATCGAGCCCAACGAGGTGTGGATGTCGAAGGCGAAGTCGAGCACCGTAGCACCCTCGGGCAGCTTGCGTATATCGCCCGACGGCGTAAAGACGAAGATCTCGCCCGTAGTACTCTTCGTATCGAAACGTCGAGCTATCGACTCCGACGTAGCATCCTCCAACAACTCACGTAGGCGTTGCAACCACTGCTCCGCCCCCATGCCGCCCTGACGCACCCCCTTATAGCGCCAATGTGCCGCGATGCCGCGCTCGGCGACCTCGTCCATGCGCTCGGTGCGAATCTGCACCTCGACCCAGCGACCCTCCTTGGTGACTACGGTCGTATGCAACGACTCATAACCATTGGATTTGGGGATAGTTATCCAGTCGCGCATGCGCTCGGGGTTAGGAATATAGAGGCTCGTAACGTGCGAATATACCGTCCAGCAGAGGCTCTTCTCACGCTCCAACGGAGAGTCGATGATGATGCGCAGAGCAAAGATATCGAAGACCCCCTCAAACTCAACCCTCTGCTTACGCATCTTCTGAAAGATGCTGTAAACCGACTTCGTGCGGCTCTTTATGTGGTATTTTATGCCATCCCTATCCAAAAGCTCACGCACCGGAGCCAAAAACTGCTCGATGAAACTCATGCGCTCCGCCTCACCAACCTCCAACTTGTGCACTATATCGTTGTACGCCTCGGGTTCGAGGTACTTCAACGACAAATCCTCCAACTCGCTCTTGATACCATAAAGGCCGAGCTTGTGGGCTATCTGCGCATAGAGATTTAGGCTCTCCCAGCTCTTCGTGCGTCGCTTCGACGGCGGGAAGATATCGAGCGAACGCATGACCTCCAATCTGTCGGCAAGCTTGATGAGGATGACACGCGGATCCTCCGAATAGGAGACAATCATGTCGCGAAAGTCCGACGCCTGCTCCTGCGAAATCTTCATCCTTATATCCGATATCTTGCACAAGGCGAGGACGATGCCCAACACCTCCTTGCCATAGAGCCTCTCGACATCCGCCATAATCGAGGCTACCGAATCGCTCTGCTGCTGCAAGGCGATACGCACCACGTCGTGCAGTATGGCAGCGATGGTCGAGTTGCGACCAAGGCCTATCTGCTCGACAACAATACGTGCCACGCCAACGCCATGGTCGAGCATGGGACGTCCGTCGTAGCGTTGCTCTGCCGAGAGATGCTCGGCGGCATAGTCGAGCGCCGAGGCTACCATCTGCTGCGTAAGCTCGGAAAACTGCGAGGCTACAAGCGCCTCGAAATCGGCATATCTACTCTTCGTATCTATCATCACTACTAATTTTGCCTGACTCATTATTGTGGCTTGCGCACGACAACCAAATCGTCGTGACCTATGCTATACATCCTTCGTTCGTCGTCGCTCAACAGTGCGGCATATGCTATGCGTTCTACTTCGAAGCCCGCCTCGCGCAGACGCTCGTCGTAGTCTCTGCCATAGACGCGACGATGGTCATACTGACCAAACAGGCGCGTTCGCTCCTTGGCGTCGGTTATCGTTTCATCCTCAAAGGTGCTCTCTCGCCCCCTATCCTCCGGCACAAGCATTATGCCCCAACCCCCATAGCGCATCACACGATACAACTCGCTCATGGCGCGCCTATCATCCTCGACATGCTCGAAGAGGTGGTTGCATATCACCACATCCACAGAACGATCAGCCAACGGAATTTCTTGTACGTCGAAGTGCATATCGGCCAAAGGTGACTCCAAATCGGCGGTAATATAGCTCTCCGTACCCCGATACAACCGCTTGAAATGTCGCATGAGCGACACCTCCGGAGCTATATGTAACATCTTGGGACGACTCTGCATAAGGTTGCTATGGCGCTCCAACCACAGCCATATCATACGATGGCGCTCCAACGACAAGCAGCGCGGACAGAGGGCATCTTCGCGCGAAGTGGTGTAGCCATAGGGCAGAAACTTACGACACCGCTTGCCGCACACCGGACAACGACGCCCACGACCCACGTAGGCGACACCCATAACGGGAACCACAAAGCCGGCAAGACGTTGCAGCCAACGTCGAGGTATGTGGTTAAGTGACCAGCGTATCAACGACTTCATAATCTTTGCTACTCCCCCTTTATCAGACGCTCGACCTCCTCCTCGGTGGTCACAAGACGCTTGCGACACTCTGCTATAAGCTCGTTGGCGCGACGCACCGCACCCGACAACTCATCTATACCCAACTCCGACGAGCGCAGACGTGCCACAATCTGCTCCACCTCCGCCATAGCCTCGGCATAGGAGGTCTGTTTGTCTATGTTTGCCATAACTTTCTATGTTTTACTCCGTTTACTACTCTTACTCCTCGTATCATTGCGATCTATGCGGCGTGCCTCCGCCTCGATACTTCCGCCATAAAGCTCGATGCTCAACGTCGAGCCCAACCCTACATCGTCGATATGAAGAAGCCCGCCATCCTTATCGCGCACAACAGCAAAGCCACAACGCAGGATGCTCTCCACCGAACGGCTGTCGATGACATCTTGCGCACGCTCGACTCTATGCCACTCATCCTGCACAAGCCGTCGTGCACCCTCAATAACGCCACGCTCGGCAACGTCGAGACGGTGGTTCGCGTTGTTGAGCAACACCACCGCCGAACGCCCCAGCTCCGCAGCATTACGCTCCAACGCAAGACGTTCGGTGGCAAGGCGCGAAACAGCCATATCGCGCACCTGCTGCGCCACGCTGTCGAGCAATGCCCACTGCTCCATAGCCAACTCCACAATATGAGTTGCAACAGCCGTAGGCGTCTTACACATAGTGTGCGCAACCATATCCACCACGCTCACATCCCTGTCGTGACCTATACCCGTAAACACCGGCAACGGAAACTGCGCCACATGTGAGGCAAGACGATAGGAGTCGAAGAGCGCCAAATCGCTTGTCGAGCCTCCGCCACGCAACATGGCAACCACATCGAAATCGTCCATCGACTCGGCAATGCGCGCCAGAGCATCGACAATACTCTGCTCGGCAGCATCGCCCTGCATGCCCGCCTCGAAGAGCGTCACACGAAACGCAAAGGGCGAACGCCCCAACTCGCGAACAAAATCCTCGTAACCGGCAGCCGTAGCACTCGACACCACAGCGATACGCAGCACGGGGCACGGTAGCTCCACCTCACGATTCATATCCCACACTCCGTCGGACTGCAAGCGTGCAATGGTCTCGCGACGGCGACGCTCCACCTCACCCAACGTATATGTGGGGTCGATGTCGATGATTTGCAACGAGAAGCCATAGACCTCGTGATAGGTTACAACAACACGCGCCATGATACGCATACCAGCCCGAAGCTCACTTCCCGTAGCCTCGGCAAAACGCTTAGCAAGCGTGGCATATGCCGAACGCCAGATGACGGCACGCGCCTCGGCAAGAGGTGTTCCCTCTCCCGCACCCTTTTCGACGAGGTTCAGATAGCAGTGGCCCGAACGATTCAGTTTCAGCTCCGAGATATCGGCACCTACCCACAATGGCACGTTGAAGCGCTCTTCAAGCGTAAAGCGCACCATACGCTGCAAATCGAGGAGCGTAAGGCTCTCGGCAGCCGTAGTAGCAATATCGAGGGGTTGAATAGCCATGCCTTGCCTCCTTCTATAACATTATAATGACTCGCTCGACGGGCATAGTGGCACCCTCGGGAAGTTGCAGATTAACAAGATGTATGCTATCGACAGGCTTACCATCGCGCATAGCCGACTGCCACAACGGCGCCTCGGCAATAGCCTGCTCGACACGCTTCAAGAATTGGCGCGACGTGGATTCGAGAATCTCGCCGATTGTCGCACGACCCTCCGCATCGACCCTTATGCGCAGCGATACTCGTTCGCACGGCATACTATCCTTCCAGCGTACATGTTTTGCCAAATAGTCGGTAAAGTTGTCGCACCCCTCTGCCACAAAGCTTGCCGGGGTGTCGTAGCGCAGGCGCACCACAATGACGCCCTCCATAGCGGCATCGCCCCACAGAGCAATAGTCTCGTCGTCGGCAGGCAGCACATCGATACTCTCGATATCCTCATGCTGGATATGGTCGATACTCTCCACAACCATGCCATTAACCACATACATAGGCCCTCGCGCCTCGACACCGAAAGCCATGGCCACCATAGCGAGGACCAATAACAACCTACGCATGGCTACAACTTGAATTTATAGGATATACCGAAGATATGGCGAAACTCGTTCTCGCGCACATAACCCTTCAAATCGCCCTTGTTCCCCTTGTAATCGATGTCGTAGGAGCGGTCGTAGTCGAAGATATAGTAGAACTCCAAACGGTGGTTGCGCGAAAGGCGATACTTGGCACCAACACCGGCACGATAGCGCGTTATGTAGTTGTCGCGCGTGAGCTCCGCCGTCTTGTAGTTGGCAACCACAGCGGGGGCATTAAGCGTATTGTGCAGCTCAAACATCACATAGGGCGTCCATCGCGAATGGCGTATGCTATACTCGGCCTGCAACTTCGAGCGCAGAATCATCTCGGGGTCGGGCTTCTCGAAGCGATTTACCGAGTCGGTGCGAAAGGTCGTCTGCACCCTCTCTCTCAACGAGAGTTCGACACGACCGAGGCGCACGCTACCCTCGACATTGACATTGAGGCGATGGCGGGGTTTCTCCCACATCTTATCCACGCTATCGTGGTTGTTGATAAGCACATAGTCGGCACCTATGGCAACATAGTCACACACCTCGTAGTTAAGACCGAAGGTCGTCTGGAAACGATCCACCGACGACAAATCATCCTTCAAACGCAACTGCAACTCCGCCTCTAACGAGAGGTTCTTGACCGGTTCCCACTCGAAGGCTCCATCGACACGCGCACAGAAGTCATTCGACGTGGTGTCGTAGGCCTCCGCAACATCCTGCGCACCCGCCGAAGCGTAGCATGCAAGCGCTACGACGAGCATCGCACAACGCTTTATGATACTGTTTTTCATGGTGTTAAAATATAATTTAGAAGGCGTTTTTCTCATTAATCTTCATCGTATTGTCCACACTCAACACATCATCCTTGCCCGGCTTATAGTAGATACGCAAGTACGCTACATCGCGCAAGAAATCGACATTGCCGACCTCGACACGACTAATCTTGATACCCAGACGAGCCTCCAAATCGGCAACAAGCTCACTACGACGCTCGGCATGTATGAGCTCGATGCGCTCGTAGCAGATGAGCTTCGACGCTATGCGGCGGCGAGTGAGGATATACTCCACGACATACATCAACACCAACAGCAATATGTTGGCAAGTATCAGCCTGTCATTGATGACGTTTATACCATTGATTACCGCCATGGCAATAGAGATAAACAGGTAGGTCATCTCGCGAATGGGCACCATCTCGGTACGATAGCGCATGATGCCAAATATCATGAACAGACCCAAGCCCACCGTAATGTCGATGCTCACGCCACCCATGAAGTAGAGAAGCATAAAGACCGCTGCCGAGAAGAACATAAAGGTCACGGAGAAGTCCTTACGGCGACTCTTCGGATAGTAGAATAGCCACACCACAAGGCTGCACAACAGCATATTAAAGAGGAACTGAACGCACAGCGCCATTGCGGGCGAGAGGTCGAACTGCGAGAGGTCGAACCAACTATTATCGGCACTTGCTAACATCTCAATCTCGCCATCTGCCATGGTGGGCGGTATTGTCAAATCATCAAACTCTGCCATAGTGAAATCTATTTTTTCTATGTTTTAATGTTTAGTTACAACAATCTAATTTTCATCGGCTTCTACACGCTTACGTATGTCGCGTATCTTGGACTTATATCTATTTTTCTTGACTCCATCGACCGTGAGAGCCGTGCCCAAACAGTACTTGCTGACCTTAAACGGCGCGATGCGCATATCGCGCAACACTATTTTCATCTGCGAATCGGTGCGTCCATCCTGCTTCAACTCGACGATAGCCATACGTTCGATAGCACCCCGAACACCCGAACGCACATCCTCATAGTGCAGATTCAAATCGATGGTAAGGCGCTCGCTCAACGCCTCGTTTACGAGTGTGATACGCACAAAACGGGTTGCAAGCGCAGGGCTCAACAGCTCGATACGATAGCGCGACAACTCGCCAAAGAGAGCCATCGCCGAAGAGTTGGCAGCAAAGTCCCCGAACTCTTTATCGCAAATCTCGACACGCCTCTTGCGCGTCCTGCCACGGTTGCTCTTGTTCTTGATTTCGAGAAAAACAACACCACTCTCGACATAGCGACGCGTGCGTATCTTCTGGCGCGAAAGCTGCTGATTGTGATGCACGACATACATGTCGCGCCCGGCAGTGTCGTAGTAGAGCGTGTCGTAACGACAGGCACGATTATCCTCGACAACCTGCACCCGATAGTGCATCGCAGCAGCGCGCTCCAAGAGTTGCAACACCTCGCGCTCGGTGAGCAGATACTTCGTATCGATGCGGTTCATGAGTTTCACGCCACGCATCTTATCGAGCGTGATAGTCGCAAAACGCCGCCACACATCAAGAGTATTTAGCTGCTCGTATGTCATTGACGCAGTGCCCATAGCCTCACTCGTAGATAAACTCGAACTGTCGATAGGAGTTCAACACTCCATTGGCATTGTAGTTCATGCGGCGCACACAGACACCCTTGTCGTCGTACTCGAACTTACGCACCTTCGACAGTTTGTTGCGCTCGTTATAGACATACTCCGCAGCGAGCCTTCCGAGTTCGTCATAGACAAGCTCCGAACGCCACGTGAGGCGCGTACCAAAGTCGCTATACTCCGCCTCCTCAACAAGACGCCCCTCGGCATCGTAAATCTCGACATGGTCCACCCACTTTTTGCGTCCGTCGGGCGTAGTCTTCCACTCCTGAACCTTCAAGCGGCGACCGCTCTCTCTTGCAAGTCGCGAGCGCTCGGGAAAACTCGCCACAGCATCCGTAGCCAGACCAAGCGCCATGATGGCAAATATGAATCCTAAAAACCTCATCCTAATCATAGTCCTAATAAGAATGACGACCGCACCCCCGAGAGGGTCGGTCGTCCATATTTAGCAACTTCAAAAAAATCGAAGTGCACGAAATATCTACTGAAACTCTGCGACTCTTACCCTCTCCCCTACAACTCACTCTCTTTGAGACGCTCGGCATTCTCGGCAACGATAAGTTGGTCGATGACATCCTGAATATCGCCATCCATAAATGCCGAGAGGTTGTAGATAGTGTAGTTTATGCGGTGATCGGTAATACGACCCTGCGGATAGTTGTAGGTGCGAATCTTTGCCGAACGGTCACCCGTCGATACCATAGTCTTACGCTTCGAGGCAATCTCGTCGAGATACTTCGAGTATTCGAGGTTGAACACACGGGTACGCAACTCCTCGAACGCCTTATCGAAGTTCTTCAACTGCGACTTCTGGTCCTGACACTGCACCACGATACCCGTGGGGATGTGCGTAAGGCGAATTGCCGAATAGGTTGTATTAACGGACTGACCTCCGGGACCCGATGCACAGAAGATATCCTTGCGTATATCGTTCATCGAAATCTCGATATCGAACTCCTCTGCCTCGGGCAACACTGCAACCGACGCTGCCGAGGTGTGAACACGGCCCTGCGTCTCGGTTTGCGGCACACGCTGCACACGGTGAACACCCGACTCGTACTTCAACGTACCATAGACGCTCTGCCCCGTAACCTTCATAACAACCTCCTTGTAGCCGCCTACGGCACCCTCCGACGACGATGTAATCTCGTAGCGCCAACCCTTCGACTCGATATACTTGGTGTACATGCGCAACAGGTCACCGGCAAAGATTGCCGCCTCGTCGCCACCCGTACCACCACGAATCTCGACAATAGCATTCTTGTCGTCCTGCGGGTCCTTAGGGATAAGCAAGAGCTTTATCTCCTCCTCCATCTTCACGATAGCGGGCTCCAACGTTGCAATCTCCTCACGGGCAATCTCGCGGAACTCCTCATCCTTCTCGTTAGCAAGCACATCCTTTGCCTCGGCAAGATTGGCAATAGCCGTGCGGAAGCGCTCCGAAGTCTCGATGATGGGCTCCAACTCCTTGTACTCCTTGGTGAGCTGAATAAACTGCTTTACGTCGGCAATGACCTCCGGGTCGGTGAGTTTCTGACCTATCTCCTCGTACTTCAACTTCAAGCCATCGAGGCGTATCAATATCGAATTGTCTGCCATTTTTTATCTCTAAAATTTTTGCTGTTTTGTGACACTCGCCACATATCTATTATTTATCCGCGCAAATATAAGTTTTTTTTTTGAATTATCCTAACTCTCGTGATATGCAAGACAAATATTTGAAGGTCAAATAATTTTACATTGTTTCCAAAATTTATATAAAAAATTTTAACCCTCAACTATTGACAAGCCATATTTTCTGTTGTATATTTGCACCAGAAATCGCTCCTGATTCAGACATATCCTTGCGGGAGTTATCAGTAATCAACAGGGATTCACTCCACTTATCAACACCATATACCCACTGATAATACGCATGTTATCGATATTATAAACATTCGGTAACACTTCTTCAACAACTATTTCAACAATCAGCCACAACCCTCCGAGGCCGGCTGTGCGCGTCACATCTTCGAGCATAGTCTCTACATATTAAAATATTTACTTTATGAAATTCACTACCCTCCCAAAAAATGGATCATCGTGGTATGACCAGCTGATCTACGGCATCGACACCGAGCTCTCGGAGCCGACCGATGTCGAAATCTCGATACAATCGACATCGGGCAACGTGGAGTACGGAACGATGCGCCTCTATGGCGTCACCACTGCCATGTTCAACATCGCCCCCTATCTACTGAACAGCAGCGACATTAAGCCCTACATCTCGAAAATCGGCATCTTGAACGTATCACGCCCATCACTCGAAGTAAAGGTGGTGGCAAATGGTGTCGAGTCCGAGCCACGAATCCTGTCGCGCACCCCATTCGAAGAGGGTGTAACACGCGATTTCAGCCTAATCGACAGCGTGCAACAAATATCACTCGGCGAGCATATAATCCTAACGCTCTACACCCCCACATCCTCACTGATAGATTGCAAAATCACCACTCCCGACGACATCATTAAGTACAAGAGTACACAACGCTCCAACAACAAGATTATGGATGTTGTGATACCCACCGCGTCGTTCAACAAAAATGCAACGATGCTCGATATTGAGTTATCGACAGATTCAACGCCAATAAAGAGCCTACGCTACATTATCGTAAAGCGCGACGAGAGCGCACGCCGCCTATTGTGGTTCAACAGCATCGGAGGGTTGGAGTGCTACACCTTTCCAAAGAGTCGCATACGAAGTATCGAGGCCTCGATATCGCAGACATCATGTGGCAACAACAAACATAACCGCCTGCACAAGGCTTTGAAAATACGCGAACTATGCTCGGCAATAGAGAGCGAAAAGGAGTGTGAACGCCTGTCGGAGATAGTCTGCTCGCCCTATGTCTATATGATTGACGGATGCGACCTTATGCCCGTCACGATACACGAACACAAACTCACGTTCGACACACAACATCTCACACGACAACTTATCGTAGCAATCGAAGAGGAGCAGAAAGGAGGCATAAGATGCTGACCATCAGAATCGACGATGTGGAGTGTCCCGTAGTGGGCAACGTCACACTACCCATCTACCGAGCATCGCGCCTCGAATCGTGCGAGGCATGGCGCGAGGGCGACAACCTTACGCTCTCGATAGCCTCGACACCCACAACCGACAAACTATTTGGCTACTTTTGCGATATGCACCGTAGCGTTGAGTTCAACGACAGCTATCATCGAGCAACACTCGAATACGATGGCACCCAACTTGTTACGGGCATCGTAACGCTCCTCGGATATAGCGAAGTCGGTGGCGACAAACTATACAACCTACGCATCCGCACCGGTGGCTCGGAGTGGGCAGAGCGAGCAGCCACCACACGCCTGAACGAAGTGGGACTCGACACCACGATGATGATGACACTTCCCGACATCGAGGCATCATGGAGCGAGGAGAGCGCCCTGCGATTCCTACCCTTGTGGCGTGACAGCTACCCAAAGAGTGCCAACACCAGCCTCTACGAGCCTCAACGCAGCATCATGCCACACAACTACCACCCCTTTCTATCGATTCGCCACATATTCGAGCGCATAATCAACGACAGCGGCTACAAAATCCAAAGCAACTTTCTCTCCTCGCCCATCTTCGACCGTCTGATGATGAGTGGCGCCTACCGCTCCGTAGATACGGCATTGGCAGAGCAGACCATGGGCTTCATGGCCTACCGCACAAGCTCCACAACCGCCACAGCCAACTCGCTGGGAAGAATAAACATCAGAGGCCCGCAGGGGACATACTCATGCGGAGCGATAGTTGATACAACATCTCCCACCGCAAGCGACGAAGAGGGCAACACATTCGGCAACGCCTATAACAACAACGGCGTCATGCACCTCAACACTCTCTATCCCTCGTTCATCCCGACGCGCGAAATAGATGTTGCCTTCGACATACACCTGAAATATATCAGCGACTACAACATCACATCGCGCAGCGCATTGCAGGGCTTCGACACCATCACTCCATGTGCAGGATGCACAGTGAAACTCAAACTGCGCAATCCCTACCAAGATTGCAGAGAAAATGTGATGCCCAACACCAGCTACAAGCTGCTCATATTTGGCGAAACAGAGGGATATACCTTTAGGTTGGGGAGTCCCGCCATTGTCACCACCACCGAGAGAGAGACCGATGTTCTAACCCCCGCCGATGTCAGGTCATCACTCCGTCTCTACTACTCTACATCGACAAGCCAATTCTACCAGCCCTACATGGGAGAGTGGGCACTCTATCCCGGCCATGTTGAGACCACCGGCAAGTGCTACGTTGAGGTCGATATACGCACTCCGTTCAAGCGCTACACACCAACATCGCCCAAACACTTCAACGACATGTTCATCGGCGGCGCCCTGCCGGGACAGCAGGCTACGCTATGCAGCGGATGCAGCATAAGACCCATATTTAGCGGAGCGGTTGGCTATGGCGAGGTCGTAAAGTACGAAGATGTTGCCAACCACGACATCAGAGTCATCGAACTTATGAATGCCGTGAAACAGATGTTTAACCTGCGCTTCTTCACCCACGAGCCAACAAAGACGCTCTACATCGAACCTTACGACGATATGGACGATGGGAAAGTCGTAGATTGGCGCTCGCGACAGGTTGCAGGCAGCCAGAGCCTTATGAGTCGTGCCACGGAGTGCTTCGAGCATACGCGCATAGGCTATATGCCACCCGATGGCGTTGCCCAACGCAACGTAAACGACAAGCAAATCTTTGGCGAGTGGAATTTCCATGTCGCGAGCTACGCTGCAAAGCAGGGCAAAGAGAGCATTATCAACCCGCTCTTCATGCCAACAATATCACTCACGGGGTATTCAAATTCGGCACCCTCGGCAAAGGTACTTACCATAGGCGACCGCGATGTCATCTGCAATAGCGACTATATCGAGCCCCGCGTGGTGGTATATCAGGGTGTTGTAGCGCTACCGGCAGGCCAACGATGGGAGTCGTTCGACAAAAACTTGGGCTATCCGCTTGCTACGTTCCACGACCCCGACACGCAAACAAGCCTTTGCTTCGAGGACCGCGACGGATGCCAAGGACTCAACAGCTACTACCTTAACGAGTTGCGAGAGAGAGAACGACGCGAACTACTATGTTGCAACATTCTGCTCGACGCCACCGAATACGCCGCACTATTCGACCCCAACTCCGCAGGAGCAACCATTTTTTCTCGCTTCCGTCTCGACATGCAGGGCGCATCGTCACTCTTCAAGCTCGAAGAGATTGCCGATTACAACCCCGCAACGGGCATCGCCACATGCACCTTCCGTCGCACGTTGCACGATTAGCCCTCTCCTCACCACCCCCGCTACCGAAGAGTATATCTCTACAAACCAACATAGTACATAAAACTCTCTTTTGCAATGAACAACCATGACATGCCGATGGCAACAGCCACTCTGCCACGCCCCTCGCGTCGATATGAACGCCTCATCGGATACCTACTAAACAACGACCTGCTCGACGTCACAAGGTGCCAGCGGAGAGCCATCTACAACCACGTAGCGAGCCTCTATGCCCGCGGCTATGGACGTTGCCATGCCATGGTCCTCACAGCCGAAGAGTTTCGATGCTCATACGAGAAGGTGCGCACCATAATCTACGACATCGACAAACAACAAACACAACCTAACACCATGAATCACACAATCAAAATCCGCAACGAGTCGGACTGTACAACAATCGACATCGAGGGCACGATAGGCATCTCGGAGCAGTGGCAGTTCGACAATCCCGAAGAGAGGGTTGCAACCTACGAGCGTTTCCGCGAACGCGTTTCGCAGATTGCCGACATACGCAACACGCACATCGTGGTAAACATACGCTCGACAGGTGGCGACGTGAACGACGCCCTGCTAATCTACGAGGCACTGCGCTCGACCGGCGCTCACATCACCACACGCTGCTTCGGCTACACCGCCTCGGCAGCAACAATCGTGGCACAGGCCGCCACCGAGGGGTGTCGCCAGATAGCACCATCGTCGCTCTATCTCATCCACAAGTCGATATGCTCGACCGAGGGAAATGCCGAGGAGTTGCAAAACGAGGTCGAGATGCTTAACCTGACCGACAACCGCCTTGCCGAGATTTATGCCAAGCACTCGGGGCAGAGTATCGACACTATCATAGCCCTCATGTCCGAGAACGGAGGTCGTGGACGCTGGCTCTCGCCTGCCGAGACCATAGCACAGGGACTTGCCGACACGCTTGTACCCGACATGGCGACATCGCAACCGACATCCGAAAGGGGCGACACGCTAACAGTGCGTGCCGAGCGCAGCCTGAAACGACTCTTGCACGCCATAGGCCTTGGCGACAAAGAGCCTGCACAGCCCGATCCTGCCGACGATATCAACTTCATACCGCGCGAGGCGCCTAAAACGCCCTCAAACGTCACCACGGCAGCACACATCGACTTCAAGGAGCGTCAGCGCAACATCGAACCTACCACAACAAAGGAGTGCGACGACCCTGCGATAGGCGACATGCACATGACACCGCGTCTGAAAGCATACGAGGATGATGCCCGCGCCATGCGCAGCAAGCGTTAGCCACAACCACACACCAACAGACAGACCATCAACCACCCTTTTTTATTAACAACTTAAAACATCAAAAAACTATGGGACTTATCGAAAACCCCAAGACCTACACAGGTCGCGACCTTGAAACAATCTTCTTCCGACCCATGCTCAAAGGCGATGACGCCACAGCCCTCGGCATCCGCGTACTCTACAACATGCCCGTACCCACAACAATTCAGATGTGGAGTCCGCAGTCCGATATTCTGCAAGAGTACACCTCCGGGTGGAGTGGCGGAAACAGCGCCGAGCGCAAGCAGAAACGCATCGAACTAACGAAGATAAAGGCAGAGGTGGGTTTCTCGGCTTCGGACTACGCAAATCAGGTCTATGAGCTTATCACCGCACGTGCAGATGTCAATCTCGACGACCTCACCGGCAGCGAACTCGAACAGGCAGAGACCGAGATGTTCCGCGCAGCCATTGCCGAAAGCCTGCGCGTGATGATGTGGATTGGCAATGTCGATGCCGAGAAGTTCAACCGCTTCAATGGCTTCATCACGACGTTGAACAACTATGCCAATGAGGGCGCTGTAACCACCGTAAACTTCGCCTCGACAAAGCCCTCGGCAGACAACATTATCTCGATTCTCAAAGGCATTTGGGACCAGGCTCCGGCACGCCTCAAATCGCTCAAAAGCGAAGATATGCTCGCCTTCTTTGTGACATCGGACATCTACGAGGCCTACGAGAACTATCTCGACAACTTTGGTACCGACGCCGCATATAGCGACCTTACCACGGGGCGTCGTGAGCTCTACTACCACGGCATCAAGCTTATCGACATGGGCATCTCACACTATCTGCCGATGTTGGACGGTGGTCCTACGACCTACTGCATGCTTACCGACCGTCGCAACCTTGCGTTGGCGGTGAATACTGCCGACTATCCCGGCTCCGAGATTCGCATGTGGTACAACCCCGATGAGATGGAGAATCGTCAGCGTGCAATCTTCATGGCAGGATGTGAGATTCTCGACGAGGAGCTCGTCGTAAGAGGCGACTTCTCCTAAACCACCAATTGCTTACACCAACCTAAACAACATCAGCTATGTCCGATAAAAAGCATTCAACGCGCATAGCCTCCGTCCAGAACCGCACCGAGCCACTCTTTGGCTCGGTAGCGGGGGCGTCAGGCGCCACCGAAAGGGTTTGGAGATGGGGCGACGACAACATGCTCCCGTATGCCCTCGCCCTCATAGCCCGCCGCTCGGCAGCACACCGCCGCATAATCAACGACAAGGCAGACTACATCGCCGGCAAGGGCATAAGTTATGCCGACAACGTGCCCATGCTTGGAGAGATAGTCGCGCATGCCAACGGCTCGGCAGAGACGCTACACAGCATCGTTGCTCGCCTTGCGCTGGATGAGGCACTCTTTGGCAACGCCTTCTTAGAGGTCGTAACCGACAGCAACCACTCGTTCCTATCGTTCTATCAACACGACGCCTCGACATGCCGCCTTGCACGCAACTCGCGCCACGTAATCATGCACCACAATTGGAGCTCGTTCACGCCGACCGACGCCCGCCAGCTCCCCCTCTTCCCCACATTCGAGGAGGTTGGCGATGGCACACTGCGCTCGATGATTCACTACAAGGATTACGAGCCGATGTTCTCGCACTATGGCGTTGCGCCCTACATCGCCGGTCTGAATGCCGCAGCCATAGTCTATAAGACCGACAGGTGGAACATAACGCGCATCGACAACTCGTTTCAGCTATCGGGAGTGATGATGCTCGACAACACCGTGGATAACGAGGAGGAGGCAGACAGAATCGTACGCCTCGCCGAGGAGAAGTTTGCCGGAACACCCGGTCAGGTGCTCTTCGTGCTGCGCGACGGCGACGAGAACGACAACTCGCGCTTCATACCCATAAACACCTCGTCGGATGGCGATTGGCACAAGCTACACACACAAGCCGAGTCGGACCTTGTAATCGCCCACTCGTGGTTTCGTTCGTTGAGCGGTTTGGACTACTCATCAGGGTTCTCCACCGAGCGCATACTACATGAGTATGAGGTAGCACTGAACACCATAATACTCTCCGAGCAGGAGCAACTATTGGAGCCCATACGCGCCGCACTTCGCAACACGCTACTCATCGACGCCTCGTCGTTGGAGATTATCAACCGCCCGCCAACACACACCAAGTCGCCCTATATGAAGGTGTGGGAGGCCCGCAAGGCCGATGGCTTGGATTACGACGAGAACGACCCCAACCAGCAACTACTGCTGGCAAACCTATCGAAGTATAACCCCGGCTCGACAGAGCAGGCATAAAGCACTAACTATGAAGACACTTATAAGCTGCATGGAGGTTACGCAGTTAGCCTTCTCCGCCGACGAACTTATCAACACCGAGGTCGTCACCCTCACCGATATTCTCGAAGCCGAGGAGCGATTCCTGCGCCCGATATTGGGCGATGAGCTTATCGCCGCCCTGCACAACGGCAGCTACCCCACGCTTCTTTCGGAGTATGTTGCCCCCGCACTCGCACAGTGGACACGCTACGTATCACATCCCCTCTTCGAAATTCGCAGCTCGACACACGACAAGAGCCGCCACCAAAACACCTATGCGCAGAGCAAGCACAACGAACTTATGATACGCACGCTGCACCGCAAGGCCGTAACCCTCTCACGTCGCCTCTCACGCCACCTCAACTCCCACAGCGACGAATATCCGGAATATGCTCCCGAACACAATCAACTAAATCGCTGCTCAATAGATGGATACATTATTCAAGTATGGTAGCGGGCTATGCTCTGCCACAGCCGCCATAATCTGCCCCATAGCGCCACTGATAATCTGCGCCACCCTCTTCATCTTCATCGATTTCGTTACGGGCATCATAGCCTCGCGCGCCGTTGCCCGACGCGAAGGCAGACAGTGGTGGTTCGAGAGCCACAGGGCGTGGCGCACGGTACTAAAACTCGGATTTGTGCTTATAGCTATCGTCATGACATGGGTCATCGACAGCGAGGTCATAGCCTTCATGCACCTCAACCTTGCCCACATCTTCACGGGCTTTGTATGCGGCGTGGAGCTGTGGTCCTTCTTGGAGAATGCTGCAACAATAAGTCGTGCGCCAATCTTCGAGTGGCTGGGGCGCTGGGTGAAACGTCGCATAGGAGAGGAGGTGAGCGATGAGTAGGGGTTTAAGGAACTGCAATCCGGGCAACATTCGTCGCTCGAAGACCAAATACAAGGGCGAGGTGCGCCCCAGCCGCGACGCGGAGTTCAAGGAGTTCTGCTCGATGGCTTATGGCTACCGCGCTATCTTCGTGCTTCTGGATAGCTATCGCCGTCGCTACGGCCTATCGACCATACGACAGCTCATCACGCGCTACGCCCCACCCAACGAGAACTTCACCGATGGCTACGTGCGCTATATTGTGCAACAGACGGGCATCGCTGCCGACCAGAGCATCGACACATGCAACGAGCGCGATATGGTAGCCATCGTCGCCGCCATGTCGCGTATCGAGAATGGCGTGGCAGCAAAGATGGAGGAGATAGAGGAGGGGTGGAGACTCTTTCAAACAACATGGTAACATACCCTCGCCTCAACAGCGGGTGCTGCAAGCCTAACCACGATTTCCGGAAACGGAGCGCCGGCATAGGCTGCCGCACCCCTATTTTTTTGTGTTATGACAGCCGTTTTCGCCTCTGCAAAGCAGAAAAATGTCCACTTATTGCAAGTATGTCGAGATAAATTTTTATCTTTGTGCTGATAAAAAAACCAAAAGAGAATTATGAACAAAAGGGTTCTTGTTACCGGTGGTGCCGGCTACATAGGTTCGCACACTACGGTCGAGCTTATCAAGGCAGGCTATGAGGTGATAGTCGTGGATAACCTATCGAATAGCGACCGCGCCGTTATGAAGGGTATCGAGCAGATTACGGGCATCTCCCCGCGCTTTATCGAGGCGGACTGCTGCGACAGAGAGGCTATGCGCCGCATCTTCGAGGAGCATGACTTCCAATCGGTAATACACTTCGCCGCCTTCAAGGCCGTAGGCGAGTCGGTTGCCGAGCCCTTGAAATACTATCGCAACAACCTTGTATCGCTACTCAACGTTGTGGAGTTGATGGTCGAATACAAGCGTCGCAACATAGTCTTCTCGTCGTCGGCAACGGTATATGGCGATGCCGACACACTCCCCGTAACCGAACTTACACCGCGCAAGCCCGCCACCTCGCCCTATGGCAATACCAAGCAGATGTCAGAGGACGTATTGCGCGATACGGCAGCAGCCTGCGATGGCTTTGCAAGTATCGCACTACGCTACTTCAACCCCATAGGCGCACACCCCTCGGCGCTTATAGGCGAATTGCCGCGCGGCGTACCCAACAACCTCGTGCCCTACATCACACAGACGGCCGCAGGCATACGCGAGCGTTTGAGTATCTTTGGCGACGACTACCCCACGGCAGATGGCTCGTGTCTGCGCGATTACATCGACATCGTGGACTTGGCTCGCGCCCATGTTGTTGCCATAGAGCGCATGATAGAGCATCGCAACCAGAAGCGCTATGAGGTATTCAACGTAGGCACAGGCAAGCCCGTATCGGTATTCGAACTTGTTCACTGCTTTGAGGAGGCAAATAACCTTAAACTCAACTACGCCGTAGCTCCACGCCGCGCCGGGGACGTAACGGCAGTATGGGCAGATACAACCCTTGCTAACAACACTCTTGGGTGGCATGCCGAACGCGAACTTGCCGACACGTTGCGTGCAGCATGGCAGTGGGAGAAGAGTGTAAGGGGCATTGAATAACACTCCGCAAAGACAATAACGCAGGCCTTTCGACGTTAGTTGCGAAGGCACCCCATAGTAAACGACATAAAAATATCCTAATCAACAATGAAACGATTTCTACTGCTGATAGTTGCAGCCACAATGATACTACCATCGAACGCCGAGGCAAAGCGTCGTGAAACACCCGAGGAGATTGAGCAAAAGACACGCCACTATGCCGGCTGGGAGTGGAGCGTCTCGGCACGTGCCAACTTCATATTTTATGAGTTGGAGCGCTCGAAAATCGTGGGCGAAGATGCCGTGAGAGCCTACAAGACGCAGAGCAAGTTTGGCGGTAGCGCAATGGTCAATGTGGGCTACTTTTTGAACAACCACTGGAAAATAGGAGCCGAGCTTGGCGCACAAATACAGTACAACCACACCGTGGTACCACTCTATGCCTCGGTACACTACTACTATGGCAAGCGCAAAAACTGCCTCTTCAACTTCGTAAATCTGGGTACTAACATACTCTTCGACAAAGGTTTGCGCTTTGGCTCAACATGTGCCGGTGGCGTTGGCTACCGCATCCAGTCGCCCACAGCACGCCACAAATTCGATATCATGTTAGGCTATCAGGCACTGCTCACTAACCCGCGTCCCAAAATCGAAGGTAGCTTCTCGTTTGATAAGCGCGACGTCAATCTCAAAGAGTTCAACCAATCGATATTCATCGGCTTGGGAATCTCGTTTTAGCGCATAGCGAAAATATCAAATCGCACATAGTCCCGTCAAACAAAAGGGTCGAATAAGAGGCAAGAGGAGGGTGAAATGGTGATGAGAGAGCGGAGAAAAAGCGCAAATAGAGTGGCAAGAGAGTGCGAGAGAGAAATTAAAGAGTAGCAAAAAGTATGTTTTGTGAAATATTGTAGCCAAAACTATTTGATGTTACACCAAAAAAATGTATCTTTGTAGGAGTTTGTATGCCGTTGGCATGTGGCATGGTGTGACAGCCTGCAACAGGACTGAAATGCAGATTTATCGCAATTACATAAACATCACTAAAAACTAACTACAATGTACGGAAAATTTCAGCAGTATTTGCAGAATGAGTTGGCAGAGATTAAGGCTGCCGGCTTGTACAAGACCGAGCGTATCATCGAGTCTCCCCAGCGCGCCGAAATCGACGTGGCTAACCGCCCCGTATTGAACTTCTGCGCTAACAACTACCTTGGTCTTTCGGACAACCAGCGTCTTATCGATGCTGCCAAGCAGGCTCTCGACGAACGTGGCTTCGGCATGTCATCTGTACGCTTCATCTGCGGTTGCCAGGATATTCACAAGCAGTTGGAGAAGGCCATCGCCGACTACTTTGGCACCGAGGATACCATCCTCTACGCTGCATGTTTCGACGCTAACGGTGGTGTCTTCGAGCCTCTCTTCACTGCCGAGGATGCTATCATCTCTGACGCCTTGAACCACGCATCAATCATCGACGGCGTACGTCTTTGCAAGGCACAGCGCTATCGCTACGCCAACGCCGACATGGCAGAGTTGGAGGAGTGCTTGAAGCAGGCACAGGCACAGCGCTTCCGCATCATCGTTACCGATGGTGTATTCTCGATGGATGGTAATGCTGCTCCGTTGGATAAGATTTGCGAGTTGGCAGAGAAGTACGACGCCCTCGTAATGGTTGATGAGTGCCACTCGGCAGGCGTATTGGGTAAGACCGGTCGCGGTATTACCGAGCTTTATGACCTCCGTGGCAAGGTAGATATTCTCACAGGTACTCTTGGCAAGGCATTTGGTGGTGCTGTTGGTGGTTTCACCACAGGTCGCAAGGAGATTATCGACATGCTTCGTCAGCGTTCACGTCCCTACCTCTTCTCTAACTCGTTGCCCCCTGCCGTTGTTGGCGCAAGCATCGAGATGTTCAAGATGTTGGAGGAGAGCGACGCACTCCACGACAAGCTCGTTGCCAACGTTGAGCACTTCCGCAACAAGATGGTTGCCGCAGGCTTCGACATCAAGCCTACACAGTCGGCTATCTGCGCAGTTATGCTCTACGATGCTAAACTCTCACAAGACTTCGCAGCAGAGTTGCAACAGGAGGGTGTATTCGTAACCGGTTTCTACTACCCCGTTGTTCCCAAGGGACAGGCACGTATCCGCGTTCAGGTATCGGCAGGTCACACTATCGACCAGCTCGACCGCTGCGTGGAGGCGTTTGTTAAGGTGGGTAAGAAGCTCGGCGTCTTGAAGTAATAGAGCAACCCACAAGGTGGCATTTGTGGCACCCTCTGCCCGCCACACACATAGCATAGCGAGGCTTGACCGCCTCGCTATGCACTATAATATGGAGTAGGTAACATCAACCTAAATATCGCTATGTCAATTATCAGACTTACCAAAGAGTTCACATTCGAGGCTGCTCACATGCTCGAAGGATATGATGGGCTATGCCGCGAAATTCATGGTCACTCGTATAAGCTTTTCGTAACCGTTAAGGGCGAACCCGAGAGCGACTCATCATCGCCCAAGCTGGGCATGGTCATGGACTTCGGAGATCTAAAACGCATTGTCAATGAGCAGATTGTAGGTCGCCTCGACCACTCGTTCATGATGCGTAATACGCTCGCTGCGGAGGATATTCTCAATCAGTTGTCATACCGTTTCGCGAAGATTGTGCTTACCGATTATCAGCCTACGTGCGAAAATATGCTCTCGGACTTTGCCGAGCGCTTGTTAGGGGCACTACCCGAAAACATCGAGCTATGCTCGTTGCGTCTGCACGAGACGGCATCGTCATATGCCGAGTGGCACGCCTCGGATAACTTCTAAACGGTGGTCATGGAGAGAAAAAAACTATTCCTCATCGACGCCTATGCGTTGATTTTCAGATACTACTATGCCTTCATGGGGCGTCCTATGCGAAATCGTGACGGGCTTAACACATCGGTCGTCTTTGGCTTCACGAAGTTTCTGCGCGACATTCTGCGACGCGAGAAACCCGACCTCATAGGCGTAGCGTTCGACCCTCCCGGAGGCTCGTTTCGTCGCGACATCTTCCCCGAATACAAGGCTAACCGCCCACCTACACCCGAAGATATAAAGCTCTCGGTACCCTACGTCAAGCGTCTTGTCAATGCCATGTGCATACCTGTGTTGGAGGTCGAGGGCTACGAGGCTGACGACGTTATAGGCACCCTGTCGAAGCTCGGCGTCGAAGCGGGCTACAATGTCTATATGGTAACCCCCGATAAGGACTATGGACAGCTCGTGGGCGACCACTGCTCGATTTACAAGCAGAAGGGCGACGACATCGAGATTCTACGCACCAAGGACATCACTGCAAAATATGGGTTTAGCGACCCACAGCTCGTGCGCGACATGTTGGCTCTATGGGGCGACGCATCGGACAATATTCCGGGCGTTCCGGGCATTGGCGAGAAGGGAGCCTCGAAACTTGTCAGAGAGTGGGGCACGGTGGAAAACATCCTTGCCAATACCGACAGCATAGGAGGCAAGACGGGACGCAATATCGCCGAGTGGGGCGAGAAGTTGCTGCTTGCCAAAAGACTTACGACAATATGTCTTGACGTACCCATAGCATTTGATGTCGAGGCACTTACGATGTGCTGTCCGAACTACACCGAGCTACGCGCGCTATACGCCGAGCTCAACTTCTCGTCGTTCCTCCGCGACTTGGAGAACGTAACTCCCGACGAGCCATCAACACCCGGACCGAAGCAGGAGCCACAGATACAGCTTCAGGAGGTTGCACGTGCCAAGTCGGAGCAGCGACGTCGTGCAAAGCTCGAAGGACAGGGCGACCTCTTTGCCATATTCGACGCACCATGTGCAGCACCCACAACCGAAACAGTTGTCGCGACAGATACCGAGCTAATGGAGGTCGCAAGCGATAGCACGGAGCTTCGCAACGCCTCGACCGTAGCACACGACTACCGAACGATACACGATGCAGAGGAGCTCACTACGCTATGTCGCGAGCTACTCACCTACAACGAGTTATGCTTCGACACCGAGACTACGGGACTCGACCCCATAACAAGTTCGATTGTGGGCATGTCGTTTGCCGTAGAGCCACACAAGGCGTGGTACGTACCTTTTAACAAGGAGTGCCAAGAGCAATATAGCGATATTCTGCGCCCCCTTTTCGAGGCCGAGCATATCACCAAGATTGGTCAGAACATGAAGTTCGACATCATGGTGCTACGCCAGCTAAACATCGAGGTACGTGGCACAAAGATAGACACCATGCTTCTGCACTACCTCATCGATGCCGAATCACGCCACAACATGAACTTCCTCGCCGAGCGCTACCTGAACTATACGCCTATTGCCATCGAATCTCTCATTGGCAAGGGGTCAAAGCAGCTCACAATGGATATGGTTGGCGTAGAGCGCATTGCAGAGTATGCTGCCGAGGATGCAGACATCACACTTCAACTGAAACATGTGCTCTACAAGGAGCTTCTGACGCTCGGCATGACGGAACTATATCACCACATCGAAGAGCCTATGATAGATGTTCTTGCCGACATGGAGCTTGCGGGAGTACGCATCGATGTGGCAGCGTTGGAGAGCTATGCAATAGAGCTTCGCGCTCTGCTTGCACGTCTCGAAAGCGAGGTGCGCGAGCTTGCAGACGAGCCGGAGATGAACATCAACTCGTCACGCCAACTTGGCGAGGTACTCTTTGGCAAGTTGCGTATCAGCGACAAACCCAAGATGACACGCACCAAGCAGTTCTCTACCGAAGAGGAGTATCTTCAAGGCTTCGCCCACGACTACCCTATCGTTGGCAAGGTGTTGGAGTACAGAGGCGTGAAGAAGCTACTATCGACCTATGTCGAGGCATTGCCACAGCTCGTAAATAGCCGCACGGGGCATATCCATACATCATATAACCAAGCTGTTACTGCCACAGGGCGACTATCATCCACAAATCCCAACCTACAAAACATCCCCATTCGCGACGACTTGGGCAAGCCCATACGCGCAGCCTTCATTGCCTCGGACGAGGAGCACACGCTTGTTGCAGCCGACTATTCGCAGATAGAGCTTCGTCTCATGGCTCATTTGAGCGGCGACGAGGCCCTCATCGAAGCCTTCAAGGCGGGTGAAGACATCCACTCTGCCACCGCAGCGCGCCTCTTTCACAAGGGTGTGACGGAGGTTAATAGCGACGAACGCCGACGCGCCAAGACAGCCAACTTCGGCATCATCTATGGCATATCGGCATTTGGTCTTGCACAGCGCCTCGACATCCCGAACCGCGAGGCAAAAGAACTTATAGAGAGCTACTTCGCCACCTATCCCGATGTCAAACGATATATGGATGAGGCTGTTAGCAAGGCTACGGAGGAGGGTTACGTGAGTACGATGTTCGGTCGCCGCCGTCGCCTTCACGACATCACGTCGAGCAACCGCACGGTGCGCGGTCTTGCCGAGCGCAACGCCATAAACGCACCCATTCAGGGCTCTGCTGCCGACATCATGAAGTTGGCGATGGCAGAGATTGCACGTCGCTTCAAGGCGGAGGGCATACGTTCGCGCATGATATTGCAGGTACACGACGAGGTTGTCATTGACACGCTGCTCTCGGAGATTGACGCCGTGAAGCGCATCGTACGCGAGGCTATGGAGAGCGTAGCAACATTGCGCGTACCGCTTATTGCCGAGGTAAATAGTGCCGATAATTGGCTTGCAGCGCACTAAACAGACGAAGTGGGGGGCTGCAAAATTGACTACGTAAAAGCACACTTGCTGTGCAAAACCCACAAAACGAATAGGTGTCGGCACCAAAATATGCCGACACCTATTTCTATTGGTGATAATCCCGTTTTAGTTCATGCACACGCAAAGTTTAGCACTTGCAACGCAAGAAACCTATGCCGAAGCGCTCGACAGCTGCTCGCTCCAAATCCTCGCGTACCGAAGGATCCGCAATAGAGATAAGCAACTTGGCACGCTGCGCCAACGACTTATTACGCAGATAGACAATACCATGCTCCGTAGCGATATACTGCGCCTGGAAGCGTGTGGTTACAACACCTGCGCCCTTCGTAAGCGTAGGAACAATCTTCGAGATACCCTTGTTCGTAATCGAAGGCAACGCAATGAAGCACTTGCCACCCTCGGACAAAGCACCACCATACATAAAGTCGTGCTGACCACCCACGCCCGAGAAGATGCGCTCGCCGATAGAGTCGGCACAAATCTGACCCGTGAGGTCGATCTCGATAGCCGAGTTCACCGCCATAACTCGGGGATTCTGACGAATGTTCTGCGGATCGTTGGTCCATGCCACATCGCGGATTACAACGTCGCGATTGTTATCCAGATAGTCATACAGACGCTGGCTACCAAGGCACAAGCATGCCACAGACTGACCCGGATAGATCTTTTTAAGCGAGTTGTCGATGATACCCTTCTGTATAAGAGGCACAACACCATCGGTCATAGCCTCGGTGTGCAGACCAAGGTGCTTATGGTCGTGCAACGCATCGAGCACAGCATTCGGAATACCACCCACGCCAATCTGCAACGTTGCACCATCGGGAATCTCCGATGCGATATAGTTACCAATAGCTCTCTCCACATCGTTCGGGATGACCGTAGGAACCTCGACCAGAGGCTCGTCACCACGCACCATAGCGTCAATCTTCGACACATGGATAACAGGGTCACCAAACGTGCGAGGCATATACTTGTTCACCTGTGCGATGATAGTCTTCGAACACTCCGCCGCCGAGAATGCCAAGTCGGCAGAGACACCATACGAGCAGTAGCCCTCCTCGTCGGGCTCCGAGACATTAAGCAACGTTACATCCAAGGGTACCTGACCGCTACGGAAGAGGAACGGTATCTCGCCCAAGAATGCCGGAATGGTCTGTGCCACACCCTCCTTGATAGCATTACGCAGGTTGTTGGCAACAAAGAAGCTCAACGGCTCGAAAGAGTCGCGCAACTCACGCTTGGCATAAGGCGCATCGAAGCGTCCGATAGCGAATGCCGAATATACCTTTACATCGCGCAGCTCCGGCGCACGGTCGGTCATAGCCTGAACCAAGACCTCGGGGATAGAGGTAGAACCCTGAATAAAGACCGAGTCACCCGACTTAATAAGTTTGACGGCCTCCGCCGCACTAACTAAATTCATACGTTATCTTGTTTAAGAAGGGCTGTCCTCGCGGGCAGCCCCATTTATTACTACTTTGGGGACGACACACATAGGTGCCCAATCCCGAAATCCGGGGTTGTCAAGCGCGACGACCACTGCTCATAGCATAAGTCGCTAAACGCCCGCACTCTCCCACTAATAATCCTGGCTGAACAGGCGCAGGCGCTTGTCAAGCTCGTCGTATTGGTAATCCGAAATCATCGACACACAGCCACGCAAACCCTCGCGAGAGCTACCCGTAGGTGCCAACGTGATTGCCGAAATACCGTAGTAGATAAGCTTGTTGATAAGCTGCTCACCCGTCATATCCTTATAGCCGAACGTGAAGAAGAAGCCATCACTAACCTCCTTATCGCAATCCTTATCATATACGATATGGAAGCCATTCTTGACCATAATCTCCTTAACACGCGCAGCACGACGTGCATACTCGCGCGTATGCTCAACGTAGTTCAGACGACCATCCGACGCCGCACGGAACATAGCCGCCAAGGCATACTGTGCCGAGTGGGGCACACCCGACGAGAGCACATAAAGGATATTGAAGATGAAGTTGCGACGGAACTGTCCATCGTTGCCATAGCGCTTGGCAAAGCCCTCGTAGCAGCGGTCTGCCAACTTGGGATTCATTGCTACGACAGCGATACGCTGACCGGCATATGAGAACATCTTCGAGCCCGACAACAGGTGCAAGCAGTTATCGGTATAGCGTGCTACCGAAGGCTGGTAGGGAGGCTCAAACGGCTTCGAGCGATCCTCGCGGAAGTCCATATTGAGGTATGCCAAATCCTCGATGACGATAACGTCATACTTGGTGGCCATGCGTCCGATAATCTCCAACTCCTCCTCGTTAAGACACATCCACGTGGGGTTGTTGGGGTTAGAGTAGATCATACCACTGATACGACCCGTTGAGAGCACCTCCTCCAACTTCTCTTCAAGCTTCTTGCCACGATAGTCGATAACGTCGAACGACTCGAAGCGTACGCCCTGAACACGGCACTGCGCCTTCTGCACCGGGAAACCGGGGTCGATGAAGAGTATCGTGTCGCGGTCCTCGCGCATCTGTGTGAGCGCCATGAACGATGCAAAAGCACCCTGCATAGAGCCTACCGTAGGCACGAAGCACTGCGCCGGGATGTCGAGATTGATGAACGCCTTAACAAAGCGCGATGCCTCCTTGGTCAAGGGCTCGATACCCGTTATAAGCGGATACTTCGAACCTACGCCTGCCAACAGAGCCTCATGCTCCGCCTCGATACCTATCTGCTCGGCGGGAAGACCCGGCTCGCCAATCTCCATGCGGATATACTCCACACCTGTCTTTGCCTCGATATCCTTAACCACGCTTACGAACTGGCGGATAGACGCAGCTCCAAGCTCCTTGGCGTTGCGCAGGCCATTGGCGATACAGATGTTATCGACCGTTTGTTTATCTAATGGACGATCCATACTCCTACTTTTTAATGCTGTTTTCATAACCCGCATGTACTGCGGCAAGGTTCTTCTCGATAACCTCCTCACCCTTGCGAGCAAAGATACGACGAATACCTGCCTCAATCTTCTCTAACTCGATGTCGAGCATGGGGATAGCTGCGCCCAAAAGCACCATGTTGGCCGCCTGCAAGGGGGCACCAGCCTCCTTTGCCAACTGCTCAACGTTCAACGCCACACAGTTGGGCAACGCCGAAAGATGCTTATCGAGCTGCTCCTGCTCGGGATAGTTGGGAATATTTACGAAGGGAACATTGCTGGTAACAACCCAGCCATCCTTCTTCAAGTACGATAGGTAGCGGAGAGCCTCCATAGGCTCCAACGAGATGATGATGTCGGCACCACCCTTGGCAATAAGATCCGAGGCAATAGGCTCGGTCGAAAGACGCAAGTTACTCTGAACATCGCCACCACGCTGGCTCATACCGTGAACCTCTGCCTGCTTGATGTTCCAACCCTCGGCCATAGCTGCCTCGCCGATAACCGTAGCAATCGACAGAATACCCTGTCCGCCGACGCCTGCCAAAATAATATCTTTCTTCATGACTCTTTACTTCTTTGTGTTAGCGGACTACTTCTTCTGTGCGGCACGTGCCTTGGCATGACGCTTTGCGGTCTGGATACACTCGCGACGAGGTATGATAACCGATACGCCACGATACTCAATCTCCTCGCGCAACATCTGCTTGATCTGCTCCATATTCTTGGGCAGAGGCACAACAACGCGTACATGGTCGGGGTGAACACCCAAGCCACGACATATATCCTCCAACTTACCCGTACCCGCCGAGTCCTGACCGCCGGTCATACCCGTAGTGAGGTTATCCGAGATAACGACAACAACATTTGCATTCGAGTTCACGCAGTCCAAAAGACCCGTCATACCCGAGTGTGTGAATGTTGAGTCACCAATAACTGCAAATGCGGGGAACTGACCTGCATCCGAAGCTCCCTTTGCCATGGTAATCGAAGCACCCATCTCAACGCATGCGTGAAGTGCCTGGAAGGGGGGCAATGCACCAAGAGTGTAGCAGCCGATGTCGCCAAAGATGCGAGGATTCTCATACTCGGCAGCAACCTCGTTCAAAGCCTTGTACATATCGCGGTGACCGCAACCCTGACACAAGGCGGGAGGACGTGCTACAACCAAGTCATCAGCCTCCAAGTTCTCCAAAGCCTCCATGCCCAACGACAGACGTACCGAGTCGGGAGTAAGCTCACCTACACGGGGCAGATCACCCGTAAGACGACCCTTAACCTCGACCGTCGAAGGCACAATGGCACGAATCATCTCCTCAACAACGGGCTGACCCTCCTCCATTACCAAGATCTCCTTGGCGCCATCCTCGACCATACGCTCGACAAGAGCCACGGGCAACGGATACTGCGAAACCTTCAAGACGCTACGCTCCTCTGAATCGCCATAATTCTCCTTGAAGTAGTTATAGGCGATACCCGTGGTGATAACACCACGCTCGGGATTAGTACCCTTCTTGTACCAGTTATACTTCGACTCAACCGAAGCCTTCTGCAAGTCATCCTGCTGTGCAAGGAGCTGAACATAGCGTTTCTTTGCAAATGCAGGGAGCAAAATCCATGTGCGAACATCCTCCGGACGCTTGATGTCGTTCTGACGACGAGGCTCATCCGTGAGATTTACAACGGCACGCGAGTGTGCCATACGTGTAGTTACGCGCATCAACACCGGAAGCTTAACCGCCTCCGAGAGCTCGAACGCTGCACGAGTCATGTCGTAGGCCTCCTGCTGTGACGAGGGCTCGAAGATGGGCACAAGGGCGAACTTACCATAGAAGCGCGAGTCCTGCTCGTTCTGTGACGAGTGCATCGAGGGGTCGTCGGCAGCAACAACCACCAAACCTCCGTTTACGCCCGTCATTGCCGAGTTCACAAACGGATCGGCAGCAACGTTCATACCCACGTGCTTCATACAAACAAGGGCACGCTTGCCCATATACGACATACCGAGAGCACCCTCCATAGCGGTCTTCTCGTTAGTTGCCCAACGACAGAAAATCTTATCCTGGGCATCGCCGCGCTTCTCCTCGCGCAACTGAATAAATTCGGTAATTTCGGTAGATGGAGTACCGGGATAGGCATAGACTCCCGACAAGCCGGAATCAATGGCAGCCTGTGCGATAGCTTCATCACCGAGAAGTAGTTTTCTCATATCTTATACGTTTTAGGTTTGTTGTCAAATGTTTGCTATTTTAACATCTTGTCAAAGTTACAAATAATTTTCTATACATCGAAATATTTTTGCAAGTTTTTTACTCCGCACCACATTAGCGCCCCATATTTTACATATTTGACCACGAAAAAAGAGCTGAATCATAGCCTCGACCTACGCGTCAAGCAAAACGCATCTCCTCGATGCAACGAGGGTATAGAGAGGTGGAGGGGGGAGGGGAAGTTTAAGGGAATTAAGGCGGTTCGAAAAAAAGGGGATTACCTTGAAACCACCACTAAACTCTCTTATTTCACTATCGTCCCTACTCTTCGTAACCCATCCTCAATCACCACCACACCGTCTCCCCAAAAAAACATCGACCCAAACCGAGGGCGCGTTGCACCCCCGTTCGGGTCGATACTCTAAACAGCGGACGGCATTTCACCATCCTGCAACAACTACTTCTTGCTCTTTGGAGCGAGAATCATGTTCATCTTCTTGCCATCGAGCTTGGGCATAAGCTCCACACGTGCAAACTCCTCCAAGTCATTGGCGAAGCGCAACAGTAGAATCTCACCCTGCTCCTTGAAGACGATAGAACGTCCGCGGAAGAAGACATAAGCCTTGACCTTGGCACCCTCCTTCAAGAAGTTCTCGGCATGTTTAAGTTTGAAGTTATAGTCGTGATCGTCGGTCTGTGGACCAAAACGAATCTCCTTGATAACGACCTTAACCTGCTTTGCCTTAATCTCCTTCGCCTTCTTTTTCTGCTGGTAGAGGAACTTCTGGTAGTCGGCAATGCGACATACGGGAGGATCGGCCTTGGGAGAGATCTCGATAAGGTCGAGTTCCATCTCGTCGGCCAAACGTATAGCCTCGCGTATCGAGAGTACGAGGTTGGGCTCTACGTTCTCGCCAACGACACGCACTGTGGGAGCCGTAATCTCATCGTTGATGCGATGAGGATTCTCCTGCTGGGGACGGCGTCCACGGGCATCGCGCTGCTGCGGCTGTTGTTGTTGGTTGTTCTGGTTATTCCCCTGCGCCTGCGGGCGAGGTCGGAATGGAAATTGTCCTGCCAAATTGGTTAATTGTTAGTTAGACTTATGTTTATTTATTAGCTTCTATCTCCTTTGCTACGAGATCCTGCATGAATGCTGCAAACTCGTCGATGGTCATCTGACCCTTGTCGCCCTCACCCTGCGCACGTACCGAAACCTTACGCTCGGCAGCCTCCTTCTCACCTACGATGAGCAGATAGGGGATACGCTTCAACTCGTTATCGCGAATCTTACGACCAATCTTCTCGTTGCGGTCATCAACCTGTGTACGCACATCCTTCAAGCCAAGCTCGCGTGCAACCTCCTCGGCATAGTCGTTATACTTCTCCGAGATGGGAAGCACGACAACCTGGTCGGGAGTGAGCCACAACGGGAACTTACCTCCCGTATGCTCCAACAACACCGCCACGAAACGCTCCATAGAGCCAAACGGTGCACGGTGAATCATTATAGGACGGTGCAACTTATCATCCGAACCCTTATACGTAAGGTCGAAACGCTCGGGAAGGTTGTAGTCCACCTGAATTGTACCCAGCTGCCAGCTACGACCGATAGCATCCTTAACCATGAAGTCGAGCTTCGGACCATAGAACGCAGCCTCGCCATACTCTACGATGGTGTTAAGACCCTTGTTCTTCGCAGCCTCGATGATAGCACTCTCGGCCTTCTCCCAGTTCTCGTCCGAGCCGATATACTTCTCCGTATTATTCGGGTCGCGCAACGAAACTTGCGCCGTAAACCTATCGAACTTCAACGTGCGGAAGATATACAATACGATGTCAATAACCTTCTCGAACTCCTCCAACAACTGGTCGGGACGCACAAAGAGGTGGGCATCGTCCTGCGTAAACGAGCGCACACGTGTCAAGCCATGAAGCTCACCCGACTGCTCGTAGCGATATACCGTACCAAACTCGGCAAGGCGCACAGGCAGATCCTTATAAGAGCGAGGCTTCGAACGATATATCTCGCAGTGGTGCGGACAGTTCATGGGCTTCAACAGATACTGCTCGCCCTCGATAGGCGTATTGATAGGCTGGAACGAATCCTTGCCATACTTCGCAAAGTGTCCCGAGGTCTTATAGAGCTCGATATTACCGATATGAGGAGTGATAACCTGCTGATAACCACCCTCCTTCTGGATCTGGCGAAGGAAGCGTTCGAGGCGGTCGCGAAGGTCGGCTCCCTTGGGCAACCACAACGGAAGACCCTGACCTACACGCTGCGAGAAGGTGAAGAGCTCGAGCTCCTTGCCGAGCTTACGGTGGTCGCGCTTCTTTGCCTCCTCCAAGAGTGCGAGGTGCTCATCAAGCATCGACTTCTTGGGGAACGACACGCCATAGATACGCGTAAGCATCTTGTTCTTCTCGTTACCACGCCAATAGGCACCTGCTACCGACGTAAGCTTAATAGCCTTGATATAGCCCGTGTTGGGGATATGCGGACCACGACAGAGATCCGTGAACGAACCATTTGTATAGAACGAGATGGTGCCATCCTCCAAGTCTGTGATAAGCTCCACCTTATATTGATCGCCCTTCTCCGTAAAGGTCTTCAAGGCATCGGCCTTCGACACCTCGGTACGCACCAGCGCCTCCTTATTACGCGACAGCTCAACCATCTTCTGCTCGATGACTGCAAGGTCTGCCTCCGTAATAGCTACGGGCGAATCCACGTCGTAGTAGAAACCATTCTCAATTGCCGGACCTATACCAAACTTAATGCCGGGATAGAGAGCTTCGAGAGCCTCGGCGAGAAGGTGTGACGATGTATGCCAAAAGGCGTGTTTACCCTCGGCATCATCCCACTTAAAGAATTTGATTGTACAATCCTCATTTACCGGGCGCATCATATCCACCGTTGCGCCATTTACCTCGGCGGCAAGTGAGTCAGCAGCTAAACGAGGGCTGATGCTCTCTGCTACCTGAAAGGCAGTTGTCCCTTTGGCATACTCTCTTACCGAGCCATCGGGAAAAGTTACTTTAATCATAGTTTTTATTGTTTTAGTATGTTTCGGGCGCCTTCGTAGCTCCACAATAACGAGACGGATTACTACTCAATTACACCCCTTATTCTCTCCTATTCAACGGCTATCGTGCCTAATCCTCGTGCTCTGCATCGGGCAAGTCCTTAACCGATATATCGCGGCCCTTCTCTCGCTCGAAGTGCTCCAACGGATTTTCGTTCCACTCTTGCCACGCCTCTCTGCGGCGCACTATATCCATAGCGTCGTAGATAGCGTTTCGCATAGACTGCTCGTTGGCAACACCCTTGCCCGCAATGTCATAAGCTACGCCATGGTCGGGCGACGTGCGCACCGCATCCAACGAAGCCGTAAAGTTCACGCCATCGGGCGACAGCGTCTTGAAGGGCGCCAAACCCTGGTCGTGATACATTGCCAACACCGCATCGTAATTCTTGTACTGACCTGCGGCAAAGAATCCATCGGCGGCAAAGGGGCCGAACGACAAGATACCCATCTCGTATGCCTCGACAATAGCGGGCTTGATGATACTCTGCTCCTCCTCGCCAAGCAGTCCTCCGTCACCGGCATGCGGATTGAGCGACATAACTGCGATGCGCGGGCGCACAACACCAAAATCCTGCCTCAAAGAGTGGTTAATCTGCGTCAAACGCTCAACGATAATCTCCTTTGACAAGGCTCCGGCAACACTCGACACCGGGAGATGAATCGTGACCAGACCTACGCGCATGAGCTCCGATATCATCATCATCAGAGGCTCACCATCGAACTCCTTGGCAAAGAACTCCGTATGCCCCGTATAGCTAAAACTCTCGGACTGTATCATCTCCTTGTCGATAGGTGCCGTAACAACAGCATCTATCTCGCCCATTTTCAAATCGTCACACGCCTTGCGCAACGCCAAAGCGGCGGCCTCGCCACCCGCCTTCGAGGGCCTTCCCGGCGTGATATTCAACTCCTTCGGACCACACTCCACGAGGTTTACCCTGCCATGCTGTATGCCTCGTATATCGTCACATACATTAAAGCGAACAACCTCATATTCAAGCTCTTTAAGCACCTTTTGATAGTATGCCGCAGCTGCCGAAGAGCCATACACAACGGGGGTAAACAACTCCACAATACGGCTATCCGAGAATATTTTAAGTATCACCTCCCAACCGATACCGTTGGTATCGCCTTGGGTTATGCCTATTATCATTTTTTTGCCCATATCAACACTATTTCAACCTACAAATATACAAAAAGTTGGGCATAAAA
This sequence comes from Alistipes sp., assembly GCA_017403125.1. GTDB lineage: Bacteria > Bacteroidota > Bacteroidia > Bacteroidales > Rikenellaceae > Alistipes. The sequence continues at coordinate 17,116 of JAFQOR010000003.1, read as the reverse complement.
CAACCATCCGGAGCGCTAATTTTTCAAAACACCCCATAATTTCCAATTTTATTACTCCGCACGTACGCTTTGGCCCTCAATATATTAGCATCATCAAATCTCTTGATAGCAGAAATATTGACCAATTTTTACGCCGCCACAATTATTGTATTTAACCGATTTACACTATATTTGCAGCGCAGCCAACAGACCTACTATTGGCAAAATAATCCAAATTTGTACCGTAACATATTAGATTCGTATATGTATATCAACGCAACAGGCTACTACGTTCCTTCGGAGCGCATCACGAATGACTTTTTCCTCAACATCAACGGCAAGACCGACGAATGGATACGCCAGCGCACAGGAATCGTAACACGCTCACGTGCCGGCGCCGACGAGAACGTAAACACCATGTGCGAGCTCGCCGTCGAGGACGCCATGAAGCGACTACCCTACGATATTGGCGATGTGGATCTTATCGTTGCCGCATCCTACTCGCCTCACGACACCGTAGCCACACCCGCACACACCATACAGAACAGATACGCCATACGCAATGCGCGTGCCGTGTACATCTCCTCGGCATGCTCATCGTTCATGAATGCCTTGGAGATTGTGGAGTGCTACTTCCGAGCAGGCAAAGCGCACCGCGCGTTGGTCGTAGGTGGCGACAAGAACAGCGCATACTACCACCCCGAGGACCCCAAGAGCGGGCACCTATGGGGCGATGCTGCGGCAGCATTCTTCCTATCCGACGAACGCCTATCACCCAACGATGCCGAGATATTGGAACTCACAACCGAGTCGTTAGGCTATATGGAGGGTTGCACAACAGCCATAAACATGCGCCCCTATGCCGGCGGCATATCGATGACCAACGGCAAAGATGTGTTCATAAAGGCATGTATGACAATGCCCCGTAACGTAAGAGGCTTGCTCGAAAGAAATGGCTTGACGCTCGACGACATGGACTACCTTGTTGCACACCAAGCAAACCTGCGCATACTGAACAACGTAGCTTCGGACATGAAACTACGCCCCGAACAGGTGCTTCAAAATATTGTTGAGTTGGGAAATACGGGCTCGGCATCGTCGGCACTGGTATATGCCCAAAATGCAGAGCACTTTCGACGTGGCGATATTATCGTGATGACCGTATTTGGCGGTGGTTACTCCACCGGCGGATGTCTTATCAGAGCATAGCTCTGCGCTACATACGGCGCCTAAACTCGGCAAGCACGATGCCCGTAGCCATTGCTACGTTAAGCGATTCGGAGGTCGGAGCATCCTGCGGATAGGGAGGGATAAGCAGTGCATGGGTTAGGCGACTGCGACAGGCATCGCTCACACCTCGCCCCTCGTTACCCATGACCACAACGCCTCGCTCCGAGAGGCGTTCGTTGTAGATATTCTTGCCGTCGAGGAGCGTGCCATAGACCGGCACATCGCGCCTCAACGCCTCATCGAGAAACTGCGGGAGCGACTCGACATAGTGCACTCTGACACGCAGTATGGCACCCATCATAGCCTGCACGACCTTCGAGTTGTAGCAGTCGGCACACTCTGCCGAGCACACCACATCCTCGACACCAAACCAATCGGCAAGACGAAGTATGGTGCCCATATTACCAGGGTTCTGCACCCCATCCAATGCCAACACCAAGCCACCAAACACCCTATCGAGATTGAGTTCATGGCGTGGCTGACAGACAACAGCGAGTGTGTCGGTAGGGGTTTTGAGCTGCGAGATACGCTCCATATCGCGTCGCTCAATGCGTTCAACACTCTGTCCCTCGACGTCATCGCTCGTGGTGTATATGCGGCGCACCTTCATCGTCGAAGCCACAATCTCCTCAACGAGTTTTGCCCCCTCGGCAACGAACAATCGCTCGGCATCGCGCACCCTCTTGTCAGCCAGCGAGCGCACAAACTGTATATCAGCCTTTGTCATCTATATCTCTCAATTACAAATGTTTCGCCCTCAACAGCAATATCCGTAGCGGGGAATATCTCGCGACACTCCTCAACCAGCATATCGTGCTCCTTATAGCGCGACGAAAAGTGACCTATGATAAGCCTTCGTGCCTCCGCCAACTTTGCCACCTTTGCGGCATCCACCGTCGTGGAGTGGCCACGTTGCTTGGCATCGTTCTGCATGTCGGCAGCGTAGGTAGCCTCGTGGTAGAGCAAATCGACACCCTTGACCAAACCCGCCGCCTTGGCAGAGTAGTTCGTGTCCGAGAGATAGGCATACGAGCGCGCACTATATGGAGTGTAGGTAAGCTCGTCATTCGATATCACCTCTCCCGAATCGAGTTCCACATCCTCGCCACGCTTTGCTGCCACAATCTGCGCTAAACTCAATCGGAACTTTTCGATCTTCCACTTATCGACATTCAACCCCGGCTGCTTCTCCCTAAACAGAAAGCCCGCCGTAGGTACTCGGTGGCGCAGCGGTATGCTCCACACCTCCAACGTCGAGTTCTCCATGAGCAGCTCGTGCTGCGTAGTACGCACCTCATGCCACTGCACTGCAAACGGCAGCTCACTATCGAAGTAGCGCAGATGCGACTCCAAGATTTCGCCCATAGGCGCAGGAGCATACACATCCAACGGCGTATGTTTGCCATAGAGACCGAGCGTCGATATCAGCGGAAACAATCCGAAGCAGTGGTCACCATGCAGATGCGAAATGAAAACAGCTCGAAGGCGTAGCGGATTTATGCCACGCCTTATGAGCTGCTGTTGAACACCCTCACCGGCATCGACCAAATAGTACTGCTCGTTTAGGTTTACGACCTGCGAGGAGGGGTGTCGGGATGCCGTGGGTATTGCCGATGCATTACCTAATATAGTAACACTAAACGACATTTCGACATACTACTGTGCAAGAAGGAATCGCTCGCAGTCGAGAGCTGCAATACAGCCCGAGCCGGCAGCCGTGATAGCCTGACGGTAGTGGGGGTCCTTAACGTCACCAGCGGCAAATACACCCTCAACCGAGGTCTTTGATGTGCCGGGAACAACCTTAATGTAACCCTGCTCGTCGAGCTCCAACTGTCCCTTGAACACCTCGGTGTTGGGGTGGTGACCGATAGCGAGGAAGAAGCCCATGATAGGAATTGTGCGCTCCTCACCTGCGGTGCTGACCACACGTACGCCTGTTACACCCTCGTCGTCACCCAAAACCTCGGCAGTATTGTGCTCGAACAACACCTCGATGTTGGGGGTGTTGAACACGCGCTCCTGCATAGCCTTTGAAGCACGAAGATAGTTCTTGCGAACGATAAGATATACCTTGCGGCAGATAGATGCCAAATATGTAGCCTCCTCGCATGCAGTGTCACCACCACCCACAACGGCTACATCCTGCTTGCGGTAGAAGAAGCCGTCGCACGTTGCACATGCGCTGACACCCATGCCACGATACTTTGCCTCCGACTCCAATCCAAGATACTTTGCAGTAGCTCCCGTGCAAACGATAACCGACTCTGCCTCAATCTCGTGCTCGTGATCTACGACAACCTTGAAGGGGCGCTTCGAGAGGTCGATATCGGTGATGATACCGCGACGAACATCCGTACCAAAACGCAATGCCTGCTTGCGCAAATCCTCCATCATTGCCGAGCCCGTAATACCCTCGGGGTAGCCGGGGAAGTTCTCAATCTCGGTTGTAGTTGTAAGCTGTCCGCCGGGCTCGATACCCTCATAGAGTACGGGCGAAAGGTTGGCGCGCGAGGTGTAGATTGCCGATGTGAAGCCGGCAGGTCCACTACCAATAATCAAAACTTTAATCTTCTCCATAGTTTCAGGTTTTTTGAGTTTATTATAGTTATGTCCTAAAAATTCGACTCTCTTTTATCGATACACATGCCCTCCATCGCTACTAACTATGCGTATTCACAAAGTCTGCCTCATGCTCCACCTCGTCGCGGAAGTCATAGCCATAGCCCACCATCATATCCGTACCCATGTCACGGTTTCGGTCGGCATCCGTAATAGCACGCATGCGTTGCAGGATGTTGTCCGACGCAGCTATCGCCTGCTCCACATCCTCCTGCGTGGGGGTGTGACCTATGAGGTGAGCAAGTATGCCATAGGCATATACTGCCGCCATATCGCTATACTGCTCTGCCACATCATCGAAAAAGCGGGCTGCCTGCTCCAAGTCACATTCGCCGCGGGCAATACGTTGCAACAGCTCCTCAACAAGTTCGAATGGCACATACTGACCTGCAACGTCGATCCACTCGCCGTCGGTACGGCGCTCCGCGAGGTAGTTACCCTCGCGCAACATCATGCCCAACGAGGCGGCTATGGCACTGTTGTAGAGCTTAATACCGCGTACGAGCATCGTGGCACGTATCGTCGTACGGTTGTAGGTATAGCTTTTGGCCTCGGGGTCGCGCTCCTGCATGCGCGTAAGAGCATCCACGCCTCGCAACATACGCCCCGTAAGGAATGGGTTGAACTCCTCGAAGTTGATATTATCGCGTTTCAACGTGCGCTTATCTCTCTGGCGCCACTTCTCCACATCGCGCACCGTACCATAGCTCGTGAGCGACATGCCGGGCATAAGCGATGAACGTCCCTCCTCCTCGATAAGGTAGGAGTAGGGCATATCCTGCGTATCGTGGTGACGGGTGTGACGACCCAAAACCACCGTAAAGGCGCCCTCGATCGAAGGAGCCATGACATAGGCGCTACTTCCGAACTTCGTACCGCGTTGATGCACAGCCTGATGTATAGCACCACTCTTGAAAAGGTGGTTCGACTGATTCGTACCACTTCCGGCGTTGAAGAACGAGAAGATGCCGGCAATAAGCAGCGACGACTTATGGTGCGACACCGTAAATGGTCCGGCAAAGACCGCCGCAGACTCACCATTCTCGCAGTGGCAGTTGGCAAAGAAGAGTGTGTCGATAGCCGTAAAGCCATTCGCAAGTTTACACCTCTCGCCCACATAGCATCGCTCGATGCTCACGCCACCCTCGATGGTTGCCTCGTCCGAGAACACAAAGTCGTGTGCACGGACATCGACGCCAACAAAACATCCCTTACCCACCGTACCATTCTCCAAAAGCGACACACCCTCGATTGTAGCACCCTCCTCGATACGCACTTCGCGGATGAACCTCACACCAAAGATGCGCGTACCGGCACCAACCTCTCCGACGTCGGAGCGATGACTCTCGGCACGCTCACGCGCCAATGCAATAAGCCTATCGGTAGCCTCCTTGCGATTACGCATCATCGCCATAAGGTATGCTGTCTGCGATGTAATCTCACGATAGAGCGTCACGCTGCGCCCACCATTCTCGTTCACCGCCGCAACCTCGACACCCTCGCCAAAGCTCGAAGCGTGGCGACACTCCATGCACATCACCGCCTCGATATGGCAATCCGTGGCTATCGCATAGTTGCGTATCGAGACATCGCGAATGATAGACCTGCTGCCTATCGATACGCTACCGCTAAAGCGCACGTTCGACACCTGCTCCACAGCAAAGTCCTCCGACACCAACACACCATCCCAACTCTCTGCTCTACACCCACGCTGCTGAAGCTCCACACGCTCCTCGGCAGTCAATCGTCGCATCTGACTCATAGTTTAATCCTTTTTGGTATATACCACACGCTTGGTTTCGAAGAACTCGTCATCGAACATCGTGCCGATATCGTAAACATCCCAATGGCGGCGCGTCATGGCAAGCTCCTCTGCCAAGTCGCCACCCTTCAAATAGAGTATTCCGTTCGCCAACGTACCTCGCTCGCCCTTGCGCAGCAGCGCCCACGCCCACGGCAAGAAGCGCGACATCTCGGTCACGGCACGCGACACCACATAGTCCGCCCTCTCGCCCAACTCCTCGGCGCGACAGTTCACGGCACGCAGATTCTCGATGCCTGCCCCCTTCGTAACGCCCTCGACAACACGTATCTTCTTGCCTATGGAGTCCACACCTACGAACTCCACCTCCGGGAACATAATTGCCAACGGCACCGACGGGAATCCGCCACCACAACCAATATCCACAACCTTGGCTCCCGCATCGAACTGACACACCTTGGCTATGGCCAGCGAGTGAAGAATGTGGCGCACGTAGAGGTGCTCCATATCCTTGCGCGAGACCACATTTATGCGGCTATTCCACTCGTCGTAGAGTGCACCGAGAGCCTCGAACTGCTCCTGCTGCCGCTGGCTGATATGTGGGAAATACGCTTTTATAATGTCGCTCTTCATAACGCTAAAATTCGTCTCTATATTGTTCTGTCTGCAAGTAACCTACTCCTGCTCCAAAATCATCTTACACACCGCAGCCTTGGCACGACGTATGCGCGTCTTGACGGTGTTTATCGGGCAACCGAGCTTCTCGGCAATCTCCTCGTAGGAGTACTCGTCCAAAAAGCGCATCTCCACAATTCGGCGATAGTCATCCGACAAGGCTTCGAGCGACGCCTCGAAGTGTGCACGCGTCTGCCCAATTATCACACTCTCCTCGGGTGTGGGCGTCGAGGACGCAGGCGAACGAAAACCCTCGTCTATCGAGACATCGTCCACACGACGACGCACATGGTCTATAAGCGTGTTGCGCGCAATGGTATATACCCACTGTCCAAAGGTGTAGCGTGGCGAATAGTCCGAGAGGTGGATATAGACCTTGATGAAGGTCTCTTGCAACAGGTCATCCGCCGAATCTCTGCTCCCCAAGCGATGCTCAAAGAGTCGCAATATCGACTCCTTATAGCGCGCAAAGAGGTACTCAAACGCCTGATGGTCACCCTTTGCCGAGAGTGTCACAAGCTCTGCATCCGTAGCTACGATATAGTCGGCTATCTCCATATCAACGTTCTATCTACGCTACGACCCATTGCAATGAATAGTTCGACTACAGGACCAACAATATCGTATATCCAATAACCCAACAAAACGCCCTTTACGCCCAACTTTCGCGACGTGCGACGTGTTGAGAGCAACACCGCCATATAGCGCAACAGCAGCACAAGCGCCACGCCCAGCTTAACCTCCAAAGGCATAATCACAATAGCCACCACCGCCACCAAGAAGAACAAGACGCGGCTTACGAGCTCCCAACGCTTGAATCGTATGTCACGCGACGTATAGCAGCAGCGCGTCGAGGTAAAGTAGCGCATCATATCCATCCACTCGCGCCAACTTCCACTGCGTGGCTCCTCGACTACCGAGTGCGGTGACATCACAGCCACCGTGCGCTTGCTTGTTGCTATAAGCTGCATATAGAGGTCATTATCGCCAATCTGCTTGTTCAGGTGGTTGAAGCCACGCGATGTCTCGTAGAGTCGGCGCGTGAAGCCGTAATTCGAGCGCGGAGCGTAGTAGAAGTGCCCTCCCACAGCCGAACTCACATAGTTGCGGGCATCGTGAAACTCGGTCATACGCATAAGATAGCTCCCTACTCCTCTCTTATCGAAACAGGGGACCATAGGCGCCATGACCACCGTGCCATACTCGAAGCCGAGGGCAAGAAACTCTATCCAACGTTCGCTGCGTGGCATGGCATAGGTCGTCGTAAATACCAAGTTGTCATATTGCGCCGACTTTATGCCGACGTTCATCGCCTGCTTGTCGGTAATATTCAAACGCTCGTTACCACCCATGCGCGATAGGCGCATGTAGGAGTATTGCTCGCGTATGCTCTGCAACTCGGCATAGTACTCCAAATCGCTGCCTACATACACCACCACAACCTCGAATAGCTGATATTGCTGTGCCAAGAGCGCCGGCAGCTGCTCGGTAAGGAAGTGCTCATTCTCGCCACGCACCACAACTATAATCGACACGGGAGGCTGCGAAGCACGCCTCTTACGGCGCATCATACGATAGCGCGATATGCGACCATAGACAATCACATAGTAGTATAGTTGCACCATGAAGAGCAGCAACAACACACCAATAAGTGCCACGCCCTGCCATGAGTAGCAAGCAAGTATGTTATCCAAGAGTGACATCACATTCAGTTAAATATATATATTCGTGCAAAGATATAAAAAAAAGAGTAAAGCTCAAAGCCTACTACGCAAAGTTTTCGCCACACCACATCGCACCACCCACAAAACCCTCTTGCAAGGTAATTGCAGAGGGCATGTTGTCAATTAAAAAATTATCCCTACCTTTGCAGCGCAGATGGTTTTTGAGCATTAAGTCTGCAAGGATGATATTAACCGCAACATTGGTAGTAAAGAGATAGATATGGCAGGTTCAAATTTTGTTGATTACGTAAAGATATTTGCTCGCTCGGGACATGGTGGTGCAGGCTCGTCACACTTCCGTCGCGAGAAGTTCGTAGCCTTTGGCGGCCCCGATGGCGGTGACGGCGGCAAGGGTGGCAGCATCATCTTGCAGGGCGACAAGCAGTATTGGACCCTTATCCACCTGAAATACAAGCGACACCAATTTGCCGAGGATGGCGAAAACGGACATGGCGCGCGCTCTACGGGTGCCGATGCCAAGGATATCATCATCCCCGTGCCACTGGGCACTGTTGCCAAGCAGGTCTTTACCGACGAGGAGAGCGGCGAGACCTACACCGAGGTTGTAGGCGAGGTCACCGAGCATGGCGAGCAACTCGTGCTGTTGAAGGGCGGTCGCGGAGGCTTGGGTAATTGGCACTTCAAGACCCCTACGAATCAGGCTCCACGCTATGCACAGCCCGGCGAGGAGGGTGCTGAGGGCGCCTTTATCCTCGAATTGAAGGTGCTTGCCGATGTGGGGCTGGTGGGCTTCCCAAATGCCGGCAAGAGCACCCTATTGTCGGTGGTCTCGGCAGCCAAACCCAAGATTGCGAACTACGCCTTTACCACGCTCGAACCCAACCTTGGCATCGTCTCGGTACGCGACGACCACTCGTTCGTCATGGCGGATATTCCGGGCATTATCGAGGGTGCGCACGAGGGTCGTGGATTAGGCACGCGCTTCCTTCGCCATATCGAACGTAACTCGGTGCTGCTCTTCATGATACCCGCCGATAGCGACGATATATGCGCCGACTACGAGGTGCTGCTTGGCGAGCTCACGCAATACAATCCCGAGCTTTTGGATAAGCAGCGTTTGTTGGCAATTACGAAGTGTGATATGCTCGACGACGAGCTTATCGACCAGATGCGGTCACACCTCCCCGAAGGCATAGAGTCGATATTTATATCGTCGGTTGCAAACATGAATATCACCCAGCTCAAAGATATGCTCTGGCGCGCCTTACAGGAGTAGTAGAGGTAGGAATCGAGAAATGAGCATGCCCGTCTGACAGGTTTGTCGGACGGGCATATTTTTGTTTGGAGCGTCGTAGCAGAGGAAGAGAGATTAGAGAAGATAGAGTTCAGAGATAGTTAATTTTCTCGCTAAATTCCCTAATCTCCCTAAACTCATTAAACTCTCTAATAGAGTGGCATAACGCAGCAATTCACCTTTATAATCGTTCGGAGAGGTTTGCATCCTCCAACTGCTGCCTCACCGACTCCTCGTGTATTGCACTGAACATGCGGTGTATAAAGCGCTTGGAAAGACCTGTCGCCTCGGCACGCGCCTCGGCAGCAAGTAATAGTTCGTTGAAACGCTCGCGCTGCACTACCGCCATGTTGTGCTCTCGCTTGAAACGTCCTATCTCGCGGGCGATATCCATACGCTCGGTCAGGAGTTCAAGGATGCGATTATCCACGGCATCGATATGCATGCGATAGTCGCGCAGATCATTGGCAGCTACGTGCGTACGACGCCACACGAGTGAGTGGAGCATAGTTGCTAACTCCTCGGGCACAATCTGCTGTGCCGCGTCGCTCAACGCACAATCAGGCGTGGGATGGCACTCCACCATGACGCCATCGAAACCTCTATCGAGCGCCTCCTGCGCCAACGAGGGCACAAACTCACGACGGCCACCAATATGGCTCGGGTCAGAAAGGAGCACCATATCGGGTATGCGGCGACGCAACTCGATAGCCACAGACCAGTGTGGAGCATTGCGGTATATCGAACTCTCGTACGGTGTAAAACCTCGATGCACAGCCCCCAGACGGCGTATGCCACTGTTATATATTCGCTCGATGGAGCCTATCCACAAATCTACATCGGGGCTCACCGGATTCTTCACCAGCACCGCCGTATCCACACCGCGCAGTGCGTCGGCGATGTCCTGCACGGCAAAGGGGTTTGTCGTGGTACGCGCACCAATCCACACACCATCCAAGCCGGCACGCAACACATGTTCGAGATGCTCTGGCGTCGCAACCTCCGTGATGACCGACACTCCATACTCCGCCTTTGCCTCACGCAACCACTCCAACGCCTCTATGCCCACACCCTCGAAGCACCCGGGCTTGGTACGCGGCTACCATCCCCCGGCACGAAAGACCTTGACACCGGCACGCGCAACGCCGCGTGCAGCAGCGAGAATCTGTTCACGACTCTCGGCGCTGCATGGGCCTGCAACATATAGTGGCAACGTACTACCCTGTCCAAAGATTGGTTCGAAATCGGTCACAACACCCCTATTTAATCGCTTATGAAACTACTCCTCGACAATTGTAATCGAGAGGATAAGGTCGCCGGGGCGAATATCGTCGATAACATCGAGTCCCTCAACCACACGACCAAAGCATGTATGCACGCCATCGAGGTGCTGGGTATTTCGACGGTTATGGCAGATGAAGAACTGCGAGCCTCCTGTGTTGGGGCCTCGGTGTGCCATAGAGAGGACTCCACGGTCGTGGTACTGACGCTCGGCACGTGTCTCACAGGGGATAGTGTAGCCCGGACCTCCCGTACCATCGCCCTTGGGGCAACCACCTTGAATAACAAAGTCGGGGATGACGCGGTGGAATGTTAGGGCGTCGTAGAAGTGGCTCTCGGCAAGCTTCACAAAGTTATCTACGGTGATGGGGGTCTCCTTGTCGTAGAGCTCCGCCTTCATATCACCCTTTTCGGTAGAGATAAGTGCGTATTTCATGGTTTGAGTTTTGCTATTTTGTTAGTAACTATTTCGTTGTTTGTCGTCTATGTCTATTACTCGATATAGGTCTCCTGCACGCCACTCAAACGTCCATCGACATATATCTCGACCTTATAGGTACCACTGTCGAGACCTCCGCTGTTATAGTAGATACTTACGGGCACCGAACGGTTTTCGTAATCGACCTTACGCATTGCCGACGCCATCATCTCGTCGCCCTCGAACATAAAGAGTATCATCGGGTCGGATGCCAGCACATAGCCATCGGGGCCATAGACGCAGAGATATATCTCCTTCTCGCCCGGCTCGGCAAGCTCGTTTGCCGTAAGTTCGAAGTCGGTACGCAGACGTGTAGCACGCTTGATTCGAACCTCCCTATCCTTATCGTTGATAGGCACCATGCGCACGCCACCGGTCTGAATCACAGAGCCTATGCGCACCTTGGTCTCCGCCTCCTGCGCCTTCTCCTCGGCAACATCGGCACGCAACTGCGCCGACGATATCTCACGACGCATGCTGGCATTGTCGGCTACGAGATCCTTGTTTATGGTATTTAGCGAGTCGATTTGCTTGACATAACCCTTCATAATGCCCTTCAAGGTCTCCACCTCGCGCTTATACTTGTTTAACTGCTCGTAGTTGTAGGTCTTCTCCCTCTGCAACTGTTCGAGCATCACCACAGCCTCCTCGTACTTCTTGCCTATGGTGTCGTTCATATCCTTCAAGCCTTCGAGCTCCTCGACCAGCTTCTCGGCATTCTGCATCAGCATCGAGTTCTCGTCCTCGAAGAGCTTGCGTGCCTCGTTGGCTATCTGCAACTCCTGCTCCAAGTTGGGGTATCGGCTATTTAGCTCGATGTAGCGATACGAGAAATAGCCCGCCACACAGAGGGCCAAGAGCAACACGACAATCAGCGCCGTAAGCCCCTTCTTGGCACGATGGGCGCGATGTGCTTCATACTCATAATCCTCGATTAGACGCTCATACCTCTCGTTCGTCGCCTCCGCATCGCTCTTCGCGCTATCTGCCATGATGCCCATCGCGGTGGGCACTATCGTCTCTGTCGCACGACGCGCACCCTCCTCATTGCTCTGCGACGCGGCTGTCTCGCCACTCTTCGCCTCGTCGGCAGCACCAAAGCTGTCGTTGAGCGTCGATTGTTGGGCAGCATTACGCTCCGCAAGAATATCGTGCAGCGTGCGCGGCTTCTCCGCCTTGGAGGCCACAGGCGTGTTCGGCTCCGATGGGGCAGAAATAGGTGTGGGTGACGGCGTGGGCGTAGGCGTAGGCGTGGGTGCCGGTGTGGGTGTAGGTGCGGATGTAGGGGTACTACTCTCCTGCGCTACGCTCTCCGCAGGTGTGGCCACGCTCTCACCTATGGTCGGCTCGCCACAAATGGGGCACGCCTTCGATCGGCTCGACATTGGGTTATTACACTTCTTACATCTTATAAGTGCCATGATGATATCGTTGTTTTGTAATCAATCTGTTGTTTAATGTTGTTCTCGGTTGCAAAGATAACGCAATTTCATTAACTCTTATTACGATATATTCGAAAAATCGACCCTCTCGCGCCTACGATACCTATCGCGCAACTCTGCCCACATCCTGTTATGCGGCAGTTCGAGTTGCGGATCGCCTTCGAGGATGGCTATCGCCTCATCGCGCGTTATCTGCATTATCTGTGTGTCGGTAGCCAGATTTGCTATATTCAACTCAAAAGCCTCGCCGCTCTGTTGCGTGCCATGAATGTCGCCCGCGCCACGCAATTTAAGGTCGAGCTCCGAGAGACGGAAGCCATCGTTCGTAGCACACATAGCCTCTAACCTTGCACGCCCCTCCTTCGACAGCTTATCACCCGTCATCAATATGCAGTATGACTGCTCGCCACCGCGCCCCACACGTCCACGGAGCTGGTGCAACTGCGACAACCCGAAGCGCTCTGCCGACTCGATTACCATGACCGTAGCGTTGGGCACATCCACACCCACCTCTATGACCGACGTAGCTATGAGAATGTCCGCCTCGCCACGCTTGAACTGCGCCATGGCAGCCTCCTTGTCGTCGTTCTTCATCTTACCATGACACACCGTGATACGATACTCGGGCAGAGGGAAGTCGCGCGATATGGAGTCGAAGCCATCGTAGAGATCTTTGTAGTCCATCTTCTCCGACCCCTTGATAAGCGGATAGACGATATATACCTGACGCCCCTTGGCTATCTCCTTGCGCAGGAAACCAAACATGCGCAGACGCGCCGAGTCGTGATAGTGATACGTGGCTATGGGCTTACGTCCCGGTGGCAGCTCGTCGATGACCGAAACCTCCAAGTCGCCATAGAGACTCATCGCCAACGTGCGCGGTATGGGTGTCGCGGTCATGACAAGGATGTGTGGGGGCTGCAAATTCTTCGTCCATAGTTTAGCTCGCTGCTCCACGCCAAAGCGGTGCTGCTCGTCGATGACAACATAGGCGAGATTCGAGAACTTCACCCTATCCTCAATAAGCGCATGCGTGCCGATAAGTATATCCACCTCTCCCGAAGCTATACCCTCCAAGGCTTCGCGTCGCTCCTTCGCCTTCGAGGCGCCGGTAAGTATGGCTATGCGCACGTTAAGTCCTTGGGCAAAGCGCGTCATCGAGGCGTAGTGCTGGCGTGCAAGAATCTCGGTCGGCGCCATGATGCACGCCTGATAGCCATTATCTACGGCGAGCAACATCGACATAAACGCCACCATGGTCTTGCCACTACCCACGTCGCCCTGTAACAGACGATTCATCTGACGCCCCGACACCATGTCGGCACGTATCTCCTTTATCACACGTTGTTGCGCCCCGGTGAGCATAAAGGGGAGGTTCTCCCTGTAAAACTTATTGAAAAGCGCGCCCACACGCGGGAAGATGAATCCATCGTTGCGGGCATAGCGCACCGAGCGTCGCGCCTGAATGGTCAGCTGCACGCCCAAAAGCTCCTCGTATTTGAGTCGATACTCCGCAGCTCGCAGCCTCTCGGCAGACTGCGGGAAGTGGATGTTGTATATCGCCTCGCGCAGTGTGATAAGCCCATTGCGCGTACGCAACGCCTCGGGGAGCACCTCTCGAAAGGCGTGCTCGTCGGCAGCAACCAACTTCCAAGCGTTGCAGACGATGTTGTACATGCTCTTGGCACTTATCGCCTGTGCAAGTTTCTCGGTGGTGGAGTAGATACCCTGCAAGCCGCTCTCGCGACGTCGCGACAACGCCTGCTCCACAAGTTCGACATCGGGATGGACGAGTTGCAGACGCGAACGATAGAGCGTGGGACGACCAAAGACGATATACTCCCTGCCTACCTCGATAGACTTCTCTATCCACTTGATACCGCGAAACCACACCATCTCGCCACTGCCTGTGCCATCCGTAATCTCGACGATGAAGCGCTGCTTGGCGCCCTCGCCCACGAACGATATGCCCGACACGCGACAGCGAAGCTGTATGTAGGTGGACTCCATCGACTCATCCACCTCACATATCTGCCACATTCGCGTGCGGTCGATATAGCGATAGGGGAAACGATAGAGCAGGTCGCCAATGGTATGTACACCCACCTCGCGACCCAACAGACGTGCGCGTACCTCGCCCACGCCACTCACAAATTTTATATCTCGGGATAGTATGTCCGACATCGCTCCTGCCTCCCGCACGTGGTTGGATAAGAGTGTTCTACGCCGTTAGATTACGCTTATCGAGCGCACGGGAGCAATCTTCTCCAAGCGCGCAGCGCCACCCAGCTCTGCCAACTCAACAATAAAGACAAACTCTCTAACCTTGATGCCGTAGCTCTTGCCCTCGACCTCAATCTTCATCGACTCCAACGACTGCGCCAGACCCTCGGCAGTGCCTCCCGTAGCAAGCACATCGTCCAGAATCGTCACCTCGAACACATCACCCGAAGGCTTGCCCGCAGCGATATCGCTCAAACGGTAATATAGCTTGTCGCAGCCATACTCCTTCTCGATAAGCACCTCATGCAGGTCGCCCTCCTTGAAGGGGAGCTTGCCACTCTTACGCACCGGCACGATGTTCTCCACGCCGCGGCTTACCGCCAGAAGAGGCGCCGCAAACAGGAATCCACGCGCCTCGGGCGTAACGATGTTGGGCGTTGTGCAGCTCTCGTCGATGCGTGCCACGAGCTCCTTGAATACACCCTTGTTTTGCAAATAGGGGATGATATCTATAAAGTTGATACCCTCCTTCGGAAAATCTTTGTAGAATTTGAGAACCTCTTTCATTATTGATAGTTCGTTGATATATAACTTCGCAAAGTTACTAAATTTTCCGAAGATACTACCCTACCTCACTGTTTTTTTGAACATAAATATCGCGCCACGGGTTGTGTTGTTAGATTTTTTTACCTACCTTTGTTGCGTCGTGTGGGCATATGTCTATGCGATGACATATTATTGATGAAAGTGTATTAGCTTTTATCCTTGGATGGAAATCTGGTAAATTTCAAAAGCACAAGGATGGCAACCACACTCGTCACTCCGTATTGCATAGTATAAGGGGTGTGTCGTACCCCGTACTCAATACGAGTGTGGGGTATTGTCTATTTGTGCTAGGTTTACCAGAGCCTCCATCCTGATAGACTAATCGACTCCACACTTTCTTGTTTATAGACATTGGTGCCTTCCGGGGTCGAGACACCTATAAAACAAAAACAAAACTATGAAGAAAATTATGTACACCTTGGCTGTCGCCATGTTGTGTGTGACCATCTCATCTTGCTCGAAGGATGATGCACCAAGCGCTCAACAAAACATGCAGAATCTACTTATCGGAACATGGATATCAGACTACGATAACGATTGGGATTCATACATCGAGTTAGAGTTAAAGAGCAACGGAAAAGGCAGCGTAATAGAATGTTCCGAAGATTGGGACTATGAATATGAATTCAAACTCGAATGGGAGTACTTCAAAGATGGCAATGACGACATATTGAATATTGACTCTGATTGGCTTGAAGGCGACGAAGATTGCGAAATTAAGACACTTACAGATAGAAAATTAGTTCTCGAAATATGGGGTGACGAGTTCGAATTCGAGAAGGACTAATTAGCGAGATTTGCTTTGCGAGTAGATATTCGGCTTATGCGACATGGAGTGAGCGCATAAGCCGAATTACTTTTTAAGAGCCGCCGGTAATCCGAGAACAAATTTCAAAAAACGTGGTAGAGGTATTGTAAAGCCACAACAAAAGCATGCTTACCACGCATTCCTACACCACACAAAACACGCACCCCACAACCACACGGGTATTAGAAATAATACCCGCACAATGTCGGGGGGGGGATATTAGAGAGTGTGGGGGATTTAATGAAATTAAAGAGTTTAAGAAAGTTAAGGAGATACTTAAAGACGATAACAGCTACTCCCCCCTAACCTCCTTAACCTCTCTAAATTCCTTAATCATGTCCTCACCAAGCGCCACTACCCCACCCATGACACGGGTAGAAAAAAATCTACCTGCAAAATGGGGTAGAGGGCACCACTCCCACGCAAAAACACCCACTCTCCGATGCGGGTAGAAAAAAGTAAACCTGCAACAAAAGCATGCTTACCACGCATCCCTACATCACACATGCACTTCCCACAACCACACGGGTACTAAAAATAATACCCGCATACAAAAGTCGCAGATACACCTCGCCCCAAGCGCAGCTCCCGCGTCACGACATAGGTAGAAAAAAATCTACCCGCGAAAAGGGGAAGACACCACTTCCCACACCACAAACGCTCCCTCTCCAATGCGGGTAGGCAAAAGTAATCCCACAACGAAAGCATGCTTACATTTCAGTCCACGCCACGCACTTTACCAAACAACACAACTGCACGGGTATTAAAAATAATACCCGCACAAAAAAAAATCGCAGACACGCTCGACACCGACACTGCTACCCCACTCACAACACGGGTAGGAAAAAATCTACCCGCGAAAAGGGGAAGACACCTCTTTCCACACCACAAAAACTCCTACTCCGATGCGGGTAGAAAAAAGTAAACCCACAACAAAAGAGCCCCCGCACACACTGCACACTACACACGCACCCCGCAACTGCACGGGTACTAAAAATAATACCCGCACAATGTCGAGGGGGGGGGATATT
>JAFQOR010000014.1 GCA_017403125.1 Alistipes sp. | reverse complement strand
TGCTTTCTACCACATCGTTGCCGCAGATAGCAGAGCGCCACGTGATGGTAAGTTCATCGAGAAGTTGGGTACCTACAACCCCAACACGAATCCTGCTACAATCGATTTGAAGTTCGACCGAGCTTTGGATTGGTTACTTAAGGGCGCACAACCTACGGATACTTGTCGAGCAATCCTCTCGTACAAGGGCGTATTGTATAAGAAGCACCTTTTGGGCGGCGTAGCCAAGGGCGCTTTCACCGAGGCTGAGGCCGAGGCACGTTTCAACAAGTGGGCTTCGGAGAAGCAGAGCAAGATCGATGCAAAGAGCAACAAGCTCGCATCAGACGCTACTGCTGCAAAGAAGGCACAGCTTGCTGCCGAGGTTAAGGTTAAGGAGGAGCGTGCTGCCGCTATCGCAGAGAAGAAGGCTGCACAGGCTGCACAGGCTGCCGAGGCTGCCGCAGCTGCTGCCGAGGAGGCAACAGAGGCAACAGAGGCTCCCGCAGAGGAGGCTTAATCTCTTGCAGGTGCGATGCTCGCCGTGGGTCGTATAGGTCGCCTCTTTGGCACCGACGGAGGAGTGATGATTTCGCTCTACACTACGTTCCCCGACGACTTCAAAAACGAGGAACCGCTATTTGTCGATATAGACGGATTGGCGGTTCCTCTATTTTGTGCCTCCTTCGAGCGCCGAGGACAGAGTGGCGCCATAGCCCACTTCGACGATATCAACTCCGAGCGTCGTGCCGAGGAGTATCTCGTGGGACGCGAGATATTCGTCGATGATAGCAACGAGGACGACAGCGACGAGTTCTTTATGGAGGACCTCATTGGCTTCGAGGTCCGCATAGGCAAACTCCGCGGCGAACTCACCGACTACTACGACAGCGAGGCAAATCCACTCTTCGAGATACGCATAGGCGACAAGGAGCACCTTATCCCCGCCGCCGAGGAGTTTATCGCCGGTATCGACTTCGACAGGCACACCATACGTTTTGTTCTTCCCGACGGATTGTTGGAGCTCTAATCGAACAAGGCGTCTCGGGGGCAATTTGTCGCAATCGAAAAGTTTTTATACCTTTGTATAATAATAAAGCATAGAACTATGAATGAACTGACAGCGAACTACCGTCGCGAAGATATATACAACAGCGAGAAGATAGAGGAGCTCATGGGGCACTATCGCGAGATTTTGCGCCTTTTAGGCGAGGATCCCGACCGCGAAGGTCTTATCAAGACACCGGAGCGTGTATCCAAAGCCATGTCTTTCATCACCAAGGGATATGCACAAGACCCCATTGCCATACTCCGCTCGGCGATGTTCAAGGAGGAGTATCAGCAGATGGTATTGGTAAAGGATATTGAGCTATTCTCGGTATGTGAGCACCACATGCTGCCATTCATTGGCAAGGCACACGTTGCCTACATCCCCAACGGCTATATCACCGGGCTGTCGAAGATTGCACGCGTTGTGGAGTGTTATGCCCGACGTTTGCAGGTGCAGGAGCGCCTTACGGTGCAGATTCGCGACAGCATACAGCAGGCGCTAAACCCCATTGGCGTAGCTGTGGTCATCGAGGCGAGCCATACGTGCATGCAGATGCGCGGCGTGGAGAAGCAGCGCTCGGTGACTACAACATCGGCATTTACGGGCATATTTCTCTCGGACCCGCGCACACGCGACGAGTTTATGCAACTCATAAAATAACACTCCCTAAACATCTTATTACATGAGGGTTGTTGTTGGTCTTTCGGGCGGCGTGGACTCCTCGGTTGCGGCATACCTACTCAAAGCGCAGGGACACGAGGTCATAGGCTTGTTCATGCGCAATTGGCACGACACAACAGGCACCCTCGAAGGCGACTGCCCATGGTACGACGATCAGGTCTTTGCCGAGCTTGTTGCCAAACGTCTCGACATCGAATTTCACTATGTCGATCTCTCGACAGAATACCGCAAGCGGGTCGTAGATTACATGTTCTCGGAGTATGAGAAGGGGCGCACACCCAACCCCGACGTGCTATGCAATCGCGAGATAAAGTTCGATGTCTTCCTGCAAGAGGCGTTGAAACTTGGTGCCGAGCGCGTGGCTACGGGGCACTACTGTCGCCGCGAGGAGTTTAAGGGCGAAGAGGGCAAGACCCACTATCGCCTACTCGCCGGCAGCGACCACAACAAGGACCAAAGCTACTTTCTGTGCCAACTCTCGCAAGAGCAACTACGATACGCCATGTTCCCAATTGGCGACATGCTAAAACCCGAAGTCAGACGCATTGCCGAGGAGCAGAAGTTAGCGACTGCCAAGCGCAAAGATTCGCAAGGCATCTGCTTCGTAGGCAAGGTCGATCTCCCCGTATTCCTACAACAGAAACTCGCCGCAAAGGAGGGAAATGTTCACGAGATTCTACCCCACTCGCCACGTTTTGTGCGCACGTACAATAGCGACGATTATAAGGCGCTTGCCGAGCCATACCATCTCACTGTGCGCGATGGCAAGAAGATAGGCACACATCAGGGTGCACACTTCTATACCATAGGTCAGCGCAAGGGCTTGGGCATAGGCGGAAGAAAGGAGTCACTGTTTGTTATCGCCACCGACGTTGAACAAAATGTCGTGTATGTAGGCGAGGGTGACAACCATCCCGGACTCTACCGCGAAGTGCTGCACATCCTCCCCAACGAGGTGCATTGGATAGATGCATCGGAGAGCATGCAGTGTGGCGAACGCCGCCGATACATGGTGCGCATACGCTATCGCCAACCGTTGCAGAGCGCAGAGCTCATCTGCGACAGCGACGGCATCTACATACGTTTCGACGAGCCCCAGCGCGGCATTACAGCGGGTCAGTTTGCAGCGTGGTACGATGGTGACACGCTTGTCGGTAGCGGCGTTATTTACCAATAGCAGAAATCACAGATAGAATAACAACATGTGGGGCGGTCCGTTTAATATTGGACCGCCCCACATGTACATCGAGCATATCGACAACTACTTCAAAAGACGATATTTTATCACTACACTACCACTATACTCATCTTCGCCAAGCTTCTCACCATTGAGATACGCTTCGCGCGTAAAGGTGTATCCGAAGTCGTGTTCGCTGTCGTTTCTGTATTTCGGGTCATAGGTATAGTCGCTCGAAAAGGCAAACGTATCGGTTGAGCCGTCGCTCCACGTAATCTCGAAGCTACACATAGCCCACTTATTATCTGCATTCCACTCACCAACCAATAGATAGATAACACCAGATTTATCACGCGACAGCGCTGGTTGTTCAAACTGCGCGAGATATGCCAACGGCATTGCCTCGGGGGCATCATTCGAGGTATATGGATTGCGGACCGAGTACTCCTCGTCGTCGTATCTCAACACAATCTGCGAAATATCATAACACCTATCCGACGATGGGTCAAGCAGATTGTTACCCTCCGCGTCATTCACATAGATATGAGCAGTTATCGGAGCCAAATCGACTATGATGTCAGGAGGTATGATGTCAGGAGGATTCTCGTTTACGGTTTGATGTTCATCATTGTCACACGCCAACGGCACTAACATAAGTAGCGCTGAGGCAAAAAGCAAAATCTTTCTCATAGCATAAATATTGTTTAACGAAACCCGAAACAAATATAATACTTTATGATTAAATTCACAAATATCCAGGCAAAAAAAACACCCGCTAATGTTCGGCTCCAAAAACAAAAAGCGACAAACAGATCAACATAATGCGAGAAAGAAAAATATATAAACAAATATTTCGTTGCATATTCTTTGCATTTTCAAAAAAAATATTTACTTTTGTAAGCTAATAGGGGCATAAGCCTCACTAATACAGAGTAACTATATTAACTAATAACTATAAAAAACACACGATTATGGCAGATGTAAAACGTGTCTATACCTTCGGCAATAAGGAGGCAGAGGGTAATGGCAAGATGCGAGAGTTGCTCGGCGGCAAGGGTGCCAACCTCGCCGAGATGAACCTTATCGGTATTCCCGTACCTCCGGGATTTACCATCACAACGGACGTATGCTCGGAGTATTATGCACAGGGCAAGGAGAAGGTTATCGAGTTGTTGCGCCCCGAGGTTGAGGCTGCGATGAAGAACATCGAGAAGCTCACCGGTCGCAAGTTTGGTGATGCTACCCTTCCTTTGTTGGTTTCGGTACGTTCGGGTGCTCGCGCATCGATGCCCGGAATGATGGACACCATCCTCAACCTCGGTATGAACGACGAGGCTGTGGAGGCCGTATCGAAGCTCTCTGGCAACCCCCGTTTCGCATGGGACTCATATCGTCGTTTTGTACAGATGTATGGAGATGTAGTTCTCGACATGAAACCCGTATCGAAGGAGGATCACGACCCCTTCGAGGTACTTATCGAGGCACAGAAGGAGAAGCGTGGCGTTAAGGCGGACACCGACCTCACGACCGACGATTTGAAGGAGCTCGTTGCCAACTTCAAGAAAGCTATCAAGGAGCAGACAGGTCGCGAATTCCCCACAAATCCTTGGGATCAGCTTTGGGGTGCTATCTGCGCCGTATTTGGCTCATGGATGAACGAGCGCGCTATACTCTATCGTAAGCTCAACAACATTCCCGAGGCTTGGGGTACGGCCGTATCGGTTCAGGCAATGGTATTCGGTAACATGGGTGACAACTCGGCTACCGGTGTTGCCTTCTCACGCGATGCAGCTACCGGCGAGAACATCTTCAACGGTGAGTATCTTATCAACGCACAGGGCGAGGACGTTGTTGCAGGTATCCGCACTCCCCAGCAGATTACTATCGAGGGTTCGAAGCGTTGGGCAGCAGCGCAGAACATCTCGGAGGAGGAGCGCAAGACGAAGTACCCCTCGTTGGAGGAGGTTATGCCCGAGGTATATGCCGAGCTTGATGGCATACAGCGCCACTTGGAGCAGTACTTTACCGATATGCAGGATATCGAGTTCACAATCCAGGATGGCAAGCTCTGGATGTTGCAGTGCCGTAACGGTAAGCGTACGGGTGCTGCCATGGTGAAGATTGCAATGGACATGTTGCGTGAGGGTCTTATCGACGAGAAGACCGCCGTATTGCGTTGCGAGCCCGAGAAGCTCGACGAGCTCCTCCACCCCATATTCGACAAGAAGGCTATCAAAAACGCAAAAGTTATCGTTAAGGGTCTTCCTGCATCTCCCGGTGCAGCTACGGGTCCCGTAGTATTCTTTGCTGACGACGCCGAGAAGCATCTCAATGCAACCGGCCAGAAGGCAATCCTCGTACGTATCGAGACCTCACCCGAGGACTTGAAGGGTATGTTGGATGCAGCAGGTATCCTCACAGCACGTGGTGGTATGACCTCACACGCAGCCGTTGTGGCTCGTGGTATGGGTAAGTGCTGCGTATCGGGCGCCGGCGAGTTGGAGATAGACTACAAGGCTCGTACAATCAAGGTTAATGGCTATACCATCAAGGAGGGCGACTGGATTTCGCTCAACGGCTCTACCGGCGAGGTTTATCTTGGCGAGGTTGCAACACAGGCAGCCAACCTCGATGGCGACTTCGGTCAGCTCATGGAGCTTGCAGGCAAGTACTCTACGATGAACGTACGTGCCAATGCCGACACTCCTCGTGACGCCGAGCAGGCATTTGCATTTGGTGCACAGGGTATTGGTCTTTGCCGTACCGAGCATATGTTCTTTGAGGGTGACCGTATCAAGGCCATCCGCGAGATGATTCTTTCGGACGACGAGGCTGGACGCCGCGTGGCTCTTGCCAAGTTGTTGCCTATGCAGCGTGGCGACTTCGAGGGTCTATTCAAGGTTATGAACGGTTATCCCGTTATCGTACGTCTGCTCGATCCCCCATTGCACGAGTTCGCCCCCAACACCGAGAAGGACCAGCAGGATATGGCAGAGGCCATGAATATCCCCGTAGAGAAGGTCAAGGCAAAGGTTGAGGCATTGCACGAGGTGAATCCTATGCTTGGTCACCGCGGTTGTCGTCTGGGCAACACCTATCCCGAGATTACCGAGATGCAGACACGTGCCATCATCGAGGCTGCAATGAACGTTAAGGCTTCGGGCACTCCTGTTAAGGTAGAGATTATGGTTCCGCTGGTAGGAAACCACAAGGAGTTGCGCTACCAGAAGAACATCATAGACAAGACCGCAAACGAGGTATTTGCAGAGCGCAACGACCGCATCGACTACTTGGTAGGTACGATGATTGAGGTTCCTCGCGCTGCGGTTACGGCTAACCAGATTGCCGAGGTTGCCGAGTTCTTCTCGTTCGGTACCAACGACCTTACACAGATGACTTTGGGCTTCTCGCGCGACGATATCGCGAAGTTCTTGCCCATCTACTTGGAGCGCAACATCCTGAAGAACGATCCCTTCAAGATTTTGGACCGCAACGGCGTAGGTCAGCTTATCCGCGAGGCTGTATTCAAGGGTCGCACAACACGTCCCGACTTGAAGTGCGGTATCTGCGGCGAGCACGGCGGCGAGCCCTCATCGGTAGAGTTCTGCCACCACGCGGGCTTGAACTACGTAAGCTGCTCACCCTTCCGTGTGCCCATCGCACGTCTTGCAGCCGCACACGCAGCATTGAGCTCGAAGTAGTAGCATAGAGCATACAAATTAGCATCGAGAGGCAACCGCTCACACGAAGTCGGTTGCCTCTCTTCATTCATATATAGGTAACACAGACATATTCGTCCAAAACCCACAAGCCACAACTAAAAGCGAATCACACTATTGAGTTTTAATATTTTTTTTGTATATTTGTGGATAATAAACCCCAAAACAAGTTAGCATCATGAGACGAATTATACTATGCCTCGTTGCTCTATTCATGCTTTATGTGCCCACCAACGAAGCCAAAGCCCAAGATAAAGGCGATTTCCGCTTCGGCACGCGAGCAGCTTTCTATACACGTGCAAAGGCATTTGGCGTGGGTGTATATGGCACCTACTGCATTACCGATTGGCTGAATATCGAGCCCGGTGTACACGCCATATGCAAGAAGAGAAGTAGTGTCGATATCTATTGCGACTTCCAAGTACCTTTGGAGATTGCCACCTATTGGCACGTGTTCCCCATAGTCGGCGTCAGCGTAAACGAGATAGGCTCGAAGAGTGCTAATGCCTATGGATGGTCTTGCGGTCTAAACCTCGGGTTAGGCACGAGCTATCAATTCAGCAGCCATTGGAATGCACATGCACAGGTAAAATGGATGGGGCAAAGTGCCAAGAATCACAAGAGCCCTGTCATCGTCGCAGCGGGCATAGGATACAACTTTTAGCTACGCTGCATCGCCGCTTGCCCTCCACTATCGAATGATATTGGGCACATTGTTACATGGATAGCGCAAAAAGGAAAAATAATTTACTATTTTTTGATACACCCTACGACTTTTTTTACTATATTTGTATGAAATTATGCCCCGCTGTGTAAACAGTGGCATAATTACGTGTTATGAATAAACAATAAACTAATTAAATAAACTACAAACTTCAAGACAATGAACAATGTAAACGCAATGCAATTGCAGGATGTTGTTATCCGTTTTTCAGGTGATTCAGGTGATGGCATGCAGCTCACCGGTACACTCTTCTCGGACACATCTGCATTGCTCGGTAACGGAATCTCAACGTTTCCCGACTACCCTGCCGAGATTCGCGCACCGCAAGGCACTGTTGCAGGAGTATCAGGCTTCCAGGTTCACATCGGCGCATCACGCGTTGATAACCCCGGTGACTACTGCGATGTACTCGTAGCAATGAACCCCGCAGCCCTTATCGCAAACCGCAAGTGGCTCAAGCCCTCGGCAACGGTCATCATCGATGGCGACACCATGACCGAGGAGAACATCAAGAAGGCTGGCTTCAAGACTATGGATCCCATTGCAGAGCTGGACCTTGGCGACTACAATGTTGTCATCCCCGCCATCACCACAATGACCAAAGAGGCATTGAAGGATAGCGGCATGGACAACAAGGCTATGGTAAAGTGCAAGAACATGTTCGCATTGGGCATCTGTTTCTGGATGTACAATCGTCCCGATGACTATGCCAGAAACTTCCTCGATTCGAAGTTCGCAAAGAAGAATCCCTTGGTAGCAGAGGCTAACAAGCGCGTCATCGAGGCCGGCTACAACTATGCAGCCAACACACATCAGTTCGCCAACAACTACACCGTAGCTCCCGCCGAGTTGGATAAGGGCATCTACCGTTCAATCAACGGTAACACCGCTACGGCATGGGGTTTCTGTGCAGCATCGGAGAAGTCGGGGCTTCCGCTCTTCTGTGGCTCATACCCCATCACTCCCGCAACCGTAATCTTGGAGGAGTTGGCAAAGCGTAAGGACTTGGGCGTAAAGACTGTTCAGGCCGAGGATGAGATTGCAGGTATCTGTACTTCAATCGGCGCAGCATATGCTGGCAATTTTGCCGTTACTACCACATCGGGTCCCGGTATCTCACTCAAAAGCGAGGCTATGGGTCTTGCCGTTATGGCGGAGCTTCCTTTGGTCGTTGTAGATGTTCAGCGTGGTGGCCCTTCGACAGGTCTTCCCACAAAGACAGAGCAGAGCGACTTGAATCAGGCTCTCTATGGTCGCAATGGCGAGTGCCCTATGGTTGTTATCGCAGCATCGTCACCGAGTGACTGTTTCCACTATGCATTTATGGCAGGTAAGATTGCCATGGAGCACATGACCCCCGTAGTCTTGCTCTCTGATGGTTTCATCGCTAACGGCTCGGAGCCTTGGCGCATACCTTCGATGAGCGACTATCCCGCTATCGTACCTCCCATTGTTGAGCCTCGTTCGGAGGGCGACTTCATGCCCTACGCTCGTAACGAGAAGCTCGCACGTGGTTGGGCATTCCCCGGCAAGGAGGGTTTGGAGCACCGTATTGGCGGTTTGGAGAAGGACCATATCAAGGGTAGCATCTCACACGATCCGAAGAATCACCAGGAGATGGTTACTACACGTAAGCGCAAGGTTGAGATGGTTGCTGACGAGCTTCCCAAGTTGGAGGTATTTGGCGAAGACGAGGCAGAGGTTCTGGTTGTCGGTTGGGGTGGTACCCGCGGACACCTCCACAGCGCTGTTAAGCAGTTGCAGGAGGAGGGCAAGTCTGTTGCGCACCTACACTTCAACTACATCTACCCGTTGCAGCATGGCGTAGCCGATATTTTGAAGCGTTACAAGCGCATCGTTGTATGCGAACTCAACGAGGGTCAGTTTGCAGGTTACTTGCGTCAGCAGTTCCGCGATGTTGTCATCGAGTCTTATGGCAAGACCGAGGGCCAGCCCTTCACCGTAATCGAGATTAAGGAGAAGGTAGAGTCAATGCTTAAATAACACACCACTAAAAGTTTAGCAATTATGGCAGATTTCAAATATACACCCGCTGATTTCAAGAGCGATCAACAGGTAAAGTGGTGTCCGGGTTGCGGCGACCACGCTATTCTTAACGCTGTGCAGCGTGCTATGCCTGAGGTGGCAGATGCACTTGGCAAGCCTCACAACAAGTTTACATTCGTATCGGGTATCGGTTGCTCGTCGCGCTTCATCTACTATATGAAGACGTTTGGTTTCCACACCATCCACGGTCGTGCAAACGCTATTGCTACGGGTATCAAGACTGCAAACCCCGACCTTTCGGTATGGGTTTGTACGGGCGATGGCGACTCGCTGGCTATCGGTGGTAACCACTTCATCCACGCTATTCGTCGTAACATCGACCTTAACGTCATCCTCTTCAACAACGAGATTTATGGTTTGACCAAGGGTCAGTACTCTCCCACCACAAAGTTGGGCAAGATTACCAAGACTTCACCCTTCGGTACGGTCGAGAAGCCCTTCAATCCTGGCGAGTTGGTTATTGGTGCCAAGGGTACGTTCTTCGCACGTACCATCGACCAGGAGGTTATGCTCACAAAGGACTGCTTGTTGGCAGCAGCAAAGCACAAGGGCATGGCTGTTACGGAGGCATTGGTAAACTGTATGATTTTCAACGATAAGACTCATGCGATGTTTGCTGGTGACAAGGCTACACGCGAGGAGAACACCATCTTGTTGAAGCATGGTGAGAAGATGCTCTTCGGCAAAGATAAGCAGAAGGGTCTTGTATTCGAGAACATGCGTTTGAAGGTCGTTACCGTAGGTGAGGACGGCTACACTATGGACGATGTACTTACACACGACGCCAAGTGTGCCGACACAACACTCCACTCGATGCTTGCAGCAATGAAGTATCCGGAGTATCCCGTAGCTGTGGGTGTTATCCGCGACGTTGATGACGAGAATGTCTATGACGTGAAGGTTGCAGCACAGGTCGAGGAGGTACGTGCCAACGCCAAGATTAAGTGTGTTGATGATCTGCTTCGTTCGGGTCAGACTTGGGAGATTAAGTAAATCACCACAAGGTGCACACAACAAGAACGGAGGGCAGAAAAATCTGTCCTCCGTTTATTTTAGTGCTATTTGAGCAGTCAGGGCTAACAGGCATTGTCACACACCTCTGTCGCAACTTAAAAAAAAGAGCGAGAAGAATAAACTTCTCGCCCAATCATAACGCCACTTTTTGCATCATTACCAAAATAACGCTCTACTCTTCCGCAGTCACCTCCCTAAATATCTTGTTACGAAAAGAGTGAATGACTATCCGAGATATGATTTAAGGAGCTTGCTGCGCGATGACTGACGTAACTTACGTATAGCCTTCTCCTTAATCTGGCGCACACGCTCACGCGTAAGGTCAAACTTCTCGCCAATCTCCTCCAATGTCATCTCCGAGCAACCTATGCCGAAGAAGTAACGTATTATATCGCGCTCACGCTCGGTAAGAATCTCCAATGCGCGCTCAACCTCCGTTGCCAACGACTCGTTTATAAGTCCACGGTCGGCATTTGGCGAATCGGTGTTTACCAACACGTCGAGCAGGCTGTTATCCTCGCCATCAGCAAAGGGCGCATCAACCGAGATATGACGTCCTGCAACACGCAGAGTGTCGGTAACCTTCTCGCGCGGGAGCTCCAACTCGTTCGCCAACTCCTCAGCCGATGGCGTGCGCTCGTGCTCCTGCTCGAAACGAGCAAACGCCTTATTTATCTTATTCAGTGAGCCCACCTGATTGAGGGGCAGACGCACGATACGCGACTGCTCTGCCAACGCCTGCAATATAGATTGACGAATCCACCATACGGCATATGAGATGAACTTGAAACCACGTGTCTCGTCGAACTTCTCGGCAGCCTTAATAAGACCCAGGTTACCCTCGTTGATAAGGTCGGGAAGGCTCAAACCCTGATTCTGGTACTGCTTTGCAACCGATACTACGAAACGCAGGTTTGCCTTGGTCAGCTTCTCCAACGCCTCTTGGTCACCCTTCTTGATTCGCTGGGCAAGTTCCACCTCCTCCTCGACAGATATAAGCTCCTCTTTACCAATCTCCTGCAAGTACTTATCTAACGAGGCGCTTTCGCGATTCGTAATCGACTTTGTAATCTTTAATTGACGCATAAAAACTATCTAATCTTACAACTATTATTCCAATTTCCTACAATATACGCACAAGGTATTGTTTTTGTTTCATCAATAAGTAAAAAAAGTTTCTATCACCCATAACATACTAATATGAACAGCTTTACTCGCGCATCCGAAATAGAGATCCGAGCAGCAGTGCATTATTAACTCATGCGATGCACAATAAAGTATGTCGCAGCCTAACTTTTTGAATCCTACCAGCCTCCCCACACCCCTCCCCACAACTGCACGGGTATTAAAAATAATACCCGCACAAAAGAGGTAGAGATTGCCATGGCTTGTAGCAAGCCTCGCATGACACGGGTAGAAAAAAATCTACCCGCGAAAAGAGGAAGAAGGCACCACTCCCCACGCCACAAACACCCACTCTCCGATGCTGGTAGAAAAAAAATCTACCTGCAAAAAGGAGAAGAAGGCACCACCACCCCCACACCACAAACACTCCTACTCCGATGCGGGTAGGCAAAAGTAAACCCGCAACGAAAGCATGCTTACCTGTCATTCCACGCCACGCACAACCACGCACCCCACAACTGCACGGGTATTAAAAATAATACCCGCACAAAAGAGGCAAAGATTGACATGGCTTGTAGCAAGCCTTGCATGGCAGCCGAACAAGGCTATAACGATGCAAAAAGAACTTTGAACGATATGGGGGAAATATGGTAGTCGTTTGAATAATTCACAAAGGTCAGGCGGGCGTATGCTCGCCTAACTTTTTGTTGCATGCAACGCGCTTATAGCTCCAATGGCTACCCATGACTTTTTTGTTCTTTTAAGTTTTTTTTGCTATCTTTGTCGCTATTACGTATAATTTATTGATTATGGCACACCGTAGCGGCTTTGTAAATATCATCGGTAATCCGAATGTCGGCAAATCGACCCTTATGAACCAGCTCGTTGGCGAGAGGCTCTCCATAATTACGTCCAAGGCGCAGACCACACGTCATCGCATCATGGGAATAGTCAATGGCGACGACTTTCAGATTGTCTATTCCGATACCCCCGGCATTCTAAAACCAAACTACAAACTTCAAGAGAAGATGATGAAGTTTGTGCGCGGTGCCATAACCGATGCCGACGTATTGCTATATGTCACCGACACAGTCGAGGAGAGCGACCGCTCGGCAGACATCATCGAGAAGGTGCGTCTATCCGATATTCCCACTATCGTAGTCATCAACAAGGTAGATCTCACAACTCCCGACAAGCTTACGGTGTTGGTCGAGAAGTGGCAGACGATGCTCCCCAATGCAGTCATCGCCCCCTGCTCGGCAAAGGAGAATTTCAATGTCGAGGGTGTGTTCAACCTCATCCTCGAACGCCTACCCGAGGGCGAGCCCTTCTACCCGAAGGATACGCTAACGGATAAGACCTTGCGCTTCTTCGCCTCGGAGATTATCCGCGAAAAGATACTTCTCAACTACGATAAGGAGATACCCTACTCGTGCGAGATTGCAATTGAGGCATACAAGGAGGAGCCCACTATTGATCGTATCTCGGCAACCATATACGTAGCACGCAACTCCCAAAAGGGCATAGTCATTGGTCACAAGGGCGAGAAGCTGAAACGTGTAGGTCAGTCAGCGCGCCACGACCTCGAAGCCTTCTTGGGCAAGCGGGTATTCCTCGAACTATATGTCAAGGTAAACGAGGATTGGCGCAATAACGACAGCCAGCTCAAACGCTTTGGCTACGAGTTGGATTAGTAATAATTATTACAATAGAGGCGTTATATCACACAGAGCCGCGGGCATCGAGCCCCGAATAAGACGTTGATAGCACAATGATAAAGCGACTGCTCACACTCCTTTTCGCCATTGCGATGCTCGCACCAGCCACCGAGGCCTGTGCGCAGTATAATCGCAACTACATCTATTGGGTGGGGCAACAGTGCATGGTAAACAACAACTACCGCGAGGCTATCGACGTACTTAACGTGCTTATACGCCACGATGATAGCGACTTCGATGCCTACTTCCTTCGTGGCATTGCCAAGTACAACATGGACGACCTGCTGGGCGCCGACTCCGATTTTACGCGCGCCGTGGAGCTCAACCCCGTATATACCGGAGCATACTACTATCGAGCTATAACGCGTTCGCGTCTTGGCAATTATGACGATGCGCTAAACGATTTTCAGCAAACCATCGAGCTACGTCCCGACCTTCCGGACCCATATTATAGCCGTGGCGTCACACGCCTATTAAATCAGCAATTCGAGTCAGCCATCGCCGATTTCGACAAGTTCATACGCTTCGAGAAGCGTCACGTACCGGCATACATCAACCGTGGAACAAGCTACCTCTATCTGCAAGATACGCTTCGCGCCATGGAGAACTTCAACCTCGCCATACGCACTAATCGTGAGGACCCCGATGCCTACAATCGTCGCGGAGCCCTCTACCTCGAACAGGAGCAATACGAGGATGCCCGCACCGACTTTGATATGGCTATCCGTTGCGACTCGACATTCATAGCCGGATATTTCAATCGTGCACTGACATACAGCTACCTACGACGCCCCGTAGAGGCTATTGCCGACTTTGGCAGGGTACTCGACCTCGACTCTACAAGCGCCTTGGGCTACTTCAATCGCGCCATTGTGCGCAGCGAGATTGGCGACTACAACCGTGCTTTGGAGGATTTCAATAAGGTAGCACGCTACTCGCCCGACAATGTGCTTCTTTACTACAATCGAGCTATGCTCCACACACGTCTTGGAAATATCGACTCCGCCATCGAGGACTACACGCGCGCCATAGAGCTCTACCCCGACTTTGCTAATGCCTATCTGGGGCGTGGCTATCTACGCCGATACAAACGCGACATACGTGGCGCCGAGAGCGATGAGAAGATTGCCGAGCGCAAGATTGCAGAGTATCGCACGAAGCTCAAAGATTCGACATACTCGATATATGCCGACACCACGCAGCAGTTCGACAAGCTGTTATCGTTCGAGAGCAAACTCATGGAGCGCACCTTCGACCGCATAGCTTCGTCGGCAACATCGACAAGTGGCAACACACTGACGCTCATCCCCATGTTCCGCTTCACGCTTATCGACAAAGATAGTCTATCGTCGGATAACATAGCGCAGTTTAACACACAACGCGTCAAGGACTTCCATAAGCGCATAGGCAACGACCGCATGCAACTTACGTGCCGCGCAAGCAACCTCTCGCCCGACACGCTTGTTGCCATCAACCGCCGCTATGCCGAGCAGATACATAGCAACGCCAAGCCATCGTGGGAGAGTCTGTTCGAGCATGGTATAAGCCAATCCTTGATTAAGCAATATACCAATTCGGTAAACACCTATACCGATGCCATTCACCTGAACCCGGCAAATCCGTTCCTATACCTGAATCGCGCAACTACACGTGCCGAGATGATAGACTTTATATCGTCGATAGACCACTCCTACCAAAGTATCACTCTCGACTCTGACCCTGCGAAGCGACTTCACGGTGGCGGACAGCGCAGTTACAGCTACGACGAGGCTATCGAGGATATAAACAAGGCTATAAAGCTCTATCCGGAGTTTGCCGAAGCTTTCTACAATCGTGCTAACCTCATGGCAATATCCGGAAAACTTCCCGAGGCATACGACGACTACACACGCGCCATAGAGCTAAACCCCAACCTTGGCGAAGCATACTACAACCGCGGATTGATACAGATATTTATGAAAGATACACGCAAAGGGTGTCTTGACCTCTCGAAGGCTGGCGAATTGGGCATCGAGGCGGCGTATGACATCCTGCGCCAATACAACATAATAAGGCACTGACAAAACGATACAAAACACAATTAACTTAAACCATAAACAGTTATGACTCAAACAATTCAACGCAAACTCAACGACTCGGCGTTTGCACGCTGGGCGGCGGTGATTCTCATCTCGTTGATGATGTTCTTCGCCTACATGTTCGTGGACATTCTTTCGCCTATGAAGGAGAACCTCGCAGCAGACCCCTCATTGGCGTGGGATAGTACGACCTATGGCACCTATGGTGCATCGGAGTACTTCCTTAACGTGTTCTTCTTCTTCCTCATCTTCGCAGGTATCATCCTCGATAAGATGGGCATCCGTTTCACGGGTCTATTATCGGCATCGCTGATGGTTATTGGTGCCGGTATCAAGTTCTACGCCGTAAGCGACTCGTTTGCCAACTCGGAGCTTAATGCCACTATGACAAGCTGGGGCTTGTTCGACCTGCCCGGTACGGCACTTTTGGCGTGTGTTGGTTTCATGATATTTGGCTGTGGTTGCGAAATGGCTGGAACAACCGTGTCGAAGGCTATTGCCAAGTGGTTCAAGGGCAAGGAGATGGCTATGGCCATGGGCTTGGAGATGTCAATCGCTCGTCTGGGTGTGTTTGCCGCAATGTGGCTCTCACCTATTGTCTATAAGAGCGGTGGCTCGGAGGTATCGGCTCCCGTACTCTTCGGTGCTATACTTCTCATGATTGGTCTTATCTTCTACTTCGTATTCTGCATTATGGACCGCAAGCTCGACAAGCAGCTACACGCTACGGGCGAGATTTCGGAGGAGGCTTCGGAGGAGGAGTTCAAGTTCTCGGATTTGAAGAACATATTCACCAGCAAGATGTTCTGGTTGGTAGCCTTGATGTGCGTAT
Source organism: Alistipes sp. (assembly GCA_017403125.1). Classification (GTDB taxonomy): domain Bacteria; phylum Bacteroidota; class Bacteroidia; order Bacteroidales; family Rikenellaceae; genus Alistipes. The sequence goes on along the minus strand of JAFQOR010000014.1, from coordinate 42,814 downwards.
TGTACTACTCGGCAATCTTCCCCTTCCAGAAGTTCGCTCCCGACTTCCTTGCCAAGACACTGAATGTTGATTCTGACACCGGCGCACAGCTATTCAGCTTCTTCCCCATCCTCGCTATGTGTCTTACCCCCTTCCTCGGTGGCTTCATCGACCGCAAGGGTAAGGCGGCATCGATGCTTATGGTAGGCTCTATCATCATGATTGCATGCCATTTGAGCTTTGCCTTCCTGCTTCCGGCATTCCCATCGGAGGGTCTTGCTGTTGCAATCATTGCCATTCTCGGTGTATCATTCTCGTTGGTGCCCGCAGCCCTGTGGCCCTCGGTACCCAAGATTATCGACGAGCGCATCCTGGGCTCGGCATACTGCGTAATCTTCTGGATTCAGAATATCGGTCTTCTCATCGTGCCTATCATCATCGGCGCCGTAAACGATGCTACAAACTCATACGTATTGCCCATGATTATCTTCTCGTCATTTGGCGTATGTGCCCTCTTTATCGGCATGTTACTAAAACGCGAGGACTCGAAGAAGGGTTACGGCTTGGAGCTCCCCAACATCAAGAAGTAGTGTTACGATAAAACTCACAATAAAAAATATCTGTTTCGCTCCCCGAAACAGATATTTTTTTATTCATGCCATCACTATTTTCCTGCACTTCGGACTCTTGCTATTTACTTTTTTTGTATCTTTGTATGGTTTAGTCTATGACTTGGCTCATAAAATATTCTGTTGAATAACAATAATAGAACTACGATATGAAACACTTTGTCTATCTAACGCTGACATCGCTACTGCTCTTTGCCACTTCGTGCAAAGATAGTGATACATCGCGCGCAGAGGAGGATTTCAACTTCGGTTGGCGCTTCACCCTGGGCGATAACGATGCCTACGCTTCTGCCTACTACGACGACTCGAATTGGCGCGAGCTACACCTGCCCCACGATTGGAGCGTGGAGGGAGAGTTCTCGGCGGACAACCCCTCGACACCGGCAGGAGGAGCACTTCCGGGCGGCATAGGTTGGTATCGCAAGCACTTCACGACACCAAACATCGAGAATAAAATGGTAAACGTTGAGTTCGACGGCATCTTCATGAATAGTACCGTGTATGTCAATGGTCACGAGGTTGGTCACCGCCCCTATGGCTACACATCACTATCGTACGACATAACACCCTATCTGAACCCCGAGGGAGAGAACAATATCATCGCTGTGCGTTGCGACAACTCCGAGCAGCCCAACTCACGCTGGTATGCCGGTTGCGGCATATACCGCAATGTACGTCTGGTTGTTACATCCAACATATTCATCGAGTATTCGGGAACATACGTCACAACGCCCGAGGTCAATAGCAATAGTGCCACCGTTAATGCCATCGTTACGATAACGAACAAGAGCGGCAAAAAACAGGACCTAACGCTCATAAACGAGATTCTCAATGCCGACAACAAGCGCGAGCGTAAGGACGAGCGCAAAGTATCGATAGGTGCAGGCGAGAGCATCGATGTAGATATGCAGATGCAGATTCCGTCGCCCCACCTTTGGGACACCGATAGCCCCTACATGTATAGCTTGGTTAGCACCGTCGAGATTGACGGCAATACCGTCGATAGCTACGTAACCCCCTTCGGCATACGTACCATACGCTTCGATGCCGATACCGGATTCTGGCTCAACGACCGCAACATTAAGCTCAAAGGCGTATGTATGCACCACGACATGGGAGCTCTGGGAACTGCCGTGCATCGTCGCGCCTTGGAGCGCCAGCTCGACATTCTGCAATCGTTTGGCGTAAACGCCATACGAACCTCGCACAACCCGCCAACACCCGAGCTCCTGGACATGTGCGACCAACGAGGCATCCTCGTGATGGACGAGGCTTTTGACATGTGGCGTCGCGCCAAGACACAGTACGACTATGCCCGTTACTTCGACGAGTGGCACCAGAAGGACCTCATCGACTTCATCAAGCGCGACCGCAACCACCCATCGATTATCATGTGGTCGGTGGGCAACGAGATTTTGGAGCAGTGGGATGCTGATGGCGAAAGCTTGGAGAACCTTCCCGCCGAGCAGCGCAATCTACTCATGAACTTCCTTGCCGATAAGGCTTCGGGGGAGGTTGATGAGGCAGATACCAACCCCAATGTATTGCTCACGCGCCATATCGTGGCAACACTCAAAAAGTATGACAACACTCGCCCCGTGACTGCCGGCTGCAACGAGACCCGTCCGTTCAACAACCTACTGCGCTCGGGAGCGATAGATATCGTGGGCTTCAACTACCACGAGAAGGACTACGACTCGGTGCGCATCTGGTATCCCGATATGCCGTTCGTAGGCTCCGAGACAGCATCGTCGCTCAATAGCCGTGGCTTCTATCTACACCCATCGAGCCAGATACACGTTGTTCCGGAGCGTTGGGACCTCCCCTACGACACCGAGCACCACCAATGTTCGGCATACGACAACTCGCGTGCACCTTGGGCAACGCTTCACGAAGAGGCTTGGGTAGTTGTGCGCGACCGCGACTATTGTGCAGGAACATTCGTATGGACAGGCTTCGACTACATAGGTGAGCCTACCCCCTACTCTTGGCCCTCGCGTTCATCATACTTCGGCATTGTGGATTTGTGCGGTTTCCCCAAGGATTGTTACTACATGTATCGTTCGGAGTGGACCGACGAGCCTACGCTGCACCTCTTCCCCCATTGGAATTGGTCAGAGGGCGACGTAATCGACCTTTGGGCATACTACAATACTGCCGACGAGGTTGAGCTCTTCCTGAACGGACGTTCGCTCGGACGCAGCAAGAAGACAGCCAACAGACTTCATGCCGTATGGGAGGGCGTAGAGTATGAGCCGGGCGAAATTACCGCCATAGGCTACAAGGATGGCAAGGAGATACTGCGCCACACGCGCAAAACCGCAGGCGAGCCCGCAAAACTTACGCTTACTGCCGACCGCCAAGCCATTGTTGCCGATGGCTACGACCTATCGTACATCACGATCGACTGCACCGACAACGACGGCAACTTCATGCCTACGGCAATGAACCAACTCTACTTCGAGCTTACGGGTGCCGGCGAACTTGTTGGCGTTGACAACGGTAATGCCGCAGGTAGCGAGTCATTGAAGGGCAACAAGATGAAGCTATTCAATGGCAAGGCTCTTGCTATCATACGCTCGTTGCGAGGCGAGCGCGGCGACATCACCCTCACGGTACATGGCGATGGCTTGCAGAGCAACAAGATTACGATAAAGAGCCTCTAACGACACTTACACATAATGTATTGGGGATGTCAGGCAGGCTACGGCAAGTAGCGTCGGGCATCCCTATTTAATAGACTATTGTTCGCATGAAACCATATATCATAGATAGCACCACCCCCATCGAAGCAGATATGCTTGGCGAGGTGCGTGCCGGTTTTCCGTCACCCGCCGACGAGGAGCCACGCGAGAAGTTAGACCTCGTACAGCTTCTTGTGCGCCACCCGGCTTCGACATTCTTCTTTCGTATTGGCGGCACGTCGATGGTCGATGCCGAGATGGACGAGGGCGACATCATCATCGTAGATCGCAGCATCGAGCCCTATAACGGTTGCTCGGCAGTGTGCTTCATCGATGGAGAGTTTACCGTGAAGCGCGTGGAGCGCCATAGCGACCACATGCTTTTGGTGGCCGCAAACCAAAAGTTTAAGCCCATACGTATCACCCCCGACAACGAGTTTTCGATATGGGGCGTGGTGACCTATATCATTAAAAAGGCATAATACCCACCCTGCCCGATGTTTGCCCTTGCCGACTGCAATAACTTCTTCGTCAGTTGCGAGCGCGTCTTTCGCCCCGAGCTCGAAGGTCGCCCCGTAATTGTACTATCGCGCAACGACGGATGCGCCATAGCCCGCTCGAACGAGGCAAAGGCTCTCGGCATAAAGATGGGTGACCCGCTATTCAAGATTCAGGACATCGTACGCCGACACAACGTCGCACTCTTTTCGAGCAACATGTCGCTCTATGCCGACTTCTCGCGACGTGTGCGTGCCGTGCTGCGCAGCTACGCACCTCAAATCGAAGTGTACTCCATCGACGAGGCATTTCTCGATCTGCGTGGCATGGAGAATCTCGACCTCGACGCCCTTGGCAAGGAGCTATCGCACAAGTGTCGTCGCCTGACAGGCATACCCCTATCCGTGGGTATAGCGCCTACCAAGACTCTGGCAAAGATAGCATCGAAACTATGCAAGCACTACCCCAAGTTGCGCGGAGGCTGCTTCATGCACCGCCCGGAGGATATAGAGAAGGTGCTGCGAAAGACACCAATAGAGGATGTCTGGGGCATAGGGCGTCGCACCACGCCACGACTGAAAGCCATCGGCGTAACAACGGCATTCGATTTCAGGAATCTATCACAAGAGTGGATATACAAGCACATGGGAATCACGGGACTGCGCACCTGGCGCGAGCTACACGGCATAGCCTCCATAGAGTTCGAGCACATAGCGCAACCCAAGCAGTCGATATGCAACTCGCGAAGTTTCGCAACCGAGATTTACGACTGCAAGGAGCTTATGGAGCAGGTAGCAATTTTTGCATCGATGACAGCCGAGAAGCTCCGCGACGAGCAGTTGCTATGCGGAGAGTTGACGATATTCATGGCGACAAACCGCTTTCGCCACGACGAGCCACAACAATATACCAACACTGTTGTTCCCTTTGCCACACCCACAAACAGCAGCTTGCACCTCACACGCGCAGCACGTGAGACGGTAGCCGAGCTCTTCACCGAGGGCTATGGCTATAAACGTGCCGGCGTCATAGCCACACAAATAACTCCCATGTCGGCAACACCCATGCCCATGTTCGATGCCGAGAGCTATGGGCAACACGCGCGACTAATGTCGGCCATAGATAACATCAACCGCACCTTGGGTCACAATACCATAGTAGTGGCATCGCAGGGCATGAACCGCGTGAAGTCGCACAGCGAATATCGCTCGCCACGCTACACAACCGTTTGGGACGAGATTCCGATAGTAAAGATTTAGACGAAAGAGATGTTGATAAACGATGTGCGGGGCTACACTTTTGCAGCCCCGCACATACCACATAGAGCAGTGACACTCGCTATCTGATACGATCCAACGAGCGCACAAGTATCTCATCCTTGAATATAGCACGCCCCGCAAGGTATATCAGAATAAGCGACACGATAGGCATGGGTGCAGCCCAGCCAAACTGCTTATGATCAACCGTGACGCCTTCGAAGAAGCGTGACGAGAGCCAATAGTAGAGTGCGATGAAGACAATAGAGCCCACAATCAACACTGCCTCGGCACCACACAAACGCACCTGCAACTGACGCTTGCGATAGAGGAAGATGGTGATAAGAGGCAGCAGCGTGGCTATCGACATAATGATACCAAGCCAGATGGTGCTCTCCTCGTAGCCATTACCCGATAGGCTGAATGCCGTGAGTTCAAATTCGTGTCCTGCAACCGTGAAGGTAGCGATAGGAGCAAAGAGGGCTGTCGCCATTAGAGCCACGATGCCCAAGAGATAGAGTGTTTGGATTCTCTGAATCATAATTATTTGATTTTTATTTGATTAGTCATCAATCTTTTCATCGACAAGATAGCTATTTCTATCGGGCGAGCGGCGATTTATCAACTCTGCAAGGAAACCTGCAAGGAACAACATAACGCCCAACACCACCGCCAACAGAGCCAAATAGAACATTGGCTGCTCCGTAACACCGCGCCACATATACCCATGTGCCTGCGAATAGATTTTATCCACGATAATCCACACCGCCGTAACGCCACCAAAGAGGAACATCAGCGTTCCGAGCGTTCCGAACAGATACATTGGCGAGCGCCCGAAGTGCGACATGAATGTTACGGTAATAAGATCCAAATAACCCTTTACCATGCGTTCCAAACCAAACTTCGACTTCCCGTATTTACGCTCGTGGTGCTCGACGACCTTCTCGCCTATACGACGAAAACCCGCATGCTTTGCCAAAATCGGAATGTAGCGATGCATTTCGCCATATACCTCAATCGACTTTACCACCTTACGGCGATATGCCTTCAAGCCGCAGTTGAAATCGTGGAGCTTAATGCCCGACATTAAGCGTGCAGTGAAGTTGAAGAACTTGCTCGGCAAACGCTTGCTTATAGGGTCGTAGCGCTTACGCTTCCAGCCGGAAACTATGTCGTATCCCTCGTCGAGAATCATACGTCGCATAGCCGGAATCTCGTCGGGCGAATCTTGAAGGTCGGCATCCATCGTGAAGACTACCTCGCCTTGCGCCATCTCAAATCCCGAATACAGCGCAGCAGACTTTCCGTAGTTACGTCGAAAACTTATGCCTCTGATTGCCGGATACTCCTTTTTAAGACGTTGCACCACGCTCCACGACCCATCCGTAGAGCCATCATCAACCATGATAATCTCGTAGGATAGTGCCTCACCTTTGGCTACACTATCAATCCACGCCACAAGTTCGGGCAACGACTCCTCCTCGTTATACAGAGGTACAACAACCGATATATCTACTCTCTTATCCATACTTTTACTCCTCAAAATTGTTTTGGTCGGACTCAGATTCGGGCCTCTTTTCTGCCATCGCCGCCAAACATAAACCACATATCAAGCCTCCCACAAGATAGGTATATGTAGATGAAAACAGCGAATCGAACATCGAGGGTTTGGGTTTATCACGCAAGATGGCCACGACGTCGTCGAGCGTCTCGCCATTCTCTCCTACACCTCCCGGCAGCGACTCAAACATCTCCGTTATTCGCGCTATTGAGTTCCAAATATAGTTTTCATAGCCTATAATCTCGATGTAGATATAGTTGGCGGCACCAACTACAATGCTTGTCAGCATCGACAGCAATAGCATAAACGCCAAACCACGAAAAAACGAGAAACCTTGACTTGGGCTATAACGCATCGAGTGACGCTTCGTAAACTTATACATCAACCATAGATATACGACAACAACAGTGAGAGACTCCACAAGAATGATTATGACACGTGGCACAATGTCCACCTCGGTGCAGTTAAAGAGGTAGATTTCGAAGACGCGCGATAGACCCATTATCACGCCCAAGATTGCTCCGTAGCGCAGTGCGTCGCTCAAAAAAAATCGGTTTATCATATATCTCTAACTATCTTATGTTCCGCCTATTAAGTTCGCGGTGATAGGCATCGGCATTGCGATTATGCTCCTTCAATGTGCGGGCAAAATTGTGACGGCCATCCATCTCGGGGCGTGCACAGAAGTAGTAGAAATCGTGCTCCTCGTAATTCAACACAGCCTCAATCGCCGCCATATCGGGCATGGCAATGGGTGTAGGTGGCAGCCCTGGGTACATGTAGGTATTGTAGGGAGAGTCCACACTCTTATGCTCGTTAAGCACACGACGTATCGAGAAGTCGCCCAAAGCATATTTCAGCGTGGGGTCAGCCTGCAACAGCCAGCCATCGCGCAGACGATTCATATAGACGCCCGCAACTCGCGGCATCTCATCCACGGCTGCCGTCTCTTCGTGTACGATAGATGCCAAGGTCATAACCTCCAACGGCGTAAGGCCAACACGCTCCAAACCGGCACGTTGCGTCTCCCGATTCCAGAACCTATCCGACTCAATCTTCATCTTGCGCACCAACTCATGAGGCTCGATATTGGCATAAACTTCGTAGCTATTGGGAATGAATATCGAGAACATCTCCTCCGGAGAGTTATAGCCAAGCTCGCTGATAAGTCGCGAGTCGCGCAGTGCTGCAAGCATCGTCACGGAGTCGGCATCTATCTGCCTTGCAATCTTTCCGGCAAGAGCCTCGGGCGTACGCGCGTTATTTATCGTGAGTCGCACTGCGGCATTATTGCCTATCTTCAACATCCTCGCAATTTCTATGACCGTCATACCTCTCTCGATGGTATAGGTGCCGGGCTTGATACTTCTATCGAGGTCAATACGGTCGGCATAGAAGTCAAACGCAACATGGTAGTCCATATTCGCCTTAACCTTATCGACCATCACCGAGTAACTCTCGCCCTCTTCAAGCACCACCGTATAGCTCTTGTCCACCGCCGAGCCGTAAAACATATTATAGACAAAGTAGCCTACGACACCTCCAACGAGTATTATGACAACCGAGATTCGAAAGATTTTCTTACGCATTATTAACTTTTTTTTTGCAAAGATACATTTTTTTTGTACTTTTGTGCCGGGTAAGTCTTATACGACCAGCTCCTACAAACTCCCCCAGGTGAGGAATCAAGCAAGGGTATGTGGTTGTAGCGGTGCGATATAAGTAGCTTACCCTTTTTTATTTCTATCGCATAGCACACTCTATCAGCGTATTGCCTCCAAGACCATGCGTGTTAGCGGGAACGACAACGCCATTGACACGATATAGCTCAAAAGCGTCAGCACACCTCCCCTACGCTGTGCATAACTAAACGCACGATAGCTCCAATAGAGCCACCACACCAAAACTATCGCACATATAATCGTCATCAACGTCGCAAAGATTGGTGCCTGCTCGAAGCACAGCGATACATCGTTCATATAGGTTGAATATGCCACACGGCGCGATATATCGGTCGTAAGCGCCGGAATCATAAGTAGTGTCACGGGCCAATGTGCGAACAACATACGCCCAAAGAACTCCATAGTCGAGACACCCCTATTTCGCAAAACTGCAAAGATGTAGGGGATGATTGTTGATACCACCCATATCACCACATGCAAAAGCGTCATACGCCACAACGGAATGTAACCCGACGCCACATATCCGAACATCGACGTAGGCTCCAAGCGGAAGTACCACGCCACAATAGAGCCTATGATAAGCCACGCAATACCCCACATCAGGGCCGTTGTTGTGGCATTCGTCGCAGGACGATTTATCATACGATTAAGTAGCGACCCGCCACCGACACTACCTCTCCTTCTTCTTGCTACCATAACTTTACATCTACATATTCAGGTTAAACCAACTCTGTTGAACTAAAAATTCAGCTTTACGCCCGCATCGAAGCCAATGCCCGCACGATAGTAGTAGGCAAAGTCGAAAATTTTGCTATCCAGCAAATTACGCCCATTGACATATATTTCGACACTATTCGTTGCGCGGAAGCTCACACCAACACCCAAATCCACCTTCGTAGGCATGCTGAATATCACGGGGGCATTGCCCTCGCTATCGACCTGCTGCGACCACTCTTTGCGACCAATAACATCTGCCGATGCATATACCTTCCAACGGCGGTGTGTATATTCGATATTCATGTCGGCAACCATCTTCGACTCGGCAATCTGGTATGGCGTAGCCGATGTATTGTCGGCATGAGCACGGAACGAAGCGTCAATCGAAAGACCGCTTACGGGCTGTAACGATAGCTCGACGCCAAAGAATATACGGTTGTTATCGCCGGCATCGACACCAAACAGCCCCGTGTTAGCAACATACCAGAAGAGCTGGTCGCGCATGAAGTTGGCACCGACGTAGGCACGATAGGCAAACCTACTCTTCCACGCCGTGCCCGTGAAGCCCAATGCCAAGTCATAGCTTCGAGTGTTGGGCATGGCATCGATACTCTCGCGCATTGTCACATAGTCGATATAGGGGTTCTGCTTGAAGAGCGACGACACGCCATTCTGTGTAACCGTTGTGTTGAGCTCGATATATGGTGCAAATGCCGCCTTCTGCAAATCTACCATCAAGCGCACACGTGGCATAACAAAGTGCGACGCCTTGTCGCGCATAGCGACCTTGTCGTACATATACTTCAACCCCGCCTCCAACTCGAAGATATGGAAGCGACGCGAAAAGTCCACACCCAACCAAAAACGTGTATCGCGATAGTTGCCACCCTCGAACTGCGACCACATATCGTAGCCCGCCTTGATATCTACCCTGCTCTGGCGCAAGTTACGCGCAAGATGTAGCGAGCCGCCTGCGCTATATAGCTGTGCATAGCCCAACTCTTCATCGTTCGTTGAGCCGGGGAGCTGATGTGCCCAATAGTTACCATGCAACTCGACAGCAAAATTCAATCGCGAGAGATTGGCAAAGTTATCTCCAAAACAGAGATTTAGTCCTACATTGTGGAAGTGCAGACGCGACACCTCGGGGCTCAACTCGGCATAACGGTTAAAGATATTGTAGTCGTAGCTCACGCCGGCATCGAACATACGCCTACCGGCAAACACACCACCATAGATATCCACGTTGTTCTTCATCGAGTAGCTATGCTTCATGAAACGCTCCATGCCGAGCTCGTTACTACGCTGTGCAAAGTCGCCCAGATGGTCGATACCCACGCCAAAATATCCTACCCTCGCATTCTGCGTAGCATAGCGCACAATGCCATTCGTAAGCATGGGATAACCACCCCCGAGCTTTGCATAGAACTGCTTGGAGCGATTGAAATCCCAATAGGTTGCCGTAGCCGGCTTGAAGGTGTGTGATTCGAGATCGAACTGCCACGTGTCGGGGACAATATTATAGGAAATATCGGGCACGATGGGCGTATCATCCTCGATGACGGTAGGCGCCATGAGTTTTGTCACGGGCTCCATTTCGGGGATATAGGTGGTCGTTACCTCCACACGTCGATTGTTCTGTGCGTATGCCGCATCGTGACAACATACCGACACCAACCCTACAACAATAACTGCTACTATGTATCTATACTTCATAACCATTATTTAAGCGCGTTAATACGTTCCTTTGCCTCATCCACTATACCATCGTCTTTGAGCGAATAGCCATCGACAACACTCTGATATGTGGCGCGAGCCTGATAGTTGTTACCTCGCTTGACCATGACATCGCCCAACAATATGAATGCCTTCGCCTGCCAATAGACCGAGCCACTTTCACCAAACTCATAGACCATCTTCTCTGCCACATCGTACTCCTCGGCCAAATACTTTGCCTCGACAAGACGATAGTAGGCCTCGGCACCCTCGCTCGTAGTGCGATTTAGGGCAAGGTGTTCAAAAATCTTTTTCGCCGTAACATCGTCGCCCTTGGCAAGCATGGCATACGCCTTACGCAACTGCGATTGATTACGTGCCCACGACGTTGCATCGCTCATGGTCTCGACATCGTCTGCCATGGCAATGGCTCTATCGTCGTTGTCAAGCGCCAACACAGCATCGACATACCCCTCCGAAGCTCGCTGACGCACACTCTGCGAGGTCGAAACATCATACAACTCACGATACGAGTGCGCCGACTGCTCGTAGAGCCCCGCATCGAAGCTCATGGGGGCATGAACGCCAAGTACACGCTCGCTGTACTGTGTTCTGCCATGCGCCAACAACTCGTTCATCGTCGCCAGAGCCTGCTCATTATTACCATTTTGCAGATAGCAGTCGCTCAAATAGAATAGCGCGTCGGTGCGATTGTAACCAGACTTGAAGCTTTCGAGGTAGTTCTGCAACTTCGCCTCGGCAACACCTATACTTCCATCCAGATAAGCGGTCTTGGCAGCTGCGAATGTCAGCGAGTCGCGTGCCGCAGCGCTCATATCGCTCTGCACACCACTGCGCTCGGCATAGGCAAAATAGCCGTCGATATTTCCATCCTTGACATATATCTCCCTGATGCCTCGCATAGCCTCCATCGCCGCCGATGATTGCGGGTCATAGGCAACAACCTTCTCGTAGCAACGCAAAGCATCATCGGGCTTATTGGTATTGTAGTACGCCAAGCCCAAATCCGACATCGCTGCCACGTAGTATGGCGATAGTGTATCTCTCTCGGTAAACTCCTTCAACGTAGCCACACCGTCGGCATAGCGCTCGGCATTGATGTAGGTACGACCCAACTCATACCATGCGTCATCTACGTAGTCACCCTCGCCCTCATCAACAATGGTTTTAAGTCGGTCAATTTTGCTCTTCTGCTTCGACTCCACCCCATCGATAAGCGCAAGACGATAGTTCGCATATCCTCTCTCGACAGCCGACGACGACGCCACAACGTTGTAGGCCTTGCGCGCCTTGCTGAACTCACGCATCGAGAAGTAGGAATCGCCCATGCGGTTATGAGCATCGTAGAGATAGTTGTCGCGATATGAGTAGTTGCGCACAAATTCGTCGAACGACTTTGCAGCATCCTCCATCTTGTCCTGTGCAAACAGAGCATAACCCATTCCGTAGCGCGACATAGCATACTCCGGTGCACTCTGTGGTGCACGACGCATATAGGCGTTGTAGCTCTCGACAGCCTTTGCCATATCGCCCTGCGAATAGGCAACCTCGCCCTGCCAGAATAGCGCCAGCGCACTATACTTGCTAACCAAGCCAATCTTCGACGACTCATCGATAAGCGCTGCCGCGCTCTCCACATCGCCTCGCTCCATAGCCTCAACCGCACGCAACAGGGCGACCTTTTGTAGCGCCGAACGTATCTCGTTATCCTGCGAGCCGAGCTCCTTGATGGCGATATAGGCAGCATCGTAATCCTTTGCATTGAAGTACGCCGCAACAAGCAACGACTTCACCTCGGACGCATGTACCGAGTTGGGGTATCGCTGCAAGTAGCTCTGCAACACATTTATCGACTCGTTGAATATATCGCCGCCAAGTTCGAATTTCAGACGGGCATAGTTCAGATGTGCATCCTCGGCCATCTCACTATCGCCACCCGCACACTCGGCAGAAGCCATCGAGAATGCTTGAACAGCACTCGACTTATCGCCACAGCGCAAATAGCAATCTCCCAAGTGGTACGAGGCATTCTGCGTGAGTGCATCGTTCGAGCCACACACCTTTGTCAAAGGTTCGATAGCAGCCTGATACTGCGCACTACGATAGAGCGAATAGCCCTTGATATAGTTTTCGAGGCGTCCCATGCGCTCTGCCGGAAGGTCCGAAATAAACAGCACCGAGCGAGCGTAGTCACCCAGACGGTAGTGCGACTCCGCGATGATGCGCATAAGGTCGCTACGCACATCGCCGCTCACGCCGTTCAACAGCTTCTCGCCCTCATCCACAACATATTTGTAGTTACCCTCGCGATACTCAATCTGCAACAAATAGTATGGTGCGAGAGTGTTGTAGGGCTCGACGTTGAGCAACGACTTAAAGCCCACACGTGCCTCGGCATATCGCTCCGAAGCGTAGTCGATGTAGGCGAGATAGTAGGTGGCATGTGGCGCATATATACTGCTCTTCGATATACGCATAAAGCGCTGTGTAGCCGTAAGATGGTCGCCTTGCACGAAGCGGATATAGCCCATACGTATATCGTAGCGCTCCCTCTCTCGGGCATCCAGAGCATCGTAATCAACCTCCATCAACACCCTCTCTGCCGAGTCCAAGTCACCCTCGTCGCACAGATACGAGCCGAGCATAAAGTGCATGCGGTTGGCATGAACACTCGACGGGTATGCCAAGATGAAGTTCTCCATCATCATCTGTGCATCGGCAGCTCCGAGCTCCACAGCACAACGCACCATGTGGTAATCGACCCACTCCATATCGAAGCTATCCTTTACCGCATCCAAATCGCCGCGCAACTCGGCAAGCAATCTCGAAGCATCGGACCAACGATTGCGATTCAACATATCCTCGATATCTGCCTTACGACGCCCCATTTCGGGCAACGTCACACTTGCCATCGCGCTACACATCAGCACCGACGCAAGCAGGGATAGTATAACTCTCTTCATTATCTTCGACTATATTCAATATATATAGGGCAAAGATAATCTTTTTCTTCGAAACAACACCACATTCGGGAACGATTATTGACATCAATCCGGTGTATAAATCAATATTTTTCCAAGTTATGATACAAAAAGTCACACTACGTTTGAACGACGACCGCAATTTCGAATTAGTCGGAGCCCTCACACTCGACGAACTAAATCCCAAGGAGCTGCTTCTCTACGCCACAGCCAAGTGCGCCGGACTTACCATCGTGTCGCTACTGAAAGAGCACATCAGCGAGGTAAAACTCATGGAGATAACTCTCGAAGGGAGTCTCTCGACACCCACCGTCGTTGCCGAGAGTCGCTACACTCATCTCAACATAATCTATCGCGCCGAGTGCCAAACACTCAAAGAGCAGATGGTCGTAAGTCGCGCCGTGAACCTCGCCCACGACAAATATTGCGGCATGGTGCAGATGATACGACACATAGCGCCTCTATCGCGCGAAATATCGATTGTTGCCACCGACGCCCCTACGGCATAGTCGCCGTAACGTAGCGATATGCCGCCACAGCCACCGCATAGTCATACTGTGCGGTGATTGCATTTGTGTATATCTGCAACCAGCTTATCTGTGCCTGCAACACGTCGAGAATTGTCGCCATGCCCTCGCGATAGGAGTAGGTGCTTATGTCGAGATTCTCTCGCGCAAGGTCGAGATTACGGCGTGTGGCAGCAACGCGCGAAGAGCTTGTTTGGAGATTGGTCCAACCATTACTCTCGTTCAAGATTATCCGGTCCCGAACTTCGGAGCTCTGCCACACCACCCCATCATAGCGACTACGGGCGCTACGTACGGCATGACGACGCTCTCCAAAACGATATATCGGCACGCTCAACTTCACGAACAAACCTCCATCGAGCATCGTACCGCCACCTTTGACGTTTGGCAACGACGGTTGCCACAAACCAAAGAGCCCCGCCGAGAGATTGGGCAGATAGCTCGCGCCTACCCTACGCACCTCCCAATGCGCTACATCGATTGCCGATAACGCACTGCTATACTGCGGATTGCTCGCCAACAACTCCCCCTCCGAACAACGCATAGGCATAGCCAACGAATCCAATATTGTCTGCCGCAACCTGACCTCGGTATGGGCATCTGCACCTCGAAGCGAGTTGAAGTTGTGCAGAGCCACAAGATACTCCTGCTCCGCAGCCGAGAGCTGATACTCGGCATCACTCATGCGTGACTCCACTTGCAGCAGGTCGCTTTTGGAGATATAACCCTCCTCATAACGCTCGGCAACAACAGCCCGCAACGAGCCGACAATGGCAAGGTAATCGCCAATTGCACGACGATAAATCTCGGCACGCGACAAATTCCAATATGCCCTATCCGCCGCAAATGCAACATCGAGCATTCGACTGTCGTAGTCCTCCACAGCCACTTCATACTCGGCTATCGCCTGCTTGAAACCGGCACGTGCACCACCTCCACCATACAACGTCTGCCTAATTTCGGGACGTATTCCCCAGCTCCACCGACGCTCGCCTCCTACATCACCAAACGCAACGTCGAAGTTAGCATCGACACCCAATGCCGGAAGCATCGAGGCTGCGCTACGCCTCACCTCCGCCTCGGCGGCATCTCGATTCGTCTGACCTATGCGTAGCGATTGGCTGTAATCGAGCACCTCGCGACGATAGTCATCAAGAGAGATTTGCGCCGCGACATCCACCACAAAAAAGATTGATGTAGCAATAGTTAAAGCAAAGCGTATCATAGTATTACGATTTAATTCGATAGAAAAGCGAATAGACCACCGGCAGCACCATAAGCACCAGCATCGTAGCCACTACCAAACCACCCATTATCGTGGCTGCCATGCCTCCGAACATCGAGTCGAAAAGCAGTGGCACAAGACCCAACACCGTAGTTCCCGACGCCGTTACAACAGGCACCAGACGGTCTGCCGCTGCACGTGCGACAGCATCGACAGGAGCCACCCCCATGCCACGAAGTTCTGTTATGCGCGAGATGAGGATAACGGCATTTTTCACATTCATGCCAATGAGTCCGAGTAGTCCCAATAGCGAGAAGAAGTCGAACATCTTACCGAAGAGCAAAAGTCCCAGCACCACGCCAATAAATATTAGCGGTATGGTAATTACAACGACCAACGTATCGCGATAACGTCCGAACAACAGCAACAGTATCAAGAAGATGAGTATCAGCGTCAAAGGTAACTTCTCGACAATAGCGCGATTCGACTCTTCACGGCTCTCCTCGTCACCATAAAGCTCCATGCGATAGCCATCCGCAAGAGATATATCCGCCTCGATATCGCGCCTCAATTTATCGAGCAGTGCAATGGCATTAACACCGCGTTTAGGGTCGCACTGCGCCTTCATCACACGCTCGGAATTTATGCGCTTGATGACCGAGGTACGGAAATCGAAGTCGAAGCCCGATGACGCCTGCTCAATGGAGAAGGTCATACCCGCAGTCGAGAATACGGGCATCGTTCTCAACGCCGCAAGCGTGGTATCTGCCAACGCCGTAGAGCGCAACAGAATAGGCATCGACAACTCCGCCTCACGGTAAGTGGCGACGCGCAAGCCCGAAGTTGCGAGCTCCAACGAGCGCACCATACTACTTCGCTCAACACCAATACGTTGAGCCTTAATCTGCGAATAGCGCGGTTGCCATACCGCCACCCTATTACCCCAGCTGTTACGCACGTTGCGCGCCTCCCCGCTCTGCCACATAATCTGCATGGCACGCTTGGTCAAAGCGAGCAACGTATCCACGTTTTCGCCCACAAAACCAAACTCGATGGTTGCATCGGGCACAGGGGAGAGTTTGAATAGCGACGAGCGCAACCACACATCGGGCATATTTGCCGTAACCCATTCATCAAACCTCTGCTCCACGCGCGCCGTATGCTCTTTGTCGTGGAGCTCAACAAGGAGATTGCCATAGTTCGGACGCGAAGCATAGCTACCACTTGCAAGGTAGTATCTCGGCGGTGTACCACCCGCCGTTGTCGATACGCGCTTAACCTCGGGCTGCGCTTGCAGCCACCCCACCATATCGTCTAACGACGCCTGCGTAGCCTCGATATCATAGCCCTCCGGGAGCAAAACATCTGCACGGAAATAGGGTTTCGAGAGTTGCGGGAAGAAGTTTTGCGGCATGCGCCCCATACCCCACAACGACAACACAAATAGCGATATAATGACGCACACAACTGCGATTCTGTGCCGCATAAGCCACCGTACCACACGATAAAACCACACCGAACGTTCGACAGGCTGCACCTTCGCGGGAGCTTTGAGTAGCATAGCGCCCATCGCAGGCACCTGCGTAAGAGCAAGCACCCAGCTCATGAGCAACGATATGGCAATAACAACGAAGAGAGGTCGTATAATCTCCGCCGCAGACGAGGGTGCAAGTTGCAAGGGCAGAAACGAAATAATGGCTATGAGCGTCGCAGCAAGCAGCCCCATACGTGGCTTCGTGGCACCTTGAACCATCGCTTCGTTGAGTGAGAGATTGCGGCGCAACAACATCCGCGAATTATCAACCACGACAATAGCATTATCCACAAGCATGCCCATGGCGATGATAAAGCCTGCCAACGAGGTACGATTCAACCCCTCGCCAATAAACAACATTATGAGCAGCGTAGCACCGATACAGAAAATGAGCGACGACCCCACGACCACCCCCGAGCGCAGCCCCATGGTCAGCATGATTAGCAGTACAACAATGGCGACCGACTCCACCAAGTTTACAAGAAAGTCGTCTGTCGCCTCGCGCGCTATCTCGTTCTCGGGATAGAGCGTAACAATCTCAACACCGGCAGGCAACCTTCGACTCATAAACGCAAGCACCTCCTCGACACTATCGCCTACCGCAACAATATCCATTTCGGGATTCGACGCCACTGCCACACCTATGGCACGCCTACCATCCACGCTCAACAGCAACGATGCCGGCTCCTTATACCTACGCTCGACACGCGCAACATCGCCTAAACGATACTGCTTGCCATCGGTTGCACTCAGCAGCTGATTCTCGATATCTTCGACCGACATATATGTCGTACCCTCCGCAAGTTCAATCTCCACGTCACCCGCACGACGTGTTCCGAGCGATGCCACATTGTTTTGCTCGGCAATGGCGCGAGCAATGGCATCGGGTTTAAGTTCGAATGTGGCGAGTGTGGCAGGGCTGATAACAACAGCTATCTCGGGCGACTGCTCGCCCACAAGCATAACCTTATCTACGCCATCTATTGTGTAGAGTTGTGTTTCGACAGCACGCGCATAGCTACGCAGTTCATCCCAACTATACCCTCCATCACCGACAATGGCGTAGTACATGCCATAGACATCGCCAAAGTCATCGGCTATGCCTATCGCACCCACACCCTCGGGCAGAGTTTGTGCTACGGCATCTACCTTACGTCGCAGTTCATCCCACAGTTGCGGGATACGCTCGGCAGGTGTCGAGGGGTGTAGCTCCACAACTATACGCGCATAGCCAAAGTGCGATTCCGAGGTTATCTTACGCACCGAGCCAAGCGTTCGCAGGCTACGCTCCATGGGTATTGCAACAAGCTGTTCGACCTCCTCGGGCGTTGCTCCGGGATAGGGACAAGTGACTACGGCACTCTTAATCTTGAACGTGGAGTCCTCGCGCTTACCCAAAACCTCGAAGGCATAGACACCCCCAACGAGCATGATAGCAAGAAAGAGCCAAATGATATGACGATTCCTAATGGAGTATTGCGATATATTGAACTTCATGGCAACAGAATGGCTTTGTCGTTACTACTCGATTATGCGCACCCTCTCGCCGTCGTGGAGCTGATAGACTCCGGCAACAACCACGCGCTCACCCGCCACCAACCCCTTGGGGACTACCACGCTATCACTCGCCACAGGGTCGCCCAACACAACACGGCGCAACCTAACCACATCGCTCTCTACGACCCATACGAACGTACCTCCCGATGCGGGGGCATATATAGCCGTAAGAGGCACGACAACAGCTCGAAAATCGCGTTCGGGGGTTATAACCGTAGCTATGCATGTCATACCCGGCGAAATATCATATTTCTTCCTATCTACATCTGTAAGTCGCAACGACACCGGAAAACCCAAAGCATCGGAAGAGGTGCGAGCAAAGCTCTTTATGACCGCCGCGAACTTAACACCGGGATAGGCATCGAACTCGACGGTAAACTTCGTCGTGGGCTTGGCAAGTTCGGTCACCACATTTTCGGGTGCAGTAAACCCCACCGTAGTGCTTATGGGATTGACCATTCTAACCACAGTCTCACCCGACGCTACGCGCTGAAAGGCATCGACATAGGTTCGTTCAACCACACCATCGAAGGGCGCCGTGATGCGCGTATCATCCATCAGCGACAACGAATTTTCGTATGCCGAGCGTGTTTGTGCAACGCTGTTTTCGAGCGACTCCACCTCCTGCTGTGATATAGCGTCGTGAGCCAAAAGACGTTGTGCACGGTTCAGACGCGATTGCGCCTCGGTATAGGCTGCAAGGGCGGCATCGACCTGCAACTTTACATCTCGCGTATCAAGCGCAGCAAGCAGGTCGCCACGTTTGACAGCCATACCCTTTGCCACGGGAATATCGACCACACGTCCCGAAATTTTGAACGCAAGGTTCACCGCATCGTCGGCTGTTGTGAGTGCTGCAAAATCGCGACTCTGGCGCGTGTAGGCGCTGACCGTAATACACTTAACGGGACGCAATGGCTCCTCGACGGCAGCATCGCGACCGCCACAGCCGATAGCCAAAAGTGGAATGAGAAGATGGAAAAGACGCATAAAAAAAATTTGACCGTTTCACTCGATGTGAAACAGTCAATTATCTTGCCAAATGCCATGCACCTATATATCGCGGAAGCTACGCTTGTCGATTATCACTCCATCGTCGATGACCACGACACCTACCTCGGCACGCATCATCGAACGCATGGTCATAGCATCCATCTCGTAGCACGTCATAAAGAGCAACTCCTCGACGGCAAGCCTATCTGCTGCGGCTATAACTATAATATAGGTATCGGGATAGGCCATGCGCAACCTCTCTACTGCACGCAACCTATCGCCATACAACATATCAACACCCCTAACCAATAGCCAGGCATAGCGTCCATTGCGCTGCAACAGCTCCATACTGCACTCTTGACCCTGTGCATCATAGATGCGCAAATCCGAGAACTGCATCTCCACATGCGACTCATGCCGTACGTAGGCATCCTCATACTCTAAATTCTCATCCATCCAGCACGCCGTATCCGTATCTTTGAACTCGCGCCTCTCGCCCGTAGCCTTATCACGAAAGACCAATATGTTGCGCACCGACTCCGCCTCGGCATGACGCTCCGCATCGACTGCCGAACGCAAATCCAACCCCACCTTATATGGCATGAAGTCGATGAGCGGCAGATGGCGTATAGCATAGACGTTTATAGCTATTGCCACCACGAACAAAGCAGACAGCCACACAGCATCGCGACGCACGATAGACCCCTTATCGCTACCCCGATAGAGCCACACAGCAACGGGCAGCATAACCACATTCTTCAGAAACGTCTGCCACGGTGTGAGCTTCACGGCATCGCCAAAGCATCCGCAATCGCCAATAGGCAACAACGTTGCGCTCAACAATGTTACCACCGTAAAGATTGCAAGAAATAGGGTCGTTAGGAACAACGCACGTCGAAGCATAAGACGCAAAACGAGCATAGCGCCAAGCACCATCTCCACAACGCCCAACGCCACAGCTATATATAGCGATGCCGGCAGAAGCCACTCCATGGAGTAGGTTGCCAAATACTTCTCGACAAACACCGATGTACCCACCGGGTCGGCAGACTTGACAAAACCGGAGAAGACGAAGAGCGCACCCAACATTAGGCGTAGCGCTGCGAAATATATGCTTCGTGCGTGCTGAAACATTGTCACTATTTAAGCATGGGGGCTATATGCTCCATGATACGCTCATAGATGGCTTCGGGACTCGCCATAAGGTTATCCTCCGTAGAGCAATCCACAACCTTCAAGTCGTTGTAGTCATCAGCCGCCTCCAAATAGACCTCGCGGACACGGCGTTGAAGGTCGAGCGACGCCTCGTGAATGTCGCGTCCCCCCTGCAAATACTCCCTATCGTCGCCCTCGCGGTGCGATGTTAGCTTGCGCTCGGTAAACGAGAAGGGGACGTCTAGAAAGAGTGATAGGTCGGGACGCGGAATGGCGAACTGCCCATACTCGGTTTCGAGAATCCAATTGCGCAGCGCCAAGCGCTCGTCATGCGATGCGGTCTTGGCACACTGATAGCCCACATTCGAATAGACATACCTATCGGCAATAACCACCTTGCCCTCGTCCTGCCAGCCTCTAATCATCGATGCAGCATCCGCGCGGTCACCGGCATAGAGCAGCGCCACAAGATAGGGATTGACCGTATCGACAGAGCCGAGGTCACCACGCAAGAAACGAGCTATAAGCTCGCCATATACCGGAGCATCGAAGCGTGGAAAGTGCAGATATTCACACTCCACACCGCGCTCACGAAACATCTCCGTAAGTTTAGCTATCTGCGTCGATTTGCCGGCTCCATCCAAGCCCTCCAAGACTATAAACATACCCTACTATCTTTGTTTGTAATATTAACGCAACATGCCCACAGCACGCTCCACCCCTTGCGCCAGAGCCTCAACCTCCTCGCGCGTGTTGTACATGCCGATTGATGCACGACACATACCCGTAACACCATAGTGTGTCATTACGGGCTCGGCACAATGGTGTCCCGTGCGTATTGCTATACCCAACTTATCGAGTATCATGCCCACATCATAGGGGTGAGTACCATCGACCGTGAACGACACAATAGGACACTTCGACGACGCCTGACCATAGATGCGCAGTCCGTCGATTGCCATGAGTCGCTCGGTAGCAAGGCGCAACAACTCCTGCTCGTGCTGTTCGATAGCTGCCATGCCAACAGCCTCGACATAGTCGATAGCCTCGGCAAGGGTCACAGCACCCAGAAAGTTGGATGTACCTGCCTCATACTTCAAGGGCAGAGGGGCGTAGGTCGTCTTGGCAAATGTCACCCTATCGACCATGTCACCACCACCCATAAACGGAGGCATAGCCTCCAATATATCGCGACGTCCGTACAAGATACCGATACCCGTAGGGCCATAGAGCTTATGTCCCGAGAAGGCGTAAAAGTCGTAGCCGCGTTCGGCAACATTGCCACCACCATGCACAACGCCTTGACAACCATCAACCATAACCACAGCACCCACAGCATGGGCAGCATCGATAATGGGACGAAGGTCGGGCGTAGTGCCCAACGTATTCGACGCCTCGGTAACCGCAACAAGACGTGTGCGACTGTCGATGAGCGACGAAAGCATATCCATGCGCAACTCGCCACTATCATCAAACGGCAACACCCTCAACTCGGCACCATGACGCATGGCAGCCATCTGCCATGGCACAATGTTGGAGTGGTGCTCCATCTCGCTCACCACGACATTATCGCCCGGGCCGAGATTCGCGGCACTCCATGCATAGGCTACGAGGTTTATCGAAGCTGTGGCACCCGACGTAAAGATTACCTCCTCGCGTTGCGATGCCCCTATGAACCGGCGCACCCTCTCGCGTGCCGCCTCGTACATATCTGTCATACGCCCCGATAGGTGGTGCACGCCACGGTGTATGTTGGCGTTGTACTCCACCATAAGCTCCTCGCTGCGACGTATCACCGCCCACGGCTTCTGTGCCGTGGCACCGCTATCGAAATAGACCAACGGTCGGTTGTTTACCTTGCGTGCGAGGATTGGAAAATCGGCACGTATCTTATCGACATCAAACATTCTACAACTGCTTAAATTTCTCCGACAACAGACCCTGCAAAGGCTCCATAAGGCGCTCTATGGCTGCGTGCATAACCACGTCCGACACAAAGCCCTCGACCTGCATACGCTTGGCATCTTCGAGGCTCAAACCACGCTGACGCATATAGAGTATGGCGTCGCTATCGAGCTGACCCACCGTAGCGCCATGGCTACACTTAACGTCGTCGGCATATATCTCCAACTGCGGCTCGGTGAGAATCTGCGCCTCGTTCAGCACAATGTTTCGACTTGTCTGCTCGGCAAGTATGCGCTGTGCATCGGGCTCAACGAGTATCATACCCGAGAACTTACCCCTTGCCACGCCCGAAGCAACACCCTTAAAGAGCGTACGCGACGTGGTCTCGGCATGCAAGTGGTTTACATCCACCTCGACACTACCTCTCTGCTCGCCAACAAGCACAAACAGTCCATTCAAATCGAAATGGGCATTGCTCCCCATCAACGACGAAGTCACTTTTAGCGTCGAAGCACCAAGCATAACCTCCGTAACACGACATTGTGCATCGCCACGAAGGTCGATATTAAGCAATGTGACACTATCATGAGTTATGACATGCACCAATTTTAGCTCGGCGCCACCCTCCAACCTGATGTCGATAGTTGCCTCGCACTCTTCGTCGCAATCCGCCTCAAATCTATCGCTATCGAATATCAGCAACTCAACCTTTGCACCACAACCGATAGTGATATTACGACTCTGCGTAGCGGTATAGAACCATCTGCCCGACTCGGTTATATCGCCTTTTGGCAGATATTGAGCATCCATAATATCCAACAAACGACTCTTCATAGGGCTACTCTTCATAGTTGTTGATAAGCCAGTCGTAGCCCTCTTTTTCGAGGCGCAGAGCCAAGGTCTTGTCGCCCGTATAGATTATACGTCCCTTGTACAACACATGCACATAGTCGGGAACGATATAGTCCAAAAGACGCTGATAGTGAGTGATGACCACCGTAGCATTTTCGTTGGTATGCAGACGTGTAACACCCGTAGCCACAATACGCAATGCATCAATATCAAGACCCGAGTCAGTCTCGTCGAGGATTGCCAATTTCGGATCAAGCATCGCCATCTGGAATATCTCGTTCTTCTTCTTCTCGCCACCCGAGAATCCCTCATTCACCGCACGCGACGTCAGCTTCGAGTCAAGCTCCACAATGGCACTCTTCTCCTTCATCATGCGCAGATACTCCGCTGCCGACAGCGGCTCCTCGCCACGTGCCTTGCGCTGCTCATTGACCGCCATCTTCATGAAGTTTGCCATCGAGACTCCCGGAATCTCAACCGGATACTGAAAGCCGAGGAACAAGCCCTTGCGCGAGCGCTCCTCGATAGGCATAGGCAATAAATCCTCACCCATGAACTCCACGCTACCCTGCGTAACCGTAAACTTCTCGTTGCCGGCAAGCACCGATGCAAGAGTAGATTTTCCCGAGCCATTAGGGCCCATAATCGCATGTACCTCGCCAGCCTTCACCGTGAGGTTTATACCGCGAAGAATATCCTTCTCACCAACCGAGGCATGCAAATTTTCAACTTTTAACATATCTTTTCCTTCTCTATTTAATTACACTTTTTTTCGAGGCAACCGACCACACTGTCAATCGCCACACTTCGCACTGTCGAGGGCTATCCGACCGAGCCCTCCAAACTTATAGACAGGAGCTTTTGTGCCTCAACGGCAAACTCCATTGGCAACTTCGCCAACACCTCGCGAGCATAGCCATTGACAATAAGCCCCACAGCATCCTCGGTCGAAAGACCTCGCTGGTTGCAGTAGAAGAGCTGCTCCTCCGAAATCTTCGACGTCGTAGCCTCATGCTCCAATATGGCCGAGGGGTTGTGGCAATCTATAACCGGATAGGTGTGTGCTCCACATCTATCACCTATGAGCAACGAGTCGCACTGCGAATAGTTGCGGGCATTCTCCGCACCCTTTGCCACACGCACCAAACCACGGTAGCTATTCTCCGATAAGCCTGCCGAGATACCCTTCGACACGATACGCGAACGGGTGTTACGTCCAATATGTATCATCTTTGTTCCCGTATCGGCCTGCTGACGATTGTTCGTCATAGCCACCGAGTAGAACTCTCCCGACGAGTTATCGCCCAGAAGAATACAACTCGGATACTTCCACGTCAATGCCGAGCCTGTCTCAACCTGCGTCCACGACAGATGCGCACCCTGCTTACACAAACCACGCTTGGTAACAAAGTTGAAGATACCACCCTTGCCATCCTTATCACCGGGATACCAATTCTGCACCGTAGAGTACTTAACATCGGCATCCTTCTCGACAATAATCTCCACTACGGCAGCATGCAACTGATTCTCGTCGCGCTGGGGGGCGGTACACCCCTCCAAGTAGCTCACATACGACCCCTCGTCGGCAACAATCAACGTACGCTCGAACTGTCCCGTACCACTTGCATTTATACGGAAGTAGGTCGAGAGCTCCATAGGGCAACGCACACCCTTGGGAATGTAGCAGAACGAGCCGTCGGAGAACACCGCAGCATTCAACGCAGCATAGAAGTTATCGGTATGCGGCACAACCGAGCCAAGATACTTTTTAACGAGCTCGGGGTGCTCCTTGATTGCCTCCGATATCGAGCAGAAGATGATACCCTTCTCTGCCAACGTATCCTTGAATGTAGTCTTTACCGACACCGAATCCATGACGGCATCGACGGCTACACCCGCCAACGCCATCTGCTCCTCCAACGGAATACCCAACTTATCGAAGGTGCGTTTGAGTTCGGGATCGACCTCGTCCATGGAGTTGAGTTGCTTCTTGGGCTTGGGTGCAGCGTAGTAGCTTATAGCCTGAAAATCTATCTGGGGAATTGTAAGATGCGCCCACGTAGGCGGTTCGAGTGTCAGCCAATGGCGATATGCCTTCAAGCGACGCTCCAACATCCACTCGGGCTCCCCCTTCTTCTCGGAGATGCGACGTACGACATCTTCGGAGAGTCCCGACTCGATAACATCGGTATCGATGTCGGTCACGAAGCCATATTTGTAGTCGCTCTTTTCGAGTTCGTCTATTATATTTCTTGAATTATCTGACATAGTTATAAATTAAAAGCATGCAAAAGTAGCAAAAACTATTCACAATAACAACTATTCTCAATCATTTATTCTTATGTTTATATAAGTAGAGCCTAAATCCAAAATCCGAAGATAAAACTGTGCCACACGAGCAACTCCTACTCCACATGCCATCACCACGCATAACCCCCTTTTAGCGCCACAAAAAAACCTTTTTTCGATAAAAAATTTGGAATTGCGCCGATTGTTTTCTAATTTTGCGAGGATATTGCGGTATCCAAATTTTAACACCGAGAAAACTGATACAATTACATAAACTAAAAACACAACAAAATTATGGCTTTCCTTACAAATGACAAGCTCGTCATTGTCGGTGCTGCCGGCATGATTGGTTCGAACATGGTTCAGTCTGCACTCATGATGGGTCTTACAAGCAACATCTGTCTTTATGACGTATTCTCTCCCGAAGGCGTTGCCGAGGAGATGCGCCAGAGCGGTTTCGACAACGTAAACATCACCGCTACGACCGATGTAGCCGAGGCCTTCAAGGATGCTAAATATATCATCTCATCGGGTGGTGCTCCCCGCAAGGAGGGTATGACTCGCGAGGACTTGTTGAAGGGCAACTGCGAGATTGCAGAGCAGCTCGGCAAGAACATCAAGACCTACTGCCCCGATGTTAAGCACGTGGTAATCATCTTCAACCCCGCCGACCTCACAGGTCTTGTTACCTTGCTCTACTCTGGCTTGAAGCCCGGACAGGTAACCACCCTTGCAGGTTTGGATACTACCCGCTTGAAGAGCGCCTTGGCAAAGAAGTTTGGTGTTATGCAGAGCGAGATTGAGGGTTGCGCAACCTATGGTGGTCACGGCGAGCAGATGGCCGTATTTGGCAGCGCTGTTAAGATTGCCGGACGCAAGCTTACCGACATCATCGGCACAGCCGAGTTCCCCGCAGAGGAGTGGGAGCAGATGAAGAAGGATGTAACACAGGGCGGTGCAGCTATCATCAAGCTCCGCGGTCGCTCATCATTCCAGAGCCCCTCATACCTCTCGGTTGAGATGATTCGCTCGGTTATGGGTGGCGAGCCCTTCCGCTTCCCCGCAGGCACCTACGTATCTAACGAGAAGTACAACCACATCATGATGGCTATGGACACCGTACTCGACCAGAACGGTTGCTCTTACAAGATGCCCGTTGGCACCGAGGAGGAGTTGGCAAAGCTCGACGCTTCGTACGCTCACCTCTGCAAGATGCGCGACGAGTTGGTAACTTTGGGTATCGTTCCCGCTATCGAGGAGTGGTCGAAGATTAACCCCAACTTGTAATCACAAATAATAGCAGCACGTCTGCGACATTTCAAACATTGGGCTGAATGGGAAATACACAAAGTAGGTCCCATACAGCCCAATAACATAAACTGACATTGCATCTGCTACCATGCAGATAGCATAATTGATGTTCTACAAGAGATAGATAGAGATGAAAATAGCTGTTCCAACACGCGACGGTCGCATTGACGACCACTTTGGGCACTGCGCCTACTACACAATCTTCGAGATTGAGAATCGCGAGATTGTAGCCACCTCACGCCTCGACTCACCCGAGGGATGCGGTTGCAAGTCGGGCATCGCTGCCGATATGGAGAAGATGGGCATAGAGATAATGCTTGCCGGCAACATGGGCGAGGGCGCCAAGAACAAGCTCGAAAGCCACAATATCAAGGTTATACGTGGCTGCAAGGGCGATATCGAAGCCGTAGTAAAGGGCTACCTTTTAGGCTTTATCATGGATTCGGGCGAGGGCTGCAACCACCACGAATGTCATCATAAATAATTAGCAACTAAACACTATTTTATCTATTCATGATTCGACATATATTGCAGTCGTAGTTTACATAGAAATAGAGTGGAAATATCCACTCTATTTCTATATACCATGCAGTATTTATTGAAGGCTCTTTCGCAACATACGCCTATTTTCTCGCAGCTTCTCAATGTCCAGCGGCGTCATCTGCGGGGTAATACGAATACCCGGAGGCGTTAGATCCCCATATTTAGTTTCAAAGAAATCGCAACCAGACTCTCTATTTGTACAAGAGAACGACTTATATTTAGTTCCATTTTTTAACATTCCGCTTTTAATAGGCTTTATCATTCCCGATAAACATTTAGGGCACATATACGAGCCCTCGTCCATATTGACCATAAACTCGCTAATAAAGACAGATGGTCTTCGTGAATCATAAAGAACATAGACATGATTACGAGCACGAGTCATAGCCACATAAAACAGCCTTCGTTCCTCGGCAAAAGGGTACGGTTCTTTTCCACTTAAAACAAAATCCAATATTGGGTCATCCTCAATAAGAGACGGGAACCCGTATGCACCGTGATTACAATTAAGTAGAATAACATGATCAGCTTCAAGTCCTTTGGCAGAATGTACAGACATAAAAATGACATCACGGTTAGCAATACGCAACTTTATTCTCATATCGCCATTGCCAATTTTACCATCGAAGCCAACTGAAACAGCATCGTAATTGTAACGTCCCAACAATAGTATAGACTCATCATTAGGTATATAACGAATAATTGCCTCTACTTGACGTAGAACAGCATCTTCTTGTTCGACACAACACCCATTGAATGTTAAATATGTTTTCTTATTATCGCTTAATACCGGTTTTACGCTCTTGTGTCGTTGTTCTGGATTTCGCAGTATAAATGCAGATGATTTATCAATAATTGGCTGATGGAAACGATAGGTGGTCTCTATTTTACACACCTCCGTATATCCAAACGCTTTCTCGAATTGATAAAACAAAGACATGTCGCTTCCTGCAAAACGAAATATTGATTGCCAATCATCACCTACACAAAACAATTTAGTTGTCTTACATCGCAACGCTTGCAAAAATTTATATCTATCAGCAGAAATATCTTGAAACTCATCTATCAATATATACTCATACTGTCTCCACGCCCCCATACGGCATATCTTCGTTGCCTGAATAACAAGATCCATAAAATCAATATGATAGTTGGATTTTAATTCTTGTTGATATTGGCTAAAATATGGTTTAATTATACTACTTAAAATAAACCTATTTCTTTTACATATCGGGCTCTCGACAGCACCTTCCTTGACATCAAGACTTTTTATTAGATTATCTATTTCCTTTTCATTAGCCTTCATCAATGTTACAAATGAAGAAATAAGCGTAAAAACATTCTTCTCTATCTGCCGATTTCGACTGATAATGATATCATACATTTCTGCATCGGTACGCTCTTTTATTGACACGCCACAACGAAGTAGCGATTGTTTCAGTTCCGACTCAATTGTTCCATCGTGAAACTGCGCACTTGTTGTTTCAATAAGTATTGTGCCTTTACTCTTATGCAGATTACGCTTCCAAGCCATCCCTTCAACATAACGCTTATTTGCAGCACTCCAACCACCCTTGGAGCCATCTCCAAACCACATTGGCACACATCCATTAGCATCTATTGCAAAATGCTCTAAATATATACGAGTCCAATTGCCATTTACATCCTTGAAGTATATTGAAAAATCAGGCTTATATTGTCTATGCTCCGGCGTTCTGGTATCAATCTGATAATCTTGCTCATATCTAAACATAACGCCCCATTTAGTTAGCATAGTACAGATCCGCTTCTCCTCTTCACTTTTAGTAAAAATCAGTTTGCCATCGACATCTGCAAACAGTGATTGAATACCATATCTTTTTCGATCCTCATAATAGGTAAATGCATCGTTGTACTCATGCTCCAATTTCATGAGCGACTGATAGTTCATTACATACATATTAACTGCATGCAAAAAATCTTTGTTGTTGCTCAATAAAGTTCTAAAAACATTTAACGATACATCTGCCCCACACACAGACGGAGCTTGTCCGGTTGTTTCCGAAATTATTTTGTATGCCAAGCCATGAAACGTTCCACTTACAAGACCATCGACCTTAACACGATTAGCCAACTCCAACGCAGCTTTTTTCGTATATGTAAGCAACAATATTTTCGATGGATCTATTTTCCGTTTCTCAACAAGATACTTTACTTTTCCAACAATTGTAGAAGTCTTTCCGCTACCGGCACTTGCTACAACAAGACAATTATCCTCCAATTTTACAATTGAATCACGCTGTTGTGGATCTAATGGGTATTGTCCTACGACAGTATCAAAATATTCCTTGTTATTACAAAGTTCAGATTTAGCAAATTCTTGATTATGTTTTTGTCGCTCATCCTCTATATTAACAATAATCTCTAATACTCTTCGCGACGTATCATCCGAAATAAACTGCGGGTATTTAGACAATATTATGCTTGCAAACTCAATATGATGCTCCACCGATTTCCTAAAATCCTGCATCTCCGAATATGTAAAATAATGATTCGGAGACATCAGTTGTCCATAACGTAACAAGATTTCATCGGATTGCAATTGAAGATCTGTAATTGCAGCGTATATTATATTGATTTGTTTTTTATACTCCTCGAAATGTTCGACGCAATCTTGCAATTCAGTAATTCTGCAAGCATCAAACAAACGTTGCTCAAACCACTTATGAGAGCCTAAATAATATATTCTTTCAAACACGTATTTGTGCTTTGCAAGAAACGAATCCAACTCACTATCCTCAACTTGATGATTAGGCTGAAATATATTATTATACTCTTCAATTGCGATACTCACATCGCCCATAAGCGACTCAACCGACCTTCTATATCTATTCTTTGCGACATGCTGAACTAATGCGTATATGCACACAGCTACAATGAAGGCAATTACAACAACCGCACCTACCATAATCATAAGGCGTATTAAATATCATGAGATAGGGGTGCGGGGACTGCTTCGCGCATATCGAAGTCTCCCCAACGCTCGGCGACATAGTCAAGCGTAGAGTTTATCTCCTCGACATCGAACGACGTAACCAACTTCAAGCGCGTCTGCTTGAAATCAGGCAGACCCTTGAAGTAGTTGGTAAGGTGGCGACGCATCTCCAAAATACCAACCCTATCACCCTTTATTTCCAAGGACTTTTGCAGATGCTCCTTGGCAATCTCCACTCGCTCCGTAACCGAGGGCTGCGCAAGCAACTCACCCGTTTCGAGATAGTGGCGACACTCCCTAAAAATCCAAGGACGTCCGTAGGTTGCTCGACCTATCATAACACCATCAACACCATATCTATCGAACATCTCCTTGCACTTCGATGCCGAATCAACGTCGCCATTGCCAATGATGGGAATAGTGATGCGCGGGTCGCTCTTTATCTTACCTATAAGCGTCCAATCTGCCTCGCCGCGATACATCTGTGAGCGCGTTCTACCATGAATCGTAAGCGCTGCAATGCCGACATCCTGCAAGCGCAAAGCTATCTCCTCTATATTCTTCATCTCGTCGCTCCAACCAAGACGTGTCTTCACCGTCACGGGCTTGTTTACGGCACGTACAATCTGACGTGTCATCTCGACCATCAAATCCGGGTCGCGCATCATGCCCGAACCTGCACCTCGTGCCGCAATCTTCTTTACGGGGCAGCCAAAGTTGATGTCGATAATATCGGGGTTGGCACTCTCGGCAATACGCGCCGCCTCGACCATAGGCTCAATCAAATGGCCATAGATTTGAATACCCACAGGGCGCTCCATATCCGCAATATTGAGTTTCGCGCGCGACTTCCACGCATCACGTATCAGTCCATCCGACGATATAAATTCGGTATATACCACATCAGCCCCAAAGCGCTTACACATATAGCGAAACGATGGGTCGGTGACATCCTCCATGGGTGCCAAAAAGAGCGGTTGAGAGCCAAGTTCAATATCTGCAATCTTCATAAAGCGACGAAATTACGCCCCAAAGGTACGATTTTTTGGTATAAATAGTGATTATTTAGCAAAGAAAACGTACCTTTGTCGGGCAATAAAAGTATTAAACATAGGTAACAATGATCAATATCGAGGATTTTATTTCGAGCATTGTCGCCGGCGCAGCCCAGGAGCTGTATGGCGTAAGCGACAATATCCAGATACAGAAGACCCGCAAGGAGTTCGAGGGCGACTACACCGTAGTGGTATTCCCCTTGTTGCGAGCATCGCGCAAGTCACCCGAGGCAACTGCAACAGAGCTTGGAGAGAAGATTGTGGCATCGACGCCCGAAATCAAGAGCTTTAACGTCATCAAGGGTTTTCTTAACCTTGTGGTCGATCCCTCATTCTGGGCAGCACGTTTCGCCGAAATTGTAGCCACCGAGAACTACGGCATGGCACCGGCATCGGGCAGAACAATCATGATTGAGTACTCGTCGCCCAACACCAACAAGCCGCTCCACCTCGGACACATTCGCAACAACCTTCTCGGCTACTCGGTAGCCACCATCTTGAAGGCCAATGGTCACAACGTCATCAAGGTGAACTTGGTAAACGACCGAGGCATACACATCTGCAAGTCGATGCTTGCATGGCAGCTCTATGGCAATGGCGAGACTCCCGAATCGTCGGGCATGAAGGGCGACCACCTCGTAGGCAAGTACTATGTCGAGTTCGACAAGCACTACAAGCAGCAGGTCAAAGAGCTTGTTGCCGGTGGCATATCGGAGGAGGATGCAAAGCGTCAGGCGCCCATCATGCTCCAAGCACAAGATATGCTTCGCAAATGGGAGGCAAAAGACGAAGAGGTTTACGCTCTTTGGGAGCGCATGAATGGCTGGGTATATGAGGGCTTCGACGTTACGTACAAGGCCTTGGGCGTAGATTTCGACAAGGTGTATTACGAGTCGCAGACCTATCTCTTGGGCAAGAGCCTCGTCGAGGAGGGCTTGAACAAGGGTGTCTTCTTCCGCAAGGAGGACAACTCGGTATGGATTGACTTGGAGGCTGATGGCCTCGACCAGAAGCTTCTGCTTCGTGGCGACGGCACATCGGTATATATGACACAGGACCTCGGCACAGCATTGAGCCGCTTCGAGGAGAATAAGCTCGACGACATGATATATGTTGTGGGCAACGAGCAGAACTACCACTTCCAGGTGTTGAAACTCGTATTGAAGAAGCTCGGCTACGAGTGGAGCGACAACATCTTCCACCTCTCGTATGGCATGGTAGAGTTGCCCGAGGGCAAGATGAAGTCGCGCGAGGGTACGGTTGTTGATGCCGACGACCTCATTGCCGATATGGTTGGTACGGCTCGCGAGATGTCGGACGAGTTGGGCAAGTTGGATGGCGCCACCGAGGAGGAGGCAAACGCTATCTCGACAATGGTTGGCTTGGGCGCCTTGAAATACTTTATCCTCAAAGTCGATCCCAAGAAGACCATGCTCTTCGATCCGAGAGAGAGTATCGACTTCAACGGCAACACCGGACCATTCATACAATATACCCATGCACGTATCTGCTCGATACTTCGCAAGGCAAACGAGAGTGGCATCGAGATTAAGGAGTATGCCTCGGCGACACTGCTTCCCGAAGAGGTGGAGCTCATAAAGAGCCTCGCCGACTACCCCGCTGCGGTGCGCAACGCCGGACAGCAGTTCGCGCCCTCGGTGGTTGCGGCCTATGCCTACGACCTTGCAAAGCAGTTCAATGGCTACTACCACGACCACTCGATACTCAAAGAGGAGTGCGAGGCCGTACGCTCGTTGCGCTTGATGCTTGCAAAGGAGGTTGCACGAGTTATACGCTCGGCAATGGCACTGCTTGGCATCGACGTTCCGGAAAGAATGTAATTCAAGAGTAGTTGAGGAGTGCCCGACCAGGAAGTCGAGCACTCCTATTTTTTTTAGATAGAGAGTTATGCAACATAGATTTTCGACCTCGACACTTTGCGTCGTATCGACACTTATCATAGCCACCATTGCCATATCGTGTAGCGGCGGCAGCAGCAATAGGGCTACGACGAAAACCACCGCAAATGACAGCGACGACACCACCGACAATGTTGGCTACATGCCCGGCACACGACGCATGGATATCGATATGGATATAAGCAGCTTGCGTACATACGAAGATTACGTGGCGTTTGTAGATGGATATTGGAACGATTTCGACTTCGATGCCGGTGAGGATGTCATCGCCTATGATACGGCAAACATCTGTCAAGCTTTTGCCGACTATGTAATCATAATCGAGCCCCAGAAGGCAGACTCGCTCCTACGCTCGCTCATGCATCGCGCCGAGAGGAGTCGCCCCGTGTTGGACTTCTTCGCCACCGTCAGCAACATCGTACTCTACGACCCCAACTCACCACTGCGCAACGACGAATACTACATCCCCATCTTGGAGGTACTTGTTGAGTCGCCACTCATGGACGAGTATGACCGCATAGCCCCCGCCTACGACTTGCAGATGGCGAGCCTGAATCGTATAGGCACCATCGCCAACGACTTCTCCTATACCCTTGCCGACGGCACGACACACCGCATGCACGATATCGAGGCGGACTTCCTGCTCATAATGCTCAATAACCCCGGTTGCCCCATGTGTCGCGAGATTACAGATGACATAGCAGGCTCGCCAATGCTCAACGAGCTCATGGAACTTGACCGCTTGAAGATTCTTGCCATATACCCCGATACCGACATCGAGGCGTGGCGCGCCTACCAACAGGAGATGCCTACGGGGTGGATTAGTGGCTATGACCGCGACCAGCAGCTATCGCAGAAGCAACTTTACAAGCTGAACGCCATACCGGCACTCTACCTGCTCGATGCCAAAAAACGTGTACTCATAAAGGATGGCTGCGACGTTAGACAAGTAGAGTTTATTGTTTCCGAAAGCGACCTGATGTACTAACCCTAAACTGCGCCATGACAGACTACACGGAGATATTTGCCACCTTGGGACAACGCCTTATAGGCTTTGGCAACAGCATTGAAACACAAAATGTTATACGCCAAGCCATAGACGCTAACGCATGGTTTTCGGAGCGCGACATCCGCCGTGCAGTAGATGCCATACGATGCGAGATGCTCGATGAAAAGAGGCTACGCCTTTGGAGAGCAAGCTACCCCACCTCGACCCCACCTCGACGTGTGGCAATAATCATGGCAGGCAACATTCCGCTGGTCGGTTTTTTCGACCTCTTGTGCGTTATCATGGCAGGAGATGAGTGCTACATAAAAACATCGAGCAAAGACACTGTGCTAATGCGTTTTATGGTAGATGAATTAAAGTCGATTTGCGCCACAATACCCATCCATGAGTACCATGCCGACGACCACTACGACAAGGTTATAGCCACAGGTGGCGACGATGCCAACCGCTACTTCGAGGAGCACTTCCGTAGCACACAGCGACTTCTTCGCGGCAGCCGACACTCGGTGGCACTTCTCACCGGCGAAGAGAGCCGTGCCGACATCGAGGCATTGTGCGAAGATATAACCGCCTACTCGGGCATGGGATGTCGCTCGGTATCGATGATTTTTGCACCACACAACACCCATTTCGACAACATAAGGTGTAGCGCTGCCAACCCAAAGCTCGAACGCAACATTCTATCGACAAAGGCACTCTACGACATGCAGGGCGAGAGTTATGTGGATTGTGGTGGATTTCTGTTAAAAGAGGGTAGCGACTTTCCCTCGTCGCTTACGACGGTAACGCTATGTCGCTATGACGACATAGATGACGCAAAACGCTGGATTAGAGAGCATGATGCACATATCCAGTGTGTTGTAACGCGCGTTGCAGACATATGCCGCAGCGTCGATTTCGGCAGAGCGCAGTACCCCACTCTTTGCGACTATGCCGATGGCATTGATACCATGCGCTTTCTACTTGACTAACTCGGAGTATAATTCCTCAATCTTATCACACATCGACGACCACGTGAATCGCTTGCGCTCCTCGCGCATAGCCTCGCCAAAACGCTGCAACGCATCACCTTCGTAGATGCGCTCCAAGGCGTCGGCAACACCCTCCTTCGAGGGGTCGCAGACCAAACCCACACGACCATCGGGCACTATCTCGGCTAAACCACCCACGTTGGTAACGATTACCGGTGTGCAGAAGTTGTAGCATATCTGCGTAACACCACTCTGCGTAGCACTCTTGTAGGGCAACACCACACAATCTGCCGCCGAGAAGTAGTTAGACACATCGCTATCGGGAATGAAGAAGTCGTGCAGTATAATATCATCCTTCAAGCCCAGTGCCTCAATCTGTCGCACATACTTATCTCGCGAGGCATAAAACTCACCGGCAATCAACAACTTATGACCATTGCGGCGAAACATCTGCCACGCATCGATAAGCGTATCCAAACCCTTGTAGTCGCGTATTAAACCAAAGAAGAGAGCATAGCGCTGCTCGGGGTCGATATTGAGCCTGCGACACGCCTCATTGCGCTCGATGCGCTCGCCAAAGTTGTCGAACAGAGGGTGTGGAGAGAACATCGCCGGTGCCGAGGTGTAGGCACGAAGTTCGCTATGCACCTGCTCCGACATGTAGATGAAGCCATCGACGGAGCGAAGGAAGTATTTGTTGCATGGTTTATCGATGATGTGGTGCTCGTGCGGCTCGACGTTGTCGATTTGGCATATCACCTTCGTATGCCTATTTTTGCGCACACAGCGTGCAATGCTCCCGAAGCACGGAGCCATGAAGGGCGTCCAATACTTCATTAACACAATGTCGGGCTTCGCCCTACGTAGCTGACGCCCCACGCGCCACCATGTATATGGATTTATGGTCGAAACCGACCTCTCGATTACAAGGTCGGCAGGTGGTGGAGTATCTACCGTCTGGCTCTTACCGGGAAATAGTAGGGATGGATATTGCAGTGTGAAAGTCTTGATATAGACCTCCGAGCCGCGCGCCTGAAACTCTCTTGCCATGCTCTCCATAATCGAGGCAAGTCCCCCGCGATAGGGGTGAGCAGGACCTACGATAGCTATCTTCAAGCTGCGCTGCATTAGTCGAAATACTCAATACGCGAACGACACAACACCTTGCCCGAATCCGACGACACCTCGAACATATAGACACCACCCTCGATAGACGAGCCAATGGTGAGTACCTCGCCATAACGCGCCTCGGCAAGGAAGTTTAGGTCGATACGCAGACCCGCGCTCTTTTCGATACGCTCCAACGGAATGGCATCGAACATCATCTGAATGTAGCGCAGTGTATTGACATGACGATTAAAGTCTATGTCGCTATATACCACCGGACGCGACAACACATTATCCGCCACAACATTACGTATGCGAGCAGGGTGCGCAATGGGCGACTCGACATCGACCATAGCTCTCTCATAGACATCCTTCAACACCGACATATCTACCGACTGACGTGTCTCCATATTAAACATACACCACTGCGAAACACCACATGCTAAAATCTCGTCGCCCATCTCCATTCTGAAATTACGTGTCGAAGAGAGGCGGTTAAACTCATTAACCCACGTTGCAATCTGCACCTCTTCGTATTGGCGTGGCTGGCGACGCACCTCTACCGCCAAACGCGATAGCACCCACGTGAACGACTGCCCCTGCAACACATCCACACCAAAACCTTTGTTATGGGCGTCGATACCCGCTACGTTCAGCATATAGTTTATGATTGAAGCCACCGATGCACGCAGCGTAAAATCGACATCCTGCGGCTCGATACGGTAGTTATAAGATGTTATCTCTGCCATAATACCCTATTTATTTCGCAACAAAGATACGAATTTTATAATAAACAACGAACGAGTGCGTTAAATAATTGTGTGCTCCACAAGATAGACGGTGGTTATAGTAGAATAAAAAAATTTAATACTAAATTTAGTAGCCACAAACGTTGCATTTTGTGCAAAAAATCGTATCTTTGCTTGGTTTAATACGCGAAATTAGAGAATTAAAACAGATTCAATTTTATAATTAACTTATTATCAACACTATGAAGAAGATTCTTTTTTCACTTGTAGCCCTTATCTTCGGCATTACAAGTGTGGTGGCACAGGATCCCACAACTCCGCTGCCAATGGATCAGGATGTTCGCGTAGGCAGACTCGACAACGGCCTTACCTACTACATCCGCCACAACGAAAAGCCCAAGGGTCAAGCAAGTTTCTACATCTATCATGATGTAGGTGCAATCCAGGAGGAGGACCACCAGCAGGGTTTGGCTCACTTCCTTGAGCACATGGCATTCAACGGCACCAAGAACCTCCCCGGAAAGGAGATGATTGAGAAGTTGGAGACTATCGGCGTTCAGTTTGGTTACAACCTCAACGCCTTCACATCGTGGGACTGCACCGAGTATATGATTAAGGATTGCCCCATCACCGAGGAGAACCTCGACTTGGCACTTCTTATTCTTCACGACTGGTCACAGTTCATAGCATTGCAGCCCGCCGAGATTGACTCGGAGCGTGGTGTTATCATGGAGGAGCTCCGCACACGTGACGGCGCAAGCCTTCGTGCACAGAACGACATGATTCAGCACCTGTTCCAGGGTTCGCTCTACGAGCACCGCAACCTTATCGGTTACTTGGATGGTTTGAAGTCGTTCGACCATGTTGCTTTGGAGGAGTTCTACCACAAGTGGTACCGTCCCGAGTACCAGGCTATCGTTATCGTAGGTGATATCGATGTTGATCAGGTTGAGCAGAAGATTAAGACCATCATGGCCGACATTCCCGCATCACCGGCCGACGCTGCACAAAAGGAAGTTATCTACGTACCCGCAACCGAGGAGCCTATTGTTTCGATATTTGCAGACCCCGAGATGACACAGTCGAGTGTTATGATGTTTGCTCGTCGCGAGGCTCTTCCCAAGGAGTTCAAGGGCTCTATCGTAGGCTACTCTACCGACATTATATACAGCCTTGTAGGCATCATGATGAACAATCGCTTCGAGGAGATTGCACAAGCTGCTGACGCTCCGTTCGTTGGTGGTGGCATGAACGATGGCAGCATCGGCATCTGCCCCACTTTGGAGAGCACGATGTTCTCTGTAACAGCACACGAGGGTCGCATTCTCGATGGTTTCCGTGCCATGTACACCGAGATGGAGCGTATGCGTCGCCACGGCTTCACAGCAGGTGAGTTCGAGCGTGCACGCCAGGAGGTTCTCCGCTATGCAGAGCGCCAGTACACCAACCGCAACGATGTGCACAACGATGAGTATGCACAGCGCTACCTCGACCACTACGCAAAGGGTACAACAATGATGGATGCCGAGACCGAGTGGCAGCTCGACCAGATGCTTATCAACTCTATAACCGTTGATGACATCAATCAGGCATACTTCCAGATGGTTCGCCCCAACGAGAATCTCGTAATATTGGCTCGTTCACCCAAGAAGGAGGGTCTTGCAATTCCTACCGAGGAGGAGATTTTGGCAGTTAAGGCAGAGGTTGAGGCTTCGGAGATTGCCCCCTACGAGGATAATACCGTTATCGAGCCCCTTATCGACCCCGCAACAAAGTTGAAGGGTTCGGCTGTTAAGGCTACCGCACAGAACGAGTCACTTGGCTACACCGAGTGGACATTGAAGAACGGCATCAAGGTGGTTGTACGTCCCTCGACATTGAAGGCTGACGAGGTGCAGATTACAGCTATCAGCAAGGGCGGTAAGTCAATGCTCGGCGTCGAGGAGTCGTTGCAGGCAGACTACCTTCCTACCGTTATGCAGCAGTCGGGTATCTCGAAGTTCTCGGCTATCGACCTCAACAAGCAGCTCGCTGGTAAGAGCGCCTATGCTTCGGTAGGCGTTGATAACTATGAGCATGCCGTAAACGCAGGTGGTTCACCCAAGGATATTGAGACTATTCTCCAACTTCTTTACTTGAACTTCACTGCTCCCCGCTTCGACCAGACCGACTTGGATAACTTGAAGAAGATGTATGTTCCCTACTTCCGCAATATGGAGTCAGATCCGAACTACATCATGGCAAAGCAGTTCAACTCAACTATCTACCAGAACAATCCTCGCCGCCAGGTAACCTCGGCTGCCCAGATTGAGGCCCTCTCGATTGAGGCTTTGGCAGATGTACACTCAAAGTTGTACTCTTATGCTAACGACTTCCGCTTCGTTATCGTAGGTAACGTAAACCTCGACGAGTTGAAGCCTTTGGTTGAGAAGTATATTGGTTCGTTGCCCGTATCAAAGAAGTCGCAGTACAGCGTTGTTGATGATGGCGTTCGTATTGTCAAGGGCGAGGTAACCAACGACTTCCGCACAAAGATGCAGCAGCCCAAGGTATCGGTTTATCTTACCTACTCTGGCGCTCTTGCCGACAACGCAAAGAACCGTCTTATCCTTGACCTCCTCACACGTGCACTCGATTCACGCTATATGATATCGATTCGCGAGGAGAAGGGTGGCACATATGGTGTACACGTTCAGGGCGGAATCAACAAGTATCCCGTTGAGGAGTATATGAACATCATCGTATTCGACACCAACGAGGAGCTTGCCGACGAGTTGGTTGAGATTTGCGATGCCGAGATTGCGAAGATTGCTGCCGAGGGTCCTTTGGCTGATGACGTAGCAAAAGCAAAGGAGTTCTTGCAGAAGAACTATGCAAACGTCTTGGAGAACAACAGCGGCTGGATGTCTGCTATCGACCGTTGGTACGAGGAGAAGTACAACTACAAAGAGGAGTACCTCGGCATCCTCGAAAGCATCACTCTGGACGACATCAAAGCCATGGCACAGAAGATGCTCGACGACGGCAACCGCACATTGGTTATCATGCGTCCCGAGGCAGAGTAAGCCAACGATAAACGCAGTATAATAGACGAGGAGGTGTTCACATTTGTTGAACACCTCCTTTCTATATGAATATTGGTATATAATATTTTTTTTCGTACCTTTGTCGAAACAATTAGTTTGCATAGAGATGGAACAATCAAATGCTTTTGTGGAGTGGATTCACTCGTTGTTAGTATGGATGGGCTTATCGAGCGAAAGTGCCGACACTGCCGACCGCTGGATAAGCGCTCTTGTGATACTTCTTATAGTTGCTATTGTGGACCTCATTATACGTTGGGGAGTACTCCGCTTGGTACGCAACTTTGTAAAGAGAACAAAGGCTACGTGGGACGACCTTATCTTTGACCGCAAGGTTATAAATAAGTTTTGCAGGATAATCACCCCTGTATTACTGTTGCAGCTCATACCCATCGCCTTCCCCATAGCGCAACATGGCGACGACTTTCTCTTCATACTCATTTCGCGACTTTTACGCATCTATATCGTCATCTGCTGCGTGCGCTTCATCAACTCGGTTGTGACCGTAGCCTTTGAGCTTGCCGAGAAACGTCCCGCATTGCATGGTAAGCCGTTGAAGGGTCTTATGCAGACCGTGAAGGTTATTGTAATATGCATAGGCGTAATCCTTGTTGGCTCGATACTTATCGACGAATCGCCGGCGATACTTCTAACGGGTATCGGTGCTTCGGCGGCGGTGTTGATGTTGGTATTCAAGGACTCGATACTTGGTCTTGTTGCCGGCGTGCAGCTCTCGGCAAACAATATGCTCAAAGTGGGCGACTGGATTTCGGTGCCGAGTCGCGGTATCGATGGCGTTGTCGAGGAGGTGGCACTAACCACCGTCAAGATTCGCGGTTGGGACAATGTGTGCCAGAGCATACCACCCTATCTGCTTATCAGCGAGCCTTTCGATAATTGGCAGGCGATGTTCGACTCCGGCGGTCGTCGTGTTAAGCGTTCACTGAACATCGATATGACCAGCGTGAACTTCGTCACCCCCACGTTTATCGAGTCGCTGCAACAGAATGGCGCCACGCAGACGATGATTAACGAGGAGATGCAGGCCAACGACGATACTTACAGCCTCACAAACCTCGATTTGTTCATGCGCTGCCTGAACCGCTATCTGCAAAGCCACCACAAGGTAAACCACAAGATGCTGGTATTGGTGCGTCAGTTGCAACCCTCGCAGTGGGGTCTGCCCATCGAGCTCTACTTCTTCTCGGCAGATACACGCTGGGTAAACTACGAGCAGTTGCAGGCCGAGGTAATATCGCATGTTGTTGCCCTTGCACCATTCTTCGGGTTGAAGATATACCAGGCCCCGGCAAGCTTCGAGCTACCTCGAAACAAGTAGCATTAAGCCCGAACGCATTGTAATAGAAGATAAAAAGAGTTGTTGGGTATCGGATAATGAGTGTCCGATACCCAACTCTCTTTTAGCTCGGCATGACGCCCATTGAATAAGCTAAGCTTATGATTATATAAAAAATTTCGATTTGTATTTATAGCACATTTATTCTATCTTTGCAGCGAGAAAGGGGTCAAAAAGGTTAAGTCCCAATGTTTAACATAGAAAAAAAGAGATAGATATGTCAGCAATAAAACTTACGTCGGCAGATTTCAAGAACAAGGTGGCCGACATCACAAAGGAGTGGAAATTTTTGGGTAACAAGCCCGCCATTATCGACTTTTACGCATCGTGGTGCTCGCCATGTCAGCGCATGATGCCCACGGTACACAGCTTTGCCGCCTCGTTTGGCGACAAGATTGACACCTACACCGTAAATGTTGATGACGAGCGCGAGTTAGCACGATACTTTGGTGTGCGCTCAATACCTACACTCGTATTCGTTCCCATTGACGGAGCTCCGGTCGTAAGCCCCGGCATGCGAGGCGATGTAGCAGAGATGTGCGCCGATGCCCGCGAGCGACTTGGAGTTGAATTGTAAGCGGAGATAAGGGTATTAAGGAATTTATGTGAATTAGGGAGATTAGGGACAGTGAGTTTTTTCACTAAAATTCCCTAATCTCCCTAATCACATTAAGTTCTCTCAAAGAGAGGTATAACGCAGCAATTCACCTCTGTGCGAAAGCCGAAGAGCGATTATAAAGGATGAAGTGCAAGGCTTGCGAAATCCGAAAAACCGCAGTTTACTTGGCGTAAATGAGGATTTCGAGGATAAGCATAACGCAGCAATTCGACTCTGCGCGAAAGCCGAAGAGCGATTATAAAGGATGAAGTGCAAGGCTTGCGAAGATTGCAAAAGCGCAGCATACTTGTGCGTATGTGAGCATTTTGCGAACGAGCATAACGCAGCAATTCGCCTCTGTGCGAAAGCCGAAGAGC